>NZ_QRCU01000017.1 GCF_003369445.1 Arthrobacter silvisoli
CGCAGCGCCACGTCCTGGGTGCCGCCCAGCTGCGGGGAGGCCAGGGTCTTGCCCTTCAAACCGGCGGCTGAGGTGATCCCGGGCTTGACGACCAGCTGCGCGCCGCCGGCGGCGGCACCGGCGATGATCCGGACGGACTCGCCCTTGCTTTTGACGAAGGAGTTGATGGCCGGGTTCGGGCCGATGTAGGTGGCGTCGATCGCGCCGGCGTTCAGGGCCTCGATCGCGGCCGGGCCGGCGTTGAAGACCTGGGTGCTCAGCTTCGTGGCGCCGAGTTCCTTGGCGATGAATCCCTTGCTGACCCCCACCAGGGCCGGGGCGTGGGTGACGTTGCCGAAGTAGCCCAGGCGCAGCTCAGCGGCCGGGGAGGGCGCGGCTGCCGGGGCGGCGTTGTTCCGGGCGACCGCCGAAGCGACCGCGGCACCGCCGCCGATCAGCAGGGCCAGGCCGACGGCGATGCCCACTTTCAGGCCGCGCCCGGCCCTGGGCTTGTTGCTCTCACCGGCAACGATCCGGACCATGCCGGGACGTTGCTCTGGGGTTTGTGACATCGGGGTTCCTTTGAAGATGTTGCGGGCGGGGCTGAAAAATCAGGTCCCGCAACATCGCCTTGGAAGGGCATGCAAGGACCAGTCCGTCATGGTCATGGATTCACAGTAGGGACTGGCCTGTTAGCCGTTCAACGGCGTGGAAACCCGGGGTCACGCAACTTCATCCGGCGTCATATACCGGAACGTTGGCGGGTTCGACCCGACGACGCTTCCGTCCCTACCGTAAATGCCCCCGGAAAACGTTGGTCACCCGGTCAAATTTGAGCGGGCAAGCAACATTTTCGGGGGTGAAACCGGTGGGCACCGGAACCGGTCCAGCGAAACCGCGCGGGCATTCAGTGGTCTTCGGGGTAGGTGGTGGGAGCCAGGTAGGCGATCTCCGGCACGCTTTCGGCGCCGGTGCTGAAGCCGTCGACGGCGGCCAGCCGGGCGCCGTCGTGAGCTTCCCCGGAGCCGTCCAGCTCAACGGTGAGCCGCTGGACCGTGACGGCCGGGAAGGCGTGAATGCGCTGGGAACCGACCGTCCCGCCGGAGGCAAGAAGCGTCGCTCCCGAAGCGGGCCGGCCGCCGTCGGCGTCCAGAACACGATCGGCAACACTGATCCGATGACCCCGCACCCGTTGGCCCTCGGACAGGTCCTCGGCGAGCATCAGGTGGTCGATGGTGACGGGCCGTCCGAAGTCCAGCTCCCAGCGCCCCTCCCCCAGGTCCCGGAGGGACGCCGGCAGCGGCGTGCCGAAACGGCGGCCGATCTCGGCGCCGAATTCCCGCACGCGTTCCACGTCCTCCTCGGGGAGCAGGCCGCGGGCGTCGGGCGGCAGGTTCAGGAGCAGGTTCGCGCCCAGGCCTACCGAGCGGTAGTAGATGGCCAGCAGGTGCTCAAGGGTCTTGGGTTCTTCATTTCCGTGCCAGAACCAGCCGGGGCGGATCGAGACATCGCATTCCGGCGGCAGGTAGAGGGCTTCCTCGAGTTTGGTGGTGACCACGGTGTAGTTGGAAAAGTCGGTCTGCTCCACGACGTACTCCACCGGGTCGGCGGCCAGGCCGTCCTCGTTGCCCACCCAGCGGATGGTCGGCTGGCCCATATTGAACACCATGGCGCCGGGCTGCAGTTCCTCGATGAGGGCGGCGATGCGGCCCCAGTCGTACTCGTGGCCTTCGGAGCCGGCGCCGTCGAACCACAGTTCGTGCAGTTCCCCGTAGTTGCTGCACAGCTCACGCAACTGGCCGAGGTAGAACTCGTCGTAGGCCTTGGAGTCGGCGTAGCACTGGGCATTGCGGTCCCAGGGCGAAAGGTAGAGGCCCAGCTTCAAGCCGTATTTCCGGCACGCGGCCGCCACCTCTGCCACGACGTCGCCCTTGCCGTCCTTCCACGGGGAGGACGCTACCGAGTAGTCCGTCAGCTCGGTGGGCCACAGGCAGAAACCGTCGTGGTGCTTCGCGGTGAGCACCACGTATTTCGCGCCGGCCTCCCGCGCGGTGCGGACCCACTGTGCGGCGTCCAACTGCGCGGGGTTGAACGACGACGCCGGCAGGGTCCCGTCACTCCACTCCTTGCCGTGGAAGGTGTTGATGCCGAAGTGGAAGAAGACGCCCATCCGGTCGGCCTGCCAGGCGAGTTGGGCAGGGGTGGCTTTGATGTGCTGCATGGGGTTCACTTTCGGAGGGATCGGGAGGTGCCGATGATGTCCGTGATGCCACGGGCGGCGAGGTACGCGGGGTCCGCGGCGCGGCTTTCCAGCACCAGGGCCGGCGGTTCACCGTCGACGACGGCCTGCAGCCAGGTGTCGAAGAACTCCCCCGTGACGGCGTAGCGGCCGCGCCCGGCGGTGCTCTGTTCGTCGTCGAGCGCGATGACCATGGCGTTCCTGCGCACGACGGCGGCGGGCGGCGCGGTGCGCAGCTCACCTATGAGTTCGGCCAGGGCAAGCCCGGCGGGTTTTGGCTGACGGCTGCTGTCCAGGAGGCCGAGCGAGTATTCGAGTTCCGGGAAGTCCCCGAGCTCCCGGCTGACGTCGTGCGAGCACCACCAGGTGATGCCCCAGAGGTTCGGGGTGCCGGCGAGGTGGCGCACCGTTGCGGTGGCGAAGTCCGCGGCATCCCCGGCGGCAACCCAGGGTGCGGGTGCACCGACTTCCTGGACCCACACCGGACGGGCCGGGTCCGCAGCGAAGGCCGTGACGTACTGGACGAGGTAGTCGGCGAAGTGCGCCAGGGCCGGGTGGCGTTCGCCGTAGCGCTGGCCGGCACCGCCGAACACCCAGGAGTGCACGGTGCTCACGTCGCCCAGGGTTGCCGCGTGCCGCGGGGTGAAAGCCATGTCTTCGTTGAACAGGGCCGAGTCGTCGAAGGAATGCTGGTGGCTCCCCCGGGGCCAGGCGGCCTTGGCGGCCCCCAGCAGCGTGGCGAGCCAGTCGCCCGCCTCGTCGCCGGAGAGCACGTGGGGATCGGGGTGCCATGGCGCAGCGAACTGGTTGGTTTCATTGCCGACGGTGAGGCCCAGGGCGTTGGGACGGCCGGAGAGTTCGGCGGCGAGGGCCCGGACAAGGCGGGCTTCGGCCGCCACGGCCTCCGGGTCCGTGAAAACGTTGCGGCGGTGCCACGCGCTGAGCCATGGCGGCAGGAAGTCGAAGCTGGACAAGTGGCCCTGCAGGACGTCGACGCTGGCGTCCAGGCCGAATTCCGCGGCCGCGTCCACCACGGCGCCGACGTCCTCCACGGCCTTCCGCCGGATCAGGGTGCGGCTGGGCTGGAGTTCGGGCCACAGCGGGAACACCCGGATGTGGTCGAGGCCGAGCTTCGCGATCGACTCGAGGTCGCGGCGGACCTCGTCGGAGTCGAAGTCCTGCCAGCTGTGGAACCAGCCGCGGCTTGGCGTGTAATTGGCGCCCAGTCGCAACGGCCGGGTGCCCTTCGGCTTCGTAATTTCCTGCACTGGCTCCCCGATGGTTCGGCGTCAGACTGCGATCGTCAGTCGAGCATAAACATCGGATGTCTGTGCGTCAAGGAACAAAAGGCAAACAAAAAACCGCAGCCCATCCGCGTCCGGGGACCTTGCGGTTCCGGCTTCGCGGACAGGCTGCGGTTGCAGGCGGCACCCTTCAGGGCGCACAAACCTCAGATGACGTAGCGCTCTTCTTCGTGGTCGCCCGGGTGGTCCTTCACCAGGCCGGCGGCCAGGGTGTTGCCGTCGAGCGGGTCAATCACCAGGAACGCACCCGTGCGGCGGTGGCGCTGGTAGTTTTCCACCGGCAGCGGCGCGGCCAGGCGGAGCTGGGCGTGTCCGATGTCGTTGAGCTCCAGGGTGGAGGCTTCCTCGACGTTGAAAGTGCCCAGGTCCAGCTTGCCGCTGACGTTGCGCACCAGGGCCTGCACCGTGCGGGTGCCGTGCTTCACGAGCACCTTGGCGCCTTCGCGCAGCGGCTTCGGCGACAGCCAGCACAGGGAGGCGTACAGGTCGGCGGTGCTGTCCGCGACCGTGCCGGCGGCGGCGATCGTGTCACCGCGGGCGATGTCGATCTCCTCGGCCAGGCGGATCGCCACGGATTGCGGGGCCGCAGCTTCCTCGAGTTCCCGGCCCGCGAAGTCGATGCCGGTGACCGTGGTGTTCCGGGGTTCGTGGCCAGGGCTCAGCACCGTGACCTGGTCGCCGACCTTCACCGAGCCCTCGGTGATCTGACCGGCGTAGGCGCGGTAGTCGCGGTACGCCTCGGCGTCGAGCCCGCCGGCCACCGCGTCAGGCGCCAGGGCGCCCTGCGGACGGATCACCAGCTGCACCGGGAAGCGGAAGCTCTCCAGGTGGCTTTCCAGCTCATCGGCCGCAGGCAGGGTCTCCAGGACCTCGAGCAGGGCCGGGCCGGAGTACCAGGGAGTGCGGACGGAGCGGTCCACCACGTTGTCGCCGTCGAGGGCGGACACCGGGACCACCAGAACGTCGCTGATGCCGTCGGCACCGATGCCCAGGTCGCGGGCCACCTGCTGGACGTCGGCCTCGATGGCGCGGAACACGTCCTCGCTGAAATCGACCAGGTCGATCTTGTTCACGGCCACGATCACGTGGGCGACGCGCAGCAGCTGCAGCACGGACAGGTGGCGGCGGGTCTGCTCCAGGACACCCTTGCGGGCGTCGATGAGCACGACGACGGCGTCCGCGGTGGACGCGCCGGTCACCGTGTTCTTGGTGTACTGCACGTGGCCCGGGCAGTCGGCCAGGATGAAGCTGCGGCGGTCGGTGGCGAAATAGCGGTACGCGACGTCGATGGTGATGCCCTGCTCGCGCTCGGCGCGCAGGCCGTCGGTCAGCAGGGCGAGGTCGATGCCGCCCTTGTCGCCGCCAAACCCGCGGTCCGCGGAAGTGCGGGCAACGGCGTCGAGCTGGTCGGCGAGGATCGCCTTGGAATCGTGCAGGAGCCGGCCCACCAGGGTGGACTTGCCGTCGTCGACGGATCCGGCGGTAGCGAAGCGGAACAGCGTGGATTCGCGCAGGCCGCTTTCAATCAGTGCGGTTTCGGTGCTCATCAGAAGTAGCCGTCCTTCTTGCGGTCTTCCATGGCGGCCTCGGAGATGCGGTCATCTGCGCGGGTGGCGCCACGTTCGGTGAGGGTGGAGGCGGCGACTTCGACAACGACGTCGGCCACGGTGTAAGCGTCGGACTCGACCGCACCGGTGCAGGACATGTCGCCCACCGTGCGGTAACGGACCGTCTTGGTGATGACCTCTTCGTGCGGCAGCGGCTGGGACACTTCGCCCACCGCGCGCCACATGCCGTCGCGGGCGAAAACCTCGCGCTGGTGGGCGTAGTACAGGCTGGGGAGTTCGATGTTCTCACGCTCGATGTAGCGCCAGATATCCAGCTCGGTCCAGTTGCTGATCGGGAAGGCGCGGACGTGCTGGCCCACGGTGTGGCGGCCGTTGTAGAGGTTCCACAGCTCGGGACGCTGGTTGCGCGGGTCCCACTGGCCGAACTCGTCGCGCAGGGACAGGATGCGCTCCTTGGCGCGGGCCTTGTCCTCGTCGCGGCGGCCGCCGCCGAAGACGGCGTCGAACTTGTTGCGCTGGATGGCGTCCAGCAGCGGCACGGTCTGCAGCGGATTGCGGGTTCCGTCGGCGCGTTCGGCGAGTTCGCCGCGGTCGATGAACTCCTGCACGGAGCCGACCACGAGCTTCAGGCCCAGGCGCTCCACTGTGCGGTCACGGAAGTCGATGACCTCCGGGAAGTTGTGGCCGGTGTCCACGTGCAGCACCGGGAACGGCACCTTGCCCGGCCAGAAAGCCTTGGTGGCCAGGTGCAGCATCACCACGGAGTCCTTGCCGCCGGAGAACAGCAGCGCGGGGCGCTCGAATTCGGCCACGACCTCACGGATGATGTGGATGGCCTCGGACTCGAGCGTGTCCAGGGAAGACAGTCGGGTCGACGTGGAAACTGCGGCGTCGGTCACCTGCGTGGGCTCCTCGGTTGTGTACGTGCTCATGTGTGTAGTCCGCATTCTGTCTTGTCGGTTCCTGACCAGCGGCCGGCGCGGGGGTCTTCGCCCGGGGCCACCTTCCGGGTGCAGGGCTGGCATCCGATGGACGGGTAGCCCTGGCTCAGGAGTGGATTGACGGGAAGGATGTTGTCCTCGGAGTACTCGACCAGCTGGTCGAAGGTCCAGTCGACCATCGGGTTCACCTTGACCAGCCCGAAGGACTCGTCCCAGGTGACTACCGGGGTGTTGGTCCGGGTGGGGGCCTCGTCGCGGCGCACGCCGGTGAACCAGACCTCGTAGCCGGCCAGCGAGCGGCGCAGCGGCTGGACCTTGCGCAGGGCGCAGCACTGGGCGGCGTCGCGGGCGAACAGGTCCTTGCCCAGGAGCCGGTCCTGCTGTTCCACGGTGTTCTCCGGCAGGACGTCCACCACGTTCACCCGCAGGTTCGCGGCGACTTCGTCGCGCGTGGCATAGGTCTCCGGGAAGTGGTAGCCGGTTTCCAGGAACAGCACCTCGACGCCGGGGATCTGGTCAGCCACGAGGGCCGGCAGGACGGCGTCGGCCATGGAGCAGGCCACAGCGACGGCGGGCAGCTCGAAGTTGCGGGCCACCCAGGCGATGACGTCCTGGGCGGTGGGGTTCCAGCCCAGCTCCCCCGCGCCGGCTTCGGCCAGCGCCTTGAGGTCCTCGACGGTGCGCTTGGTGGCGATTGTCACTGGAGGTCTCCTTCATCGGCAGAGTGTGCCCATTCGGCGAAGGTCTGGCCTTCGGCACCCACGGCGACGAACTTCCGGACGACGCGCTCGACGTAGTCCGGCAGGTCTTCGGCAGTGACCTTCAGGCCGCGGACGGTGCGGCCGAGGCCTGCCTCGGCGCGGTCGTTGTTGGCGAGCCCGCCGCCCAGGTGCACCTGGAAGCCCGGCGTGGGGTCGCCGTCGGGAGTCGGCAGCATCATGCCCTTCAAGCCGATGTCCGCCGTCTGGATGCGGGCGCAGGAGTTGGGGCAGCCGTTGATGTGCAGGGACAGGGCCTGCGGAAGCTGCTTGCTCTCCACGAGGTCCGCCAGGCGGGTCTCCAGCTCGGCGATCGCGGTGGCGGCCGTGGCCTTGGTTTCCACGATGGCCAGCTTGCAGAACTCAATGCCGGTGCAGGCGATGGTGCCGCGGCGGAACAGGGACGGGCGGGCGGACAGGCCCAAGGTGTCCAGCTCGGCCACGAGCGGCTCCACCTGGTCCTTCTCCACGTCCAGCACCACGAGCTTCTGGTGCGGGGTGGTGCGCAGGCGCCGGGAGCCATGGGCTTCCAGGGTGTCGGCGAGCTTCACCAGGATCGAGCCGGAAACGCGGCCCACCGTGGGGGTGACGCCGATGAAGAACTTGCCGTCCTTCTGTTCGTGGATGCCCACGTGGTCGCCGGGGGTGGAGGGCTTGGGCGCGGCGGGGCCGTCCGGAAGCTTGAAGCCGAGGTATTCGTCCTCGAGGACCTCGCGGAACTTGGCCGGGCCCCAGTCGTTCATGAGGAACTTCAGGCGGGCCTTGGTGCGCATGCGGCGGTAGCCGTAGTCGCGGAAGATGCTGGTGACGCCCAGCCAGACTTCGGCAGCAACGTCCGCGGAGACGAACACGCCCAGGCGTTCGGCCAGGCGGGGGTTGGTGGACAGGCCGCCACCGACCCAGAGGTCGTAGCCTGCACCGAGCTCAGGGTGCACCACGCCCACCAGGGCGAAGTCGTTGATTTCGTGCACCACGTCCTGGGACGGGTGGCCGGTGATGGCGGTCTTGTACTTGCGCGGCAGGTTGGCCAGTTCCGGGTCGCCGATGAAGCGCTCGGACAGCTCGTGGATCAGCGGCGTGGGGTCGATGATCTCGTCCTTGGCGATGCCGGCCACCGGGGAGCCGAGGATGACGCGGGGCACGTCGCCGCAGGCCTCGGTGGTGGACAGGCCCACGGCTTCGAGGCGGCGCCAGATTTCCGGGACATCCTCCACGCGGATCCAGTGGAGCTGGACGTTCTGGCGGTCGGTGAGGTCCGCGGAGTCGCGGGCGAACTCCACCGAGATCTCGCCGATGACGCGCAGCTGCTCGGTGGTGAGGGCGCCGCCGTCGATGCGGACGCGCAGCATGAAGTACTTGTCTTCGAGCTCGTGCGGTTCGAGGGTGGCGGTCTTGCCGCCGTCGATCCCGGGCTTGCGCTGGGTGTAGAGGCCCCACCAGCGGAAGCGGCCGTGGAGGTCGGTACCGTCGATCGAGTCGAAGCCGTTCTTGGAGTACACGGACTCGATACGCTCGCGGACGTTCAGCCCGTTGTCTTCCTGCTTCCAGGTTTCGTTGGCGTTGAGCGGCGTGGTGCCGTCAACCTTCCACTGGCCATGGGGTTTTGCGGCAGGGCGGGACGCGCGCACCGGGCGCTTCGGAGCAGCCTGGTCCGCGGACGCTCCGGCTAGAGCAGTATCAGTCATGCATCGACTGTAGGGGTGGCCGGAATTGCGTCACAAAGGTCCGGAAACGCTAAGTCACCTAGGGAAACATTTCGTCACGAACACGCCGCGGGCCTTGCATTTTTGCGGCGTTAGGGCAGGAGCGCGACGGCGGCGTCGTACCGTTCCAGCGCAATCTCCGCGAGCACCGGGGATGGCAGCACCGGTGCCGTAACAATGTCGGCCTCCGCTTTGAACAGCTGGTCATGGAAGTACCCCGTGGCAAGCAGGTAGGACGACACGACCACCCGGCCCGCTCCCCCGTCCGGGTCGCCGCCGGTGAGTTCAGCACGCAGGGCCGCGACGCCGTCGGGCACGTTCGGTTCGGCACTGGCACCGTAGGCGACGCGCACCTTGTTCGGCAGCAGCTCGGCGAGCAGCCGCGCCTGCTCCTCGGAATCGACGGAGCCGTCCGGCAGCGAGGACCCCGCGGCGGCGAGCAGCACGCCGTCGTCCTCGCGCAGCCCGGCCTCGCGCAGGCGCTCGGCGAGCAGCCCGGCCAGCCGCGGGTCCGGGCCCAGCGGCGGCGCCGCGGTAACCTCCGGACGGGCCTTGATTGCCTTGGGGATGTCCACCTTCACGTGGTAGCCGGTGCCCAGCAGCAGGGGAACGACGACGGCGGCCGTCCCCTCAGGCAGGCCCGCCACCACCGCGGAAAGTTCCGGCTCCTGGACGTCCACGTAGGCTTCGACCACCTGCAGCCCCGGTCGCAGCGCCTCGATCTCGGCGAGGACCTGGCGGATGGCTGCCTGGCCCTCTGCGTTGCGGGTTCCGTGGGCACAGGCAATCAGGACGGGTTCGCTCATTCCCCCAGCGTAACGTTGGGTCAGTACTTGTCCGCCTTGATGACAATCCCTAACGACTGAGGAGACCTGCGCGTGTTCAGCTTCGACCTGGCCTTGGCATGGCTGGATCTGGCGGGTGTGTTCTTCTTTGCGGTGTCGGGCTCGCTCCTGGCTGCCCGCAAGCAGTTCGACATCATCGGCTCACTCATGCTGGCCGGCCTCGTTGCGCTTGGCGGCGGGGTGATCCGCGACATCATCATCGGCGCCGGTATTCCGGCGGCCTTCAGCAATCCCGTGTACCTGCTTCTGCCGGTGCTCGCCGCGGGGCTGGTGTACTTCCTGTTCTTCAGCGTCCAGCGCTTCACGTCGCTGCTGACCCTGTTCGACGCCGGCGGGCTGGCCCTGTTTTGCATCACCGGCACCGTCAAGGCCCTGGCGTCCGGGATGAACCCGGTGGCCGCCATCCTTCTGGGCGTGACCACGGCGGTGGGCGGCGGGGTACTGCGGGACATCACCGCCAACGAAGTCCCCTCGCTCTTCAACGACCGCGACCTCTACGCCCTGCCCGCCTTCCTGGGGGCGGGGCTGACCACGTGGCTGTGGCACAGCGGCACCTTCAACGGGGTCAGCGCCGCCCTCGTTGCTGCCGCCGTCTTCCTGTTCCGGGTGGCCGCGTGGCGCTGGAGCTGGCGGGTGCCGCTGGCCGTGCGCGGCTGGTACCGGACGGCCCACGGTACGAAAGTCAGGGTGCGCCAGCGGAAGAAATTCCGACGCCCCTGATTGGCTAGGATGGAAGCCATGACTGAGATGTTCCTCGAGAAGTTCCGTGCGCTTGTTCCGAAGTATCTCGAGGACGAATGGCAGGAAGAAGACGGCCTGACTCCGGCCGAGCTGGACGAGGCACTTTCCGCCCACAGCTTCACCATCCCCCTGGTCCTGCGCGAGTTCTACCTCGCCCTCGGCGGCTGCGAAGACCTCATGGAGGCCTACCACTACTTTTGGGACCCCGAGGAACTCGAAGTGGACGACGAAGGCTTCCTCATGTTCCTCGAGGACGAAGAGGAGCGCTTCACCTGGGGCTTCCGCGTGTCCGACCTCAGCGTCCCGGACCCCATCGTGTGGCGCCGGAACAACGTCCGCGGGCAGTGGAAAAGCGAGGACGGCACGTTCTCCGAGTTCGTCTTTGACATGTTCGACTGGGCCTTCAGCGACGAGGACTAGGGTTCGTACTGCGGGCCGGATTGCCGGGACCTGGACTTGCTGCCGTCCTTCCTGACCCTCTTTGAAACCCGCAGGGCCGCGACACGCCTCTCCCACGGCGCGTCGCGGCCTTTTGCGTGTCAATCAGGGTCGGGAAAGAACGGCGAAGCCTGCCCTGAGCCGAACGTTCCCGCTTCCCTCAGGCGCAGGACAGTGAGCACCTGTGCAACCATCCGCTCCGGATGGTGCACGACGTCGTCGTAGTAGTACCGCAAGGGCAACAGTCCGGCCCTGAGTGCGGCGTTGTTCCGCCGGTGGTCCTTCTTCACCTGCCGCGGCTCCATGTGGCTGCCGCCGTCAAGCTCCACGGCCAGGCAGTCCTCGATCAGGCAGTCGATCTCACCCACGCCCGGCACCTCGGCATGCATCCGGACCATGAGGCCCGCGCGGATGAAGTGGGTGCGGGCCAGCACCTCCGTCAAGGAGTCCGCCCGCGGGATCACGAGGTCCAGCACTGAGCGGGCCACCCCGTTCCGGTTTCCCGGGAGCTTCTGCCGCAGGAAGTCCACCGTGATGCTTCCTTGGCTGACGGCGGATTGGACCATTACCAGGGCCTCAAGCTCATGCAGGCAGCGCATGGCATGGAGAAGCACGTCCGCCAGGCCTGCCACGGGCAAGTAGGGGTGGGCTGGATGAACGCAGCTCGAATGGTCCACCATGCCTGCTTTGGGGACTCCGTTGCCGCAACTAACGTGCAGCGTTCCGGGCTCTTCCGGCGTTCCGGGCTCGCGGAGTTGCCACAGGCCATAAAACCGGCCTGCCGAGACGCAGCTCAGTTTCGCGTTCGCCTGCACCGCGGCAAGGATTGCCCGGTCCGGCTCTTCGACGGCGTAAACACCCCTGCGGACCAGGCTCAACCGGCCATCCTGCAGGCCTTCCGACAGCTCCCTCTTGGAAAATCCGGCCTTCCGGAGCTGCGCCGTTCTGGCCACTCCGCCCCGCGTGCGGACAAATTGAACGAGGTCCATGTGACAACTCCACCAGCCGGAGGAGCAGTTTGGAGGGGCCGGGAACGCCTTTGTGGATAACGGACCGGCCTTCCTGACTTTGTTTCAGGGCTTGAGGGGCCCATTTCGCCGCTTGGCCGGCGTGTCGCGCGGTTCGTCGTGGCGAACAGGGTCAGGAAGGACCCGGCAGGTCCGCGAAGCGCGCCGGCAGGCCACCCGCGCCTCCATTCGTAAATGAGAGTTGACCGCCAGGGTTGCGCTTATGACAAAGTTGTCATAAGCTGTTTCACGGATTCACTAAATGCCTCCGGTGGGTCTGATGCGAACGGAGATTATGGCCCCGGTTTCGCGCAACGTTTGACTCGTAACGTTGCGGGGAACCGGGGTCATTCCGTTTAAGCCGCTAAGCAGGAACACCCAACTGACTCGCAGTTGTCAGTTGGGTGTTCCAGGAAAAAGTCAGCTGCTGCGCTCCACCACGGCGTGCGCGAAGTTGCTCAACGAGTCCTTCACCACGCCCTCCGGCAGCGGCGCCAGGGCCGCCACGGCCTCAGCGGCCCACTGGCGGGCAATCACCCAGGACTCGGCGGTGACCGGGTGCTCGCGGAGCCCGGCAACGGCCTCGGCCAGGGCTGCATCCGAGGACAGGTCGCCGTCCACCAGTTCAAGCAGCGAAACGGCGGACTGATCGCCGTTCGCCGCGGCCTTGCGGAGCAGGAGCACCGGCAAGGTCGGCACGCCTTCGCGCAGGTCGGTCCCCGGGGACTTGCCGGACTTGACCTTGACCCCGGTGACGTCGATGACGTCGTCGGCCAACTGGAAGGCCACACCGACCTTCTCGCCGTACTCCACCAAGACGTCCTCAAACGCCTCGTCGGCCCCGGCGAAGATGGCGCCGAGTTGGCCGGACGCGGCAACCAGGGAGCCGGTCTTGTCGGCGATGACGGACAGGTAGTGCTCCACGGCGTCTTCGTCTTCACGCGGGCCCACGGTCTCGTGCAGCTGCCCCAGGCACAGGCGTTCGAACGTGCGGGCCTGGATGCCCAGGGCACGGGAGCCGAGTTCGGACACCAGGATCGAGGCGCGGGCGAAGATGAGGTCACCGGTGAGGATCGCCACGGAGTTGCCCCACACCTCGTGGGCGGTGGGAGCGCCGCGGCGGAACGGGGCGGAGTCCATCACGTCGTCGTGGTAGAGCGTGGCCAGGTGGGTCAGTTCAACGACGACGGCGGCCTGCACCACTTCGGGCCGGGACGCGTCACCCAGGTGCGCACACAGTAGCGTGAGTAGCGGCCGGATGCGCTTGCCGCCTGCTTCCACCAGGTGACGCGACGTTGCGTCCGCCAGCGGGTCCGAGTTGGCGATGGCCTCGCGGAGCTGCTTCTCCACGCGGGCGAGGTTCGTGGTGATGGCAGGGCCCAGCTCGGCGTCGGCGGCGATGGCAGCGAATCCCGCGGGTAGCTGCAGTCCCGTGGCGATCGCAGTGGTGCTGGGAGCGGGTTCCGCAGTGTCGGGCAGTCCGTGCCCTGCATGCGTCCAGCTGTGTTCGGCAGAGTGAGTCACAGGCTTAACCCTAACTAGTCGTTGCGGAAACCGCGGTGTCGGAGCCGGCCGCCCTCAAAGCGCCACTGTTGGACGTGGCCGGCACCATGGCTTCGAGTACCCGGATCACACGGTCTTCGAGGCCCTTGGCGGAGGAATCGGTGAGGTTGGCCAACATGCGGACCACGAAGCGCATGAGCAGCGGCAACGGCATGCCGGTCCGCAGCGCGAGCTTCATGACGGCAGGCTTGCCGATCAGCGCGGCAAATGCCCGGCCCAGGGTGAAGTGCGATCCCCACTGCCCCCGTACATGGTCCGCGTAGCGCGCCAGGTGCGCGTCGGCGTCGTAGGTTCCGGCGGAAGCGGCTCGGGCTGAAGCGTCGATGATGAACTCCGCGGCGAAGCGCGCGGACTCCATGGCGTAGGAGATGCCTTCGCCGTTGAACGGGGACACCATGCCGCCGGCGTCGCCCAGCAGCAGGAGCCCTGGCGAGTAGTGCGGGGTGCGGTTGAAGCCCATGGGCAGCGCGGCGCCGCGGATCTCCCCCACCTGGTTCTCCGGGGTGAAGCCCCACTCGGCGGGCATGGCTGCAGTCCACTCGCGCAGGACCTGTTTGTAGTCGAGCTTGCCGAATTCCTTGGAGGAGTTCAGGATGCCCAGGCCCACGTTGGAGGTGCCGTCGCCGACGCCGAACACCCAGCCATAGCCGGGCAGCGGTTTGCCTGACTTGCCGGGAAGTTCCAGCCAGCCTTCCATCCAGTCGTCGTCCGTGCGCGGCGAGGTGAAGTAGGTGCGCACCGCGACGCCGAGCGGCCGGTCGTCGCGCTTGTGTATGCCCAGCGAGACGGCCGTCCGGGTGGAGTTGCCGTCGGCAGCGAGGACGACGTCGGCATGGAAGTCGCGCGTTTCGCCGGTCTTGCGTCCGGCTCCGTCGAGGATCGCGGCCCGTGCGCCGATGACGCGGCCGTCCTCGTTCCGGAGCGCTTCGGTGACGCTGTGGCGTTCCAGGACGACGGCGCCCGCCGCCTGGGCGTGCCGGGCCAGTTCCTCGTCAAAGCCGAGGCGGGTCCGGATCAGCCCGTAGCTGGGGAAATCGGAGACGTCCGGCCAGGGCAGTTCGATGGTGCGACCGCCAGCGATGAGGCGCAGGCCCTTGTTGCGGCGCCAACCGTCGGCCTCGGCGTGCGGCAGGCCGAGCTTCTGGATTTCACGGACCGCACGTGGGGTGAGGCCGTCGCCGCAGACCTTTTCCCGCGGGAAGCTGGTCTTTTCCAGCACGGTCACGTCCACTCCGGCGCGGGCAAGGTAATACGCGGCGGTGGACCCGGCGGGCCCGGCGCCAACAATCAGTACGTTCACAACGTCCTTGGATAACTACGGGGAGAACCGGAACTAGGAGGTGCGGCGCGGCTTGAGCTGGCGGCGCAGCTTGGCCACGGGAACGCTGTCCGAGTGCCCGTTGGCCGGTTTGGAGGCGCGGTGCACGGCCACGATGCCGCCGCTGAGGTTGCGGTAGGTGACATCCTGCCAGCCGGCTTCCTGCAGCCACGCGGCCAGGTGGTCCTGGTCCGGCCAGGCGCGGATGGATTCGGCGAGGTAGACGTAGGCATCCGGGTTGGAGGAGACCTTGGTGGCGATCGCAGGGAGGGCGCGCATCAGGTATTCGGTGTACATGGTGCGCCACAACGGCACCACGGGCGCGGAGAATTCGGCGATGACCAGGCGTCCGCCCGGCTTGGTCACGCGCAGCATTTCCGCGAGGGCCTTGTGCGGTTCGTTCACGTTGCGCAGACCGAAGGAAATGGTGGTGGCATCGAAGCTGTTGTCCGCGAAGGGAAGGTTGGTGGCGTCCCCTGCCACGAAATTGATGTCCGGGCGGCGGCGCTTGCCCACCTTGAGCATCCCGAGGGAGAAATCGCAGGCCACGACGTCGACGCCGGCGTCGGCGTACGGCTCGCTGGAGGTTCCGGTTCCGGCGGCGAGATCGAGCACCCGCTGCCCTTTCCTGACGTCCACGGCTTCGACCACCACCCGGCGCCAGCGCCGGGTCTGCCCCATGGAAAGGACGTCGTTCACGACATCGTATTTGGGGGCGACATCGTCAAACATCGTCGCAACTTCGTCCGGGCGCTTTTCCAAGGATGCTCGATTCACCCAGCAATTGTCTCAGACAATCCCCGGAGTACTGTTGTTCCATCATGACGAGCACGCTCCGCACCTTGACAGTCCCCCTCGATGAAGACGCCACCGCCGGGGGGCTGCCGTCGTTTCTGGTGCGGGACGACGCCCTCTGCTGGACGCGCCGCGAGGACGGACTCGTGGCCTTCGGCGAGCTCACCCGCTTCACCGGCAGCGGCCCCGAACGCTTCCTCGAGGCCGATATCTGGTGGCGGCACATGGTCATCGAAGCCGAGATCACCGACCATGTGGGCATTCCCGGCACCGGCCCCCTCGCTTTCGGGACCTTCGCTTTTTCCAAGACCTCGCCGTTCGAGTCCCGCCTGATCCTGCCCGAAATCGTGGTGGGCATCCGCGACGGGCGCTCCTGGCTCACCCAACTGACCCTCGACGACGTCGAACTCACCGAAGCCGGCGCGCGCGCCGCCCTGGCTGGCTGGCTTGATGTCCCGGATACCGGACTCGGGTCGCCCGACGGCGGCAGCACCGCCGTCGGGCGATCCTTTACTTTGAAGAGCGGCTCGCTGAGCGAGGAGGACTGGAAGCAGGCGGTGGCGGACGGCGTCGCCGAAATCCGCACCGGGAAGCTCGAGAAGCTGGTGCTCGCGCGCGACGTCGTGGCCACCCTGCCCGACGGCGTCCGTTCGGCGGAGGTGCTGCGGAACCTCACGCGCAACTACCGGGAGTGCTGGACGTACGGCGTGGACGGCCTGGTGGGCGCGACCCCCGAAATGCTGATCCAGGTGGAGGGCCGCACCGCCCAGGCCCGGGTCCTGGCCGGAACGCTTGACCGGCGCGACGCCGAGGGCGTGGACGGCTCCCCCATGGAATATGCGGAACGGGTGCTGGCCGGCTCGGAGAAGCAGCGGCACGAACACGAAATCGCCATCCAGTCGCTCACCACCCAACTTGCACCGTTCTCCGAGGCCATGAACGCGCACAGCGAGCCGTTCATCCTGGAACTGCCGAACGTGTGGCACCTGGCCTCGGACGTGAAGGCCGAACTCGCCGACATCGAAGGGCACGTCCCCACGTGCCTGGCACTCATCAACGCCCTGCATCCCACGGCGGCGGTCTGCGGCACGCCGACCACCGTTGCCGGCGCCCTGATCCGGCGGCTTGAGCACATGGACCGCGGACCGTACGCCGGGCCGGTGGGCTGGCTGGATGCCGCAGGCAACGGGGAATGGGGCATCGCCCTGCGCGGGGCCGTGATCGAGTCCCCCACCTCGGTGCGGATGTTCGCGGGCTGCGGGATCGTGGAGGGCTCGGTGCCGGAAACCGAGCTTGCCGAGACCTGGGCGAAGTTCCGCCCGATGCTCGAGTCCCTCGGCATCCAGAACTGACCGGCGCTGCGGCGTGGTTTTTTCGCCCATGTAGCCGAAGAATCTGGGATTAGAGACTTGCTTGGCAGGGATAGGCTTGATTTTTGGATGAGTTGGTTATCCAATAGTGAAACTTAGTTTCCTGTGACGAACATCTCACGGTCGGCGCTACACTAAAGACCGATTTGCTTCGAGTCCCCCGCAACAAAAGGTAAACAAATGCATATCTCCCGTTCGTTCCTCGGCAGTTCCAAGGTGAAGGCGGCAGGTCTCCTCGCTGCCGGTGCACTCGCCCTGACCGCCTGCGGTGGCGGCGCTCCTGCACCTGCAGCAAGCAGCTCCGGCTCGGTCAGCCTGATCAACGCAGGCAAGCTCACCGTCTGCTCCGACATCCCCTACGAGCCCTTCGAGTATCAGAAAGACGGCAAGATCGTCGGCTTTGACATCGACATCGCCAATGAACTGGCAAAGGACTTGAACGCCGAGCTCAACGTTGTGGACAGCTCTTTCGAGGCCATCGAAACCGGTACCGCGCTGACCGGCTGCGACGTTTCCATCTCTTCGATTTCCATCACGGACACCCGCAAGAACGTCATGGACTTCTCCGACCCGTACCTGAACGACGACCTCACCCTCGTCGCCTCGGACGCCTCCGGCATCACGAACATCGACAGCGCCAAGGGCAAGAAGGTGGGTGTGCAGCAGGCCACCACCGGCGCCGCGTACGCCAAGGACAAGGGCCTTGACGCACAGCAGTTCGAGGACACCGGCCTCCTGGTCCAGGCCCTCAAGGCAGGTACCATCGACGCCGCCCTGGGCAACCAGTCCGTGCTCGGCTACGCCATCAAGGACGACACCAAGTTCAAGCGCGTGGAGAACTACGCAACGGGTGAAAAGCTCGGCATCTCCATCAAGAAGGGCAACACCGCCATGGCCGAGAAGGTCAACGCGACCCTCAAGCGCCTCACCGACGACGGAACCCTGAAGAAGCTCGAAACCACCTACTTCGGCGAAGCCGCAAAGTAGTACGTCCGGCCTGAGACATACGCTGCGAGGCCCCGTGTGAGCGTCTGCACGGGGCCTCCGCCGCGCAACATGAATGTGAGAACACCATGGCAATGACCGCACGTCAACGAGCCAAAACCAGCCTGTACGTCCAAGCAGGAATCTTCGTGGTGGCAATTGCCGCCCTGCTGCTGGCCACCGACTGGAAGACCATCAGCGCCAACGTCTTCAACTTCGGCAGGATCGGCCCGATGTTCCCCGGGATCTTCACCGCCGGGTTAGTCAATACGCTGATCTACACAGCGCTCGGCTTCATCGTGGGCCTCTCCGGCGGTTTGCTGCTGGCCCTCATGAAGCTTTCCACCTTCCCGCTTTACCGCTGGATCGCCACCGGCTACATCGAGTTCTTCCGTGGCATCCCCGCCCTTCTGGTCTTCATCGCCTTCGGCTACGGCGTCCCGCTGGCCTTCGGCGTGCAGTGGCCCATCTTCGTGGTGGTGATGGTGTCTCTGGGCATGGTGGCAGCGGCCTACATCGCCGAAACACTGCGCGCCGGCCTCCAAGCGGTCCCCAAGGGACAGCTGGAAGCGGCCCGCTCCCTGGGCATGCCACAGTGGCGGGCAATGGTGACCATCATCATCCCGCAGGCCTTCAAGATCGTGTTGCCGCCGCTGACCAACGAGATCATCCTGCTGACCAAGGACTCCTCCCTGATCTACGTGCTGGGCCTGACCGCGTCCCAGTACGAACTCACCAAGTTCGGCCGCGACGGCATCTCCAGCCTCGGCGCCGGTCTGACTCCCCTCCTGGTGGCAGGCGCGTTCTACCTCGTGGTCACCATCCCGTTGAGCCTCTTGGCCCGGAAGTTCGAAAGCCGCAGCGCGCGGACCAAGCGATAGGCAGGAAGCCATGAACGACGTCGAAACCACCAACCCCGGCGGTACCCAGACGGTGCACGCCGCCGGCGTGTCAATCAAGGACCTCCGCAAATCCTACGGCTCCAACGAAGTCCTCAAGGGCATCAGCCTGGAAGTACGGCCGGGCGAGGTCGTCTGCCTGATCGGTCCCTCCGGGTCCGGCAAGTCCACCCTGCTGCGCTGCGTGAACCTGCTCGAACAGCCCAACGAAGGCGCCATCCAGGTGGGCGGCTTCGAAGCCACCGACCCGGACGTGGACATCGACAAGATGCGCCGCAAAGTAGGCATGGTCTTCCAGCAGTTCAACCTCTTCCCGCACCTTGACGTGCTGCGGAACTGCACTATTGCCCAGACCAAGGTGCTCAAGCGCTCCCAGGGCGAAGCTGACAAGATCGCCCAGGCGAACTTGGAACGTGTTGGCCTGGGGCACCTCGCCAAGCGCTTCCCTGACCAACTCTCCGGCGGGCAGCAGCAGCGCGTAGCCATCGCCCGTGCGCTCAGCATGAACCCCGAGCTGATGCTCTTCGACGAGCCCACCTCGGCGCTCGACCCCGAAACGGTCGGCGACGTGCTCGCCGTCATGCGCAAGCTCGCCCGCGAAGGCATGACCATGCTCGTGGTCACTCACGAAATGGCCTTCGCCCGCGAAGTAGCCGACCGTGTGGTCTTCATGGACGGCGGCGTGGTGGTCGAGGAAGGCGTAGCCGAGCGCGTCATCGGCGCCCCACAGCAGCCACGTACGCAGGAGTTCCTGCGCCGGGTCCTGGATCCCACTCACATCGAGGTCGCGGAAGACTAACGGTTTGGACCGCGGCCGTGTTTCCGGGCGCAGGGGCCGCGGTCCAAACCAGAGTTGAAATTCAGGGGTCAGGCAAAGCCAGGAGGCCCGAAATATTCTCAACCTGCCCCGAAAACATAATCAAATCCTGTTTTTCGTTTTGCTCCTATTTCCGTTGACACGCTACACCGCTAGCTGGAACAATCCGACTACACCAAACCCTCAGCACGCGGTCACCACGGAATTCCTCAGCCGCGTTCTCTAAATCGCAGGATTGACAGCCGCCTCCGGGAATCCATGGGCGACTACCTATTTGTGCATCGCAAACCTGGGCCGCGCGTTTGGCCTTACTCTCGGACGTCGCACAATTCCGAGGGAGCGAACGAGCGACAACAATTGCGTCGCAACAATTTTGAATACAGGATTGATTGACAGTCGTTCAAGATGATGCAAGGATCTGGATTCCAACCGGACTTCAAAATTTGGGGGATACATTGAAAGTGGGTCGTTTAGTTTCATCAGCGCTGGTTAGCATCGTATTAGGCCTAGGAGTTCCGCTCGTTGCTGCGACTGCGGCCAACGCCACGACCATGGTGCAATGCGGAACCCGTACCGATTACCTCAAAATAACGCAGTTCAATGGTCAGAGCGACTGCTTTGCCTACGCCGGATTGACTATCATCCCGCCCCAACTCAGACAGTCTATTGCCAGAATTTCAAGTGGAAATAACGCGATAACAGTGACTTACTATTCGGGCGGCTTTTCCGACGGGTCATTTTACCTCGGGAAATGGTCATCTTGGTCAAATCCAAATCCGACCGGAATTTGGATCAAGAGCATCACGATTCACTGATGATGCCTCATATAGGCAAGCTAAGGCTGGAGTCATCGACCGATTTGCTACTCAGTGAGCCTATTGTATAGAGCATTGAATGCCCTGTTGTTTTCGCAAGGTGGAGACAACAGGGCATTCACTGTACATTTCGGGTTCAAACGCAGAGTTCGATCTCGCCGGAGCGCGGGCGCCTCTGACTTCGAGCGGTATGCAAGGAAAGGCCCTGCAGGATTGACTGGTCCGCGGATTAGCTGGCTCAGGCCGCCCGGTCACACCGCGAAAATAGTCCACGCCGTGCTGTGCGTGGCGCCTGCTTCGAGCCGCACGAGGTCCGTTCCGCTGTTGAAGGCGTCCGGGGGGCAGCTCATGGGTTCCACGGCCAGGCCCAGGCGGTTCAGCGCCGGGGCTTCCTTGTCCGCGGTGTGGATCTGCAGCCACCGGCAGCTGCTGTCCCAGGACATCCCGACGCCGGTCCCGCCGGGGTCCCGGACGAGCACTCGGGCCTGGCCGCCGCCGTCGAACGCGATGTCCGTGAAGGCGTGGTCAATCTCGGTGGCGCCGATGGCGCGGGGCGACCGGAAGTCGAAGGCGTGGCCCTCCACGCTGCGCGTTTCCTTGGGCAGCAGGCGATCCGGGGTGACTTCCAGGCATGCCCCGGCCGGGATTTCCAGGATCCACTGGTCCAGGGGCGACGGGCCTGCCACCAGGTACGGGTGCGGGCAGACGCCGTACGGCGCGGCCGTACGGCCAAGGTTCGCCGCGGTGACGGCGATCCGCAGGCCGGCGTCCGTCAGCCGGTATTCGACGGCGAGGCGCAGCGCGTGCGGGTATCCCGCCGTCGGCGCGGGTGAACAGGAAAGGGTGACGGCGGATTCCTCCTGCGAATCAAGGGTCCAGTCCAGTTCGAACAGAAAGCCGTGGAGGGCGCAGCTCCGGGCGGGCTCGTTGATCGGGACGTGGTATTCGACGCCGTCGAAGGTGTATTGACCGTCGGCGATCCGGTTGGGCCAGGGCGCGGCGATGATGCCGCGGTAGTCGGGGATCGGCCCGCCGGCGGGGAACGGGACCACGATGTCCCGTTCCCCGTGCCGGAGTTCGCGCAGGGCCGCGGCGCGTGCCGTGATGACGGCGCTGTACTCCCCCGAGCGGATGCGGTATTCGTTCACGGTGTTTTGCCTGGTCACAGCCCGGTGCCCGGTCACAGCCCGCCTGCCAGCTTGTAGTAGGCGGCGTTCCAGGCGAGTTCCTTCTTGAACTGTTTGATGGTGGTGCCCTCGTCGATGGTCAGGAGTTCGGTCTTGGCGATCTCGGCGAAGTCCTCGAACACGTCCAGGCCCACCTGCGTGGACAATACCGTGTGGTGGGCCGCGCCGGCGGTGAGCCACGCGGCGGCAGAGGTGGCGAAATCGGGCTTCGGTTCCCAGAGCGCCCGCGCCACCGGCAGGTTGGGCAGCGGCTGCTCGAGGTCGACGACGTCAACGGCGTTCGCCACGAGACGGAAGCGGTCGCGCATGTCGGACAGCGCGACGACGACGCCGGGGCCCGCGTCGGTGTCGAACACCATCCGGACCGGGTCTTCCTTGCCGCCGATGCCGAGCGGGTGGATCTCGACGCGCGGCTTGGCGGCGGTCAGGGACGGGCAGACTTCGAGCATGTGGGCGCCGAGGATCTTCTCCGAGCCGGGCGCGAGGTGGTAGGTGTAGTCCTCCATCAGGGAGGCCCCGCCGGGCAGCCCGGCGCCCATCACCTTGGCGGCGCGGACCAGGATGGCAGTCTTCCAGTCACCCTCGGCGCCGAAGCCATAGCCGTCGGCCATGAGCCGCTGCACAGCCATGCCGGGGAGCTGCCGGAGCTCGCCCAGATCCTCGAAGGAGGTGGTGAAGGCCGCGGAGCCGTTGGCTTCCAGGAAGGACCGCAGGCCCAGTTCGATCCGGGCGCTGTAGCGCAGCGATTCGTGGCGGGCGCCGCCCGCCGTGAGCTCCGGCGCCACGTCGTAGAGGCGCTCGTACTCGGCAACCAGGGCGTCGACGTCGGACTCCGCCGCCGCGTGGACAGCGTCGGCGAGTTCGTTGACCGACCAGGTGTTGACCGAGACGCCGAAGCGCAGCTCGGCTTCGGTCTTGTCGCCCTCGGTGACCGCGACGTTGCGCATGTTGTCACCGAAGCGGGTCAGCTTCAGGGCGCGGACGGCGGCCCAGCCCGCGGCGGCCCGCTGCCAGGTGCCGAGCTGGCGGGCGACTTTCGGGTTGGAGGCGTGGCCCACGACGGTCTTGCGCGGCACGCCCAGGCGGGACTGGATGTAGCCGAATTCGCGGTCGCCGTGGGCTGCCTGGTTGAGGTTCATGAAGTCGAAGTCGATGTCCGCCCAGGGCAGGTCCCGGTTGGCCTGGGTGTGCAGGTGGAGCAGCGGCTTGCGGAGCAGGTCCAGGCCCTGGATCCACATCTTGGCCGGGCTGAAGGTGTGCATCCAGGCGGTCACGCCGATCACCGAGTCGTCCGAGTTCGCTTCCAGGGCGGTGCGGCGGATGGCGTCCGAATCGGTCAGCACGGGCTTCCAGACGAGCTTGACCGGCACCTCGGAGGAGGCGTTCAGGAGCTCGGCGATTTCCCGGGACTGGGCAGCCACCTGCTTCAGGACGTCCTCACCGTAGAGGTGCTGGCTGCCGGTGAGGAACCAGACTTCGTAATGGTCCAGGGACGTGGTGTTGGCGGTGGGCATGGTGTCTCCTTGACGTTCGTGGGGGCGGACGCTTAGCGGCCTGGTGCTTGGGCCTAGCGGCCCGGTTGCTTGGGCCTAGCGGCCGTAGACGTTCTGGTAGCGCTCGTAGAGGGAGTCGATCTTGGCCCCGTCGATGGGCATGGGCTCGCCGAGCTGCCGTGCGATATGCACCGTGCGGGCCACCTCTTCGCACATGACGGCGGCCTTGACGGCGGCGCGGGCGTCCTTGCCGATGGTGAAGGGGCCGTGGTTCTGCATCAGGACGGCGGGCGAATTGGATGCCGAGAGGGTGTCCACGATGCCGCGGCCGATCGAGTCGTCGCCGATCAGCGCGAAGGGGCCCACCGGGATGGATCCGCCGAATTCGTCGCCCATCATGGTCAGCACGCACGGGATTTCCTCGCCGCGCGCCGCCCAGGCCGTGGCGTACGTGGAGTGCGTGTGGACCACTCCGCCCACCTCGGGCATGTTCCGGTACACGTAGGCGTGGGCAGCGGTGTCCGAGGACGGGGAGAGCCCGGGATTCCCCCAGTAAGCCGTTCCGTCACCGTCCACCGGAGTCCCGTGCAGGTCGGTGACCACCATCAATTCGGGCGCCAGCTCGTCGTAGGAGACGCCCGAGGGCTTGATGACCATCAGCTCATGGCCGGGGATACGCCCGGAGATGTTCCCCGCAGTCCACACGACCAGTTCGTAGCGGGTCAGCTCGGAATGCAGGGCGCAGACGTCCCGGCGGACGGTGGCAATGGATTCCAGCAAAGTGCTCATGCGGGGACTCCCGCTTCGTGTGCGGCGAGCGCTGCGTCCGCGGGTTCGACGGCGGCGCCCGCGTCGAACCCGGCCCGGGCCTTGCGCTGGATCGCCTTGAGCCGGTGCATCACCTCGTTGCTTCCCCGGCCGAAGTAGTCATGGAGGGCGCGGTACTCGCGGAACAGTTCCTCGTAGGCTGCCACGTTCTCCGGGATCGGGGTGTACACCGCGCCTGGTTCCGCACCCATGGCGGCCGCCGCAGCCCTGATGTCGGGGTAACTGCCGGCGGCGACGGCGGCATGGATGGCCGAACCCAGGGCCGGGCCCTGCGCGGAGCCGATCGTGGAAAGCTGCAGGCCGGTGACGTCAGCGTAGATCTGCATGAGGAGCCGGTTCTTCAGCAGGCCGCCGGCCACGATGAATTCCTGCACCGGAACGCCTGAGTCCCGGAACGCGTCCACGATGGTGCGGGTGCCGAAGGCCGTGGCCTCCAGGAGCGCCCGGTAGATGTCTTCCGGCCGGGTGGCCAGGGTCTGGCCGACGATCACGCCGGAAAGTTCGTGGTCCACCAGCACGGAGCGGTTGCCGGAGTGCCAGTCGAGTGCCACGAGGCCGTGCTCACCGATGGCCTGCCCGGACGCGAGCGAGGTCAGGTATTCGTGGATGTCCTGGCCCGCCGCGGCGGCAGCCTGGTGGTATTCCGGCGGCACCCCGTACTTGGTGAACCAGCCGAAGATATCGCCGACGCCGGACTGGCCGGCTTCATAGCCCCAGAGGCCGTCCACGATTCCGCCGTCCACCACGCCGCACATGCCGGGAACCTCATGGAGCCCGGCGCCGTTCATGACGTGGCAGGTGGAGGTGCCCATGATGGCCACGAGCTGGCCCGGTTCGACTGCCTTGGCCGCGGGGGCGGTGACGTGTGCGTCCACGTTGCCCACTGCCACGGCGATGCCTTCCGGCAGTCCGGTCCAGGCTGCGGCCTCGGCGGTCAGGTAGCCGGCGGCGTGGCCGAGGCGGCCGATGGTGTGCTCCAGTTTACTGCTGACGAAGTCCCTGAACTGCGGGTTCAGCGCGGCGAGGAAGTCTTCCGAAGGGTAGCTGCCGTCCTGGTAGATGCCTTTGTAGCCGGCGGTGCAGGCGTTCCGGACGTAGCTGCCGCACAGCTGCCAGACGATCCAGTCCGCGGCTTCCACCCAGTGGTCCATCGCCGCGTAGGCTTCGGGGTCCTCTTCGAGCAACTGGAGGCCCTTGGCGAATTCCCATTCGGAGGAGATCAGCCCGCCGTAGCGCGGCAGCCAGCCCTCCCCGCGTTCGGCGGCGAGGGCGTTAATCCGGTCCGCCTGGGCCTGCGCTGCGTGGTGCCGCCACAGCTTCACATAGGCGTGCGGGCGGTTCGCGAAACCCGGTACCTCGTTCAGCGGGGTGCCGTCCGCCGTGACGGGCACCATGGTGCAGGCGGTGAAGTCCGTGGCGATCCCGACGACGGCGGCGGGGTCGATCCCGGCGTCGGCAATCGCGGCCGGAACCGCGTGCCGGAGCACCTCACGATAGTCCTGTGGCACCTGCAGCGCCCATTCGCCGGGAAGCCGGGCGGCCGTTCCCCCTGTTACGCCCGCTACGTCCGCGGGAAGCGCGTCGGTGACCACCGCGTGCGGGTAGTCGAACACCCCGCTGCCGAGTTCCTTGCCGTCCCGGACCCGCACCACAACGGCCCGGCCGGACAGGGTGCCGTAGTCCACCCCGATGACATACTTTTCGCTGCCGTCTGCAGTGACGTCCATGAATCCTCCAAGAAATGCCGCCCGCCGCTTCGCGGACTGACACTATTGTGAGCGCTAACAAATTGCCCGTCAAGTACCACATTGAGCCGTCAAGTGCCGCTCGTCACTGCGTCACGGGAGTCAGGCGAGGGCCGCGGTGCTCCGGCGGATCACGAGTTCGGGCTCCACCACGGTAGTGGCGGTCCCGCCCTTCGCCAAGGCGGCGAGCATGAGGTCCATGCAGCGCCGGCCCAGTTCCTCGAAGTCCTGGCGGACCGTCGTGAGCGGCGGGGTGAAGTAGCCGGACTCGGGCTGGTCGTCGAAGCCCACGACGGAGACGTCTTCGGGCACCCTGACCCCGGCCTCGTTGAAGGCCCGGAGCAGACCCAGGGACATCTGGTCGTTGCCGACGAAAATCGCGGTGGCGGACCGTGCCGTTGCCAGTTCGCGGCCGATTTCGTAGCCGCTGCCCGCGCTCCAATCCCCCTCCATCAGGAGGTCGTCCGCCAGCCCGGCAGCCCGCAGGGCCGTGCTCCAGCCCTCGGCGCGGGCGGCGCCGTCGATCCAGTCCTGGGGGCCGGCGATGTGGCCGATCCGGTGGTGGCCCTGCTCAATCAAGTGCGCGACGGCGAGTTCGGCGCCGCGTCTCTGGTCCACCATCGCCCCGCTGACGGATCCGCTGCCCGAGGCGCCCACCGCCACCACCGGAACGCCCGGTGCCTGTTCCTCCAGGGCAAGCAGCGTTTCCACGTGGGGAACGATCACCACGATGCCGTCCACGGATTGGTCCAGGAAGTGCTGGATCGCATCGAAGATCGCTTCACGGCTCACGGTCCGCAGCGCCGCTATGCTGACGAAGTAGCCGGCGTCGCGCGCGGCCTGCTCCACTCCGAGGAGGGTGTTGGCCGGGCCGTACTGCGAAAGTTCGCTGCCCAGGACACCGATGGTCTGCGAGCGCCTGGTCACCAGACTGCGGGCCGCCGTGTTCCGCCGGTAGCCGAGTTCGGCGATAGCGGCCTCGACCCGTTCGCGCGTGGACTTGCTGACGTTGGGGTGGTTGTTGATCACCCGGGAGACGGTCTGGTGGGAGACTCCCGCGCGCTGCGCCACGTCCTCGAGCCGGGGAAGCCGGGCACTGCTGTTAGCCATGGGGCTATTGTGCTCGATACCACGCGTCGAGGCGAACGCCCGCAGCCTCCCCCACCGCGGCCTTGATGCGCCCGTGGAGCGCCCGGAGGCCGGTGCGGTCGGTGCGGACCTCCACGATGCTGCGGCCCTTCAGCGGCGCGGTCAGCGCGGTGGTGAGTTCCGCCGTCGTGCCCGCCAGCGAATAGGCGACGCCGTACGCGCGGGCCAGCGCCTGGATGTCCGCTGTGTGCGGGGTGGCGAAGAGGCGCTCGACGGCGGTGCCGTAGCCGCCGTCCGCTTCGACGCCGCGTTCGAGGAAGGCCCCGTGTTCCAGGAGCCCGAAGATCGCCCCGCCGGAGTCGTTGAGGACCACGATGCGCAGGTCCGGCTCCGGTTCCCCGGTACCGAGGAGCAGGCTGCCGGCGTCGTGCAGGAAGGTAACGTCACCCAGCAGGAGCGTGGTTTCGCGGCCGGAGCCGATGGCGATCCCGGTGGCCGTGGCGATGGTGCCGTCGATTCCGGCGAGGCCGCGGTTGGCGTCCACGGTGGCCAGGGGTGCCGGCTGCGGCTGGCCGGCGAGGTCCACGTCGCGGATGCCGTTGGAGGAGCCCAGCACCAGCCGGCCCCGGGCATGCTCCCACACGGTCGCGGCCACGGAGGGGCCGGTGGGAAGGGCCTCCGCGGAGAGGACACCGTCCAGGGCGTGCTGCGCCGCGGCTCCAGCGAGCAGCCAGGCGTCGAGCCAGCCGGCGGCCCCGCGGCCCGCGAATTCGCCGAGCGCCGCCAGGGTTTCGATGGGTGTTTCGCGGCGCCGGCCGTGTTCGTACCACGCCACGGGGACGGGCTCATACAGGGCCGTCGCCACCTCTGTCCGGGCCAGCAGGGCGGCCACCGGGCGGGAGAGCGTGGGGCGGCCGAACACCACCACGCGTTCGATCGGCAGCGCGGAATCCGCGGAGAAGTGCTCCAGGAGCAGCCGGTAGGGGCCCACTGCGTTGGGGCCGAAGCGGGCGTTGGACGAGGGTTCGGCGAGCAGCGGCAGGCCGTGGGAGCGGGCGAACGCTTCGGCGACGGCGCCGGCGTCGTGCCCGGCGAGGACCACGGTGCGCCGCTCGGGCAGCTCCTCCGAGGCAGCCGGCAGCTCGAGGACCTCCGGGCCAGCGTCGTAATGGAAGATACCGCGGCCCTCGCGCCCCGGCAGGGCCTCCCCGGGTTCGGGCACCAGGGGTTCGCGGAAGGCAAGGTTCAGCTGCACCGGCCCGGGCGGGGTCCCTTCGAGGGCGCCGCTGGCGGCATGTAGCGCGGTGCGGACGGCCCGCTGCGGGTTGTCCCCGGCCGGAACGTCAACGGCGAAGCGGACGTGTTCGCCGAAGAGGTCCAGCTGGAGGGTGGTCTGGTTCGCCCCGGTTCCGTGCAGCTCGGCCGGCCGGTCCGCCGAGAGAACCACCAGCGGCACGGCGGCGTGGTTGGCTTCCATGACGGCGGGCAGAAGGTTCCCGACGGCGGTCCCGGAGGTGGTGAGGACGGCCGCGGGCGTGCCGGTGGACAGCGTCAGTCCCAGTGCGGTGAATCCAGCCGAGCGTTCGTCGATCCGGACTAGAAGCGTGACCCGACCGGCGGCCTCGGCCTCTGCCAGCGCGTACGCCATGGGCGCCGACCGCGAGCCCGGAGACACCACCACGTGCCGCACCCCGGCGTCGAGCAGGGTGGCAACGGCAATCCGTGCGGCGGCGAGCGAGGTCAGAGAGTCCTGGGAAGTCACGGAGCTAAGTCTATTTGGCCGATTGATACGGCAACGCGGGGTCACGTACGGCCCATGTTTGCGCCAAACATGGGCGCGTAGTGACCCCGCGTCGGGAGTTTTCCTAGCCTTCGAGTTTCCTAGGCCTGGCGGTAGACCTGAACCACGGACGGACGCGGTGCGCGGACCTGTCCCGGCTTCGGGGTGGCACCGGCAGGCACGTAGTCCGGGAAGTAGGAGTGCGGCTCCGCGAAGGTGCCTTCCTCGCCCGGGTGCTGCACGGAGACGAAGACAGTGCGTTCCTCGTCGTGGATGACCGGGCCGCAGGTCTCGGCGTCGCGCGGCACGGCCAGGAACTGCTCCACCTTGCCGCGTTCGGGGCCCTCGAGGGTGACCTTGAAGAGGCCGTCGTTGTAACCGATGGTGGACGGGGCGCCGTCGGTGGAGATCCACAGGTTGCCCACCGAGTCGAAGGCCACGTTGTCCGGGCAGGAAATCGGGGAAACCTTGTCCGCCGGGAATCCGGAGAAGTAGGCCGAGCCGTTCTTCGCCGGGTCGCCGGCCACGAGCAGCAGGGTCCAGTTGAACTTCGTGGAGGCCTGACCGCCGTTTTCGGTGATTTCCACAATGTGCCCGTCGCGGTTCTGGGTGCGCGGGTTGACCTCGGTGGCGCCTTCCTTGCCCGGCTTGCCGCGGTCCGAGTTGTTGGTGCAGGCCACGTAGACCTTGCCGCTGTGCAGGCTCGGCTGCACGTCCTCGCAACGGTCCATCTTGGTGGGGCCCACCTTGTCCGCGGCGAGGCGGGTGTAGACGAGGACCTCGGCGACCGTCATGCCCGGAACGGCAGAGGCGCCGTCCACCACGAGCGGCAGCCACTCGCCGGAACCGTCGAACGCGCCGTCGGAGGGCAGCACGCCGGTGCCGGTGATTTCGGCCAGGGGCGAGTTGCCGGCGAACTTGGCGACGTAGAGGTTGCCTTCGGACAGCAGGGTCATGTTGTGGCGGCGGTCCCCGGCCGTTGTACCTGGACGGTAGGTGTCCTTGGAGACGAACTTGTACAGGTAGTCGAAGCGCTCGTCGTCGCCCATGTAAGCCACCACGTGCCCGGATTCAGCCACGATCACGTTGGCGCCCTCGTGCTTGAAGCGGCCCATCGCGGAGTGCTTCTTCGGGGTGGAGGTGGGGTCGAAGGGATCCACTTCCACGATCCAGCCGAAGCGGTTGGTCTCGTTGGCATAGCCGGCGTTGCGGGTGTCGAAACGCGGCTCGTCGAGTTCCCATTGGCGGGCGGTGGGCTTGGAGGTGATGCCGTAGCGCTTGTCGGTGTCGCTGGTGCCGGCAGAGACGAAGTAGCCGTTGAAGTTCTCTTCGCCGGAGAGGATGGTGCCCCAGGGGGTGGTGCCGCCCGAACAGTTGCCCAGGGTGCCCTTGATCTTGCGGCCCGAGGGGTCCTCGATGGTCTTGACCAGATCGGTACCCGCTGCGGGGCCGGTCAGTTCGTAGACCGTGTCGGTGAGGTAGCGGCGGTTCAGCGGGGCGCCCTTGACATAGTTCCACGGCGCGTTCGTGTTCTTGCGTTCCAGTTCCACGACGCTCAGGCCGTGCCCGGCGCGTCCGATGGCGCGGGCTTCGCCGGCCGGCAGGCTGGCCGGGAACATGATGTTCTCGTTGGTGTACTCGTGGTTGGTGAACAGCAGCGCACGGCGGTCCTTTGAGCCCGGGACGGGCAGGATGTCCGTGTAGTCGTTGTTGTAGCCGAACTGGCGGGCCTGGGCGGCGGCGCTCTGGTTCTCCAGGTCGAACTCCGGGGAGTCGTTGAACAGCGGGTCGCCCCAGCGGATCACCGGACGCCAGGTGAAACCTTCTGGAACGATGAAGGCGTCAACGGTGTAATCCACCGGCTTGATCGGCGTGAAGCTCAGTTTCGAGTCCTTGAGCCCTGCGGTGGCGGCGGCGGACAGACCGCCACCTGCGGCGGCTTCTGCCTGACCGGCAGTGGCGAGGTTTCCGCCGAAGACGACGGCGAGCGCACCGGCTGCACCCAGGCCCAAGGCGGCGCGGCGGGACATGGCGGCGGAGGCGATGTCGCGGAAGTAGGAGTTGGAGCTGGTGTTGCAGACCTCGCCGGAGCAGGCGTTGTCGCACTTGAGCGCACAGGTCACCGGGCTGCGCTTGCCCTTGGTGTGGCCGAGCATCGGCAGGAGCGGGAACGTACGGGTGGGCTTTTCAGACATGGGTGGCCTCCGGATAGTAACTGGGTCCCGGCCACCCTTTCAGCGCAAGGGGAATCTGAGAGGACGCTCTGGTTAAGTTCCGGTGAACTCGCCGCGGGGCCTGGAAGCGGCGCCTGCTTGGGCAGCGGCCAGGACACCATGCACCCGGCGCAGCCGCTCCAGCCACCAGTCGCGCCGCGGCGCGGGCGCCGCATACCGCTCCAGCAGCCCGGCGTCGGCTTTCGTTTCGCGCACCGTGATGGCGCCGTCGTCGGGCACCAGCGGATCCAGCGTGATGTCCGACTCGAACAGCCGGACGGTCGCCAGCCCGCAGGCGTACGGCAGTTCCGGCAGGGACGCGGCGAGCGCCAGGCCCGCGCGGATTCCCACCGAGGTATCCAGGGCGGAGCTGACGACGGCGGGCAGCCCGGCCTGCGCCACGATCCCGAGGGCCCGCCGGACTCCGCCGAGCGGCGCCACCTTCACGACGATCAGGTCCGCCGCCCCGGCGCGGGCGACCTTCAGGGGATCGCCCTCCTTGCGCACGGATTCGTCGGCGGCAATCAGCACAGCTGTGCTATTCGCGGCGAGGCGCCGGCGGACTTCGGCGAGCCCGTCGATGTCCGGCACCGGCTGCTCCGCGTATTCGAGCCCGACGGCGGCGAGCCGGCCGAGTGCCTCCACCGCCTGCGGCACGTCCCAGCCACCGTTCGCGTCCACCCGGACCGCGGCGTCCGGCAGGACTTCCCGGACGGCTTCGACGCGGGCGATGTCCTCCGCCAGTTCCTGGCCGTGCTCAGCGACCTTGACCTTGACGGCGTCCACCCGGCCGAAGCGGGCGAGCACCTCCGGTACCCGGGCGGCGTCCACGGCAGGGACCGTGGCGTTCACGGGGATGCTGCAGCGGAGCGGCTCGGGGAAGCCGGTCCAGGCGGCCTCGACGGCGGCGGCCAGCCAGCGGGAGGCCTCGGCGTCGCCGTACTCGGGGAAAGGGCAGAACTCCCCCCAGCCGGCCGGCCCCTCAAGCAGCAGCGTTTCGCGTTCCATGATGCCGCGGAATTTCACCCGCATCGGCAGGCTCACCACGCGCGCGGTGGCGAGGAGCTCCTCCAGGGAGGGCAACGGCATGGTTGGTCCGGTTGCAGTGCTTTCAGGCATGCTGCCACTGTATCCGGGGCCGGTTCCAGGGTGGGGGCGCGGGATTACCGCCGGAGGGCTATCCTCAGTGAAAAAGCACACATTGGGAGCTCACCATGACGCACCCCGGCACTGGTTCCACCCCGCCTCCCGGCTGGTACCCCGATCCTGCAGACCCGAGACGGTCGCGCTGGTGGGACGGCGTGGCCTGGACGAATCACTACGCCCCGCAGCCCGGGAGCACACCGGGGATCATGCCGCCAACGTCACCGGTTCAGGGCCCGCCCGCCCAGGGCGCGTCACCGGTTCAGTGGCCGTCGGCCCAAGCGTCGCCGTGGCCGTCGGCCCAAGGGTCGCCGTCACCGTGGACCACCCAGGGGAACGTTCCGCCCCTCCCCGGCGCACCGGCCGAGCGGCCGAAACTCGACCGCAGGACGCCGGTCCTCAACCCGTACATCTGGGGCGTCGTGCTGCTGCCACTGCTGTCCCTCGTTTTCCTGTTGGCGTGGAACCCCGAGCTGCGCTTCCGCACCGTGGGCTCCCGGCAGGTGCTCGACCCTACCTCGATGTTCACGCCGTGGTACTTCGCGATCGGCATTTCGAGCTTCCTGCTCTACGGGGTCTCGGTGCTGCTGGCGTACCTCGATTGGCAGAAGCTCAGCCAGGACGGCGTGGTGCGTCCCTTCCACTGGGCCTGGTGCTTCCTCAGCCCGGCCGTCTACGTCATCGGGCGCTCGGTCATCGTCCACGGAGTGTCCGGGCGCGGCCTCGCTCCGGTGTGGGCGCTGATCGGGACCTTCGTGCTGAGTACCGTCGTGGCCGCCGCCAAAGCCTCCACGATCATGGCTCAGCTGATGTCCTCGATCCCCCGCTAGCCCCCAAGGTCCGTTCCGCTGGCGGATCCCGTCGGCCGCCCCGGCCGCGCAGCAAATGCCGCTCTCCCCTCACACGCGTTAGGTAGACTGCAAGGGAAACGCAGTGTGAAGGAGTTGGGATGCAACGCAAGGCAACCGCGCTCGACGTCGCCAAGCGCGCGGGCGTCTCCCGCAGCGCCGTGTCCCTGGTGCTCAACGGCCGCGGGGACGGCAACGTGGCCAAGGAAAGCCAGGACCGGATCCGGCAGGCCGCCGCGGAGTTGAACTATTCCCCCAACCCCATCGCCCTGAGCCTGCGGAACCAGCGCACGCGCGTGATCGGCATCGTCTCGGACGAAGTGGTCACCAGCCCCTTCGACGGCAACATCATCGGGGGCGCAGACGACGTCGCCCGAAGCCGCGGCTTCGTCACAGTGGTGATGGACACCGAGCTGGATTCTTCCCGGGATGCCAGCGCCGTGGAGACCCTGCTGGACCGGCAGGTGGACGGGCTGATGTACGTGACTGTGGGCCTCAAGCCGCTGGACGTGCCGCAGGGCATGCTCCGGGTACCGTCCGTCCTCGCCAACTGCATCGACAACGCCCCCGTCCCGCGCCTGCACCACGTGATTCCGGACGAGGTGTCCGGCGGCCGCGAAGCCACCGAACACCTGCTGGGCCTGGGGCACCGCGACATCGCCTTCCTCGCCGGCGCGCAAACCTCCCCGGCGGCGCCCCTGCGCGTGCAGGGTTACCGCGGGGCTTTCGACGGCGCGGGCCTGCCCGTGCGGGCGGACCGCGTCTTCCTGGCGGGCTGGGATATCGATACCGGTTTCAACGGTGCCATGAAACTGCTCGACGGCGTGTCCCCGTCCGAACGCCCGACGGCGATCATGTGCGCGAACGACCGCCTCGCCGTCGGGGTGGTGCTGGCCGCCGCCCGGCTGGGGCTCAGTGTGCCGCGGGACCTGTCGATCATGGGCTACGACGACGAATTCCGGATCGCCAACACCATGGTCCCGGCCCTGACCACCATGGCGCTGCCGTTGCGCGAGATGGGCGCGGCGGCGATGACCCGGCTGCTGGATGCGGTGGAAAGCGGAGACCCTGTGGACTCTGCCGGCACCCTCGAAACAATGGTGCCCTGCCGCTTGGTGGTCCGGGAGTCCACAGGCCCCGTTCCCGCCTGACATCTGTCCGGAAGGGCCGCGGCCAAGCAAACCAAGGCGCCGGAAATCAGCGGAAGCCGGCCGGGCCCAAACCCAGGATCAGAATGCACGCGGGAAGGAACGTCACGACCAAGTAGCGCCGGACTGCCCTGCAGTCCGGGGCATCCCGTGTGCAGGAGCCAGCTTCGCTGGAGTGGCCCTGGCTCTTCCTTTGGCTCTCCCCGGTCGCGGGAGAACTGCGGGGTCGCTGTAACGTTACGGCGACCCCGCAGCCGTCCGGCGAATTCGGCGGGAACAGCCACGGCTTCCGCCGAGGTGCTGTCAGGCGGCCGCCAGCTCCCACACCTCTGCCGAGGCGCCGGCCGGGAGTTCCAGCCGCCACTCCTCGCCCGGCGCCGGGTAGGCACGCAGCGTCGTGGCGACGGCACCGCTGCGGTACACCTCCACGAGGGAAGCGTCGATGAAGACCCGCAGTTCCTCGCCCGCGACCAGCGGTCCGGCGAACACGGTCTGCTCCCCGGACGAGCCGCCGAGCACCAGGCGAACCTCGCCGCCGGCAAAGCCGGAGGAAGCCGTGACCCGTGCCTCCGCCAAGGCCGGGAGTTCAACGCGTCCGACGGCGGCCTCCGCCAGCCGGGCGGCCCGGTAGCCGTCGATCTCTGGTGCCGGAGCCACAGCAAGTCCACCGTCCACCAGAGACAGCACACGCGGGTGCGTGAGCACCCCGGCCCAGCCGGCGGCGTCGATCTCGTCCTGGCTGCGGCCACGGCGGCCGTCCCGGCCCGGCCCTTCGTTGGCCCAGCCCCAGAGCAGCGCCCGCGGGGTTCCGTCCGGGGCGTCATCGAGCTGGGTGACCTGCGGGGCATAGAAGTCGCGGCCGAAGTCGGACGTGCCTGCGCTGCCCGGGGTGAACACGGGCAAGCCGGTCTCCGGGTCAGCGGCCATGGCGCCGATCAGGTGGCCGACGCCGAGGGCGTGCTCATGGTCGTCGTCCTTTTGCCAGAGGGAGAACATGGCCACCCAGGCAGTACCGCCTTCACTGTTTCCGGTGTCAGGTATGCGCAGCAACTGCGGGCATTCCCAGATTTCGGCCCGGTTCACGTCGTGGCCCGCGCCGGCCGCATTGTCCGTGGTGAGCCAGATGCCCTGGTACTCCCAGACCTCCATGGCATCCACGCGGTAGAGCAGCAGGGCGGCGCGGCCGTCTGCCAGGCCCGCGCCCTGGATGGCGTAGCGCCGGCCCTCGAAGCGGAAGAGGAACGGGTCACGCACTGCCGTGACCTGCGGGTCCTCCGGCATGGACACGGCCACGTGGCCGTTCTGGGTCCAGTCCACCAGGTCAGCCGAACCGCGGGCGATGACCACCTGGGAGGCACCTTCACCGGAACGGACACCCGAGTACGCGGCAGTGGGCACGCCGTCGTCGTCCGTCACCACGCCCGTCCAGCAGCCGAAGTCGTCCGGCCCGCCGTCCTGCGGCCGCAGGGCCACCGGGTGCTCATCCCAGTGCAGCAGGTCCGCGGAGCTGACGTGGCCCCAGCAGATCCGGTGGTGCCGGGCGGAGTCCGGGTTGTACTGGAAGAAGACGTGGTAGCGGCCGTTGATGTAGCTGATGCCGTTGGGATCGTTGATCCAGCCCTGCGCCGGGCGCGGGTGCAGGTGCGGGAAGGCGGGGTCGGCGTGGCCTGCTGCGGTGACGGCCGTGGCCAGCTCCGTGTTGCTCATGGGAGGGTGTTTCCTTCGTTGAAAGAGTGGGTTTACTTACCGGTGCCGGCGGTGAGGCCGTCCCGGAGGGCGCGCTGGCCGAACATGAAGACCACCAGGGCCGGGATCATGGAGAGCACCACGCCGGCCAGCACCACGGAGATGCTTCCGGTGCCGAGGTTGCCCTGCAGTGAGACCAGGCCCAGCGGGAGCGTGAAGTTCTGCTCCGAGATGGTCATGATGAGCGGCCGGAAGAACTCGTTCCAGTGGAAGTTGAATGCCAGGATGCCAACGATCGACAGGCCCGGCATCGCCAGCGGCGCATACACGGAACGGAAGGTCCGCCACGGGGAAGCGCCGTCGATCGCGGCGGCTTCCGCGAGGTCGGCCGGCAGCCCCATGAAGTACTGGCGCATCAGGAAGGTGCCGAACGCCGTCGGGATGGCCGGAAGGATCAGGGCCATCAGGGTGTCCGAAAGTCCCACCCCACGGATCAGCATGAACACGGGGACGATCGTGACCTGTGCGGGCACCATCATGGTGGCCAGCACCACGGAGAACAGGGCACCCCGGCCGCGGAACTTGAGGTTCGCGAAAGCGTAGCCGGCCAAGGCGGCAGTGATCATCTGCCCGACGGCGATCAGCCCGGTGACCAGGGCGCTGTTGATCACGAGTCCGATGATGTTCAGCTGCTTGAAGACCTGGCCGTAGGAAACGAAGTCCGGGTTCAGCGGCAGGAACGACGGCGGCAGCTGGAAGGATTCCGCCGGCGGGCGCAGGGAGGTGGACAGGGTCCACAGCACGGGTCCGAGGACCAGCACGGCGGCGAGGGAGAGGAGCACGATGCGGCCGGCGACGGACCAGTCGCGCTTCCTGCGGTGGACAACCGGCGCGGCGGCGGGGCGCTTGATGGTGGTGGTCATGGCGGGCCTCACTGGTAGAAGACGAATCGTTTGCTGAGCCGGAACTGCGCGGCCGTGATGGCCATGATGATCAGGGTGAGGATCACGCCGATCGCCGAGGCCTGGCCGAATTCGAGCCGCTGGAAAGCGGACTCGAAGATCACCATCACGGCCGTGCGGGTGGAGTCGCCGGGGCCGCCGCGGGTGAGCACGAAGGGCTGGTCGAAGACCTGAAGCGCGTTGATGATCGCCATCACGGAAGCCACCAGGGTGGTGGGGCTGAGCAGCGGCAGCGTCACGTGGACGTGCTTGCGCCAGCCGGTGGCGCCGTCCAGCGAGGCGGCTTCGTAGGTTTCCACCGGGATGGACGCCAGGCCGCCGATGAACAGCAGGAACGAGAAGCCGAAGTTCTGCCACACGTACACCAGGATCACGACGGCGGCCGAACCGCCAGGCGTCGTCAGCCAGGGAACCGCGGGGATGCCCACGAGGGACAACAGCCAGTTGACTACGCCGAACTGTTCGTTGAAGAGGTACCGCATGAAAATCGACACCGAGGCGGCGGAGAGGATCAGCGGGAAGAAGAAGGCGCTGCGGAAGAAGACCCGCAGCCACGCCGGAAGCTTCTCCTGGACCATGATGGCCAGCGCGAGGGCAAGGCCAAGCTGCAGGGCCACGGCCACCACGACGAACAGGATGGTGTTCAGGAAGGACACCCGGACCGTGGGGTCCTGGACCACTTCGGCGAAGTTGTCGAAGCCCACGAAGCTCGGCGCCGAGATGATGTCCCAACGGAAGAAGGCCAGGGCCACGGAGGCGATGATGGGCAGCACGGTGAAGATGCCCATGCCCACGATGGTCGGGGCCAGGAAGACCCAGGGCAGCCAAGGCTGGCGTTCGCGGCCGGAGCGGCGTGCCTTGCCGGGCAGGCCGGCGCTGGTGCCGTGCCCTGTCCTTCCCCCAAGTGCTTTGCTGCGCACGCGCGTATCGCTTGCGGTGCTCATGGCTGCCTCCTCAAGGCAAATTCGAGGTCCCTCTGGAGCGAGTCGAGCGCCGACTTCAGCTGGCGTTCGTCACCGCTGACGGCCAGGGACACGTTTTTCATCAGGGCCGTCTCGACGGCGGCCTGCTGGGGCGGGGCGGGAATGGGACCGGTGCTGGGGAAACGGTCGAGGGTGTCATAGAACACCTTCCAGTGCCGCGGGCCCTTGCCCGCGTACAGCTGCTCGTTGACCATGGAGCGCCGGGCCGGGGTGGTGTTCGGCGTGGGGAAGACGATCTTCATGGCTTCGAGGCTGGAGCTGAACTTCACCCATTCCCAGGCGGCGTCCTTGTCCTTGGCGGTCTTCATGATCGCGTAGCCGGCGGTGCCGAACTGGTGCCGCTGGGTGCGCCACTTCGGGAAGAACTGGACATCGTAGTCGTCCTGCTTCATGCCGGCCTCGCTCAGGCCCTGCACCCAGTAGCCGCCGGCCGGGGTGGTGCCGATCCGGTTGGAGGCGAAGAGGCCCACCAGGGAGTTGCCGCCGCCTTCTTCCGGGCGGACCCCCAGCCCGTCCTTGACCAGGCCGCGGAGGAAGTCGAAGGACTCGAAGACCTTCGGATCGTTGGCGTTGGGTTCGAGCCACTGGTAGCCACCCGAGCGCATGCCGCGGGTGGGGTCGTTGGCGTAGAAGCTGTCCCACAGCCACCGGCCGCCCGTGGACTTGGTTTCCTTGAGGAAGCTGGTGTCGTTGGCGTAGAGCCACGGCACCACGCCGCCGAAGAGCCGGTTGGTCCAGTAATACGGGGTGAAGTCCGAGGGCCGGGCCTTGCGCATGGCGGCCAGGGTGCTGCGGAAGTCCAGGTGGTTCCAGTCGTCCGCCGGCCGCTCCAGGCCTGCCTGCTGCAGGGCCTTGGTGTTGTAGTACATGTTGGCGGCGTTCCAGTCGATGGGGAGCTGGAACAGGCTGCCCTTGTACATGAAGGCTTCCACCAGGCTGGGGTGGACGTCCGCGAAGTATTCCTTCATATGTGCTGCATCCCGGCGCAGGTACTCGTCCAGCGGGTGGGCCAGCTTCTCGGCAAACAGCTGGGCGCCTTCCGTGGCCACGTACACCACGTCCGGCGGTGTCCCGGCAGCCACCATCGTGAGGATCTTGGTGAAGAAATCCTTCCAGTCCACGGCCTGGATGGCCTGGACCTTCACCTTGATGTCCGGGTGGACCTTGGCGAATGCGTCGACCACTTTCTGGCGGGCAGCGGCGTCCGCGGCGGTACCCAAGATGGCGATGCTGAGGCTGTTGTCGCCGCGGCCCGGGATGTCCATTCCGGTCAGCCGCGGCCACGACGCCACGGTTGTCCCGACGATTCCCGCACCCAAGGCGCCAAGGGCAGTCCTGCGTGAGATTTCACGCAGCTTCCCGTTGCTTCCTGGCATGTCTTTTTCCTTCCTAACACGTGTTAGGAACTCTAAATCCTCGACCTAACACGTGTCAAGGGTCACACGCTGATTACCGCTTCCTCACCGGCGCCCAGCTTTCGCCCAGGGAATCCGATGTGTCCTGCCGGGCCCGGTGTGGCACCCTGAAAGGGATGATGTTTCGAAGGGACAGCAGCCTCCGGCACGCTCAGCGGGAAGCCGGCGGACAGGGGGACACCGACGTGCGGCGGGAAAGCAGCCGGCCGCCTGAAGGCGGCGGAAACGGCGGCGGGATCGGCCGCGGACGCCCGGCTGCCAAGGGCAGCGGGGTGCTCTTCGCCGCCGCCACCTTGGCCTGCGCCGCCGGACTCGCGGCGAGCTACTACTTCTTCGTCCAGACGACCACCGGCCAGTACATCGACGAATCCGCCCTTGTCGAAGCCGGGGAACTCCACGGACCCGCAGGCAGGGCCACCACGCGCTTCCTGGACGTGTTGCCGGGCATCTCGCTGGCGATCGCCGCCGTCGTGGTCCTGTTCGTCACCCTGGCCAGGCGGCGCTGGAAGGCGGCCGGAATCGCCGTGGCGGCCTGCGCCGTCGCGAACCTCGCCACCCAGCTGCTCAAGGATTCATTCCCGGACCGGCCGTTCACGGGAGTCCAGACCCTCGAGCTGAACTCCCTGCCCTCCGGGCACACCACGCTGGCGGCCTCCGCCGCAGCCGCCGTGTTCCTGGTGGTATCGCCGCGCTGGCGACCGCTGGCGGGCTTCCTCGGCGGCACCTTCGCCGTGGCCGCCGGAGTCTCCACCCTGGTCAACCAGTGGCACCGGCCGGCCGACGTCGTCGCGGCCTTCCTGGTGACCGGCGCCGTGATGCTGCCGGCCGGCTGGCTGGTGATGCGCACCGGCAACCGCTGGAACGTGTGGGGAGGGCACGCCGAGCACTGGGCGTCCTCCCGGCTCTGGCTGGCGCTTTCGGTGCTGGCCGGGGTGCTGTCGGCGGGTGTCGCCGTCTACTCCCTGGCCAGGATCGCGCCCTACGGCCTGGGCATTCCCGGCTTGGCGCAGGAGGAAAGCACCACCAACTACTTCTGGGCCGGCGTCTCGCTGATCGTGGTCACGGGGTACCTGGGGACCGTGGCCGCCACCTGGCTGTTCGGCCAGGCCGCACGCCAGCGTTCCTGACGCCCGCCCCGCGCACCCAACCCCGGCCCCGCGCACATGTCCACCCTGCGGCGCCAACAACGCACATATTCCTGTTATGTCCACTGGCCGCGGCCAAGGGTGGACATGTCCCTGGCGCTGCCAGGCCTGAAACCTGCGCCGGGTCTGAATTCGGGCTCCCAGGCCTGAAAACGGCGCCCGCCCGGGGGCCCCTAGTAGTTCCGGCGGTGCTTCAGTTTCGGAAGGGCGACGGCGAACACTGCCGCAGCGGCCAGGCCGAGCACCCCGCACGACCAGATCCCGGCGGCCAGGGACACCGCCGCCGTCATCGCGGACAGAAGCAGGGGCCCGCCGGTACTGCCGGCGTCGGCGATGAACCGCCACAGGCCCAGGAACTGGCCGCGGCCGCGGTCCGGCGAGAAGTCGGCACCCAGGGTCATGACCAGCCCGGAGCTGATGCCGTTGCCGAAGCCGATCAGCATGGCTGCAAGGCCCAGGCCCACGAATCCGCCGGACAACGGAATCAGGAACAGCGAAATACCCATGATCAGGGTGGACGGCAGAGCTACCCAGAGGCGCCCCTTGCGGTCCATAAGCTTTCCGGCCGGGTAGAAGACCAGCATGTCGATGGCGCCGGACACGCCGTAGATCAGCGAGGCGTGGGTGGCGTCAAGGCCCAGGTGGTCCGCCCAGAGGGGAATCACCACCTGCCGTGAGGCACGCAGCGCGGCCAGCAGCAGCACACCGGTGCCGACGGCGAACAGCACCAGTGCGTGCGCGGACGCGACGTTCCGCAGCGTGGGTTCCGGTCCCTTCGCACCCTTCCTGGCGCCGCCTGAGGCTCCGGAGGCGTGAACGAGGTCCGGGATGGTGAGGGAGAGGACCGCTGCGGCAGCCATGGCCACGGCGCCCACCCAGTAGGCGCCGGCGATGCCGAGGAACTGCATGGCTGCGGCACCCACAAAGGGGCCGATGAACACACCGATCCGTGTGCTGCCGCCCAGGGTGGAGAGCGCGCGGGCCCGGAATTCCACCGGCACGGCTTCGGTGAGGTACTTCTGCCGGGCAAGGTTGAAGACACTCGTGGCCATTCCCGCGATCGTCATCGCCACGGCCAGCAACCACAGGCCCTGCCGCAGCTGCGGGGCGAGCGCGGCCGCTACCAGGGCCAGGGCACCAAGGGCGCCTGCGCCGGTGATGGCCCAGCGCTCCCCGAAGCGGATGGTGATGAGCGACGCCGGGATGTTGAAGAGCCAGGACCCCACGCCGATGAGGGTGACCAGCAGGGCCGACAGCGCCGCGGAGGCGCCCAGGTCCCGGGCGGACAGGGCAACCACCGGCAGTACGGCGCCTTCGCCGAGGCAGAACAGCACCGTTGGCCCGAAGGCGGGGAGTGCGATGCTGCGGAGCGAAAACGTCGTGGAGGTTTTGGTGGTGCTCATCCCCTCCATCCTAGGACGGCCGGCATGCCGCACCCGGGGCTCTAGCCTGGCTGGCCCGCGCAGACCACGCGGTCCCTGCCCAGTGCCTTGGCCTCGTAGAGCGCCGCGTCGGCCGCCGAGATCATGCCGGGCAGGTCCGCGTCGGCGCTGGTGCCGAGGGCGACGCCGTAGCTCACGGTAGGCAGCACGAGTTCGGCATTCGTGTCCGTGAGCCTGCGGCTGATTGCGGCGGCGATGGTCTTCGCGCTCTCAAGGTTGGCGCCGGGCAGGAGGATGACGAACTCCTCGCCGCCGTACCGCGCCACGAGGTCCGTCGAACGGACCGAGGCCAGGCACGCCGAGGCAAAGGCCTTGATGGCGGCGTCGCCCGCGGTGTGGCCGTGGACGTCGTTGAGGGTCTTGAAATGGTCAAGGTCCGCCAGGATCAAGGCCGCCACGGACCCTTTGGACTTGAGGCGCTGGATCTCCTCGGCGGCGAGTTCCATGAACGCCAAACGGTTCAGGAGGCCCGTAAGGCCGTCCCGGGTGGCGCGTTCGCTGAGCCCGTTGATGAGTTGTTCGTTGCTCAGGGCCGTCATGCTGTAGGAGACGGAGACCAGCAGGACCAAGGTGATCAGGCTGGTCATGGCGGGGCTGAAGTACGTCCGGAAGACAGGCCCGAGCGGTCCGTCCACAAAGTACACCACCCAGCGGCAGCAGTAGTAGGCGGCCATGAACCCGGCGGCTACGGCGATCGTCCTGTGGACCTGGGACGCCCCGGGCTTGAGCAGCCACAGCTCGCGCGACGCCAGGGCAATGCCCACCGTCATCATGCCGAGGTAGGCCAGCCCGCCGGCGGAAGAGTTCGACGCCGGGCCGTCCAGCAAGGATGCCACGGCCGTGAACGCGGGCCCGGCGGCGAACTGCCAGCGGGGAGTGCGCAGCAGCCGCAGCGAACGGGATCCGGCCCACACGCTGAAGGCCCCGGTCACCAGCAACACGTTCCCGGCGGGGTTGGCCCAGGCCTGGTGCGGCGTGCCGTTCAGCAACAGGGCCAGGTTGCCCGTGAAGAAGAACAGGAGCGCCACCGACCACCAGCCGCTGTAGCGGGAGCGCGTGCGGCGGAACGACGAATAGAACAACAGGAACAAGGTGAGGGTGACCACGCCAAGGGACACCCTGAGGGTCACGGTATCGAGCACCATTTCTTGCCTGTCATCGTCTGCTAAACATAGCCGTCGACGATCGCGGCGGCGATCTCCTTGTACGCCCGGCGCGTCTCGGGCCGCAACACGTCCAGGGTGACGAGGTCGCCGTCGGCCACTCCCCTGTCGTGCGGCACGGCAATCAGCTGGCGGCAGATCCCGGAGAGGTGTTCCTCGATGGCGCTCTTGTCCACCCGGGAGGACACCTCGTCCTTGTCCGTGATGACCACAATCGCGTTGCGGGCCAGGTCCTCGTAACCGTGGCTGGCGAGCCATTGCAGGGTGCTGCGGGCCCGTTTGGCGCCGCTCACCGCGTACCCGGCGGCGATGATGAGGTTGTCCGCGGACTGCAGGATGCCCTTCATGGCGTTGTGGGTGACACCGGTGCCGCAGTCCGTCAGGGCCACGGAATAGTAGCTGGAAATCAGCTGGCGGATCTTCAAGTACTCGGCCGCGGTGAGGGAGTCCGAAACCTCCGGGTCCTGCTCCCCCGCGATCAGGTGCAGGCGGCCGGCGTGGTGCATGTAGCGGGAGAGCCCGGTCAGGGAGTCGATGCTCTCCAGGTTGCCGAGCAAGTCGGTGATGGTGCGCGGGGTGGAGCGCTGGTAGATGCCCTCGCCGAGTGCGCGTTCCACGAGGTCGCCGGAGTCCGGGTTGGCGTCGATGGCGCACGGCGGATCCCCACGGTATTCGGCCAGGGTCAGGCCCACGCCTACCGTGGTGGAGGTCTTGCCAATGCCGCCCTTGAGGCTCAGGATCGCCGTGTTGAAGCTGCCCTGCAGCTGCCGGGAGATCCTGCGCGCGAGTTCATCTTCCTGGCGCTGCTTGGCGCTGGGCCCGAGGTTCCAGGCGCCACCGGTGAGCCGGTAGATGGCCCCGCGGAACCCTCCCACAGGGCGCGGCTTCTGTTCCTTCACGAAGGAACCCGGGGAGCTGATGAAGTCGGGCATCGGCGCCGAGCGCAGGGCTGTGCGTTCCGCTGAGCGGTCCCCCTGGGTCCCCGGAGCGTCGACGACGGCGGCATCCGGCACTGGGCTGGGATACCCTCCCGCAGTGGTTTCCACCGCTGCTGCCACTGGGCTCCCGGCTGCGCCTGCTTCGGGGCCGCTTTCTGCGTCCGAGGCATCGGCTGCGGCGGCTGCCGCTGCCCAGGAACTGCTCTGGATCAGGCCGCCCGAGGCGCTTCCCTGGTCCGGGGTGTTTGCGGAGACGATAGGCATGTTTCCTGTCCGGGCATCGTCCTGGGCACGTCGGCGATCGCGGCGGCTGCGGAACTCTGGCTGCCCTTCGGTAGCAGTGGCTGGGTCGTTGTCGTTCTGCACGGAATCCGCCATGGTGTCGTCCCCCCGGACCCGCAACGGCGCGCGCTGCGGAGCTCGATTGAAATGCATCAAACGCTAAGTCTAAACGCCAGCTGACAACGCTGCAGGTCAAGACCGCCTTCGATGACCGATCCACCCTGCGCTGTGTGACAAAGCGAACACGCGCAGGAACAAGTCGCGACCCGCTTCCGCGGACCATACTCCCTGCATGAGACCTTCACCACAGTCCCTTGGGCAGCCCACACTGACGGCACCGCGGCAGGAGCTGCGGCGCGATGCGCTCGGCGTCGGCGGCATCGTGTTCCTCGTCCTCGCCGCGGTGGCACCGCTGACCGGCATCATCGTGATCGCAACCATCGGCATCGCCGTGGGCAACGGCGGCGGCATGCCCGGTTCATTCCTCATTGCCACCGTCATCCTGCTGCTGTTCGCGGTGGGGTATGCCCAGATGGCCCGCACCCTGGTCAGCGCCGGCGGCTTCTACGCCTTCGTAGTACGGGGCATGGGCCGGCCCTTCGGCCTCGCCGCCGGCTTCATTGCGATGCTGGGCTACAACTGCTTCGTTGCCGGCGCCATCGGGACCTCCGGCTTCTTCACCGCCACGGTCGTCAAGGACCTCACCGGGCTGGACCTTCCCTGGTTCATGTGGAGCCTGGTCTCCGTTGCCGCCGTCTTCCTGCTCAGCCGCCGCGGCATCGATGTCAGCGCCAAGGTCCTGGGGGTCTGCCTGGTGCTGGAAGTGTCGATCCTGCTGGTCCTGGACTTCTCGGTGCTGTTCCGCCACGGTTTCGCCCCCGCGGCATTCTCGCCCGAGTTCGTGTTCTCCGGCTCCCTTGGCCTCGGCCTGCTGTTCGCGGCCAACTGCTTTGTGGGATTCGAAGCCACCGGCCTGTTCGGCGAAGAAGCCAAGGATCCGCGCCGCACCATCCCGAAGGCCACCTACCTGTCCATCCTCTTCATCGGTGCCTTCGCGGCCTTCACCAGCTGGGCGATCGTCAGCGCACTCGGGGTTGAACAGGCGCAGGGAACGGCCCTGGAACACCTGGCCACCGGGGACCTTGTCTTCGCGATTTCCACCGAATACCTCGGCGACTTCCTCACCAAGACCATGATGGTGCTGCTGCTTGTCTCGCTCTTCGCGGCACTGCTGGCGCTGCACAACTCGGCGTCCCGGTACATCTACGCCTTCGGACGCGTGGGCGTCCTTCCGCCCGCCCTCGGCCGGACCCGTCCGGGCAGCGGCGCCCCGCAGAACGCCAGCCTGGCCCAGCTCGCCTTCGGCACGGGCATTGCCTTCATCTTCTGGATCGCCAAGCTCGACCCGATCACGGCACTCACGGCGTCCATGACGGGCTTCGGAACCCTCGGGATCCTGAGCCTGCAGCTCCTGGCTGCGGTGGCCGTCGTCGTGCATTTCCGGCGCCAGCGGGATCCGCGGCTCTGGCGGACGCTGGTTGCTCCGGGTCTAGGGGCGGTGGGGCTGGCCTTGATCGTCGGGTTGGCGGTCTCGAACTTCCCGGCGCTGGCCGGTTCGGACAACCCCGTCATCGGCGCCCTGCCGTGGCTGCTGCTGCTCGCGGTGGTCGCCGGCGTGGCCACGGCGGCGTGGCTGAAGTCCCGGCGGCCGGCAGTCCATGAGGGGCTGAGCCGGGACATGGAGCGCTTCGACCAGGAACGCGCGTAGCGGGGCCTGCACTCTTCACAGCCGGGTCCCACAGGGGCCCGGCTCAGGCCTGCGTTTCCTGGAGCCGCTTGATGAACCAGCGCGACTGCTCCGGACCGTACGGCAGCACCGGGATCGCCTTGGTGGCATCGGTGGGCATGTCCCGGATGGACTGCCGGGCCTGGCGCACCGCGGTGGTCATGGTGTCGGCCAGGGTCTTGACGAACTGGTCGCTGCAGGGTTTCCCGTGTCCGGGAATCAGGAATTCATAGCGGTGGCGCAGGGCCGAGATGTGCCGCAGAACGTCCGCCCACTCTTCCGGGTAGGAATCCTCGAAGGAAGGGTGGGCGCCCTGCTCCACGAGGTCGCCCGTGAAAAGGGTGCTGGGGGTGCCCACCAGGAGGTCGCCGTCGGTGTGGCCGCGGCCCAGATAGAACAGGGTGACAGTCAGTCCGCCCAGGTCCACCAATACCGGCTGGTCCTTGACGATGGCGTTCGGAATGACGATCTCCGCCGCTTCGCCGGTTCCGGCGGCCATTTCCGGTTCGATGTCCGCCACCAGGCGGCGCTGGTGGTCGCCGTCGTCGTCGATCGTTGCGGCGCAGTTGACGTGTGCCCAGAACTCGGTGGCACCGTCGTCGGCGAACACCGCGTTGCCGAAATAGTGGTCGTAATGGGCGTGGGTGTTGACCACCACCAGTGGCAGCTCCGTCTTTTCGCGGACGGCGGCCAGGATCTCCCGGCCCTGCCGCGGACCGCAGCCGGTATCGATCACCATGGCCCGTTCCTGTCCCACCACCAGGCCCGTGTTCAGCAACCGCCCAGGGGTTTCCAGCACATAGTTATCCGGGCCTACTTCGAGCCAAGCTGACATTTCGTCTCCGTATCCAGACGCATTCCGGCGGTGTTCAGGCCTCGATTCTACCCACGCAGCGGTGGCGGATCCGGCAGGTTGCCCGCCGCGTCAAGCCGGGTCTGCCGGAAACCCGCACGCCCCCGACGGCGGCGTGGAACCCCTTGTTTCGTGCCCCGCCGTCTGCTTCCCTGAAGGTGTGCCGGGCCGCCGACGGACCACCTCAGGCGTGGTTGCCCCGGGCCGGCGGAAGGGGCTTCTGCCATGGATTCCTTGTGGCTTCAGAACAGCACCAGGATCGACAGCGACCAGTTCACTCCCGGGAACACCTATGATGTGGTCGTTGCGGGCGCGGGGATCACCGGCCTGGCCACCGCCGTGATGCTTGCCCAGGCTGGTTCCACCGTCCTCGTGCTTGAAGGGCGCCACGTCGGGGCGGCGGCCACGGGAAACACCACGGCCAAGCTGAGCCTGCTGCAAGGCACGGTGCTGTCCGGGCTGCGGAGCATGTATTCGATCCGGCAGGTCCACGCCTACGTGGATGCGAACCGGGCCGCCCAGGAATGGCTGCTGGGTTACCTCGAAGGGCGCGGCGTGCCGTTCCAGTACCGCGACGCCTACACCTTCGCCACCACCGCCGCGGGAGCGGAGAAGCTGCGCACCGAACTGGAGGTGTCCCTGGCGGCCGGTCTTCAGGTGGAGGCGACCCGCGAAACGGGGCTTCCGTTCGACGTCGAAAACGCTTTGCGCCTTCCACGCCAGGCCCAGTTCAACCCGATGGACGTCCTCAGGGCGTTGGCTGCGGATGTCCGGGCGGCCGGCGGAAGCATCGTCGAAGGGGTGCGGCTCATGAACGTCCGCGCTGGCAATCCCCTCACCGTGGTCACGCGCCGCGGCGACGTCCGCGCCGGAACCGTGGTCCTGGCCACTGGCACGCCGGTCTTGAACCGCGGCCTCTACTTTGCCAAGCTTCGGCCCAACCGCTCCTATGCCGCCGCGCTGCGGCTCCCGGACGGGGTCACCCCGCCGCCGGGAATGTACCTGTCGGCCGAGCCGCCGACCCGTTCGATCCGCGACTTCCCGGCGCCGGGCAGCGAAGGTCCGGGCGGCTCCCTCCTGCTGGTGGGCGGCTTCGGGCACCCGGGCGGGCGGGCGCCGTCGCCCAAGGCCAAGCTGGACCAGCTCGTGGCCTGGGCGCAAGGGCACTACCCCGGCGCCGAGTTGACGCACACGTGGTCCGCACAGGACTATCAGGCGATCAACCTCATGCCGTTCTTCGGCAAGCTGCCCCGGGGACGCGGCCGGATCCTCTTCGGCACCGGCTACAACAAATGGGGCATGACCAACGGCGTGGCCGCGGCCCTGGACATCGTCTCCGACATCACAGGCAGCCCGCAGAACTCCTGGGCGCGCACCATCCACTACCGCACCACCGGGCCCCGGGGCACGTCCTCGGCGGTGTCGTTCAACCTGGACACCCAGCTGCAGAACGTGCGCGACAACGCCGCGCTGAAGAAGAAGCCCGAAATCACGGAGGAGACCACTCCCGCGGAGGGCACCGGCGTCACCGGGTTGTTCCATGGCAAGCCCGCCGCGGTCTGCACGGTGGACGGAGTCACCTGCCGTTTGTCCGCGCACTGCGCTCACCTGGGCGGCATCCTGCACTGGAATGACGCCGAAAAGTCCTGGGATTGCCCGCTGCACGGTTCACGCTACTCGGCCTCGGGCAAGCTCCTGGAGGGCCCGGCCACGCACAACCTGCTCAAGCTGCAATAGCGGAGCGAAGCGGCGTTCCCGCCCGCTTGCTTTTGCCAACACCGGCGCGTCTGCCACGACACGCCGCTGTCCGGCGCCGGTTCAGGGTGACCTGGAAAGCAAGCGGGCAGGAGCGTCAGAAGCCGTTCCTCCCGCCGGCCTCTGCCCTAGAGGTCCGAGAGCACGGCTCCAGGGTTCTCGATGGCGTCCGCCACGTAGCGGAGGAAACCGGCCGCAGTTTCGCCGTCGCACACCCGGTGGTCGAAGGCGAGGGTCAGTTCGGTGACTTTGCGGACCGCGAGCTGGCCGTCCACCACCCACGGCTTGTCGATGATCCGGCCGAGCCCCAGCATCGCTACTTCGGGGTAGTTGATGATCGCGGCGGACCCGTCTACGCCGAACACGCCGTAGTTGTTCAGGGTGAACGTTCCGCTGCCCAGTTCCGCCGGGGTGGCTTTACCGTCGCGAGCGACTGCGGTCAGGCGGCGGATCTCGGCGTCCAGTCCGCGGGCGCTGAGCTTCTCCGCACTGCGGACAGAGGGAACGACGAGGCCGCGGTCGGTCTGGGCGGCGAAGCCAAGGTTGATGCCGTCGAAGGCCACCATCTCCTGGCTGCCATCCGGCAGTGTTTCGAAGCGTGTGTTCAGCTCCGGGTACTTCTTCAGCCCGGCGGTGACGAAGCGGGCGATGAACGCGAGCAGGCCAGGCACGTGCTGGTCCCCCGCCTTCTTCAACCCGGCCCGCAGTTCCAACAGCGCGGTGGCATCCACATCCACCCATACCGTGGCTTCGGGGATTTCGGAGCGGCTGCGGGCCATGTTCGCGGCCACGGCCTTGCGCACCCCGCGGACCGCCGACCGCGAAGCCACGGCCAGCCCGGTCCGCGAATCCAGGGAGCCGGCAGGCGCCTCCGCAGCAGCAGGTGCCGGTGGGGCCTTGCGTGGCTCCGCGATCGCAGCCTCCACGTCGCGCCGCAAGATCAGCCCGCTCTCCCCCGAGCCAGGAACGCTCTCCAGCGAAACCCCATGGTCCCGGGCCATCTTCCGCACCAGCGGCGAAATCACGGCAGAAAGCTTCCCAGGAACCCGCGACGCCGCGGGCAAGGACAGTTCAGTGACGGACGTTTCAGGCGCAGAAACGACGACGGCGGCCGGAGCCTTCCGCGGCCGCGTCCGACGCGCCTCACCCCCGCCGGACGTCCCGTAGCCAATAAGCACATTCCCCGACCCGGCCCGTTCCTCGGTGCGGTAAGTTTCGGCAGCGGCGGACGAAGAACCGCCGGACGGCGAGTCGACGGCGCCAGCCGGAGCGGATGATGCCGCCCCGGCAGTGGCATCGGAACCGGATGCACCTTCGGAGGCGCCGGAACCACCAGGAGCAGAGATCCCCACAGGAGCCACCGAGATCAGCGGCTTCCCGACGTCGAGCGTCTGGCCGGGTTCGCCGTGCAGCACGGCCACGGTGCCGGCGTACGGGGACGGCACTTCGACGACGGACTTGGCGGTCTCCACCTCGGCAATCGGCTGGTCCACGCGGATTTCGTCGCCCACGGCCACGAGCCAGCTGAGGAGTTCGGCTTCGGTGAGGCCTTCGCCGAGGTCCGGAAGGCGGAAGACTTGCAGTTCGGCGGTCATGGTCAGTTCTCCCATTGCAGATCGTCGACGGCGTCGAGGATACGGTCGACGCTTGGCAGGTAGTAGTGCTCCAGCTTCGGGGCGGGGTACGGCACGTCGAAGCCGGTGACCCGGCGGATGGGGGCGGCCAGGTGGTGGAAGCAGCGTTCCTGGACCCGGGCCACGATCTCCGAGGCGACGGACGCGAAACCGTGCGCTTCGGCGATCACCACGGCGCGGCCGGTCTTGCGCACTGACGCGGAGACCGTCTCGTCGTCGAACGGCACGATGGTGCGCACGTCGATCACTTCGAGGGAGCGGCCTTCCTCGGCTGCCACCGCGGCGGCTGCGAGCGCGGTGGGGACGGAAGGTCCATAGGCGATCAGGGTGGCGTCGGTTCCGGAACGGGCGACGGCGGCCCGCCCCTCGCTGCTGGTTCCTGCGGCGCGGTGGGCGGCGTGCTCGGCGGCGAGCGCTTCGAGGTCCACCTGGTCCTTGGACCAGTAGAGCTTCTTGGGCTCCATGAACATGACGGGGTCGTCGGAGTCGATCGCTTCGCGCAGCATCCGGTAGCCGTCGGCCACGGTGGCCGGGGTGAAGACCTTCAGGCCTGCGGTGTGGGCGTAGTAGGACTCGGAGGAGTCGCAGTGGTGCTCCACACCTCCGATCCCGCCCGCGTAGGGCACCCGGATGACCATGGGCAGCTTGAGGGCGCCGCGGGTGCGGTTGTGCATCTTGGCCACGTGGCTGACGATCTGTTCGAAGGCCGGGTAGGCGAAGGCGTCGAACTGCATTTCGATGACGGGACGCATGCCGTTCATGGCCATGCCCACGGCCATGCCGACGATCCCGGATTCGGCCAGCGGGGTGTCGAAGCAGCGCTGTTCGCCGAAGGTGTCCATCAGGCCGTCGGTGATGCGGAAGACGCCGCCCAGGCGGCCGACGTCCTCGCCGAAAACCAGCACCGAGGCGTCGTCGCGCATCGCGTCGGCCATGGCGGTGTTGAGGGCCTTAGCCATGGTGACGCTTGGGGGTGCAGTGCTTTCCCGACGCGACGCGGTTTCGGCGGCCGCGGCAGCGCTGGCTGCGGCCCGGGCGGTGGCGGCGCTGACGTTGCCGTTCGCTTCCGAGGAGGTGGTGATGGTCATTTTGCGCTCTCCTCGCGGGCGAGTTCGTCGGCCAGCAGCGCGGATTGTTCCCGCAGCTGGGGCGTGGGGCTGGAAAAGACGTAGCGGAAGAGGTTCTGCGGCTCCACCGGAACGTCCTCACCCAGGCCCTCGCGCAGCTGGGTGGCCACCGCTTCTGCGTGATCGGCGATCCGGGCGGCGCCGTCGTCGTCGAGCAGTCCGCGGCTCCTGAGGTAAACGTCCATGCGGCTGAGCGGGTCCTTGGCCTTCCACTCGCTGACCTCGGCGTTGTCCCGGTAACGGGTGTCGTCGTCGGCGTTCGTGTGGGCCTGCATGCGGTAGGTGTTGGCCTCGACCAGCAAAGGCCCGGAGCCTTCGCGGGCAAGCTTCACGGCGCGGTCCAGCACGGCCAGGAGTGCCACGAGGTCGTTACCGTCCACGCGTTCGCCGGCCATGCCGTAGCCCACGGCCTTGTGCGCCAGGGAGGGTGCCACGGACTGGTGGCTGAGCGGCACGGAGATGGCGTACTTGTTGTTCTGCACGAAGAAGATCACCGGCAGGTGGAAGACCGCGGCGAAGTTCAATGCCTCGTGGAAGTCGCCTTCGCTGGTGGCGCCGTCGCCGCACATGGCCAGGACTACGGTGTCCTCGCCACGCAGCTTGGCGGCGTGGGCAACGCCGACGGCGTGCAGCAGCTGGGTGGTCAGCGGGGTGCACTGGATACCCACCTTGTGTTCCTGGGGGTTGTAGCCGCCGTGCCAGTCGCCGCGGAAGATGGTCATGGCCTGCACCGGGTCCACGCCCTTGGCCATGACGGCGACGGCGTCCCGGTAGGTGGGGAACAGCCAGTCGCCGTCGGACAGGCACATGGCCGCGGCCACCTGGCAGGCTTCCTGGCCGTGGCTGGATGGGTAGACGGCCATACGGCCCTGCCGGACCAGCGCCGAGTTCTGGTCGTTGACGCGGCGCCCGACGACGAGCCGCTCGTAAGCGGCCATGAGTTCGGCGTCGCCCGGGATGGGATATTCGTGGCCGGGTTCGGTGCCTTGTTCAGCTTCCGGTTTCAGCGTGCCGTCCGGCGCCACCATCTGGATCTGGTGGTGGGCCGGGAGCATGTAGGCCTCGACGCTGATGCCGAACTTGCGCCGGACCTCGGTTGCCTGGTCCGTGGTGGATTCCTGGCTTGCGGAGATCGTCATTGGTCCGTCCTCTGTTGCACTATTTGCCTCCAAGTATGGTCCTGCACGAAGTTTCGTATCCAGTGCCCGCCGGAATCATGGAAAGGCTTTCGAAAAATAGCTATTCTGGAAGACGAATTGCGGGATGTGAGCTGGGTTACCGCCCGTGTATGGACGAATTGCGCGGGGCTTCCTGCGCCCTGAAGGAGTCACCATGGCCGAAACGGAACAGGAACCGGCCGAGGCACCGCCCGCCACGCTCGAAGTGTCGCTGGACGACGTGGACCGGGACATCATTTCCGAGCTCACGCGCGACGGCCGGATGTCCGTCACCCAAGTGGCCGGGAACGTGCACATCAGCCGCGCGCACGCCTACTCCCGGATCGGGCGACTCACGGGCGAGGGGGTCATTACCAAGTTCACGGCCGTGGTAGACCCGGTCAAGGCGGGGCTGAAGTCCTCGGCGTACGTCACCCTGAAGGTGCAGCAGCATTCCTGGCGGACCTTGCGGGAGCAGCTCCGGGCGATCCCGGAGGTCCAGCACATCGCGCTGGTGGGCGGGAGCTTCGACGTGATCCTGCTGGTGCGTGCCACGGACAACGTGCACCTGCGGCGGGTGATTTTCGACCAGTTGCAGTCCATGCCGGGTGTCATCGACACCCAGACCTTCCTGGTGTTCGAGGACGTGGATACCCGCTAGGACTCCAGCAGGCCCAGCAGGTACTTTCCGTAGCCGCTCTTCAGCAGCGTTTCGGCGCGGTGGCGGAGGTCGTCGGCGGAGATGTAGCCCTGGCGCCACGCGATTTCCTCCGGAGCGCCGATCTTGAAGCCCTGCCGGTTCTCCACCGTGCGCACGAAGCTTGAGGCATCGTTCAGGTCGGCGAAGGTCCCGGTGTCCAGCCAGGCCGTACCGCGGGGCAGCACCTCGACGTGCAGCTTCCCGTTCTTCAGGTACGTCTGGTTGATGTCCGTGATTTCCAGTTCGCCGCGGTCCGAAGGGCGCAGCCCCTTGGCGATGTCGACGACGTCGTTGTCGTAGAAGTAGAGCCCGGGAACCGCGTAGTTGCTCTTCGGGTTGGCCGGCTTTTCCTCGAGCGAAATGGCCTGTCCGGCGTCGTCGAACTCGATCACGCCGTACGCCCCCGCGTTCTGCACCCAGTAGGCGAAGACCGCGCCGCCGTCGACGTCCGTGAAGCGCTCCAGCTGCTGGCCCATGCCGGGCCCGTAGAAGATGTTGTCGCCAAGCACCAGCGCCACGGAATCACTGCCGATGTGCTGCTCCCCCAGGATGAACGCCTGGGCCAGTCCGTCGGGCGAGGGCTGCTCGACGTAGCTGAGGCTGATGCCGAACTGGGAACCATCGCCCAGCAACTGCTGGAACTGCCCGGCGTCCCGGGGCGTGGTGATCACCAGGATGTCGCGGATCCCGGCGAGCATCAGGGTAGACAGCGGGTAGTAGATCATCGGTTTGTCGTACACCGGTACCAATTGCTTGCTGATCCCGAGAGTGATCGGGTGAAGCCTCGAACCCGTCCCCCCGGCGAGGATGATCCCGCGCATACGCCACATCATGTCCTCCCGGCATGGCTTCCGCAAGGCTAGAGTATGGATCCATGGAGAAGATCCTCGTCACGGGCGGGGCCGGATTCATCGGGTCCAACTTCGTCCGTTACGCCTTGGCGCACACGGACTACGAGATCACGGTCCTGGATGCCCTGACGTATGCGGGGCATTTGGAATCGCTCGCAGGACTGCCGCCGGCGCGGTTCCGTTTCGTGCACGGGGACATCGCCGACGCCGGGCTGGTGGACGTTCTGATGGCTGCGGTTGACGCTGTGGTCCACTTCGCCGCCGAATCCCATAATGACAACTCGCTGCACGAGCCGCGACCGTTCCTGGACACCAACGTGTCAGGCACCTACACCCTGATCGAGGCCGCGCGCAGGCACGGGACCCGTTTCCACCACATCTCCACCGACGAGGTCTACGGCGACCTCCCGCTCGGCGATCCGGAGCGGTTCACCGAGGCCACCCCGTACAACCCGTCCAGCCCGTACTCCTCCACCAAGGCCGCATCCGACCTGCTCGTCCGGGCCTGGGTGCGCTCCTTCGGGCTCCGGGCCACCATCAGCAACTGCTCCAACAACTACGGCCCGTACCAGCACGTGGAGAAGTTCATCCCCCGCCAGATCACCAACATCCTGGATGGCGTGCGGCCCAAGCTCTACGGCGAGGGCCGGAACGTGCGTGACTGGATCCACGTGGACGACCACTCGTCCGCAGTGCTGGCGATCCTGGAGAACGGCAGGATCGGCGAAACCTACCTGGTGGGTGCGGACGGCGAACGCTCCAACAAGGACGTGGTGGAGCTGGTGCTCGACCGGATGGGGCAGGACCCGGGCGCATACGACCACGTGCCCGACCGCCCCGGCCACGACCTCCGCTACGCCATCGATTCCTCGAAGCTGCGCGCGGAGCTGGGCTGGACGCCGTCGTACCCGGACTTCGCCGCGGGACTGGACGCCACGATTGCCTGGTACCGCGACAACCAGGATTGGTGGCGGCCGCAGAAGGAGGCAGCCGAGGCCCGCTACCTCGAGCAGGCGCGGCGCCTCCAGGCGCAGGGTGCCGAGGGAATCGCGTGAGCGGGCAGCTGGCGGTCCGGGAGACGACGATCCCGGGCCTGCTGCTGGTGGAGCTCCCCGTGCACGGCGACAACCGGGGCTGGTTCAAGGAGAACTGGCAGCGCCGGGCCATGACCGAACTGGGGCTGCCGGACTTCGGCCCCGTCCAGAACAACGTCTCGTTCAACGCCACGGCCGGGACCACGCGCGGCATCCACGCTGAGCCGTGGGACAAGTTCGTCTCCGTCGCGGCTGGCCGGGCCTTCGGGGCCTGGGTGGACCTGCGCGAAGGGCAGGGATTCGGCCGGCTCTTCACGGCGGAGCTGGATCCGGGTACGGCCGTGTTCGTGCCGCGCGGGGTGGGCAACGCCTTCCAGACCCTGGAAGACAACACCGTGTACTCCTACCTGGTCAACGAGCACTGGTCCCCGGAGGCAAAGTACACGCTGCTCAACCTCGCCGATGAAACCGTGGCCGTCCCCTGGCCACTACCCCTGGAGCGGGCCGAGGTCTCGGACAAGGACCGCGGGCACCCGCGCCTGGCGGACGTGGTTGCCGTCCCGCCGCGGCGGACCCTGGTCCTCGGGGCGGACGGGCAGCTGGGCAGGGCGCTGCGGGCGCTGTACGGCGATGACCCCGCCGTCGAGTTCGCCGCCCGGGACCGTTTCGACCTCGCGTCCCCGGAAGCTTTCGCAGCGCGGGACTGGCGCGACTATCACGTGGTCATCAACGCCGCCGCGTTCACCGCCGTCGACGACGCCGAGACGCCGGAGGGGCGCCGCGCCGCCTGGGAGATCAACGCCGCAGCCGTGGTGCGGCTGGCGCGCACCGCCGTCGAGCACCGGCTGACCCTGGTGCACGTTTCCAGCGACTACGTCTTCGACGGGCTGGCGGGGCCGCACGCCGATGCGGGTCCGTGGGCGCCGCTGGGCGTGTACGGACAGTCGAAGGCCGCGGGCGAGGCGGCAGTCGGCGTCGTGCCCCGGCACTACCTGGTGCGCAGCAGCTGGGTGGTGGGCGAAGGGAGGAACTTCGTCCGCACCATGGCGTCGCTCGCGGCGCGGGGCGTGAAGCCGTCCGTGGTCAATGACCAGACCGGCAGGCTCACTTTTGCCGAGGACCTTGCCGCCGGGATAAGGCACCTGCTGGACTCCAAGGCACCCTACGGCAGCTACAACCTCTCCAACAGCGGCCCCGCGCAGAGCTGGGCGGACATCGCCGCGGACGTCTTCGAACTCTGCGGCCGTCCCCGCAGCGACGTCACCGGAGTACCCAGCGCCGAATACTTCGAAGGCAAACAGGCAGCGCCGCGGCCCTTGGACAGCACCCTGGACCTTGCCGGTATCGAGGCCGCCGGTTTCTTCCCGCCGCCCGCGGCGGAGCGGCTCAAGGAGTACGTTTCACGTCTGGCTGACTGATTCGAGGAATTCCGCCACGTCCGCGCCCACCCGCTCCGGGCATTCCCAGAGCAGCAGGTGCCCTGTGCCTTCGTAGACCACCAGTCGCGCGCCGGGGATCCGGGCTGCGAGGGTTTCCTGGTGCCGGCGCGGCAAAAGGGAATCGTGGGCGCCCCACAGGATGAGCGTGGGCACCGCGATGGAACCGTGCTCGGTAGGCGGCACCGCTTCGCACAGTCCGGCCAGGATTCCCTTCCATGCCCGGGCGGGCATCGCCACACCGTCCTGTACCCGGTCCTCGATGAACCAGGCGGGAACCGTGTGCAGCAACGTGAACCAGGACAGCGAATCGCGCACCCATTGTTCATCCACGGGATCACTGAGCTTCCCGACTTCGGCGGCGAACGCCGGCCGGCTCCGCAGGCTGAGGGGTGCGCCCACGAGGATCAGGGAGTGCACCAGCTCCGGCCGGTCAACGGCCAGCTGCTGTGCCAGGTAGCCGCCGCTGGAGGAACCCAGCACGCAGGCCGAGGCGATGCCGAGCGCCTCAAGGAGGGCGGCGACGTCGTCCGCCATCTGCGCGAGCGAGTACCCGTCCTCCGGTTTGTCGGCGTCACCCTGGCCACGCAGGTCCGGGACGAGGATCGTGAACGACGGCGGCAGGAGCGGCAGCAGGCGGTCGAAGGTGCGGCGGGACTCGGCCCAGGGGTGCAGCAGCAGGAGGGGCGGTGGGGCTTTCGGGGCAGCGCGGTCATTGAGCTCGCAGCCGTCGGCCGGTCGGCGGACCAGGCACGGGACCGTGATCCCGGTGCGGAGCTGTACGCGGCGGAGCTCAGAGTGCATGGCACGAGGCTACGCTCCCGTAGCAGCGGATGGATCTTTCCGACCCCACCAACACAACGTCACCCGCAAGAACGCAGGCTGGGCCGCGCGGCCTAATAATGTCGCAGCTCGGTGATGTGATGGATTCATGGAGAAGACCAGCAGCCTGAGCGAGGGGACGCCGCAATCTGACGCAGCGTTCGACCCTCTGGCTGTGCTGGACGGAATGGTCTCCACTCTTGGATCCCTCGAGTCGGCGATCGCCAGCCTCCAGGCATTGCGGGAATTCACGCTCGCCCTGGCATCCCGGCTCGCGGACGTAATGAACGACGGCGGTGCTGCTTTGGGCGGCACTGTGCGGTCTGGGTTTACGGCTGCGGCTTGGGACTCGCGGTCGGCGGAACTGGCCCAACGGGCGGTGGCGGCCGAGGTTGCCACCGCCACCCGGGCCAACGACCGCAGCATCCAGCGGCAGATGGGCCAGGCCGTTGAGCTGTTGGATCGCTTCCCGGCCGCATTCAATGCTCTTGCGCAAGGACGGATCAGCCTGGCCCATGCCCGGGTGATCCAGGATGCCGGGGCGCCGCTGGATGATCCAGCCGCCTTGGCGCGGTACGAGTCCGTGGTGGTGCCCTGTGCCGAGAAGCAGGCGCCCGGCCGCGTGCGCCGCCTGGCTGTCCGGGAAGCAGAGCAGGCCCAACCCGATCCCCTCGCCGACCGCCATGAACGGGCCGTTGCGGAGCGGCATGTTCGGGTGACATCCCAGCCCGACGGCATGGCAGAACTCACCGCCGTCCTGCCCGCAGCTGTTGCGTACGGCATTCACGACCGGCTCACCCAGATGGCCCGGGCACACGCTGAAGCATGCGCCCAGACCGGGCCGCCGGTCGGCTCGGCGGCGCCGGGTCGGAGCCACGACGAGAACCGGAACACCGATCAGCTGCGCGCCGACCTTTTGGCGGAGCTTCTGCTGCGCGGCGCCCCCACCGCGCACGACACCCCGGACGGGCTCCTCGCAGCCATCACCGCACGCGTGGACGTCACCGTCCCGGTGCTGACCCTGATTGATGGCGGACCTGCCAGCGCCGCAGGCAGCGCGGCCACGAGCAACCCCGCTGCCCGCCGCCCGGAACAGGTCCCGGCCGAGCTGGACGGCCGCCACCCCATCGACCCCGTCACCGCCAGAGTCCTTGCCGGTCAGGCCACCGCGTGGAACAGGGTCCTGACTGACCCGTTCACGGGTGCTGTACTGGCCGTGGAGCGTTACCGGCCCGGCGAAGACCTCAAACGGCTGCTTGCTGCACGGGACACCAGATGCCGTTTCCCCGGATGCGGAATCAGGGCCAGCGACCTGGATCTGGACCACACGCAGGACGCAGCCCTTGGCGGGGCAACGGAAGCCTCAAACCTCGCCGGCCTCTGCCGGCGCCACCACATGCTCAAACATCACTCCCTCTGGAAGGTCCGGCAAACCGGAGCCGGGGTCCTCGAATGGACCAGCCCCACCGGCCGACGCACCACGGACCACCCGCCCAGACCCGCGACAACCACAGTCGGTACCGGCAACAAGCCGCCGCCATTTTAGGACTGAACCGCCGTCAGCCGTTCGGGTACGCCGCAGTGATCGCCTTCTGCTGCAGGACCGCAAACCCAAACAAAGCCACTACTTCCGCTGCTGAGACACGTCCCCGGATCTCAGGCCCGAACGGGTTTGGAACGGCGGCGCAACGGCGATTTTTCGCACGCTGAGGCGTCTTCCGGGACCTCCATCTCGGCGTAGCCTTGAACCGGCACCGGACGCTCCTGTCGCGTCGGAGCCGACGATGCCGCCCCGTGGAGGGCGCGGAGTTTTCGAATTCCGCCCCCGTTTTGCCCATGTTTCTGGGGGGCAGTGGACTGAGGTCGGACAACGGCGCCGCAGTCGCTGTCTGACATGGAGTGCCACGTTCGCGTGGCGGAACAATGACTCCAAAGGTCAAATCATGAACAAGATCCTCAAGCAATTCCTCATGCTGTGCGCAGCGTTCCTGCTCGCGTTCACAGCTGGTGTGTCTGCGGCCCAGGCGAGCAGCCCGCACTTCAAAAAGGGCGGCGACCCCGTCTGTACCGTGAGCATCAGCGGATCAACAGCCACCACCACCTGTCGGGCGGTCCTAACCGGACTCGGAAACGACGACCTTCTCGCCACCGTGAGCGTTTCCGGCTTCGCCGTCTATCAATGCAAGAACCAGGGCGGAAACGTCGCACCCGGGCAGAACAAAGTCCTGATCGGCCCCGCCGTCGCGCCCACGCTGATTGACAGCTCGGCAATCAAGAACGGCAACCTCACCCTCAACACCAATCCAGCTGTACTGTCGGCCCCGGGCACGGTGACAGCCGCGCAGGCCGGATGCCCGAACAGCAACTGGACGGGCGTGAACCCGGTCCTGACGGTGACGTCGATTTCCCTGGCGATTGAACAACCCGTTGGAACGGTCATCTTCAGCTGCTCGAAGTCCGACCCGAACGGTCTGACAAGCCCCGTGGCGCTCAGCTGCTGAGTCAATGCTGCGGGAAGTATTTCCCTCCGCACACAGCAAAGGCTCCGGGCAATTCCGCACAGGAATCCCGGAGCCTTCTCCATCGCTGGCCCTTCGCCAGGCCTAACCCTTGAAGACCGGTGCCCGCTTCTCCTGGAACGCGCGGAAGCCCTCGGCATAGTCGTCACTCTTGCACAACCGGGCCTGCTCGGTGTTTTCCTCAGCCATCGAGGCCCCAAGTCCCAGGCGCTGGTCGCGGATGTGCGCCACGAGTTCCTTGCTGGCGTTGAACGCAACGGTTGCTCCGACCGCCACCCGCTCCACGATGGCCACAGTTTCGGACGGCGTGGCGCAGTGAGAGTGGCCTACACTGACCTCAACTGACAGTCCCTGGGGAGAGACACATGTCAAGACGACGTTCTTGCGGGGCATTGGTGTTGTTCTTCGGAATAGCCTTGGCGGGATGCTCCGGATTCGTGCAGCCACGGGGAACCAGCACGAACCCACAAACGTTCAGCCCGGCCCGCGTAACCGTCGAACCTGACATCTTCGACAAGCAGGGAGAGAAGTGGGATGAATCCTTGGGCGAAGGGTGGGAGATGTCCCCCGCATTCCTTGTCGTGTCAGACGATCAGGACAAGGCGGCTGCGGCGCTCTTTGCAGCGGCAAGACGCATTTTCACGGTGGATCAGAACGGAAACGAACTGACCCCCGCCGAAATGACGGGCGAATACCCTCAGTACACGCCAAACTACGTATCCGACGTCTACCTCACCGATCTGGGACCAATGATTTGGACTGACACCAAGGGGGATGTCACGAAAGCCATGGCCGAAGAAATGCTGCACATCCTTGTCGCCGAACTCCGTTCCCAAGAGATCGCAGCCCGCATCATCGCGCCACCGGCCGACCTCGTTCTCGACGACGAGCGCGTCTGGAAACCTTCGGGCCAGAACCTAGCCTCGAAAACGGTCAGCGAGAAGCCGGCCCCGCGCATCGGCTTCAGCCCTTGAAGACCGGGGCCCGTTTCTCCTGGAAGGCGCGGAAGCCCTCGGCGTAGTCCTCGCTCTTGCACAACCGGGCCTGCTCGGTGTTTTCCTCGGCCATCGAGGCCCAGAGTCCCAGGCGCTGGTCGCGGATGTGCGCCACGAGTTCCTTGCTGGCGGTGAACGCACCGGTTGCCCCGGCCGCCACGCGTTCCACGATGGCGCGGGTCACGGATAGCAGCGAGTCGTCCGGCATCGCCCGGCTGAACAGGCCCTCCGCCACGGCCTCGCTGCCGCTGATGAGGTCAGCGGTGTAGATCAGGTCCAGGGTGCGGTGCATGCCCAGGCGCTCGGTGAAATACCAATGCCCACCCGAGTCCAGCGTGGCGCCCAGCTTGGCGAACGGCGAGCCGAATTTGGCGTTCTCCGCCACGTACACCACGTCCGTAGCCAGCAGCAGCCCAAGCCCGACGCCGAGGCAGGCCCCGTGCGCCGCCGCGAAGGTGGGTGCCGGGAAGGCCGCCATCTTCTTGAGCAGCGGTTCCACCAGGCCGCCAAGATAGGCTTCGGCGTCGTCGTCCTCCGGGGTCACCCCGGCGATGTCCCGTCCGGCACAGAAGGCGCGGCCCTCTCCCCGAAGGAGCAGCGCCCGCACCTCCCCCCGGCCGGCGGCGGCAGCGGCGTCGTCGTACGCCTTGTCCAGTTCTGCGAGCGCCTCCTCGTTGAGGGAGTTCAGCTTCTGGGGTGCATTCAGGACGATTTCGGCGATCCCGCCGGCGATGGACAACTCGATCATGCGTGCTCCTTGGGAAGACGGGCGGTCTTAGACGTCGAAGTCGACGGTGACGTTTTCGCTGGTCGGGTGGGCCTGGCAGGTGAGCACGTAGCCCTTGTCCAGTTCATCCTGCTCCAGCGCGTAGTTTTCGTCCATGGTGACCGTGCCGCTGACCAGTTTGGCGCGGCAGGTGCCGCAGACCCCGCCGGCGCAGGCAAAGGGCACGTCCGGGCGTACCCGCAGCGCGGCGTTGAGGATGGATTCGCGGGCGTGGGTGGGGCTGGAGACATCGCCGGTAAGGCCGTCCAGCTTGAAGGTGATCTTGTAGGTGTCCTCGGACTCGTCTGCGATAACGGGCCGGCCGGCGTTGCCCTCGGGACGGTCCGGGCGGCCGGTGGTGAACAGTTCGAAGCGCACATTCTCCGGCTTCACGCCGCGGGCGGCGAGGGTGTCGCGGCACAGCTGGACCAGCTCGAAGGGCCCGCACAGGAACCATTCGTCAATGTCCTCGGCGTGGATGGCCGAGGACAGCAGGGCCTCCAGCTTCTCGGAGTCGATCCGGCCGGTCATGAGCGGCGCGATCCGCTGCTCGCGGGAGAGCACATGATGCAGAGCCAGCCGGGACGGGTACTTGTCCTTCAGGTCCGCCAGTTCCTCCAGGAACATGACATCCATGGCGGCCTTGTTGGCGTAGATCAGGTCGAAGCGGGTGTCCGGGTTGGCGGCCAGGAGGGTACGCGCGATCGCGATGACCGGAGTGATGCCGGATCCGGCGGCGATGGCCACGAAGGAGCCTGCGTCTCCGGCGAGCTCGCCTGCCATCTCCTGCGGATTGTTCATGGAGTTCATGACGTTGTGCTGCACGGTGGAGCCGTCCCTGCCGTGCTTGGAGATGAACGCGCCCTGCGGGCTCATCACGTCCAGGGTGTCCCCGGCAGCGAGCTCGGCATTGGCCCAGGTGGAGAAGATGCCGCCAAGGTCCTTCTTGATGGCCACCCGGATCTCGCTGCTGCCGTCCGCGAAGCTGCGCGGCTCTGCGCAGATCGAGTAGCTGCGCCGGACCTCGTGGGGCTCGCCGGACTCGTCAGGGAGCGTGGTCCGCAGGGCCACATACTGGCCGGGCAGGTAGTCGTACTGTCCTGCCAGCTCCGCCGGGACGGCGAAGGTGACTTCGATGGCGTCCTCGGTCAGGCGCCGCACCTCGGAGACCGCGAGGCTGTGGAAGGACGCGCGACGGCGGCTGGCCGTGGGGGTTTCGGTGGTCATCTGGCTACCTTTTTCCTTTACAGCACTTTGAAGTAGTCGAACGGTTCCTTGCAGTCCTGGCAGACGTACAGGGCCTTGCAGGAGGTGGAGCCGAATCGGGTCAGTTCCTTGGTGTTCAGCGACGAGCATTGCGGACACTTGACCGCGAGGTTCAGCCGGACGGGGCCGGTGTGGCCGCCCGCCCGGGAATTGCCCGACGGCGGCGCGATGCCGTACTGCTGCAGCTTCGCCTTGCCGGATTCCGTCATCCAGTCCGTGGTCCAGGCCGGTGCCAGCACCAGGTTGACGCGGACGTCCCTGTAGCCTGCCGTGGCAAACGCTGACTTCAGGTCGTCCCTGATGGCGTCCATCGCCGGGCAGCCCGAGTAGGTGGGTGTGATGGTGAGTTCGACGGCGGGCCGGCGGGCGCCGCCGTCGGACACACCGCCGTCGGGGGCGTCTTCAGCCACAGCGTCGCCTTCAGGCACGGCGTCGTCCAGCACGCGCACGGCGCGGAGGATGCCCAGGTCCTCGATGGTGAGGACCGGGATTTCCGGGTCGCAGACAGTGGCGGCGAGCTCCCAGGCTTCCTGCTCGGCGGCCCTGCGCTGTTCGGAGGTCAGGACGGTTTCCATGCTGGTCACCAGCTTGCCCCGGGATGTTCGCGGGCGAGGACCTGCATTTCGGCGAGCACGAAGCCGAGGTGTTCGGAGTGCTTGCCGCGCCGGCCGCCCCCGAGCGACTGCGGGATGCGGTCCAGGCCCAGGCCGCCCTCGGCGTATTCTCCGGCGAGTCCGGCCTCGGCGAGCACCTCGCCGGTGAGGCGGTCGAAGTCTTCCCGCAGCGTGGAAGGCTGGACGCCGGTGCCGGCTTCGGCGAGGCGTGCGGTCAGTTCGTCGTCTTCGAAGATTTCGTCGACGTACGGCCAGAGCAGCCGGAAGCCCCGGATGATCCGGCGCCGGGATTCCTCGGTGCCGCCGGCCAGACGCAGCACCCACTGGGCGCTGTGGTCGCGGTGGTAGTCCACTTCCTTGAGGGCCTTCGCGGCAATCGCGGCAATGGTGGCGTCGGCGGAGCCCGTGAGTCGTTCATAGAGCTCGAACTGGTAGTAGCTCACGATGAACTGCCGCGCGATGGTCACGGCGAAGTCCCCGTTGGGCTGTTCGAAGAGGTGTGCCGAGCGGAACTCCGGCTCGCGGCGGAAGTATGCGAGCTCGTCCTCGCTCTTGTCCCAGTGGGCCCCCGCGTAGGTGAGGAACGATCGGGCGTGGCCCAACTGGTCCAAGGCGATGTTGCCCAAGGCGATGTCTTCTTCGAGCTCAGGTGCCCGGGAAATCCAGTGCCCCAGGCGCTGGGCCAGGATCAGTGCGTCGTCACCAAGGCGCAGGGCGTACTCGGCCACGTCTTCTCCGGGCCTGACGGTGCCGCGGCGCACTTCGAGGGCGATGTCCTCCGGACGCAGGGCGTTACCGGGGGTGATGCGGGTGGCGCTTGCCGAGCCGTCGCCGGAGGCGCCGGCACCGCTGACGCCTACGGAAATGTCGCCGTGGCCTTCGATCGCGAAATCGGTGCTGTGTTCGCTTGTCACAGGTGCTTCACGCCTTCGCTCTTGGTGTAGTAGGTGGCGTGGCGGTAGTCCTTGCCCTGCGGGGATTCGAAGAAGGACCCCTTCGAATCCGGGTCGCTGGAGGAAATCGCGTCGGCCGGGACCACCCAGATGGACACGCCTTCGTTGCGGCGGGTGTAGAGGTCGCGGGCGTTGCGCAGGGCCATGACGGCATCCGGCGCATGCAGCGAACCGGCGTGCACGTGGGAGAGGCCGCGGCTGGAGCGCACGAAGACTTCCCAGAGTGGCCAGGGGGTTTCCTTGGAGTGGGTCTCGTTTGGGTTTGTCATGCTGCGTGTTCCTTCTGTGCTTGCTTGGCGGCGTAGGCTGCGGCGGCTTCGCGGACCCAGGCACCGTCTTCGTGTGCCTGGCGGCGGCGCTCCATGCGCTGCGCGTTGCAGGGGCCTTTGCCGGCCAGGACGTCCTTGAATTCGTTCCAATCCAGCGGGCCGTGTTCCCACTTCTTCGTTTCTTCGTTGAAGCGGATGTCCGGGTCCGGCAGGCTCAGGCCCAGGACCTTGACCTGCTCCACCATCATGCCGACGAAGCGGCTGCGGAGTTCGTCGTTGCTGAAGCGCTTGATGTTCCACGCCATGGACTGCTTCGAGTTGGGTGAATCGTCGTCCGGCGGTCCGAACATCATGAGGGCCGGGGCGTACCAGCGGTTCACGGCGTCCTGGGCCATCTGCTTCTGGGCGGGCGTGCCGTTGGACAGTTCCAGCAGGATCTCGAAGCCCTGGCGCTGGTGGAAGGACTCTTCCTTGCAGATGCGCACCATCGCGCGTCCGTAGGGTCCGTAGGAGGCCCGGCACAGGGGCACCTGGTTGCAGATCGCGGCGCCGTCCACGAGCCAGCCGATGGCGCCCATGTCCGCCCAGCTCACCGCCGGGTAGTTGAAGATCGAAGAGTAGCGGGCCTTGCCGTCGATGAGGTCCTGCATCATCTTGTCGCGGCTCTGCCCCAGCGTTTCCGCGGCCGAGTACAGGTAGAGCCCGTGGCCGGCCTCGTCCTGCACCTTGGCCATGAGAATGGCCTTGCGCTTCAGGCTGGGGGCGCGAGAAATCCAGTTTGCCTCGGGCTGCATGCCGATGATCTCCGAATGCGCGTGCTGGGACACCTGGCGCAGCAGCGTCCTGCGGTACGCCTCCGGCATCCAGTCGCGGGGTTCGATGCGCGAATCTTCCGCGATGATCCGGTCAAAGTACGCCTGGCCCGCGCGTTCCCGTTCCTGCTCTTCGGGGGACAGCTCAGCGGGCACAGACTGCAGGTTCTGCGATGCCATGGTTGCTCCTATATATTTACCGACCGTTCGTTCAGAATATGCGGAAGCGGCGAGCGCCGTCAAGCATCCACACCGAATGAAGGAGGCAGGCCTCAGAGCGTTGCCCGGCCGGTGCGGAACCTTAACCCCGGACTCACCGAGCGTTCACCCGCGGAAGCCACAGTGGCTGCATGACTGATTTCCCGCGCCGTTCCCTCCTCAAAAGCTCCCTGGCCGCCCTCGCCGTTTCCGGCGGCATCACGGCCGCCGGGACCGCGCCCACGCAGGCTGCCCCGGCTGGCATCCCCCTCGTCCGCAAGCGACTCACCCTGCCCAGCGGCATCGCCAGCGGGGACGTCACCTCCTCTTCAGCCGTTCTCTGGTCCCGCGCCTCCGGGCAGGGCCGGATCACCGCCACCCTGCGCGCCGTTGACGACGCCGGCAACATCCTGCGCGGTCCCCTCGCCTTCAACCGGGTGCTGCGCGGGCCCTGGGCAACGGAGGCCAGCGACTTCACTGCCAAGATCCACGCGGACCGCCTCCCGGCCGGCACCCGTTTCGCTTACACCCTCGGTTTCGAGGACGACGGCGGCGCCCTCAGTGAGACGCAGCAGGGCACCTTCCGCACGGCACCGGGCAGCGGTGGAGGTACCTACGGCAGCGGCACCTCCGGCAGCGGTGCGGGGGCGGCGGCAGGCGGCGGCGCGCCGTCGTCGGGCACGCAAAGCTTCGTCTGGACCGGCGACACCGCCGGCCAGGGCTGGGGCATCAACCAGGACATCGGCGGGATGCGTGGCTACCAGGCCATGCACCAGACCCGCCCGGACTTCTTCATCCACTCGGGCGACACCATCTACGCGGACGGCCCCATCGCCGCCACAGTCACCGAAAAGGACGGGCAACTCTGGCGCAACATCGTCACCGAGGAAGTCTCCAAGGTGGCCGAAACCCTCAAGGAATTCCGCGGCCGGCACCGCTACAACTCGATGGACGCGAACATGCGGGCCCTGTTCGCCGACGTCCCGGTCATCGCCCAGTGGGACGACCACGAGACCCACAACAACTGGTACCCGGGCCAGATCATCGACGACGCGCGTTACACCGAGCGGAACGTCAACGTCCTCGCTGCGCGCGGCCGCCAGGCGTGGCAGGAGAACATGCCGATCTCGGACAGCGCCGCGCTCTGGCGTCCGGGAACGTTCGACGGCGGCAGCTACCAGCCCGCCCGCATCTACCGGAAGATCTCCCGCGGACCTCAGCTGGACGTCTTCTGCCTGGACATGCGCACCTTCAAATCCCCCAACACGGACGGCAAAGAACCGTACGCCACCCGTATCCTCGGCCAGGAACAGCTCGACTGGCTGATCCGTGAAGTCCGGAACTCCACGGCCACCTGGAAGGTCATCGCCGCGGACCTGCCGCTGGGCATCATCGTGCCGGACGGGCCGGTGAACCAGGAAAGCCTGTCCAACCGGGAGGACGGCGCGCCGCTGGGCCGGGAACTGGAAATCGCCGGCGTCCTCAGTGCCTTCAAGCGGCATGGGGTGAAGAACACCGTGTGGCTGACGGCGGACGTGCACTACTGCGCCGCGCACCACTACTCCCCGGAGCGGGCCGCGTTCACCGACTTCGATCCGTTCTGGGAGTTCGTGGCCGGGCCCATCAACGCCGGGTCCTTCGGCCCCAACGCGATGGATGGCACCTTCGGCCCCGAGGTGGTCTTCTCCAAGGCCGGCCGCTTCGCCGGCGAATCCCCGCGCGACGGCGAGAACCAGTACTTCGGGCACGTGGAACTTGGAACCGACGACACCTTCAACGTGAGCCTGCGCAACGCCAACGGTGCGGTGCTGTTCCGAAAGACCCTGACGCCGCAGCGCTGAGCCTCCCTTGGCCCAACCAACTGGCCGCAGATGTCGTTATGAGCGCTCAACACGTTTACTGCCAGTCAGTTGGGCGGGACGGGGCGGGCAGCACCCGGCGCCGAAGCGGGCGCCGTTGCCAAATTGCATCCTGCGACACGCTCGTTTTGGCTGCAGCCGGTGATAGTTTCCGGACATGGAGAAATGGCTCAGCGCCGAATTCCTGAAAAGCCTCCTGCACGGTCGCAGGGCAGTCGTCACCGCACTTGCGGCGGTGCTGGTGCTCGGCATGGTGGCCGCGGGCATCCTCGTGAGCGTCAACCGGCCCGCGCCACCCGCCGCAGCACCGTCGAGCCAAGGGTCGGAGCCCGGTATCACCGTGCCGCCCGGATCCCTGCTCAAAGCAGACCGGCCCACGCCGCCGCTGGCATTGCCAGACCTGCCTTCCGGACCAGTCAATGTCCTGGTGATCGGCAGCGACATCCGCGGCAACGCCAAGGAGGCCGCCAAGCAGGCGGCCGCCACCGGCGGGCAGGTGGACCAGCGTTCCGACACCATGATGCTCATGCACATCCCGGGCGATCGGCGGAAGGTCTACGGCATCTCGATCATGCGCGACCTCTGGGTGGACATCCCGGGCTACGGCGGTTCCAAGATCAACGCGAGCCTGCAGTTCGGCGGCCCTGCCTTGGTGGAGAAAACCATCGAGGGCCTGCTGCATACCAAGATCCAGTACACCGTGATGGTGGACTTCAACACCTTCAGGGACATCGTGGACGGCCTGGGCGGCATCGACGTGAACGTCCCCACCGACTTCACCGCCGCGGTGGACACCCAGCACCACTTCACCAAGGGCATCAACCACCTCAACGGCCAGCAGGCGCTGGAATTCGTCCGCGAGCGCCACGCGTTCCCGGACGGCGACTACCAGCGGGTGCGGAACCAGCAGGAGTTCATCCGCGCAGTCATGGCCAAGCTGCGCAACTCCGGAATCCTCAAGGACGCCGGAAAGACCCTCGCGTTCATCACCAAGGTGGCCCCCAAACTGATCCTCGACAACGGACTCGACGTCATGAAACTCGCGGGCCTGGCCTACGCGCTGCGCGGCATCGACCCGCGGACGGCGTCCTTCATGACCCTCCCGACGGCGGGAACCGGCACGTCGGCGGACGGCCAGTCGATCGTCGTGCCCGACTACGACGGCATCGCCCAGGTCGCCGACGCGCTGGCCAAGGACCGGCTTGGCCAGCTCCCCAAATAGCCGTCTCCCCCAGTAGCGAACGCCCGCCGTTTCGCCGCAGCTGCTCTATATATGCAGCTGCTCTATATATTGAGTCCATGACCCAGACTCCGCTCCAGAACACCACGGCCGTACCGCCTGTCGCCAAGAAGGTCCCGTCCACCCGGGAGCACCACGGGGACGTCTTCGTGGACAACTACGAGTGGCTGCGGGAGAAGGAATCCCCCGAGGTCGTGGAGCACCTCAAGGCCGAGAACGCCTACCAGGAAGCCGTGACGGCGCACCAGGAACCGCTGCGCGAGGCCATCTTCCAGGAGATCAAGGGGCGCACCCTGGAAACAGATCTTTCGGTGCCGGGCCGCAAGGACAGCTGGTGGTACTACACGCGCTCGGTGGAGGGCAAGGAGTACGGCATCCAGTGCCGCGTACGGGCGCAGGACTCCGGCGATCCGGTGGCCGACTGGACCCCGCCCGCCGTCGAGCCGGGCATCGACCTCCCGGGTGAGGAAATCCTGCTGGACGGCAACGCCGAAGCCGAGGGCAAACCGTTCTTCTCCGTGGGCGGCACCGCGGTGACCGTCGACGGAAACCTGTACGCCTACGCCGTGGACAACGCCGGCGACGAACGCTTCACGGTCCGCGTCAAGGACCTGCGCAGCGGCGGGCTCCTGCCGGACGTGATCGAGAACGCCTTCTACGGTCTGGCCTTCTCCCCCGACGGCACCCGGCTGTTCTACACCGTGGTGGACGACGCATGGCGGCCCTACCAGGTCAAGTCCCACGTGCTGGGTACGCCCGTGGAGCAGGACGAAGTGCTGTACCAGGAGGACGATCCGGCCATGTGGCTCGGCTTCGAGCTCTCCTCGGACCGCCGCCACTTGGTGCTGAGCATCGGCTGCTCCGAATTCAGCGAAACGCGCCTGCTGCGCTTTGACGCCTACGACGCCGGCCTCTCCACCGTGATTTCCCGCGACGAGCACCTGCTGTACGAGGCCGAGCCGTTCCTCCTGGAGGCCCTCGACGGCAGCAAGGCGGAAACCATTCTGCTCACGCACAACAAGGACGCCATCAACTCAATGGTCTCCGTGGCGGACCCGGCCGAATTCGCCAAGCCGCTCGCCGAACAGCACTGGCGCACCGTCGTCGGGCATTCCGACGACGTCCGCGTCAACGGCGCGGGTGTCACCGCCACGCACCTGCTCGTCTCGGTCCGGCAGGACACCATCGAGCGGGTCCAGGTGATCCCGCTCGCCGGCCTCGGCACCCCGGAGCAGGCCGCCGCAGTGGAGCCGGCCTTCGACGAAGAGCTCTACACCGCAGGGGTTTCCGGCTCGGACTACGAGGCCCCGGTGGTCCGCATGGGCTACACCTCCTATTTCACGCCGTCGCGGGTGTACGACTTCGTGCTCCCCACCGCGGACCAGCCGGAGGGCGAGCTGCTGCTGCGCAAGGAAAGCCCGGTGCTCGGCGGCTATTCCGCAAGCGACTACGTCGCCACCCGCGAATGGGCAACGGCCGACGACGGCACCCGGGTGCCGCTGTCGGTGCTGCGGCACGCCTCGGTCGCGCAGGATTCGACGGCGGCCGGCCTGGTGTACGGGTACGGGTCCTATGAGGTGAGCATGGATCCCGGCTTCGGCGTGGCGCGGCTGTCCCTTTTGGACCGCGGCATCGTGATGGTGATCGCGCATATCCGCGGCGGTGGCGAACTCGGCCGGCACTGGTACGAGGACGGCAAGAAGCTCAACAAGAAGAACACGTTCACGGACTTCGTGGCGGCCACGGACTGGCTGGCGGGATCGGGCTGGGTGGCACCGGGCCGGATCGCCGCGATGGGCGGCTCGGCGGGCGGCCTGCTGATGGGGGCCGTGGCCAACCTCGCCCCCGAAAAGTATGCGGCCGTGGTTGCGCAGGTACCGTTCGTGGACGCACTGACCACCATCCTGGACCCGGAGCTTCCGTTGTCCGCGCTGGAGTGGGAAGAGTGGGGCAACCCCATCACCGACCCCGAGGTGTACGCGTACATGAAGTCCTACAGCCCGTACGAGAACATCCGGGCTGCGGCGTACCCGAAGATTGCCGCGGTGACGTCCTTCAACGACACCCGCGTGCTCTACGTGGAACCGGCCAAGTGGGTGCAGGCGCTGCGCGAAACCACCACCGGCCCCGAACCCGTGGTGATGAAGATCGAGATGGACGGCGGGCACGGCGGGGCCTCCGGCAGGTACGTGCAATGGCGCGAACGGGCCTGGGACTATGCCTTCGTGGCAGATTCGCTGGGCGCCACCGAACTGCTGCCGGGCGCCGGGCTCAAGTAGCCAGTAGTCCCTTCTCTGTCGATTGCTCCGCAACTGCCGTTTGGCTGCCCGGAACGACAGTTGCGGAGCGATCGATGTTCAGCGCCGGCGCCATTCGGAGTCGAGCATCGCGTAGATCAGCTCCGTGGACCACTGGCCCTTGTAATGCCAGTTGTCCACGAGCGTCGCTTCCCGCCGCATGCCAAGCCTTTCGCAGATCCCGGCTGAGCCCGTGTTGAGCGCATCCAACTTGGCGTCGATGCGGTGGAACATCAGGGTCTCGAACCCCAGCCGCAGCACCGCCTCCGCCGCCTCCGTGGCGTAGCCGTGCCCGCGTCCTTCCGGTGCCATGATCCAGCCGATTTCGGCCTGGCCGGTGCCGGGAAGCCATTTGAGCACCACTTCGCCGATGAGCCCGGGGTGGTCCGCACGCTCGATGGCCAGGCAGATCCAGTCGCCTTCCTTCTCGAAGCTGAAGTTGGCGTAGCGGCCCAGGGCTTCCATGGCCTGGGTGAGGCTCAGTTCGGGCCGGAGCAGGAACCTCGCCGTCTCCGGCAAGGACTGGTAGGCGTGGAAACGCTCGAGGTCCCCGGCTTCGAAGCGGCGCAGCAGCAGCCGCTCGGTGCGGAGGGGCAAATCGATGCTTGGCATGCTCCGAGGCTACCCTTCCGGCCCACCCGGCCGTTGTGGCCCTTGACACTTCCGTCGATCTGGGATTACCTAATGAACATTCGGTAAATAAAACTGGAGGCAATGAGGCATGACCGAGACCGCGCTTTCCGCTGTTCAAGGACACGGTGCAGTGCAGCACCATCTGCTCAAGAACGACTATGCCTCCGAATGGATGGGACTCGAGGTCATCCGGCTCGACGACGGCCACGCCACGATCCGGATGACCTTGCGCAAGGAAATGCTCAACGGCTTCGGCATGGCCCACGGCGGAATGATCTTCGCCTTCGGTGACACCGCCTTCGCGCTGGCGTGCAACCCCGCCCGCCCCACGCCGTCGCAAGCCCGCAACATCACGGTGGCTTCCGGCGTCGACATCAACTTCCTGCAGCCCTCGTTCAAGGGCCAGGTGATCACCGCCGTCGCGAACCGCCGGGCGCACACCGGGCGCAGCGGTCTGTACGACGTGCAGATCTTTGCCGCGGACCCCGGCACCCTCGGCTCCCCCTCCGCGGACCCCAGCTCCGATGACCCCGCAGGCTACGGCGAACTCATCGCCGAGTTCCGTGGCCGCAGCCGCACCATCTCCAAGAAGTAGGCAGATATGACCCAGAACAGCCCCACCCTCAACGCCACCCAGCAGGATGCCCCGCTGGACCGCGAGGAGACCATGTCCCGCGACGAGCTCGAGGCCCTCCAGCTCAGCCGCCTGCAGCACACCGTGGCCTACGCCTACGAGCGCGTGCCACTGTACAAGCGCAAGTTCGACGACGCCGGCGTCCACCCCTCGGACCTGCGCGAACTGGGCGACCTGGGCAAGTTCCCTTGCACCACCAAGGAAGACCTGCGCCTCGAGTACCCCTTCGGCATGTTCGCCGTGCCCCAGAACGAGGTGGCCCGCATCCATGCCAGCTCCGGCACCACGGGCCGCCCCACCGTGGTGGGCTACACGAAGAACGACCTCGCCAACTGGGCAAGCCTGGTGGCCCGCTCGCTGCGCGCCTCCGGCGTGCGTCCCGGCATGAAGGTCCACAACGCCTACGGCTATGGCCTCTTCACCGGCGGCCTGGGCGCCCACGCCGGAGCCGAAGCGCTCGGCTGCACCGTCATCCCGATGTCCGGCGGCCAGACCGAGCGCCAGATCCAGCTCATCCAGGACTTCCAGCCCGACGCCATCCTGGCCACGCCCACCTACCTGCTGACCATCGCGGACGCCATGGCCCACATGGGGATCGACCCGGCCTCCACTTCCCTCAAGTACGCCGTGCTGGGCGCCGAGCCGTGGACCGAGGAGATGCGCCACGAACTCGAAACCACCATGAACATCAAGGCCTGCGACATCTACGGCCTTTCGGAAGTCATGGGCCCCGGCGTCGCAGGCGAGGCCGTGGAAACCCAGGACGGTTCGCACATCTGGGAGGACCACTTCCGCCCCGAGATCATCGACCCCTTCGACCCCGGGCGCGGCCCTGCCTCAGTGCTGGGCGACGGCGAACCCGGCGAACTGGTCTTCACCTCGCTCACCAAGGAAGCGCTGCCGATCATCCGCTACCGCACCAAGGACCTCACCCGCCTGCTGCCCGGTACCGCACGCCCGGCGCACCGCCGCATGGGGCGCATCACCGGCCGCAGCGACGACATGATCATCCTGCGCGGGGTGAACCTGTTCCCCTCACAGATCGAGGAAATCGCCCTGCGCATTCCGGAGCTGAGCCCGCACTTCCAGTTGGAAATCACCCGCCCCGAGGGCAAGCGGATGGACACCCTCACCGTGAAGATCGAACGGCGCGAAGGCGTCTCACCCGAGGGCGGCACGACGGCGGGCCACGCCTTGCGCGAGCAGATCAAGATCCATGTGGGTTCTTCGTGCGTGATCGACGTCGTCGAACCGGGCTCGCTGGAACGCTCGAACGGCAAGCTGCGCCGGATCTACGATCTGCGGCCCAAGGGCTGACCACAGCAGGGAACCGGGCACCACAGCGAACTGCGCGCCACCGGGCGCAATCTAAACGGTCAGGGAACCGGACATGGGAAAATAGCGGACATGCCGAAGGAAACAGCAACAGCAAGCAAGCGCGGGCGGCCGGGCTACGACCAGCAGTCGGTGCTGCGCATCGCGGTCGACGTCTTCAACCGCCACGGCTACGATGCCACTTCCATGGGCATCCTGGCCGAGAACCTCGGCATTTCCAAGTCGGCGATCTACCACCACGTGCCGTCGAAGGGCGAGCTGCTCAAGCTCGCCCTCGACCACGCCCTGGGCGGCCTGGAAGCGATCCTGGAACAGCCGGAAGCCACCTCCGGTGCCGCCGATGCCCGGCTGGAGTTCGTGCTGCGGCAGACCATCTCGGTCCTCGTGGAACGGCTTCCTTTCGTCACCCTGCTGCTGCGCCTGCGTGGCAATACGGAGATCGAGCGGAACGCCCTCGAGCGGCGCCGCGCCTTCGACCACAAGGTAGCCGCGCTGATTTCGGACGCCCGCGAGGAAGGCTCGCTGCGCCAGGACATCGATCCGCGCACGGTCACCCGGCTGCTGTTCGGCACCATCAACTCGATCGTGGAGTGGTACAAGCCGGGCGGTTCACTTTCCCCGCAGCGCCTGGCCGACGACGTCATCACCATGGCCTTCGACGGCCTGCACGCCTCGGTCCCGGGAAACCTCCAACCACGTTAATTGCACAATGCGCGCCATGTTGCACTATATACAACTGGCTTTCCCACTGCTACGGTCTGTTTTCATACCGAAACAGAAGGGAATATCGCATGACTCGTGGTACCCGCTTCACTGCAGCCGGCGCGGCACTTGCCGGCATCCTCGCTATGACTTCCTGCGCGGCACCCGCCGCAGGCCCGGCACCGGAGGCCAGCACAACGGCGTCGGCCTCCTGCCGACAACTGGACACCAAACTCGAGTGGCCGCAGGGCGTCCGGGAGAAGCTCCAGGCCGCCATTGACGCGCACAGCAACTGCACCGGAACATTCAAGGGCGGCGAGGCACCGGTGGCCATCTTCGACTGGGACAATACCGTCGTCAAGAACGACATCGGCTACGGCACCAACTTCTGGATGTTGCGGAACAACAAGGTCCTGCAGCCGGAGAACAAGGACTGGAAAACCACCAACCGCTACCTCACCGACACCGCTGCCAAGGCACTGAGCACCGCCTGCGGTACCGCAACACCGGCCGGGAAGCCGCTTGACACCGCAAAGAACACCGCCTGCGCGGACGAAATCCTGGCCATCCTTGACGACAAGACGCGCGCCGGTGAGGAAGCCTTCGAAGGCTTCAATGCCCGCCGCCTCACCGGAGCCTATGCCTGGGGGACGGCGTTGTCCGCGGGCTACAGCGAAGAAGAACTCGGCCAGTTCGCTACGGCGATGAAGCAGGAGAACCTGGCAGCGCCCGTAGGCACCATGCAGAAGGTCGGCACCCAGAAGGTGGACGGCTACATCCGCATCTACCCGCAGATCAAGGACCTCATCGGCACCCTCCAGGCCCACGGCGTGGTGCCGTGGGTGGTGTCCGCCTCGCCGGAACCCGTGGTCAAGGCCTGGTCCGGTGAGGTCGGCGTCGACGCGGCGCACGTCGTCGGCGTCCGCAGTGTGTACCGGAACGGCCTGCAGACCACGCATCTCAAGGGGTGCGGCGGCGTGCCCGATGGTGAAGACTCCGTGATGACGTACAAGGACGGCAAGCGTTGTTGGGCCAACCAGGAGATCTTCGGTGTCGACGGCCCGGCAGCTTTCAAACAGCTTCCCGCAGAGAAGCGGCAGATCCTCGCGGCCGGCGACTCCGGCACCGATGTGACCTTCGTGGGGGACGCGACGGAAGCGCGCCTGGTGGTCAACCGGAACAACACCGAACTGATGTGCCGTGCCTACGACAACGAGGGCGGAAAGTGGCTCATCACGCCGATGTTCATCGACCCCAAGCCGCAGCGCAGTGAAGCCTACCCCTGCTCCACCAAGGGCTTCACCACCCCGGAGAACGGCAAGGAGGCAATCACCCGGCCGGACGGCAGCGTGATCCCCGACCAGGTGGACAGCGTCCACTGAGCCGGACCCCGAACCGCCAGGTTCGCCCGGCTAGCCGTTCGGACCTGGCGTTCAGGACAGGCCCGCCGCCTAGACCTGGTACTCCACGTCGTACACGCCCACCTTTTCCGCGACGCTCAATGGCTCGTGGATGCAGAGGATGTTGTGCTCGGTGTCCATGAACCACGCGCAGCGCTCGTCGTCCGTCGTGCAGATGTGGTGGTCGGTTTTCAGATCCGGCTCATCGTAGTCCTGGAACCGGACGCCTTTGGATTCCATCTCGTCGACGGCACGCTCAATATCGCGGACCTCGAAGCTCAGGGTGGTGTGCTCCGAATGCACACCGTCCTTGACCGGCATCAACTGCAACATGTGACCGCCGTCCAGGCCGAACAGATCGTTTCCATCCCAGGTCATGCCGTGGTGCGGGAGTCCGAGTTTCTCAGCATAGAAGCTGCGGGCGCGGGCTGGATCATCGACGGGCAGGATGGTTGTGGCTGTGTTGAGGGCAAGAATCATGATCGCCACCTCCTACGGGCAAGATTTTACGCCCGGAGGTGTACAAAAGAACTGTGAGCTGGACAGACAAGGTCCCGGACTGGCTGCCGCCCGTCGGCAGGCCCATGCGAAGCCCCCGCCAAGGCAGGGGCCTGATGATCACAGGCCTCCTGTTCCTGGTGGGGTTCTTCGTTTTCGCCATCGTCATGAGCGCGACGGGCGGGCGGCACACCCTGTACAGCCTCATCCCCGTGCTGCTCGGCGTGCCCCTGTTGATCGCCGGATTGATCCGGCGAAACAACGCCCTGGGCCCCAGGGATCCGGACAGGTAGGAGGGGGCCCGGCATGCCCGAGCAGCGGTGGCCGGGCATGCCGGGACCGGCCTTTACTTCGCCACGAGCGTCAGGACGTCATAGGTGGCCACGGTCTCGTCGCGCTGGTTCGTCAGGACCGCGTCCCAGGCCACCTCGCCGTATTCGTCGGTCTCACGCGGCGTGATCTTCTTGGCCGTGAGGACCACCCGGAAGGAGTCCCCTGCGGCCAGTGGCGTGGTGAAGCGCAGGTTTTCCAGGCCATAGTTGGCCAGCACGGGGCCCGGCGCCGGTTCCACGAAAAGCCCGGCGGCCCAGCTGAGCTGCAGGTAGCCATGCGCCACAATGCCCGGGAAGAAGGGGTTGGCCGCGGCGGCTTCCTCGTTGGTGTGGGCGTAGAAGGTGTCTCCGGTGCTGTTGGCGAAGGCGGTGATGTCCTCCAGCGTCACCTGGCGCAGCTCCGAGCGGAAGGCATCGCCGATCCGCAGATCGGCCAGGGACTTGCGGAAGGGGTGTACGCCTTCGCTTTCCAGGGTGAAGTTCCGGTCCGCACCGCTGTGCCAGACGCCGGTGACGGCGGTCAGCATATTGGGCGATCCCTGGATGGCAGTACGCTGCATGTGGTGCAGCACGGAGCGGATGCCGCCCAGTTCCTCGCCGCCGCCGGCACGTCCCGGACCGCCGTGCACCAAGTGCGGCACAGGCGAGCCGTGGCCCGTGGAGGTGCGGGCATCCTCGCGGTTGAGCATGAGGACGCGGCCGTGGTGAGCGGCGATCCCGGTCACCAGGGTCCGGGCGACCTCGGAGTCATTGGTGCAGACCGTGGCCACCAGCGAGCCGCGGCCGAGGGCCGCGAGGCGGACTGCGTCGTCCAGGTCGCGGTACCCGATCACCGAGGACACCGGGCCGAAGGCCTCCCGGGCGTGGACTTCCTGCGCGTCGGCGTCGGTCCAGCTCAGGAGCAGCGGCGACATGAACGCGCCACCGTCCACCACGCCCACGCTGCCGTCCGCGCGGGCGACCGACGGCGAATCGAGCGTGCCGTACGCGAGCTCGCCGCCGGCGTCGAGCATGGATTGCACGGCTGCCCGGACGTCGGCCAGCTGCTCAAGGGAGGCGAGCGCCCCCATGGTGACGCCCTCGGCGCGCGGGTCGCCGAGCACCACGCGCTCGTTGATCCGGGCACCGACCGCGGCCACGACCTCGGACACGAGGTCCTGCGGCACGATGGTGCGGCGGATCGAGGTGCATTTCTGCCCGGCCTTGACGGTCATTTCCGTGACGACGGACTTGATGAAGGCGTCGAATTCGGGCGTCCCGGGAACGGCATCCGGGCCGAGGATGGCCGCGTTCAGCGAGTCGGTCTCGGAGGTGAAGCGCACGCCGCCGGTGACGACGTTGGGGTGCGACTTCAGGGAGTTGGCCGTGGACGCCGAGCCGGTGAAGGCCATGAGGTCGCGGTAGTCGAGTTCATCCAGCAGGGTGCGGGCCGGGCCGGAGACAAGCTGCAGGGAGCCTTCCGGCAGGATGCCGGATTCGACGATGGCGCGCACCACGGCGGCCGCCAGGTAGCCCGAGGGCGTGGCCGGCTTGGCGATGGTGGGCACGCCGGCCAGGAACGCCGGCGCGAACTTTTCGAGCATGCCCCAGACCGGGAAGTTGAAGGCGTTGATCTGCGCGGCAACGCCGGGGATACGGGTGTAGATGTGTTCGCCGGCGAAGGAGCCGTCCTTGGACAGCACCTCCATGGGCCCGTCCACCACCACCTGCGAGTTGGGCAGTTCGCGGCGGCCCTTCGAGCCGAAGGTGAACAGGACGCCGATGCCGCCGTCGATGTCGATCATCGAGTCGATCCGGGTGGCGCCGGTCTTGAAGGAGACCTCATAGAACTCTTCGCGCAGGGCGTTGAGGTGCTGGGCGAGTTCCTTCAGCTTCAGCGCGCGCTGGTGGAAGGTGAGCCTGCCCAGTTCGCGCTGGCCTACCGTGCGGCCATAGTCGACGACGGCGGCCAGGTCCAGGCCTTCGGTACTTACCTTCGCGAGCACCTCGCCGGTGCTCGCGTCCCGGACGGGGACACCCTCCGCTGCGGCGGCGGGCGCCCACCAGACCCCTTGGACGAAACTGGGAACGGTCTGCACTGCCGTTACTTCCGGGGCGACTGCGGTACTGGTCATCGTCGACGGGTCCTTCCAAGGCCTGGGTGTGAACGGAACCGGACGGCGGCAACTACATCAGCAAATTACTGACCGGCCGTTCGGTAATCATGACAAGAATACATGACCGCCCCGGCCGCTGTTAATGGGTCGGCGGGGATTCCTTGGCGGCGGGCCCCGCGCCGGAGGCCGGCTTCCCGCCGGACCCGGGCTTCAACTTGGCGCGGACCGCTTCAACTTCGGCGGCCGTGACCCCATTGGCCAGCAGGAAGCCCGGGACATCCAGGGAGCGGACGAACTCCAGGAGGCTGGCCTCGCGGGCTTCGAGCAGGGCCTCGAAGCTGGCCTCGTCGAGATAGCGTTCATGGACGTGCGGCACGCCGTGGGTACGGTGGCGTTCGTTGATGCCGCGCATTCCCTGCCGGTACCCACGGACGATCTCCTCCTCGCCGGCGCCGGCCAGGAGTTGGAGCATGACGGCGACAATGCCGCTGCGGTCCCGGCCCGCGGAGCAGTGCACCACAACCTTTCCGCGGGCGGCCGCGATCGCCCTGAAGACGGCTGCGAGCCGCCCGGAGAAAAGCCGCAGGTAGTGGCCGTAGTGCGCCGGATCTTTCAGGTACGGGCCGAACAGTTCGCCGAACTCCTCGGCGTCGGGGTCTTCGGTAGGGCACTGCACTACCTCGAAACGCTGCAGCAGTTCCGCAGGCACATCGGGGTCGGTGTCCCTGGGCTGCCGCTCGCGGGGGCTCCGCAGGTCGATCACCGTGCGGACGCCGTCGTCGTACATCTGCTGCCAGCCGTCCGGCGTAAGCCATTCACGCCGGCCCATCCGGTACACATCCCCGGCGATATGCCAGGCATTCACGGCGCCGTCCCACGGGACCCCACCGCGGAGCGATGCCGCAGCCCTCCGATCCATACCTGCCAGCTAAGCACAGGTGGCGGAAAAGCCGAAGGGAGTCTTGTGCCGCCGACGTGACGCGTGTCATACTTTTTCTCGATGCGCATCGACGATACGTATCGACGATTTCAAGGCACGATCCCGCTCAAGACACAATGGCCACGAGGCATCAGCTACCCGGCAAACAGAGGAGGCCCGGCAATGCCCACCAGCAAGGATGTTGCCCAGGCCGCCGGAGTGGCCCAAAGCACCGTGTCCTACGTCCTCAGCGGCAAACGTCCGATTTCGGAGAAGACCCGGAAGAAGGTGGAGGCTGCCATCGAGCAGCTCACCTACCAGCCGAATGCCGGCGCGAGGGCCCTGGCCGGACGGCGGACGCATGTGATCGGCCTGGTGATTCCGTTCATCCCCGAACTGCACATGGCCTCGATCATGGAGTTCGTTTCCGTCATCGCCAACACGGCCCGCCAGTACGATCACGACATCCTGCTGGTCACGGAAGACGAGGGAGCCCCCGGGCTCCGGCGGGTCGTGGGCCAGCAAATCTGCGATGGCCTCATCCTCATGCAGGTGGAGGGCGAGGACGAACGCCTTCCGGTGGCCCGCAGCCTCAACGTGCCTGTGGTGCTGATCGGCATCCCCCGGGATCCTTCAGGCCTCGTCTGCATCGACGCCGACTTCGAGATGGCCGGCGAACAGTGCGTGCGCGACCTTGCAGCCGCCGGGCATTCCGTGGTGTCGGTGATCGACTGGCAACCGGAAGTCGTCAACCGCCACGTGAACTATGTTGACCGTTTCATGCGCGGCACCGACAAGGCCGCGCATGAACTTGGCGTAAAAGTGCTCCACCTTCCGGGTGGAACGGACAGGGACATCATCGCTGACTCCGTGGACAAGGCCTTGGCCGAAACCACTGGCACGCCCGCGTTCATCGCCCCGGACGGCACCGCCCAGGACGTCCTCCGGAGGACTTTGGCCAGCCGTGGCCTGACACCGGGACAGGACGTTTCCGTCATCGGCAGCGCTTCCCCTACGCTTGCCGAACTCCAGCCCATTCCGCTTTCCACCATCGACCTCCGCCCGGCCGAAGTGTCGCGCCGGGCGGTCAAGATCATCTGCGAACTCCTCGAAGCCGGCAACCAGGGACCACACGAATCCCTCGAGCTGGTGCCCACGGTCATCACGCACCGTTCCACCACGCTCCGTCCATCCCACGGCGCCTAAAACCAAACCCACCCTTTCCCGCAAAGGCTTTTCCACCAATACCTATCGATACGCATCGTCGATACGCATCGATAATTCCCTGCCCACCATCCCACCACACGAAGGAACAGACAATGAAGTCAGCACGCAGGACCCCCCGTCCCCTCGCCCTGGCCACCGCCACGCTTCTTGGCCTGCCGTTGTTCATTTCGGCCTGCGGAGCCACACCGGCGGCGTCGTCTTCCGAAAACGTCACCGAAATCTCCGTGATGGACTACTACAACAACGAGCCGGACAAGTCGTTCATCGGCGACGCACTGAGCTCCTGCGGCGCCAAGGCAGGCGTCACCATCAAACGCGAAACCGTTCCGGGCAAATCGCTGATCTCCAAGGTGCTGCAGCAGTCTTCCTCGAAGACCCTGCCCGACGTCCTCATGCTCGACAATCCCGACCTGCAGCAGATCGCCGCCACCGGAGCACTGGCACCACTGTCCGACTTCAAGGTCAGCACCGAAGACTTCGCCGAGGGCGTGCTCAGCGCGGGCACCTACAAGGACAAGGTCTACGGACTGGCCCCCACCGTCAACACCATCGCGCTCTTCTACAACAAGGACATCCTGGCCAAGGCCGGAGTCACCCCGCCCACGACCTGGGACGAGCTCACGGCAGCCGCCGCCAAGCTGACCGCCGGAGACCAGTACGGGCTGGCCTTCAACGCGAACCCCACCTACGAGGGAACGTGGCAGTTCCTTCCAGTCATGTGGTCCAACGGCGGCGACGAGAAGAACATCGATACTGCCGAGACGGCACAGGCCCTCGAGCTCTGGACGGGCCTGGTCAAGGACGGTTCCGTGTCCTCTTCCGCCCTCAACTGGACCCAAGCCGATGTGAAGGACCAGTTCCTTGCCGGGAAAGCGGCCATGATGGTCAACGGACCGTGGCAGATCCCGGCCCTCGACAAGCAGCCATCCCTCCACTACGACGTAGTGAAGATCCCGGTCCGGGAAGCCGGCCAGACGGCAGTAGCGCCCCTGGGCGGCGAAGTCTGGACTGTCCCGCAGACCGGCAACAAGGCCAGCCAGGCGAAAGCCGCGGAGATCGTGGCCTGCCTGAACAGCGACGAGCAGCAGATGTCCATGGCCAAGGCCCGGAACACCATCCCCTCCAAGACCACGCTGGCAGACAAGTTCGCGGCCGAGAATCCCAAGCTCGCCACCTTCACGGAACTCATCAAGACCGCCCGTGCACGCACCGGAGAACTCGGCGAGAAATGGCCGGCCCAGGCAACCAAGATCTACACGGCCATCCAGACTGCGCTGACGGGCAAGGCTTCCCCGGCGGATGCCCTGAAGCAGGCCCAAGGCCAGTAGGCAGGCTGCCATGTCACTGACCACCGACGCATCGCGCACCGCCCCCCGGGCCGGTAAATCCCGGACCGCGAGCGCCACCTCCCCGGCAGGCGGCAGCGAAAAACCCCCACCACGGCGGGGCACCCGCGCACGCCGGGAGCGCATCTTCCAATGGCTGTTCCTGGTTCCGGCCGTGGCCTACATGGCGTTGTTCTTCGGCTATCCCGTGGTGAAGAACCTCGTCATGAGCTTCCAGGACTACACCACCGCCACCTTCTTCACCGGCGAAGCCCCGTGGGTGGGGCTGGCCAACTACGCGGCCGTGCTGTCGTCGTCGTTGTTCTCGACCTCGCTGCTGAACACGGCACTGTTCACGCTGGGATCCATCCTGGGCCAGTTCGGCATCGGCCTGGCCCTGGCCGTGTTCTTCCAGCGGAAGTTCCCGCTCAATGGCATCCTCCGATCGCTGCTCCTGCTCCCGTGGCTGCTGCCCCTGATCGTCTCCAGTGCCGTGTGGCGCTGGATCCTGGACAAGGACAGCGGCGCCCTCAACCGCTTCCTGGGCGACCTGGGCATCATCCACACCGGGGTTCCGTGGCTCACCAGCACCTCCTTGGCGCTGATCGCGGTGGTGGGCGTGAACATCTGGATCGGCATCCCGTTCAACCTGACCATCCTGTACGGCGGCCTCCAGGAAATCCCGGACGAGCTTTACGAGGCAGGTTCGCTGGACGGAGCCACGGGCTGGACGGCGTTCCGGCACATCACCTGGCCCATGCTCCGTCCCGTCGTCAGCGTGGTGCTGGTGCTCGGCGTCGTCTACACCCTGAAGGTGCTGGACATCATCCTTGGCCTGACCAACGGCGGGCCCGCCAACTCAACCCAGACCATCGCCACCCAGTCCTACGACCTGTCCTTCCACGAGTTCAAGTTCGGCGAAGGCGCAGCCCTTGGCAACGCGCTGGTGGTTATTTCCCTGGTGTTCGCGGTCCTGTACCTGCGGGCCAGCCGACGCGCCGTGGACGAGTGAGGAAACCATGACGACAACCCAACTCAAGGCGGCCACCCCGACCCGCGGCAACTGGGGCTACACCGCGCTGGCCGTCCTCATCCTGGCCGTCATGCTGTTCCCGGTCTACTGGATGGTCAACGCCTCCCTGCAACCCAACGGCACCACCCTGGAAACCTCCTGGATCCCGCTCCAACCCGATTTCACCGGCTACGCCACGGCCATCAGCGAGCAGGCCGGCAACCTGGGCACGAGCCTCATCATCGCTCTCGGCAGCGTGGTGCTGAGCCTGGCCATCGCGGCCCCGGCGGCCTACGCCCTGGCCTACTTCAAGGTCCGCGGTGCCGGCGTGGCGCTCTTCGCCATCCTCATCAGCCAGATGATCCCGGGCATCGTCGTCGCCAACGCCCTCTACACGGCGTACAACGACCTCGGCCTGCTCAACTCCATCCCGGGGCTGATCCTGGCCGACTCCGCCCACGGCATTCCGTTCGCGATCCTCATCATCCGGGCCTTCATGAACGGCATGCCGGCTTCGGTCATCGAGGCGGCGCGCGTGGACGGGGCGGGACATATCCGGGCGTTCTGCTCGATCGTGATTCCGCTGAGCCGGAACTCCCTGATCACCGCCGGGCTGTTCACGTTCCTGTTCGCCTGGAGCGACTTCCTGTTCGCCCTCACCCTGACCACCACCGAGGCCGTGCGGCCCGTGACACTGGGCATCTTCCAGTACATCGGCGCCTACGTGAACGACTGGAGTTCGGTCATGGCGACGGCGGTGCTGGCCTCCATCCCGGCCATCGTCCTCTTGGTCGCGGCCCAGAAATACATCGCTGCCGGCACCACCGGCGGCGCGGTCAAGTAGACCGCCCTTACCCCTGCAAGGAGAACAACCATGCCTGAAAACAAACCCATCAACGTCACCGTGTGGAGCGAAAACCGGCACGAAAAGCGGGACGAACTGGTGGCCCGGCTCTACCCCGAAGGAATGCACGGCGCCGTCAAGGCGGGCATCGAGGAGAACCTGGGCATCGCCGTCGTGGTCCGCACCGCCACGCTGGACGAACCGGACCACGGCCTCAGCGAGGAAGCCCTCGCCGCTACCGACGTCCTCACCTGGTGGGGGCACATGTCCCACGCCGACGTCGACGACGAGATCGTGGAGCGCGTCCACCGCCACGTCCTGTCCGGCATGGGCCTGATCGTGCTGCACTCCGGGCACTGGTCCAAGATCTTCACCAGGCTCATGGGCACCACCTGCACGCTGCGCTGGCGCTCCGAACAGGACCGCGAACTGGTGTGGACCGTGGACCCGACGCACCCGATCGCCAAGGGCGTCCCGCACCCCATCGTCATCGAGCAGCAGGAAATGTACGGCGAGTTCTTCGACATTCCCACACCCGAGGAACTCGTGTTTATCAGCTCCTTCAGCGGCGGCGAAGTCTTCCGTTCGGGCTGCACCTTCCGCCGCGGCCACGGCAAGATCTTCTTCTTCAGCCCCGGCGACCAGGACTACCCGGTGTACCACCACAAGGACGTCCGCCGGGTCATCTCCAACGCCGTCGAATGGGCCGTCACCGACCGCCCGGAACGCGCCCTCCCGGAACTGCTGCGCTACGGGACCGACGACTTCTTCAACGGCAAGAGCTACCAGGGAGCCAACGCGTGAGCGCGCCGTTCGCCACCATTCCCGACGACGGCGCTCCCCTGCGCGTCGTCGTCGTCGGTGCGGGCGGCATGGGCCGCGCCTGGCTGCGGACCGTCGAAGAGTCGCCGCTGGTGGAACTCGCGGGCATCGTCGACCTTGACCTGTCCACGGCTGCCGAGGCGGCGGCCTCCTTGGGCCGGCCCGGCCTCCCTGTCGGTGCCGGGACCGCGGCCCTGGCGTCCGACGTCGGAGCCCAGGCGGTCATCAATGTCACCGTTCCTGCCGCGCACCATCCGGTGACGGCGGAGGCGCTGGCGGCCGGGCTGCCGGTCCTCGGCGAAAAGCCCGTGGCGTCCACCGTGGCGCAGGGGCTCTCACTGGCCGCCGCCGCGGAACTCCATGGCCAGCTCTTCATGGTCAGCCAGTCCCGCCGCTACAACCGGCATCTCTTCGCCGCCAAGCACCTGGCATCGTCCCTGGGTTCGCTCGGCATCCTGTCCGCCGAGTTCTACAAGGCACCGCATTTCGGCGGGTTCCGGGACGCCATGGACCACCCGCTGCTGCTGGACATGGCCATCCACCAGTTCGACATGGCCCGGTTCCTGCTGGATTCCGATCCCGTGTCCGTGACCTGCGAGGAGTACAACCCGTCCTGGAGCTGGTACCGCGGGGATGCGGGCGCTACGGCGGTTTTCGAGATGACCGGCGGAGAACGCTTCGTGTTCAACGGCAGCTGGTGCAGCCCCGGCCAGGAAACCTCGTGGAACGCCTCGTGGCGGATCAGCGGTGAGCGCGGCACGGTCCTCTGGGACGGGGACGGCGAACCTGTCTCCACGCTTCCGGGGCCCGCGGATTCCTTCGCCGATCCGGGCCAGGAAATCGCCGGATCGCTGCGCGACTTCGTTTCGGCCGTGCGCACGGGAAGCACACCGATGGGACAGGTGCACCGGAACATCATGAGCCTGGCCATGGTGGAAGCCGCGATCGGGAGCGCAGCCACCGGCTCCCGGGTTTCGGTGGATGCGTTGCTCGAAGACTCCTACCGGCAGGCCATGCTCGACGAACGGGACCCGGCGGTGCTGGAGGTCCTGAAGGCATGGAGCTCGGTGCGGGCCGCCCTCGCCGGCGCAGGGGTCGCGCCGTGACGGGGCGCCTGCGGGCGGGAATGGCCGGCTACTCCTTCATGGGGAAACTGATGGCCCACCGGACACGGCCCTGGCTGGCGGACCGCAGCTGGCAGGAAGTATGCACCAGAGCTTCCGGAGTTCGCCATCCTTGACGGGTCCCTTCGCGTTCAGTCTTTCCAGTCGAAGAAGCCTTTGCCGCTCTTGCGTCCCAGTTCGCCCCGGGCCACTTTGTCGCGCAGGATCTGCGGCGGGGCGAAGCGCTCCCCCAAGGTGGAGTGCAGGTATTCGGCGATCCCAAGGCGCACGTCCAGGCCAACGATGTCGGTGGTTTTCAGCGGCCCGGTGGGGTGCTTGTAGCCCAGAACCATGGCGGCGTCGATGTCTTCGGCCGAGGCCACGCCTTCCTCCACCATGCGCATCGCTTCCAGCGCGATCGCGACGCCCAGCCGGGATGACGCGAAGCCGGGTGCGTCATTGACGACGACGGCGGTCTTGCCAAGCGCCTCGACCCAGGCTTTCGCCGCGGCGGCAAGGTCCGGGGAGGTTTGCCTGGCCAGGACCACTTCGATCAGGGTGGACGCCGGCACCGGGTTGAAGAAGTGCAGGCCCAGGAAGTTGGCGGGGCGGTGCAGTTCCGAAGCCAGGTCCGATACGGACAGGGACGAGGTGTTCGAGGCCAGGAAGGCGTCCGCCGAGAGGTGCGCTTCCACGGCCTTCAGGGCCGCCACCTTGAGCTCGAAGTCTTCAGGCACCGCTTCCACCACCAGCCCGCAGTGAATGAACGATTCGTAGTCCGTTGACGTGCTGAAGCGGGCCAGCGCCTCCTCGGAAGTTTCACCGAGGGTGCCGCGCGCTGCGGACTTGGCAACGGCGTCGGACACCCGGGCGTGCGCGCCGGCGGCAGCTTCGGCGTCGCGCTCCACGACGATCACGGTGGCGCCCTTGACCAGGAAGGCGTGCGCGATGCCCGCGCCCATCCGGCCGCCGCCCAGGACTCCTACGACGTGCGGGATAGCGGCAACGATGCTCATGTGGTGGTCCTGTCCTGGGTTTCGAGGGTGCTGTCAGCGTCCGTGCCGGCGGGGAAGCCTTCCTGGGGAGGCCTGGCCGCGCGGCGTTCGGCCATCTTCTTGTCCAGGAAGTCCTGCATGCGGTCGAACTTGGCGCGCGACTCGAACAGGATGCCCTGGGCGAGGGTGTCGATCACCGGGTGCGCACCCTCGGGGGCATGGAAGACGGACTTGGTGATCCGCACGGCCAAGGGATCCTGGCGGGCGATGCGGTCGGCGAGCTTGTGCGCGGCCTCCATCAGCACGGGGGCTTCGTAGATGCCTGTGATGAGGTTGATGCGCAGCGCCTCCTCGGCGCGCAGCACGGCCCCGGCCAGCAGGATTTCCTTGGCGAGGGGCTCCCCCACGAGTTCCTTCAGCCGCCAGGTGGCGCCGGCGGCGGCCATGATGCCGAGCCCGGTCTCCGGGTTGCCGATCCGGACGGCGGGCGTGCCGATCCGGAAGTCGGCGGCGTAGGCAAGCTCTGCTCCGCCGCCCAGGCAGTAGCCGTCGATCGCGGCGATGACGGGCATGGGCAAGCGGGCGATGCGGGCGAAAATCGTGGAGTTGATCCCGCGAAGGGCGTCATCACGACGGCGGTCCCGCAGCTGGCCGATGTCCGCGCCGGAGGCGAAGACACCTTCGCCTCCGGTGATGATCAGGATCTTCGGCTCGCGCTCGAGGTGATCGCAGACTTTGTGCAGCTCGTCGACCATCTGCTGGTCGATGGCGTTGCGGACGTCCGGCCTGTTGAGCAGGACGGTTAGCCGGTCCTGCTGCTCTTCGACCAGCAGGGTGCTGAAAACTTCCGGGTTCAGAGCCATTACACGCCTTCCAGGAGAAGCGCCGAGCCTTGCCCGACACCGATGCACATCGTTGCGAGGCCGATCCTACGGCCCGCCCCGGACAATTCGCGTTCCATCCGGCCGAGCAGCGTGATCGCTATCCGCGAGCCGCTGGAACCGAGCGGGTGTCCCAGGGCGATGGCGCCGCCGTCGTTGTTCACGATTCCGGCATCCAGCCCCAGTCGGCGCATGCTGGCGAGGGACTGGGTGGCGAAGGCCTCATTGAGTTCCACGGCGCCAATATCGGCGACGCCGAGGCCACTGCGGTCAAGGATCTTCCGGGTGGCGGGGACAGGTCCGATGCCCATGATTTCCGGTTCGCAGCCGGCGGCCCCGCCGTCGATGATGCGGGCGCGCGGGGTGAGCCCGTACTTCCGGATAGCAGCCTCGGAGGCGACGATGATCGCGGAGGCGCCGTCGTTGAGGCTGGAGGAGTTGCCTGCGGTGACGATGGAACCGCCCGGAACGACGGGCCGCAGCCCGGCCAGGACCTCCATGGTGGTTCCCTCACGGGGCCCTTCGTCGGTGTCGACGACGGTCTCGCCCTTCCTGGTCTTCACCGTCACAGGGACGATTTCCTCCTTGAAGCGGCCCGCGGCGATCGCGGCCAGGGCGCGTTCGTGGGAAGCGGCTGCAAAGGCGTCGGCGTCCTCGCGGGAGATGCCGTCCACGCGTCCGACTTCCTCGGCGGTTTCGGGCATCGAGTAGGTCATCTTCCCGTCCCGGGAGAGCTCACCCTTGGTGAAGCGGGGGTTGGCGAAGCGCCAGCCGATGGAGGTGTCGAAGATCTGGCCGGGCTTGGCGAAGGCGGTGGCCGGCTTCTCCTGGACCCAGGGTGCCCGGCTCATGGATTCGACGCCGCCGGCCACCACGATGTCCGCTGCGCCGGCCTTGATCATATGGCTGGCCATGATGATGGCACTCATCCCGGAGGCGCAGAGGCGGTTGACGGTGATGCCGGGGATGTGGAGCGGAAGGCCCGCCAGGAGGGTGGCCATGCGCGCGACGTTGCGGTTTTCCTCACCGGCACCGTTGGCGTTGCCGAGGATCACCTCGTCGATCGAATCGGGGTCGACGCCGGCCCTCGCCACTGCCTCGCCCACCACCAGCCCCGCGAGGTCGTCGGGACGGACTGCGGAAAGCGAGCCGCCGTAGCGGCCGACGGGCGTACGGACGCCGCCAACAAGAAAAGCCTCGACCATGAGCACATCCTTCACGGAGCAGGGTCGGCGAATAATTTACCGACCGTTCGTTCTATAAAGATTACACTGTGCCCGTCCCGGGTCAACAGGGAAGCGTCACAGGACGCGGATGCCGAGGTGCCCGGCCAGAAGCGGAGCCAGCAGGCTGAGCTGGTAGTCATCGATCACGACCCCGGAGATCCCGCCGAGGCCGTTGACCGCACGGAATTCGCTGCCGCGCAGGTCCACGTCCTTGAGCTTGGCACCCGTGACGTCGAGCGTGCCGATGGTGCAGTCCTTGAACGCCACCCGGTTCGCAGTGCTGGAGCCCAGGTCCAGTTCGTTGATGATGCAGCCGGTCACCTGAACGTCCTGGAGCTTGGAGCCGCGCAGGTTCAGGAAGTCCAGCTTGCCGCCATCGATCCGCACCGACTGCCAACTGCCCTCGTACAGTTCCGCAGATCCCCAGCGCGGGTTGCTGATTTCGACGTCGCGCCAGGAACTGCGCGCAGCGGTGAGCACCGGGGCGTAGGGCTCGGTGAGGATGCAATCCCGGAACGTCGCTCCGCGCAGTTGTGTTTCGTTGAAGGAGGGGCGGTCAAACTCGCACTCGAGGAAATCGGCGCCGCCTAGCTCCTGGCCGTCGGCCCGCACCTGGCTGAACCGGACGCCGTCGTACCTTTCGCCGCGGCGGAAGTCCGGGGCCTCGACGTCGCGCAGGTCCGCCAGCCGCACTGGCGAGACTCTTGGGGCGGCAAGCTTTGGGGCAGCCATCAGAGGGACTCCGCTTTCGCCGCGATCTCGGCAAGGTCCTTGCTCAGGGCCCCTCGGGTAATGCCCATGCCGATCTTCCCGAAGAGGGCCATGGTGACCTTGCTCAGGAGCGTGGGCTTGAGGATCTCGGCGCCGAACGTCAAGGTGAGGTCCGTGCCGCCATCGCGTTCGGTCAGGGCAAACCTGGTGGTGTACTCGGCACCGCCTTGGCGCGCCTTGACCGTAGTGCTGCGGGGCGGTTCGGTTTCAGCCACCCACATTTCGACGGTCTCCTGCCTGCCCATCATGGTGCGGGTTTCCTTCCAGCGCGTGCCTTCGCCGTAGGGACCCTCGCTGATCATCTGCACGGAGTCGATGCCCGAGAGGATGGCGGCCGAGCCGGGGATGTCTGAAATGACAGCCCAGACCTTCTCCGGGCCGGCGCTGATGTGCTGCGTCAGGGTGGTGGCGTGCTCCATGGATCGAGCCTAGCCCCGGGTACTGACAGGCCCAACCGCCGGCGGGATCCGGGCCGGCATGAACGCGAACGGCGGGCGCCCCCGCAAAGGGAGGCACCCGCCGCCGGGCGTGTGGAGTTAGCTGAACAGTTCGCTCTTGGGCTCGTTGTTCTTGACCTTCTGCCAGCCGAGCCAGAGCACGACGGCGAAGAACGGGACGGTACCCAGGGTCCAGGCACCGAGGTAGAAGACCTCACCTGTGGCTTTGTCCGTCATCGTGTCCATGCCGATCAGCACGGTGATGGCCAGCAGCGCCACGAGGCCGGCCCAACTGGTCCACGGCGAACCGGGCATGGGGAGGCTGGAGACCTGGCCTTTCTTCTTCCGCAGCATGATCTGGCTGGCGAAGATGGAGCCCCACGTGAAGATCACGCCAATGGAGGCGGTGTTCAGTGCCAGGTCGAAGGCGTGGGAACCGCCCAGCCAGATGTTCAGCAGGATGCCCACGAGGTAGACGGCGCCGATCGCCAGGATGGCTGCGTACGGGACGTGGCGGGTGGACATCCTGGTGAGCCACTGCGGGGCGTGGCCGTTGTTGGCCATGGTGCGGAAGATGCGGCCGATCGAGTACAGGCCGGAGTTGCACGAGGACAAGGCGGCGGTGATGACGATCATGTTCATGACGTCGCCCATCCAGCCCAGGCCCATCTGGCCGAAGACGGTGACGAACGGGGAGGTGCCGGCCTTGTACTGGTCAGACGGCAGCAGCATGGCGAGCAGGGTCACCGAACCGACGTAGAAGATGACGATGCGGACCACGACGGCGCGGATCGCCTTGGGCACTTCGCGGGCCGGGTTTTCCATTTCACCCGCGGTGATGCCCACCAGCTCGATGGCGTTGTAAGCGAAGATCACGGCGTTCAGGACCAGGATCATCACCAGCCCGCCCTTGGGGAACATGCCGCCGTCGGCGTGGAAGAGGTTGCCCACCGAGGCGTGCCCTGCGCCCACTTGGGCGTTGGTGACCACCATGAAGGTGCCCACGGCCAGGAAAATCACGATCGCGGCGACCTTCAGGCAGGACGCCCAGAATTCGAACTCGCCGAAAGCCTTCACGCTGAACAGGTTCACGGCCACCAGCAGCACCAGCGCGGCGATGGCAGACAGTTCCACGGGAACGTTCGGGAAGAAGAACTGGAAGTACAGGCCGATCGCGATCAGTTCGGCGATGCCCGTCATGGCCCAGTTGATGAAGTACATCCAGCCGGACAGGTAGGCGCCCTTCTTGCCGAAGAGTTCGCCGGCGTAGCTGACGAAGGACCCGGAGGTCTGGCGGTACATGATGAGTTCGCCGAGGGCCCGCATGAGCAGGTAGGCGATGACGCCGGCGATGGCGTAGGAGAAGATCAGGGCCGGGCCGGTGGAGGCCAGGCGCCCGCCGGCACCCATGAAGAGGCCGACGCCGATGGCGCCGCCCATCGCGATCATGGTGACGTGGCGGCGGCTCAGGGTCTTGCTGTAGCCCTCGGCGCTGAGGGACGGATCGACGGCGGTTGCCTGGCCGGTGGGGTTCTTAAGGTCTGTGGGGGTACTTTGCGTCACAGTTGTTCCTTGTGGGTTGGGGAGGTACCAGCGCCCTTTACTGCACGTGATTCGGCTCATGGGCCGGAATCCTGTTCACTTCTGCGGGTTACAGAGCGAATCATCGAAGGGCGAATCCAGCAACCCCATCTTACAGTGTGAAACGCACCACTCGTGACCCGGCCTACACCCGGCCTCCGGTACCGCCCCCGGAACTCCTTCCTGCCCGGGTCTTTTGGGGCTAGCCTGTGTCTAGCTCGACAGACAAACCCTGCAGGTGGACGGTCGACGTCGCACCTGGCCTTCGCATTGGATCTGGGGGGAAACTTGCGAAACAGAAGGCTGCTGCTGCCCGCCGCATTCCTGCTTGCCCTTGCCGGATGTTCCAGCGGGGGCGCACCGCCCGGTAGTCAAAGCACAAGCCCGGTGCCGTCGTCGGGATCCGTTGCGGGAACCTCCGGCACGCCAAACCCTGCCGCAACGGACCAGACCGCCGCACCGCCGCCGTCGTCAGCCCCCGGTGACGTCTCCACCTCTTTCAACGCGATCGATGCGCTGCGGAACCACAGCTGCACGGCGGCAAGCGACGGGTCCTGGACCTTCAAGGGAACCCTCGTCAACACCACGGGATCCGCGAAAACCTACACCGTGGCAATTGCCGTGACCATCGGCGCAGCCATCCAAGGCCACGCCTTGATCACGGAAACAGTCCAGCCGGGAAAGTCAGCCGATGTCTCGGCCAAGGATTTCGCGCACACCACCGGCCGGGCCGGCATCTGTGAACCGGTTGTCTCGGCCGAAGATGCGCAGTGAAACAGGGCACCACAGTGAAACGGGGGAACACAGTGAAGACCGGACTCCACGCGAAGTTCTCGCTCATGACAGCCACCCTCCTACTGGGCCTTGCAGCGGTTCCCTTGGCGGCAACTCCGGCTGCCGCCGAGGAGACCCCCGGCCCGGGCCCTGGGCCGTCACCCAGCAGCGAAGTGCTTCCCAGCGGCGAGCCCAGCCCAAGCGCGCCGGGAACCGGCTCGGAAGCGCCGGAGCCCGGTCCTTCCACCACCATCGATCCGCCCGCGACGGTCGGGGACCCGCCGTCGTCGGAGCCAGCGGAACCGTCCACCCTGTCGGAGCCGGCCGAACCGGGCTTCACAGCGAGCGGAGCGATCGGCGAAAAATGGCTCGGACTGGGCGGAGCCGAAGGCGTCCTTGGCGCCCCGAGCTCCAAGGAATACTGCGCCGACGGCCTCTGCCAGCAGAAGTTTGAAGGCGGCTTGATCTATTGGACCAGCGCGGACGGTGCGCACGCGGTCCTTTCGAAGGCGGGCCACACCGGGCCGGCGTTCTTCTCGGGCGGCGGCCTGGCCGGATTCGGCTACCCGGTGGGCGACGAAACCACGGTGGCCGGAGGCAGCATCCAGAAGTTCTCGGGTGGAATCGTCCTGGCGTGGAACGGCAGCACGGTCTTCCGCATCTGGTCCCGCGGGGCAATCGGCGGCTTCTGGTCCGCCCTGGGATCGAGCGCGGGTCTCGGCATGCCCCTTTCGAACGAAAGCTGTGGTCTCCGGAACGGCGGATGCCTCCAGGCTTTCGCAAGGGGAACCATCTACTGGTCCCCCGCCACCGGAGCCCGCTTTGTCCGCGGCGCCATCCAGACCAGATGGAAGTCGGTGGGCGCACAGGACAGCGTGATGGGCTACCCCGTGACCAGCGAAATCTGCGGCCAGCCAGCCAGCGGCTGCCTCCAGCGCTTCCAAGGCGGGAACATCTATTGGTCGCCGGGCAGCGGGGTCTGGGTGGTCCGGGGTGCCATCGGCGGCCAGTACGCTGCAACCGGCGCCAACCGCGGCCCCCTCCTCTACCCGCTCTCGAACGAGAAATGCGCCGGAGGCAAGTGCATCCAGAACTTCCAGGGCGGTTTCATCGGCTGGGAGGGGCACGCGGGGACCCGGATCTATTCCAAGGGAACCGAATGCCAGAAACTGAACAACGGGAAGTCCAAATACCCCACCTACGGCGCCAACCGCGTGCTCTTGACCGTCGCCCGCGATTACAAGGTGTCCCGGTCGACGAGCATCTACTGCAAGAGCCTGGCCGGAACCTACGTCCCTGACTGGAAGACGGACAGTTACGTGGGCGCTTCGGGATTCAAGCCCCCGGGAGTCCCGTCCGGGCCCACGCGTTACCTCTTCTCGCCGACAGGCTCCTTCAGCGTCACCGAGGCGTTCGGCCTGGGAAACCCGGGAACCAAGCTGGCCTACCGGACGCTGAACCCGCGTTCGCGCTGGGGCGGCAATCCCTGGACCCCCACGTACAACAAGTACTTTGAGTCCTCATCGTGGGTGGGCTGGGACGAGAACATGTGGTACCTCGCCACGCGTTCCACCCATGACTACCGGCAGGGCGTGGTCATCAACTACAACCGCCCGAACATCGTCCAGGACGCCGGCTTCGCGATTTTCCTGCACATGAACAAAGTGCCCACGGCCGGCTGCATCTCCCTGGACGACTGGGCGGTGCTGGACTACATGCGGAAGTCCGTCCCGGGCGACCGCATCATCATGGGCACTTACTGGGACCTGTTCCGCTGACCGTGGCTCTGCAGTGATCCGCTGGCGGGTTCAGCGCGCCAGCGCCACCGCCCGCTTCCTGCGCGCCTTCGCCAGCCGTGTACCGATCAGTCCCTGCCGCGGGCTGAAGAGGTAGACGACGGCAAACACGGTGCCCTGGGCGAGCACCACCATGGCCCCGGAGGCCGTGTCCAGGTAGTAGCTGATGTAGATCCCGGCCACCGAGCAGGCTGCGGAGATGACCGGGGCGATCACCAGCATCCGGGAGAAGCGGTCGGTCAGCAGGTAGGCCGTGGCCCCCGGGATGATGAGCATGGCCACCACCAGCACCACGCCCACCGTTTGCAGCGCCACCACCGAAGTCAGCGCAAGCAGGCCCAGGAGCAAGGCACCCAGGCGCCGCGGAGACAGCCCGATCGCATGGGCATGGGTCGGGTCGAAAGCGTACAGGGTCAGGTCCCGCCGTTTGAGCACCAGGATGGCGAAGGCCACCACTCCGAGGATCACCACCTGCACCAGGTCCGCGGCGCTGACCCCCAGCAGGTTGCCGAAGATGATGTGGTTCAGGTCCGTCTGGCTGGGCGTCACGGAAATCAGCACCAGGCCAAGGGCGAAGAGCGACGTGAAGACGATCCCGATCGCGGCGTCCTCCTTGACGCGGCTGGTGTTGCGCACCACGCCGATCAGCGTCACGGCCAACAGCGCGAACACCAGCGCACCGAGCGCGAACGGCGCCCCGACGATATAGGCGAGCACGACGCCGGGCAGCACCGCGTGCGACACGGCGTCACCCATGAGCGACCAGCCAATCAGCACCAGCCAGCAACTCAGGACGGCGCAGACGACGGCGGCAATCGCCGTCGTGAGCAGCGCGCGGACCATGAAGTCGTAGCTGAGCGGTTCCAGCAGGATAGTGAGCAGGTCCATCGCCTAGCCCCTGTTCATGACGTCGAGGCCGAAGGCCATGGCGAGGTTTTCCGGCTGCAGCACCACGTCCGGGGAACCGTGCATAAGCACCTTCCGCATGAGCAGCGCGGCCTCGTCGCAGAGCTGCGGCAGTGCGTGCAGGTCGTGTGTGGAAACCAGGATGGTCGCGCCGTCAGCGGCGAGTTCCCGCAGGAGCCGGGTGATGGTCGCTTCGGAGCGCTTATCCACGCCGGCGAAGGGCTCGTCGAGCAGCATCATCGTGGCGCCTTGGGCGATGCCGCGCGCAACGAACGCCCGCTTCTTCTGGCCGCCGGAAAGCTGGCCGATCTGCCGGTCGGCGTAGTCGCTCAGTTCCACCCGCTCCAGCGCGTGATCGACGGCGTCGCGGTCCGCCTTCCGTGGCCGGCGGGTGAAGCCGAGGTGCCCGTACCGGCCCATCATCACCACGTCGCGCACGGACAGCGGGAACGCCCAGTCCACGTCCTCGCTTTGCGGGACGTAACCGATGCCGGCTTCCTTGCGCATCTTCACGGGGGGCTGGCCGTTGACGAGGACCTGGCCTGAGTCCGGCTTGACCATGCCCATGATGGCTTTGAAAAGGGTGGATTTGCCGGAACCGTTCATCCCCACGAGCCCGCAGATCCTGGCCGGTTCCAGGCTCAGCGAGGCGCTGTCCAAGGCGAGCACGTCGCCGTAATGCACCGTGACCTTGTCCACGAGGATTGCCGGGGTGCTCATGGCGTCTTCCCCGTCAGGCCGCCGGCGATGGTCCGGGCGTCATGCCGGATCAGGTCCAGATACGTCGGCACGGGGCCGTCCGCTTCGGAAAGGGAGTCCACGTAGAGCACGCCGCCGAACTTCGCCCCGCTCGCCTCGACCACCTGCATCATGGGCGCCTTGGAAACCGTGGACTCGCAGAAGACGGCGGGAACCTTGTGCTCCTTGACGTATTCGATGGCTCGGGCGATCTGCTGCGGCGTGGCCTGCTGCTCGGCGTTGACAGCCCAGATGTAGACCTCCTTGAGTCCGACGTCGCGCGTCAGGTAGGAGAATGCCCCTTCGCAGCTGACCAGGGCGCGCTGCTGGGCGGGCAGTGACTTCAGTTCCGTGGCCAGGTAGTCCTTGACCGCCTGGAGCTTGGCCTTGTAGCTGCTGGCGTTGGCCTCGAAGGCGGCGGCGTTGGACGGGTCGAGTTTCGCGAATGCCTTGGCCATGTTGTCGGCATAGATCTGAACGTTCGACGGCGACATCCACGCGTGCGGGTTCGGCTTGCCTTTGTAGCTGTCCTCGGCGATCGGCATCGGCTGCACGCCTTCGCTCACCACTGCGTGCGGCACGTCCAGCCCTTCGACGAACTGCTGGAACCAGACTTCGAGGTTCAGCCCGTTGTCCAGGATCAGGTCGGCCTGGGCCGCCTTGCGGACGTCTCCCGGGGTGGGCTCGTAACCGTGGATTTCGGCGCCCACCTTCGTAATGGATTCGACGCGCAGTTTGTCGCCGGCCACGTTCTTGGCAACATCGGCCAGGACGGTGAAGGTGGTCAGGACAACGGGCCGGTCCTCGTTTCCGACGCTGGCCGACCCCCCGCAGGCAGTCAGGCCGAGCGCGAGGGCGGCGGTGAGTACAAGGGACACATTCCGGACAGCAGCTTTGGTGTACCGAAACAGAGATTTAGGCATACCGAAAATCATACCGGGGGCCAGCACGCGCCGCCAGTTGGCACCTTGTCTGCCAGGGTCCCCTGGCCGCAGCGCAGCGGAGGCTAGGGAGGCAGCGGGTGGGCCCACGCTGCCAGGGTCCCCTGGCCGCAGCGCAGCGGAGGCTAGGGAGGCGGCGGGGACTACGCTGGTCGTATGGGCAAGATTCCACCGCCGGGAAGGCTGTACGCCTTCAACGGCCTCGACGCTGTGGCGGCCGGACTCTATCTCGGACTGATGCTTTTCGCCGCCTTTGCCGGCGCCCTGCTGGCCCCCTTGCTGCAGAGCCTCCTGGCCACGCAGGCGGCAGCTTCCTATGCGGTCAACCTCGCTTTCTATGCCTCGGTGGGCATATTTGCGCTCCTCGCCGCCCATGGGGTGGTCGCCCGCGACCTGCGGATCCTCGCCACCCGGCCCTGGTTCACGATGGCCATGGTGCCCTTGTCCGTTGTCGCCATGCTGGTCGTCACGGCCATTGTGGTCACGGCAACGGGACAGGCACGCGCTTCGGAGAACCAGCTGGGTATCCAGTCACTTATCCAAGGGGTCCCGGCCTGGCTGATCGTGCCGTTGCTGGTGCTCGTGGGGCCCTTCGTGGAGGAGTACATCTTCCGGCACCTGCTGATCGGCAAGCTGTCCGGCCGGGTCAACATCTGGATCTGCTGCGCCCTCTCCGCGGTGCTGTTCGCGGGCATCCACGTCATCGGCGAGGAAGGCCTTTCGGTCCAGGCCATGGTTCCTTATCTGGGAATGGGTGCCGTCCTGGTCGCGGTGTACGTCTGGACGGGGAAGAACCTCATGTTCTCCTTCCTCGTCCATGCCGGCAAGAACCTCCTGGCGGTGCTGCTGATCTACGCGCTCCCGCCACAGTTCTTCGGTGCCTGAGGCAACCCGGACGGAAACTGTCCGCGTGGCACTATCCCGGTGCCCGCCGTCGTCGTAGTTTCATGGCATGGCACTGAACTTCCAGGTCGTAGTCGACTGCAAGGATCCCCATATGCTCGCCGACTGGTGGGCCGAGACGCTCGACTGGGTTGTCGAGTCCCAGGATGAGGCGTTCATCCGCTCGATGGTCGGGCAAGGGTTCGCCACGGAGGATGAGACCTCCATCCTTAAAGGCAAGCTCGTATGGAAAACGGGTGCAGCCATTATTCCGTCGGAAGACCAGGACAAAGCCATGGGCAAACGGTTCCTGTTCCAGGCCGTCCCGGAGGAAAAGACAGTCAAGAACCGGGTGCACTGGGACGTCCGCCTGGACGGCCGCGACAAGGACGAAGTCCGGGCCGAGTTGGAGGCGCGCGGGGCACGGCACCTGTGGACAGCCACCCAGGGTCCGCACGAATGGCACACCATGGCGGACCCGGAGGGCAACGAGTTCTGCATCAGCTGAGCCGGTAACTAAACTCGTCAGGGTGAGCAACGACTTCCCTGCCAAGGTATCCGACGTCTTCGACCCCGCGCGCTGGCGCACGGTTTCCGGATTCGACGACTTCCAGGACATGACCTACCACCGGCAGGTGGAACGCGACGAAGCCGGCACCGTCATCCGGGACCTGCCCACCGTCCGTATTGCCTTCAACCGCCCGGAAGTGCGCAACGCCTTCCGGCCCGGCACGGTGGACGAGCTCTACCGTGCCATGGACCACGCCCGGATGACCCCGGATGTGGCCACCGTGCTGCTCACGGGCAACGGCCCCTCCGCCAAGGACGGCGGGCACTCCTTCTGCTCCGGTGGCGACCAGCGGATCCGCGGCCGTGAAGGCTACAAGTACGCCTCCGGCGAGACAGCTGAAACCATCGACCCCGCCCGGGCCGGGCGGCTGCACATCCTGGAAGTCCAGCGGCTCATGCGCACCATGCCCAAGGTGGTCATCGCCGTCGTCAACGGCTGGGCGGCAGGCGGCGGGCACTCGCTGCACGTCGTCAGCGACCTCACCATCGCCTCCCGCGAGCACGGCAAGTTCAAGCAGACGGACGCCACCGTGGGCAGCTTCGACGCAGGCTACGGCTCCGCCCTGCTGGCCCGCCAGATCGGCCAGAAGGCAGCCCGCGAAATCTTCTTCCTGGCCCGCGAATATTCCGCCGAGGACATGGTCCGCATGGGTGCCGTCAACGAAGCGGTGGACCACGTGCGCCTCGAAGAGGTGGCCCTGGAGTATGCCGCAGACATCGCCCGTCAGTCGCCGCAGGCCATCCGCATGCTCAAGTTCGCCTTCAACCTGGCCGACGACGGCCTGGCCGGCCAGCAGGTCTTCGCCGGCGAAGCCACCCGGCTGGCCTACATGACGGACGAGGCCGTGGAGGGCAAGGAAGCGTTCCTGCAGAAACGGGATCCGGACTGGTCTGCCTTCCCCTACTACTTCTAGGAGCCCGGCTGTGGATGACATCCTGAAAGCCCTCGCTGCTGCCCTGCAGGGCGAGGGACCCCCCGTCGAGATCATCACGGATCCCGACGGGACCGCCCGGGCCATCGCCGTGGAGACCCCAGGTTTCGAGGACGCGGCCGTCGTGGTGCGCACCTCGGGATCCACCGGCACCCCGAAGGCCACCGTGCTCACAGTCGACGCCCTCGCTGCGTCCTCCATGGCTACCGCCATTGCCCTTCGCGGTGAAGGCCAGTGGCTGCTGGCCCTGCCTTTGCAGTATGTGGCGGGCATCCAGGTGCTGGTCCGTTCCTTGTTCGCCGGCACCCGGCCCTGGGCGATGGACCTCAGCGACGGGTTCACGCCGGAGGCCTTCACCGCCGCCGCCTTGGAACTGACGGACACCATCCGCTTCACCTCCCTCGTCCCCACCCAACTTCAGCGGCTCCTCGATGACCCGTCCGCCGACACCCTCGCCGTGCTCCGGCGCTTCAACGCGATCCTGCTCGGCGGCGCACCGGCTCCCGATGGCCTGCTGGAGGCGGCGCGCGACGCCGGCCTCCACGTGGTGACCACGTACGGCTCTGCCGAGACGTGCGGCGGCTGCGTGTACGACGGCGAGCCGCTGGACGGCGTCGACATCCGGATCGACGGTGACGGCCGGATCCTGCTGGGCGGCAGCACCCTCGCGGCCGGTTACCTGGACTCCCCCGACGCGGGCGATTTCTTCGCGGAAGACGGCAGCCGCTGGTACCGCACCGGGGACCTCGGCGAGCTTTCCCCCGACGGCAGACTCACCGTCCTGGGCCGGGCCGACGACGTTATCATCACCGGGGGCGTGAAGGTCTCCGCCGCACACGTGCAGGCTGAGCTCGAAAGGCTCGACGGCGTCAACGCGGCCTTCGTTGCCGGCGTTCCGTCCGTGGAATGGGGCCAGGCCGTGGCCGCCTATCTTGCGGTGGGTGAGCCGGCGGCAGCCGGCCCGGATGAACTGCTCGCCGCCGGGCGTTCGGCCCTTGGGTCACTGGCGCCGAAGACCGTCATCACCGCACCCGCGCTGCTGATGCTGCCTAACGGGAAACCGGACCGGCTCGCCATGGGCGCACTGCTCAGCAAACTGCATCAGGCAGAATAGACAAGTTCACCGCATCCGACGCCGGTCCCGGCCGGCCCCACCGCGAAACAACACGAGGTACAACACGTGGCAACAGCTGCACAATGGATCCAAGGCGCCCGGCCGCGCACCCTGCCGGCAGCGATCGCACCGGTGCTGATCGGCACCGCGGCCGCCTACGAACTGCAGTCGTTCCGCCCGTTCAACGCGATCCTGGCGGCGTTGGTTGCCCTGCTGCTGCAGATCGGCGTCAACTATGCCAACGACTATTCGGACGGCATCCGCGGAACCGACGAAGACCGCGTAGGTCCCCTGCGCCTGGTGGGATCGGGGGCTGCCCGTGCCCGGGACGTGAAGTGGGCCGCCTTCGGTGCGTTCGGCCTCGCCATGCTGGTGGGCCTGATCCTGGTGGTCATCACCCAGGCCTGGTGGCTGATCCTGGTGGGCCTGGGCTGCGTGCTTTCCGCCTGGGGCTACACCGGCGGAAAGAACCCCTATGGCTACATGGGCCTCGGCGACCTGTTCGTGTTCGTCTTCTTCGGCCTCGTGGCCACCCTCGGCACCACCTACACCCAGGCCGGTCAGATCAGCCTTCCCGCCGTTATCGGCGCCATCGGCACCGGACTGATCGCCTGCGCCCTCCTCATGGCCAACAACGTCCGGGACATCCCCACGGACACCATTGCCGGCAAGAAGACCCTGGCGGTACGGCTGGGCGACCGGCACGCACGGGAAAGCTATGTGCTCATGCTGGCCCTGGCGCTTCTCCTGGTGGTGGTCCTCGCGCCCACCAAGCCTTGGATGCTGATTGTGCTGCTCCTGGTCCCTGCCTGCCTGACGCCCGCCTGGCTCATGGTCAACGGCAAGCGCAAGAACCTCATCCCGGTGCTCAAACAGACCGGCCTGATCAACCTCGGCTACAGTTTGCTGTTCTCGCTCGGCCTGGTGCTGAGCACGGGCTTCTAGGGCACGAAAAAATCCCCGGCCAACGGACTCCTCGCCGCCGCGTTCCGCGGAGCCAGGCTGTTGGCCGGGGATCTTTTGCCTAAGTTCAGAGTTCCTTGGGACGCCGGTCGTTCTCGACCCGTATTTCCGGGTGCTCGTCCACCAGGCGGTCCTCGGCGTCGGCGTCGGCGACTTCGCCGGCCGAACGCAACGGCTTGGCCCGCCCGGAGAAGCGTTCACGCATGGCGGCCGTAGCGGCGTCGCGCTGTTTCTGGAAGAAGAGGTAGCTGATCGCGAAGGCGATCAGGCCGGCGAAAACCACTGCCAGGACGGCGCCGGTCTGCAGGAGAAGGAACAGCACGAACAACGGCACGAACAGCGCCAGACGGATCAGGGAGTACTTGAGGAAAGCCACGGACCAAGTTTACCGTTTGGATGCCCACCGGCCGTCGCCGGCGACAGTACGGGCCCTTGCACGGTAGCTAGACTGAATGTATGCCCCGCGTTATTGCAGTCATCCTCGTCCTGTTGGTCTTCGTGTACGGACTCGTGGATGTGATTCGCACGGACGGACGGTACGTCCGGGGTATTTCCAAGCCGGCGTGGATCGTGGTGATGGTGGTGCTCCCGGTCCTGGGGGCCATCCTTTGGTTCATCTTCGGACGCCCCTACGGCGGCCGGGCCGCCCAGCAGGCCTTCCCTGCCCACCCGACAGCCCCCGACGACGACCCCGAGTTCCTGCGCAACCTGGAAATCCGGCGACGCAACCAAAGCGAAGCAGAGCGGCTGAAGCAGCTCCGGAAGGAACTCGAGGAGCGGGAACGCAAGCTCGGGGGCGAATCGACGTCAGACGGCAACGACGGCAACAATGCCTGACGGCAGCCGAGGCCCTTGCCGCAGCCCCACAGCGGAAAGGGTGTCAGGGGCTCGCCAAGGAGCGCATCGCCGACCATAGCGGAATAAGGCCGCCCGCGGCCGAAAGAAGCGGCGGGAGGTGTCTAAGCGACGGGCGGGCGCTTGCGCCCGACCCAAGCCGCGCCGTCGGCAAAGGCGAAAAAGCCCTAGCTCAGGCCCGAATACGAGTGCAGGCCGTTGAAGAACTGGTTCACGATCGTGAAGTTGAAGATCACGCACAGGTAACCCACGATCGACAGCCAGGCGGCACGGGTCCCGGTCCAGCCGCGGGTGGCACGGGCGTGCAGGTAGCCTGCGTAGACCACCCAGATCACGAACGTCCAGACTTCCTTGGTGTCCCAGCCCCAGAAGCGGCCCCAGGCCTTCTCGGCCCAGATGGCGCCGAACATCAGGGTGAAGGTCCAGCCCACGAAGGCCACAGTGTTGATCCGATAGGACAGGTTTTCCAGGCTCAGGGCGTCCGGAACCAGGCGCATGAAGCCGAGCTTGTCGGTGCCGCCGGCCGCGAGGGTCTTCTGCCGGTGCGACTGGACCAGCTGCAGCGCGGACATGGCGAAGGTCAACGTGAAGAGCGCCGAGGACAGCACCGCGATGGATACGTGGATCACCAGCCAGTAGCTCTGCAGCGCGGGCACCAGGTGGCCCACGGGAGTCCAGTAAGCCACGGACGCCGCCACCAGCATGATCACGGCCAGGCCGATCACGAAGGTTCCCAGGAAGCGCAGGTCGCGTCGGATCAGGGCCAGCAGGAAGACGGCCACGGCAACGAAGGCGCCGGTGGTGAGGAACTCGTACATGTTGCCCCAGGGCACGCGGCCTGCGCCGAGGGCACGGGTGACCACGCCGGCGGCATGGATCAGGACGCCGAGGATGGACAGGGCCACCGCGACGCGGGCGGGTGCCCGGCGCTCGGCGGCGTAGCGCATGTCGCCGGCGGCGGTGCCGCCCGCAAAGGTGGGGCCCGACGTCGGGCGTTCAGCATGTCCGGCCGGTCCGCCGACTTCGGACGCGCCCACCCGGCCCGCGGAGACCGGCACCTTGGCGGCGGCCGCCGCCTTCAGGTCGACGGCGCGCAGCGTCTTGCTGCTCTTGGCCAGGTCCCAGGCGAAGGCGACAAACGCCACCGTGTACGTGCCTGCGGCCAGCAGCATGAAGAGCTCGCTGTATTGGCCCATGGTCTCGTTGATGGAGAACAACATTACTGGTCCTTAGTGTTTGTCGAGGCGACGGTGTCGGAGGTTTCGGGGGCGCTCGGCGCCAGCTGCCATTCGCGCTGGAACAGTTCACGGATCGCGGCGGATTCGCCGGCCAGGCGGTGGTCTTCGCCGCGAGCCAGCAGGCCGTACTCCACCATGGTGCGTCCGTCGTCGTGGGTTCCCGTGCGGACCCACACGCGGCGGCGGTTCAGGTAGAGGGAGACCACCAGGCCGGCGACGGCGAGCAGCGCGAAGAACAGCGCACTCACCTGGCCCGGGTTGTGGTGGATGTCCACGCCCACGTACTTCTTCACGCCATCGAAGCTGATGCTGCCCTTGCCGTCCGGCAGGGTGTACGTCTTGCCGGGCACCAGGGTGATGCCCTTGGCGGGGAGGTCGCGGCCGTTGAGCTGGGTGAGGTTCTTGACGTCGAGCTCGAACACGTTCTGCGGGGTGCCCTTGTCCAGGCCGAGGTCGCCGTAGTACGAGTTCAGGCTGAGCTGGGGGTTGATGAGTTCAGGGTCGCCGCTGAATGAGACGCCTTGTTCGGTGACGAACGCGGTGGGCAGGAAGAAGCCGGCAAAGCCCAGCTGTTCGGGCTTGGCGTCGGGAACCTTGATGACCACCGAGGAGTAGTAGTTGTCGCCCTGCAGCTTCGCCACAACGGGCCCCTGCAGCGCGACGTTGCCTTTGCCGTCGCGGACCGTGATGACCGGTGCGTAGCCGTTGCCGGTGAGGTAGATGCTGGTGCCACCGAGGGTGACGGGGTCGTTGACCTTCAGGACCTTCTTTTCGGCCGGTGCGCCCGGATTTTCCTTGGTGGTCACCTGTGCGGTGAAGTCGATGGGCTGGCCGAAATGGGCCGGCGATTCACGGTCGAACTTCACGTCGAACTTGTCCAGTTGGATCGAGTAGGGCTGCAGCCAGCTGCTCTGGAAGTTGGTGCCGGGGCTGAACTGGTCGTAGCCCACCAGGGTGTTCACGAAGGTGTCGCCTTCCACCAGGATGCGCTGGCCGCTGTAGCCGAACAGCCCGCCGATCGCCACGGAGACCAGCACGCCGATCAGCGAGGTGTGGAAGACGAGGTTGCCCACTTCCTTGAGGAAGCCCCGTTCGGCACCGAGGGACGGCCGTTCGCCGTCGGCGTCCCTGACTTCCACCCGGTAGCCGCGTTTCCTGAGCAGCGCGGCGGCATCGGTGATGGCGCGCGACGCCGGGATCCCGGCGTCGGCGGGAACCACCAGGGTGCCGTACTCGGGGAGGCGGGACAGCCTTTTGGGGGTCCGTGGCGGCTGGGAGCGCATTGCTTTGTAGTGCGCGATGGCGCGCGGCGTCACGCAGCCGATCAAGGAGATGAACAGCAGGAGGTAGATGGCCGAGAACCAGGCCGAGGAGTAGACGTCGTAGAGCTGGACGGCGTCCAGGATCTTGCCGTAATCCGGGTGGTCCTTGATGTACTGCGTCACGACGGCGGGGTTGGCGGGGCGCTGTGGGAACAACGAACCCGGGACGGCGGCCACCGCCAGCAGGAGCAGCAGGAACAGCGCGGTGCGCATGCTGGTCAGCTGGGTCCAGGCCCAGCGGAGCATGCCTTTGAGGCCGAGCGCGGGCAATGCTGCCCCGGCCTTGGCGTCCTCGATGGTCTTGGTCTTGTTCTTCGCTTCCACGGGCTCGCTCATCAGATTGGCAACTTCACATCGGTCTGGAACCAGTACTGCAGCCCGGTGACCCAGGCACCCCACACTCCGCTGGCCATCAGGATCCCCAGGAGGATCAGGATGGCCCCGCCGGCCCGCTGGATCGCCAGGCGGTGCTTGCGGAAGAAGGACATGACGCCGGCACCCTTGCGCACGGCGAGGGCGATCAGCAGGAACGGGACGCCCAGGCCCAGGCTGTAGACGAAAGCGAGCAGGGCGCCCTTGGCGGCGGAGGAGCCGCCGGACAGGCTCAGCAACTGCACGGCCGAATAGGTCGGTCCGATGCAGGGCGCCCAGCCGAGGCCGAAGGTGATGCCCAGCAGCGGCGCACCCCACAGGCCGGCCGGGGGCTTTGCGTGGATCTTCGCGTCCCGCTGCAGCCAGCTGAAGCCGCCCATGAAGATCACGCCCATGACGATCACGAGGACGCCCAGCAACTGGGTGATCCAGGCGTTCTGGGGGCCGGAAAGCAGTGTCCCAAGCTGGCCGAAGGCACCGCCGAGCAGAACGAAGATCAAGGAGAAACCGAGTACGAACAGCCCGATTCCGGCCAGCATGCGGCCACGCCGCTGCTTCTGGAGGTCGACGCCGGTCAGCCCGGTGACGTAGCCCAGGTACCCGGGCACAAGGGGCAGCACGCACGGCGAAAGGAAGGAGACGAGCCCCGCAAGCAGGGCCACGGGGATGGCCAGCAGGAGGGAACCGTTGAGGATGGTCTCCGCGAAGGGGCTGTTCACGTTTGTCCGGCCGCCTACTCCGCTGCCGCGGCGCTGATGAGGGCTTTCAGGGTGCCCTTCTCGATTTCACCCAGGACGCGGGAAGCAACCCGGCCTTCCTTGTCCAGGACGAGCGTGGTGGGCACTGCGTTCGGCGGAACGAGGCCGGAAACGGAAAGCAGCACGGCGCCGTTCTTGTCGTTGAAGCTCGGGTACGTCAGGTTGAAGGTCTTCTCGAAGGCCTCTGCCGTGGCCTTCTCATCGCGCAGGTTCACGCCGAAGAACTGAACGCCCTTGGCCTTGAAGTCCTGGTGCAGGCCTTCGAGGATCGGCGCCTCGACCCTGCACGGGGCGCAGGCCGCGAACCAGAAGTTCAGCACCGTCACCTTGCCGTGGAGGTCTGCGGCCTTCACCGCTGTTCCGTCGAACAAGGTCCCGTCAATCTGCACCGGCGCCGAGCGCTCGGCCTTGGCGAACTCGGTGACGGAGCCGTCGCCGGCGATGTAGTTCTTGTTGTCGCCGACGTTCGCCTGCTTGGCGAGGTTGTCTTCCTGCGGGGCGCAGGCGGACAGGCCCACGGCCAGTGCCGCAAGGGCCGCTCCCCCGGTGGCGAGGAAGCGTCGGCGGGAAGTGTTGCTGTGCTTTTCCAATGTCATGCTCCGGGAGTGCTCGCGGCACCGGGCAGCAAAGCTGCCGCAGGCTCGCCGTAGTCGACCCGAACGAGGGCGCCGTCGGCGTCGAACACCAAGGACGTCAGGGACGTCAAAGTGCATTCGCGTTTGCGCGGGTCGTGCCACAGCCGGCGCCCTTCGGCGCTGCGGCGGGTGGCGTAGATGGGCAACTGGTGGCTCACTAGGATCGCTTCGGCACCGTCGCCCCCGAGTTCGACGGCGCGCTGCCGGGCGTCCTCGATCGCGGCACGCATGCGCGCGACCTGCTCGGTGTACGGTTCGCCCCACGATGGGCGCAGCGGGTTCCGGAAATGGAACCAATGCTTCGGCTTCAGGAACTCCGAGAGCCGCGCGTGCAGCCCTTCGAAATGGTTCTCCGCCTCAATGATCCGGGGATCCGTATGGATTCGGAGGCCCAGGGCCTCCGCGCTCGGCTGGGCGGTTTCCTGGGCCCGGGTGAGCGGCGAGGCCACCAGGTGGACGATCTTTGCCCCGGCCGCGGCGCGCGCTTCGAAGTGCTCGGCGAGCACGCGCGCCATCGCCTGTCCACGCTCGGACAGGTGGAATTCGGGCAGTCTGCCATACAGGACGCCGTCGGGGTTATGTACCTCGCCATGGCGGAGCAGATGGACAGTTGCGTGGGGCATGTCTACCAGTTTCTCAAAGAGGATGGGCAATCCGAAATCTTCTACGCCACGTAGAACTGGCGTTCCGGAAAAAATGTTCCCCGGAGATGGAATAAAAGATGCATTTGCATGTTTATACTGGATGCAAGATCGGTTGATGGTTCAAGTAACTGTCCTCCGACCGGAGATTTCCGCCCACACCTATCCCAAGGAGCACGCCATGACCCTCCCCGCCAACGTCACCACCGGAACCTGGACCCTCGACAACTCGCACAGCGAAATCGGCTTCACCGTCCGCCACGCAGGAATCAGCAAGGTCCGCGGCCAGTTCACCGAAGCTGCAGCGACCCTGGAACTGGCGGACCACCTGGCCGACTCCAAGGTCAACGCCACCATCCAGACCGCCAGCTTCGACTCCGGCGATGTCAACCGTGACGGCCACGTCAAGGGTGAGGACTTCTTCGACGTCGAGAAGTTCCCCGAGATCAATTTCGTCTCCCGCCACATCAAGGCCAATGGCGACAGCTTCGACCTGGTGGGCGACCTCACCATCAAGGGCGTCACCAAGGAGGTCGCCATCGAGACCGAATTCAACGGCGTCGCAGTGGACCCCTTCGGCAACACCCGCGCCGGCCTGTCGGGCGAGACCACCATCAGCCGCAAGGACTTCGGCCTGACCTGGAATGCCGTGCTGGAAGCCGGCGGCGTGCTGGTCAGCGACAAGGTTGTCATCAACCTCGAACTGGCTTTCATCGCCCCTGCCGCCTAACGCGGAAGTCCCAAGCGGCGCTTCCCGGAATGTGTGCGGATCTCCGCTACCGCCGGGCAGCGCCGCTTTTTGTTGCCGCCCTCCTGGCAGGCATCCATGCCGTGGATCCACCTGCTGGAGTATCCAGCACAAGGCCGCGCGGAGGCAGGGAATTCGCCGAAAATTTCCTAGGAAACCCTCAACCTCAGGTCTACAGTGATGCCATGAGTAACCCAAACGAAGTTCCTCAGCAACCAGGCTCACAGCCCCCGTCCTCCGGCGATATTCCGCCCGCCGGCTACCAGCCCCCGCAGGGCACACCGCAACCACCCAGCTACCAGGCACCGGCCCCCGGATATCAAGCGCCGGGTTACCAGGCACCCGGATATCAGGCACCGCCTCCGGGATACGGCGCGCCCGCCGCGGGACCGAACAACGCTCCGCCCGCCGGATTGGGCTACGCGGCTCCAGCCCGAAACACCTTCGGCCTCGACTTCAACAACATCGCCCAACGCTTCCGCGACACCACCGGCGTTCCGCAGCAGCTGACTTTGTCCTACTGGCTCTGGATCGGAGCAGCCGCCCTCGGCGTTGTCGCAAGCCTGATCAACATCTTCACCGTCCGCGGTTACTTGGGTGAGCTGCTCGTTGGCGCCGGCATTGTGGGCTTCATCTTCAGCCTCATCTTCGCCGCCCTCTACATTTTCATCGCGATCCGGCTCAAGGAAGGCGCACGCTGGGCCCGCCTGGTACTGAGCATCCTCGCCGGGCTTGCAGTGATTTCACTGTTGGTTCAGCTCGTCACGCTGAATCTGGGCTTCATCGGCTCCGCCGTCGCGGTGGCAGCCGGCGTACTGATGTGGCTCCCGGAGTCGCAAAAGCATTTCGTATAGCCCACTGCCGGATAGGCACAGTGCCTGCCCGAAGGCCGCGGCGTCCGCCGGACGCCGCG
>NZ_QRCU01000012.1 GCF_003369445.1 Arthrobacter silvisoli
TAGCAGCCGCCGCCGTAGAGCCCGCAGGTGACGGGGCCGGTGGGGTAGCCGATGGCGGGTTGGAAGCCTACTTCCTGCCATGCATTCCAGTAGGCGCCCGTGACGGGATGGGCTCCGGTGGTTGAGCTCCAGTAGATGTTGCCTTTGGTGAAGGGCTGGTAGCAGCCGCCGCCGTAGAGCCCGCACGTGACGTTGCCGCTCGGATATCCCAGGCCGTCCTGCCAGTTGCCCTCTTTCCAGGCGGCCATATACGCGTTCTTCACCGCGAACGTCCCGACATTGGGCGTGCGGTAGATGCTTTCCAGGCGGCCATATACGCGTTCTTCACCGCGAACGTCCCGACATTGGGCGTGCGGTAGATGTTCCCGCTCTGGAACGTCTGGTAACAGGTGGTGCTGCTTGCACTGCCGTAGGGGCAGGTGACATCGCTCGTGGGATAGCCGATGCCGGACTGCCAACCGGCTTCGCCCCAGGCGGTCCAGAAGGTGCCGGTGACCGGATAGGCGCCGGTAGCCGGATTCCAGTAGATGTTTCCGTTGGCGTAGGCCCGGTAGCATCCACCGTTGACCAGCCCGCAGATGTCCGCGGTGGACTTTGCGGCACCGAGGGGGCCGTTGGCCCCGCCGGTGGCGAGCCATTTGGCGTTGATCGCTCCGCGGGAATCGTCCCGTGTCCTGGCGAAGAGCTGCAGCTGGGACATCGCCCCGTTCCAGATGTTCGAATCACCCTGGAAGGGCCCGGTGCTGCTGTACTGCCAGAAGCTGAAGGTGTCCCAACTCGCCGGCAGCATCCCGGGCGTATTGCTCGGCGAGGAAGGGTATGCCGCAATCCAGAGGGGGTAGTTGGAGAAAGCCGCGGAATTGCCGGTGCACCGCTGCCACCAGTCGGTGGTCGAATAGATCACCGGGTAGCGGCCGGTCAGGGACCACACGGTGTTGCCGAAGTCGGAGATCCACTTGACCATCTGGGCGGCCGAGAAGTTGTAGCAGACATTTCCGAAGTAGAAGCCGTTGATCGTGCGGCCTTCGTAGGGGTTGTATTCGATGTCGAGCACCGGCGGCAGGGTGTATCCGTCAGCGCTCCACCCCCCGCCGTTGGCAACGAAATAGCGGGCCTGGTCCGCGGCCGAAGACCAGTTCGGGATGGCGAAGTGGTAGGCACCCCGGAGCATCCCGACGTTCCTGGAGCCGTTGTACTGTTGCGCGAAGTTCTCGTTGGTGTAGTAGTTGCCCTCGCTGGCCTTCACGTAGGCGAAACGCGAGCCTTGCTTCCACTGGGACGCCCAATCCACGTTGCCCTGGTGGGCGCTGACGTCCTGGCCTGCAACGCCGTATCCGGGACGCCAGTGGTTCGGGTCGGGGGCCATGGGCAGCGCAGCGCCGACGGCCCGGGAGCCGAAGGTGCCGGTGCCGCCTGGTGCCTTCTTGTCTGCCACCACCCGGGGCGAACGCTGGCCCATCTCTGCGCCGCCCTTCGGAATCGCGGCCCGCATGGCGTCCTTCATGTCCTTGGACGCGGCACTGCCATCGCTGGCGGGCATGTCTGGCATCGGAACGGAAGGAACGTCTGCGGGCGCGGGAACGATATCCTCCTGTGCGGGAGGCACGGGACCCTTGGCGTGTTCGAGCGGAGCCGCAGAGCCAGTGGCAGGGGCGGGCTCGGGGGGAGGGGTGGTCTGGGCATGCGCCGGCCCTGCGAGGGAGAGCACCAATCCCAGCACGAGGGATAGCACCGTCCCGCCGCGTGTGATGGAACCTTTGGAATTCGCCACAGGGGTTGTTGTTTTCATTCCTTGTCCCAGCTCGACGCCGCCCCACCGGGAGCCTTTGTTCGTAGCGTCGACTGCGCGCACGGTGCCAGGTTCCGTGCAGCGCACCAAAAAGGCCGGCTCCTAACCGGGACACCATAACATTTGCGTGTCTGGAGTGGCCAGTGGTACAGGAGTGTCCAACGTGACCTCACCTGGGCGGTTATCCACAGCTTCCGGCCGTATGACTTTGTTCCAGGCGGTACAGTCCCTAGCGTTGACCCCATTGACTGTTGTACCCCTTTTGCAGGGGGAGCGCCGCATTGGGGGGAAAGATGGATGCTGTCCGCATCGTCGAAGACGAAGTCCGGGAACTGATCCGCCGGCGTGGACTCGATCCGCTCAAGCAGGACGTCGAAGTGCATCGCCTGGTCGAAGCCGCTGTCAACGACTACGACGCACGCGCACTGATCGCCCCACTACCTCCGATCGGCCATCTCGAAAACGCGCGGAAACAGGTATTCGACGCCGTTGCCGGCTTCGGGCCCCTGCAGCCCTACCTGGACGATCCCACGATCGAAGAAATATGGATCAACTCTCCCAACGAAGTCTATGTAGCGCGCAATGGGGAATCGGAGCTCACGTCGACCACCCTCAGCGAGCAGCAGGTCCGCGACCTCGTGGAGCGAATGCTTAAGAGTTCCGGCCGCCGCTTGGACCTGTCCTCCCCGTTTGTCGACGCGGCGCTTCCCGATGGTTCCCGACTGCACGTCGTCATTCCGGACATCACGCGCCGTCACTGGGCCGTGAACATCCGCAAATTCGTGGTCAAGGCAAGCCGGCTCGAACACCTGGTCGAGCTGGGAACCTTGACCCCGCAGTCCGCACGGTTCCTTGGCGCCGCGGTGGCCAGCGGCCTGAACATCCTCGTCTCCGGCGCCACCCAGGCGGGTAAGACCACCCTGCTGAATTGCCTGGCCGCCAATATCGGTTCCCGCGAGCGCGTCATCACGGTCGAGGAGATCTTCGAACTGCAGTTCCCGCTGCGCGACGTCGTGTCCCTGCAGTGCCGCCAGCCGAACCTTGAGGGACAGGGCGAGATTCCCCTGCGCCGGCTGGTGAAGGAAGCTCTGCGCATGCGCCCGGACCGGCTCGTCGTGGGTGAAGTCCGGGAAGCCGAAAGCCTGGACATGCTGATCGCGCTGAACTCGGGCTTGCCGGGCATGTGCACCGTCCACGCCAACTCGGCCCACGATGCCGTCACGAAGATCTGCACCCTGCCCCTGCTGGCGGGCGAGAACATTTCAAGCGCCTTCGTCGTCCCGACCGTGGCGTCCTGCATCGACCTCGTGGTCCACTGCCGCCGCAACGCCAACGGACACCGCCAGGTCACCGAGATCCTTTCCCTCGGCCGCCGGGTGGAAAACGGCATCATTGAATCGTCCGTGGTCTTCACGATGCAGGATGGCCAGCTCGCTCCGAAAGTGAACTCCATGCCGTCCGCGGAAAAGTTCGCGCGTGCAGGCTTCGACGTCGCCGCCCTGCTGGGGGCGCGATGATGGGGCCCCTGCTCGGGATCCTCTGCGGACTCGGAATCTTCCTCATCTGGTGGTCAGCCTGGGAGCAGCCTCCCGCCGTCGCCCGGAAAAGGAGACCGAAAAGGCTGGAAACCCTTCTCCTTGCCGCGGGCATCGAGAAGGTCAGCTCCGGCGGCCTCATTGCTTCCTGCCTTGGGCTAGGCCTGTTCGTGGTCCTGGTCTTCTTCATCGTCACAGGCTCCTTGCCGATCGCTGCCTGCTTCGGCCTGTTCGGGTTTTGGCTCCCGCTCGCCGTCGTACGCTGGCAGGCCCGACGGCGGACGGCGATGCTCCGCGGCCTGTGGCCCGACGTCGTCGATCACCTCCGTTCGGCCATCCGCGCAGGACTGCCGCTGCCGGAAGCGCTGATCCAGCTCGGACACAAGGGCCCGGAGGAACTGCGGGGTCTGTTCCGGGACTTCGGCGCCGACTACCGCGCAGGCGGCCAGTTCGACGACGCGCTGAACAGGCTGAAGGACCGCCTGGCCGACCCCGTCGCAGACAGGATCGTCGAGGCCTTGCGCATGACCCGCGATGTCGGCGGTTCCGACCTCGGCCGCCTCCTGGGAACCCTTGGCGAGTTCCTCCGCGAAAGCGCCCGGACGAGGAGCGAGCTTGCTGCCCGGCAGTCCTGGACCATCAACGCCGCCAGGCTCGCCGTCGCGGCCCCCTGGATAGTTCTCATGCTGCTGGCGAGCCGGCCGGAGGCCATCGCCGCCTACAACACGCCCGTGGGTATCGCCGTGTTGGCTGGCGGCCTGCTGATTTCGGCCTTCTGCTATTCGGTCATGCTGAGGATCGGTGCCCTGCCCGAGGACGAAAGGGTGCTCCGATGAACAGCTCCGCCGCGATGGCCCTGTTCTGCGGACTGCTCCTCGGGGCCGGGCTGTGGCTGATCCTCGTCCGCATGCCGTTGATGCGGGCCACCCCGTTCGCCGAGCGGATCGAGCCCCAGCTGAAGTCCCACAACCTTGAATCCACCCTCCTGCAGGCCTCCGGGCACAACATCACGCCCTTCGGTCCCCTGGAGAGGATCCTGCGCCCGCTGGTCGATGACGGCCTGCACTACCTCGCGAAGTTCAACTTCGGGACAACAGCCCTGACCAAGCGGCTGGCGCAGGCCGGCTCGGCGAAAACCGCCGTGGACTTCCGCGCCGAGCAACTGCTCTGGGCAGCCATCGGGTTCGTCCTTGCCATTCTGCTCTCGGCCTTCAGCGCCACGGCCGGCCGCTTCAACCTTGCCCTCTCGCTCATTTCAGTGCTCGGCGCGACGCTGGGCGGGTTCCTGTTCCGTGACTACGCGCTCGGCGTCCAGATCAAGCGCCGGGAACGGCGAATGCTCGCCGAATTCCCCAGCCTTGCCGAGCTCATGGCCCTGGCCGTGGGGGCAGGCGAGAGCGCGATCGGTGCGTTGGGCCGGGTCTGCCGGACCGCCAACGGGGAACTGGCGAAGGAATTCGCCCTCGTCTTGGCCGACACCCGGGCGGGCAAACCCCTGATCGAGGCGCTGCAGGACTTTTCGGCGCGCACGGAGCTGGGTGCGCTGGTGCGCTTCGTGGATGGCATGGTTGTCGCGGTCGAACGCGGCACCCCGCTGGCCGGCGTCCTCCGCGCCCAGGCCTCGGATGTCCGCGACACCGCCAAGCGCGAGCTGATGGAGTCGGCCGGCCGCAAAGAAATCGGCATGATGGTGCCCTTGGTCTTTGGGGTCCTTCCACTGACGGTGGTCTTTGCCGTCTACCCGGGCATCGCAGCCCTGAACCTGGGCTTTTGATGGATGGGCTACCGATGCACGCCGCGACCACGCCACACGGTTCTTCGAACGACAAACCTGCACAACGATCCGCATCAGGAAATGGGGAATAACATGACAACGCAACAGCTCCGGAACCTCCCGGCGGCCACCCTCGGTCACCTGTCCCTGTCGGTGGAGGGACTCGCGTCCCGCTGCACCCGGCGGCTGGCCTCCGATGGCGGCACCTCCGAACGCGGCGACGTTCCTGGTTGGGTGATGATCACCCTGATGTCCGCCGCCCTGGTTGCGGGCCTGCTGGCGTTGGCGACCCCGGCTCTCGCCGAACTGTTCAACAACGCCATGGACAAGGTCAACAAGTAGCTCCATGCTGCCGGACACCAGGACGGGTGCACAGCACCCACGCACCTGCCCGGACGAGCGCGGGACCGCGGTCGTCGATTTCGTGCTGGTGGGAACCCTGCTGACCTTCCTGTTCCTCGCCATCATCCAGCTGACGCTCGTGCTGCACGTGCGCAACACCCTCATCGATGCCGCGTCCTCCGGCGCCCGCTACGGCACCCTCGCGGACAGGACGCCCGATGATGCCCGGCAGCGAACAGCCGAGCTGATCGGCACCGCCCTGAACTCCGGCTACGCGCAGGACATCTCGACGTCGGAAGCAGACGTCCGGGGGATCCGCACCCTTGAGGTCACCGTCAAGGCGCCGCTTCCGGTGGTGGGCCTCTTCGGACTGCCGGTTTCTGTGCTGGAGGTGAAGGGCCATGCGGCGCTTCCCGGCTGATCTGCTGCGGCGGTTCGGCATCCGGCTGCGGGTGTCCCTCTGCCGTCCGCGTCCGGGGGACAGCCCGGTAGGGAACGCCGGGACAGAAGGCGCCGGAAACGAAGAGGGGAGCGCCGTCGTAGAGTTCACGTTCCTGGCCCTGCTCCTGATGGTGCCGCTCGTGTATTTCATTGTCACGGTCGGCCAGTTGCAGAGCGGGGCTTTCGCGGTTGTCGGTGCCGCCGACCAGGCCGCCAAGGTGTTTGTGGCCCAGGGAGACGCTGGCACGGCCCGTGCGGCGGCGGAACAATCGGCCGTGCTGACCCTGGCGGATTACGGGCATCCGGCAGAGCGCGCGACGCTCGACATTTCCTGTGACCGTGCCGACTGCATGTCGGCGGGCGCGACCGTCACTGTCACCGTGAACCTCACGGTCCCACTGCCCATGGTGCCGTTCGGCGATTCGCTTCGGCTCGACGCGGGCAGGCTGAATGCCACGGCCTCCCAGATCGTCGGGAGGTTCCGGTGAGGTACAGGGCACTGTCCGCCCGGGGCGACTCCGAACAGGGCCAGACCATGGTGCTGATCATCGGCTTCACGCTGATTGCCCTGCTCCTGGCGAGTGTCGTCACCGGCGCCTCGGCCGTGTACCTCGAGCACAAGAAGCTCCTCTCGATGGCCGACGGCGCGTCGGTGGCCGCGGCGGACAGCTATACCCTGGGCGGCACGACGGAAGGATCCAGCCGGCCCGCAGCGGTGCTCACCAGCGAACGCGTCCGCAACGTCACGGCGTCCTACCTCAGCCGCAACAACGCTTACGCACGCTTCGACGGGCTTGTCGTCGGCAGCGCCACGGGCAGCCCGGATTCCTCGTCCGCGGACGTCACCCTCACGGCGGTCGCTCATCCGCCTATAGTGAGCTTCCTGTTTCCGGAGGGCATTCCGATCGAGGCCCGGTCCACTGCCCGTTCCCGGCTCACCCGGTAGCCGCCAGCTGCCCCTTCGCCTTCCGCGGGCGGCCGCGTGGGGCCCCTCCCCGTGGACCTTCCGCGGTTCGTCACGCTGGCACCGGCACCACACCGGGCCCTTCGGATGGCGTAGGCTTGAACAACCATGGCTGAGATTGATTTTTCCGCGGAAATCCGCGCCCTTCGCTCCACGTACACCTCCATCGAGCAGGTATCCGACGTCGAAAAGCTCAAGGCTGAGATCGCCGAGCTGAGCGAGCAGGCCGGGGCGCCGGACCTCTGGGACGATCCCGCATCGGCGCAGCAGGTCACGTCCAGGCTGTCCCACCGTCAGTCCGAGCTGGAGCGGCTGAACAAGCTTGCCGGCCGCATCGACGACCTCGAGGTCCTGGTCGAACTGGGCCAGGCCGAAGGCGACCAGGACTCCCTGGCAGAAGCCGCCACGGAACTCGAGTCAATCCGGAAGGCACTGGCCGACCTCGAAGTCGTGACCCTGTTGTCCGGCGAGTACGACGAACGCGAAGCCGTGGTCACCATCCGCGCGGGCGCCGGCGGTGTGGACGCCGCGGACTTCGCGGAAATGCTGCTGCGCATGTACCTGCGCTGGGCCGAACGCCACGGTTACCCCACCTCAGTCATGGACACCTCCTACGCCGAAGAAGCCGGCCTGAAGTCGGCAACTTTCGAAGTCAAGGCCCCATACGCCTTCGGCACCCTGAGCGTTGAGGCCGGAACCCATCGCCTCGTCCGGATCAGCCCCTTCGACAACCAGGGCCGCCGCCAGACCTCCTTCGCCGCGGTCGAAGTCATCCCGCTCATCGAGCAGACCGACTCGATCGAGATCCCCGACAACGAAATCCGCGTGGACGTTTTCCGCTCCTCGGGCCCCGGCGGCCAGTCCGTCAACACCACGGACTCCGCCGTGCGCCTGACCCACATCCCCACGGGAATCGTGGTGTCCATGCAGAACGAGAAGTCGCAGCTGCAGAACCGCGCCGCCGCCATGCGGGTCCTGCAGTCCCGCCTCCTCCTGCTGAAGAAGGAACAGGAAGACGCCGAGAAGAAGGCCCTCGCCGGCGACGTCAAGGCATCCTGGGGTGACCAGATGCGCTCCTATGTGCTCAACCCGTACCAGATGGTCAAGGACCTCCGGACCGAGCACGAAGTCGGCAACACCTCGGCCGTGCTCGACGGCGACATCGACGACTTCATCGACGCCGGCATCCGCTGGCGAACCGGAAACCGTAACGCCGCGGACTGACCGGAGCCTGCCCCGAAGGTGAACCTGCCGTAGCTCCGGCCCGGTGCGGGATCCGCGCAAATCAGGGCCAGCGCAGCATCTGCGCAGGCCCGGCCCAGGGTTTGCACAGGATCTGCGCAGGATTGACGACACGCCCCGGGAAGCCCCATCCTGACCGGGATCCCGTGCGTATAGTCGAAGGGCCGGCGCCCCTCTTCCCCAAACGAAAAGCCCCTGCGCCGGTGGTTGGAGCTTCGCGCGATGCGGCGGGTCCGTCGGGGTTGCCGAAGAGTCATGATCCGATTTGAGAACGTCACCAAGGTTTACGACCCCAATGCGAGGCCGGCGCTGGATGACGTCAGCCTCGAGATCGACCGCGGGGAGTTCACCTTTCTGGTCGGCGCTTCGGGGTCCGGAAAATCAACCTTCCTGCGGCTGATCCTCAAGGAAGACCGCGCCACCTCGGGGTCCGTGTACGTCGCCGGCCAGAACGTCGCGAACATTTCAAGCTGGCGCGTGCCCAGGTTGCGGCGCGGCATTGGCGTCGTCTTCCAGGACTTCCGCCTCCTGCCGCAGAAAAGCGTCTTCGCCAACGTCGCCTTCGCCATGCAGGTCATCGGCAAGAGCCGGAGCATCATCCGGGAAACCGTGCCGGAGGTCCTCAAGACGGTCGGCCTGGAGGGCAAGGAAAAGCGCATGCCCCACGAACTTTCCGGAGGCGAGCAGCAGCGCGTCGCGATTGCGCGCGCCGTCGTCAACCGGCCGGGCATCCTCCTGGCCGACGAACCTACCGGAAACCTGGACCCCATCACCTCGATGGGGATCATGGGTGTCCTGGACAAGATCAACCAGAACGGAACCACCGTGGTCATGGCCACCCACGATGACGACATCGTGAACGAAATGCGCAGGCGGGTCGTGGAACTGCGGAACGGGGTGGTGGTCCGCGATGAGGCCAAGGCCCTCTACACCTCCATGATTCCGGTGGTAGGGGAGTCCCGCCTCCTCAAGGACGCCAGCGACGAAGAGCTCGACCGCGCGACGGGAGCCCAGCAGTGAGGCTCGCATTCATCCTCGGTGAGATCGGCAGCGGCCTTCGCCGCAATCTGTCGATGGTGGTCTCCGTCATCCTGGTGACCTTCGTGTCCCTGACCTTCGTCGGCGCCGCCGGCATGCTGCAGATGCAGATCAACCAGATGAAGGGCTACTGGTACGACAAGGTCCAGGTGGCGATCTTCCTCTGCAACGAATCCTCGACATCGGCCGGCTGTGCTTCCGGTGCGGTCACCGACGAACAGCGGGAAAACCTGGGCAAGATGCTCGAATCACCTGCCGTCAAGCAGTACATCAGCGACTTCCAGTTCGAATCCCAGGCTGAGGCGTTCCAGCATTTCAAGGAACAGTTCTCCAACTCGCCGATTGTGGACTCGGTGACCCAGGACCAGCTCCCGGCCTCCTTCCGGATCAACATGAAGGACCCCGAGAAATACCAGATCATCAGCGAGACCTTTTCCTCCCAGCCGGGCGTTGAAACCGTCAGCGACCAGCGCCAGGTGTTGGAACGGATCTTCGTCTGGATGAACGGCGCCTCCGTGGTTGCCATGGGAATCGCCGTCGTCATGATCGTCTGCGCGGTGCTGCTCATCACCACCACCATCAGGCTGTCGGCGTTCAGCCGGCGCCGGGAAACCGGGATCATGCGCCTTGTCGGCGCCTCCAAGACGGTCATCCAGTTGCCGTTCATCCTCGAAGGTGTGATCGCTGCGGTGATCGGGGCGCTCCTGGCCTCCGGTACGCTGTGGCTCGTGACTCTTTGGCTCAACGGCGACCTGTCGCGGCAGTTCCTGAATACCCCGTTCATTTCCTCAGCCCAAGTGCTCGTCGTCGCGCCGGTCTTGATCGCCCTGGGCGGCGGACTGGCGGGGATCGCCTCCCTACTGACCCTCCGCCGATACCTCAAGGTGTAATGATGAACAGCAGCAAAGAGCAGAACAGCCTGCCGGCGTCGGGAAGGGTCCCGCTGCCGGTGCAGCTGCGGCTTGCGGCGTGCCGGATGAAAATCGTGGCCGCGGCGTTGGCGGTGACGCTGGCCGCCGGCCTCGGCGCCGCGGCGCCGATCGCCCGCGCCGACGATCTTGAGGACAAGCAATCCGCCCTCGAAGCCGAAGCCGCACGGGTGGAGCAGTCCTTGGAGTTCGTTGACTCCAAGATTGCCAAGGCGGCCAGCGACCTGGTGATCTACCAGGGCCGCCTGCCCGGTGCACAGCAGGCCTTGCTTGAGGCCCAGGGACGCGTGGCCTCCGCCGTCCGGGAAGTTGAAGCCCTGGCCGCGCGTGTGGACCTGGCCCAGCAGAACAAAGCCAAGATCACCGAACAGCTGGAAAACGACAAGCAGAAGATCAGCGAGACGAAGAAGCTGATCGGCCAGATCGCCTCCCAGGCGTACAAGTCCGGCGGCGTGCCCACCAACGTTGCGCTGCTTTTCGGATCGAACGACGGCGGCAGCCTCACCGAAACGATGGACCTCGCCGACCAGGCCATGCGCAGCCAGAACGCGGCGATGACCAAACTGACGCAGCAGAATGCCACCAACGTTAACTCGCAGGCGCGCCTCGCCGCCGTCGAGGAAGAAATCCGGGACCTGAAAGCGAAGGCGGACGCCGCTTTGGCGCGCGAAAAGGCCGCCCGGGATGAAGCCGCCGCCAAGAAGGCCGAAGTCGACAAGCTGATTGCCGACACCACGCGCCTCAACAGCCAACTGCAGGCGGCCAAGCCCGGCATCCAGGCCAAGCTCGCGCAGGTGAAGGAACAGCAGGCCACGGTGGCGGCGGAGATCGCCGAACGCGACCGCAAGCTTCGTGAGGCTTGGGAAGCTGAACAGCGCCGGATCGCGGAGGCAGCTGCAGCGGCAGCGCGTGCGCAGAACCAGCCGGTACAGCCATATATCCCGCCGGTGATTGCCCCGAGTTCGGCCTTCGGCCTGATCCACCCCGTGCCGGCCAGCGTGCCGATCACCTCGGGCTTCGGCTGGCGGTCGACGCCTCCCGGGACGATCGACTTCTACGGTCAGGGCGGCTACATGCACACCGGCATCGACTTCGGGGCCAGCTGCGGCACCCCGGTCTACGCAGCCGCCGCGGGAACGGTGTTTTCGGCAGGCTGGGGCAACGATGGTGGCGGCAACCGGGTCAAGATCTCGCACGGCGTCATCGGCGGCCACTCGCTGACCACGGTCTACTACCACAACACCAGCGTGGTCGTTTCCGAAGGCCAACAGGTCAGCCGCGGCCAGCTGATCGCCTACTCGGGGACCACAGGCAACTCCACCGGATGCCACGTGCACTTCGAGACATGGCTCGACTCGGCCGCCGTCGACCCGATGACGCTGCTCTAGCTTCGTTGCTGCGCCAGCCCAACCGCCGAGGCGGGTGCCGCGTTCCGGGCCCGCCGCTGGCGTAGACTGGTGGGAATCTCAACAGACCAAGGAGTTCTACCGTGCCCAAGGAAAGTGGCCGTAAGGTAGTGGCCACCAATCGCAAGGCCCGGCACAACTACCACATCCTGGACAGCTTTGAGGCCGGCATCGCCCTCATGGGAACCGAAGTGAAGTCGCTTCGCGAGGGCCATGCGTCGATGGTCGACGGCTTCTGCACCTTCTACAACGACGAGTTGTGGATGGAAGGAATCCACATCCCCGAGTACAACCAGGGGAGCTGGACCAACCACGCCGCCCGCCGCCGTCGCAAACTGCTCCTCCACCGGGAAGAGCTGGACAAGATCGCCGGCAAGATCCGGGAATCCGGCTTCACCGTGGTGCCCTTGCAGCTCTACTTCCTGGACGGCCGTGCCAAGGTTGAAATCGCTCTTGCCCGGGGCAAGAAGGACTACGACAAGCGGCAGACCCTCCGGGAGAAGCAGGACAACCGCGAGGCGCTGCGTGAAATGCGCGAACGGAACCGGCGCTAGGCCGCGCCGTACCGGGGCGGAATGTTTTCCCGCTGCGGTGCGTTATGATGAATAGTCCGGACGGAACGGCGGTGCCGCTGCGCCGGACGGCTTGGTAACAAAATACGGGGATGATCGGTTTCGACGATGTTAGTCGCGACAGGTGAAGCGGGCCGAGGATGCAGAATTATCTCGTTAACGCTGTCTGCAAACCAATAAGTGCCGAATCTAAGCGCACTGACTTCGCTCTTGCTGCCTAAGCAGTAAGACAGTCCGTCAGCCCGGGGTTGCTATCGCCCCGGTTCCTGGCGTCATTCAGATAGCCACTGCTGTTTACCTTCGTCATTGGGGTGAACGGGACTTTTAGATGACTGGGCCCGGATCAGCCAGCTGTTTGCAGCATGGCTGGGGCCGAGAAAATCCGACGCAAACTGCGCCCGGAGAAGCCCTGACAACACGACATCGGACGGGGGTTCAATTCCCCCCATCTCCACGAACTAAGGCCCCTGGAAACAGGGGCCTTTTTTCGTGCCCTCCCAGCCCCGGAGTTCGCCCGGCAAGCAGTTCACCCACGGCGTAGCGGAACGCGGACTAGTGCTGCCTCTGCGCACGTTGAAGCAGGTAGACCTGCAAGGAGGCAATGATGGACAGCGAAAGAACGGACGACGGCGACGTGCTGGATGCGTACTCGCTGATCGTTACGGGCGTGGCCGAAAGTGTCACGGCCCACGTCGCGGCGCTTGAGATGAGCAGCGCGCGGCGTAACGGATTCATCAGGCGCGGCGCCGGATCGGCAGTGGTATTCACCGAGGACGGCTACCTGCTCACGAACGCGCATGTGGTGGCCGGGCTGAGCAGCGGCCGTGTGTTGTTCGCGGACGGAAGGCACAGCGAGGTGGAACTCGTCGGGGCCGACCCGTTGTCCGACCTCGCGGTGCTGCGCGCCCGCCAGGCGCCGCCTCCGGCAGTCCTGGGCAACGCGGAAACGCTGAAAGTGGGCCAGTTGGTGGTCGCCGTCGGGAATCCGCTGGGGCTGTCCGGCTCGGTGACGGCCGGTGTCGTCAGTGGCCTCGGCCGGGCCATCCCGGTCCGCTCGGGCCGCCACACGCGCTTGATCGAAGACGTTATCCAGACCGACGCGTCGCTGAACCCAGGCAACTCAGGAGGAGCGCTGGCCGACACCAGGGGCAGGGTGGTGGGCATCAATACCGCCGTTGCCGGGGCGGGGCTTGGGCTGGCGGTGCCGATCAACGGCACCACCCGGAGGATCATCGCAGCCCTGCTGCGGGACGGCAGGGTGGTCCGGGCCTACCTGGGGCTGGTCACCACGCCTGTACCGCTGGACGTAGCCGCCGTGGTTCGGACGGGCTACAAGGAGGGGCTCAGGATCGTGGAGGTGATCGCGGGATCGCCGGCTGAACGTGCGGGACTGCAGCCGGGCGACCTGGTGCTCAGTGCCCAGGACAGGGCGCTCACGAGCGCGGAAAGCCTGCAGAAGCTGCTCTTCGCTCAGGCACTCGGGGAACCGTTCCGGATGTCCGTGCTGCGCGACGGCAAGGTGCTCGACATGGTTGCCGTGCCGGTGGAACTCGACGAAGCGACGGAGCGCCAAGGCTGAGGCGGACCGGGGTCGAAACGGAGGTGTCCGGGGCACGTGCCCCGGACACCCCTACTTCCGCTTGAGATGTGCCACAGGGTCGGTATCGGTCCCGGAATCGTGCTTTGCGCGCTTGATGGCGCGCTTCTGCTTGATGGACTTGCCGCTCTTCTTTATCTCGTGCTGGTGTGGTGATTTGTCAGGCATGACTCGCTCCTATGCCGGAAACCGGAGAGACCACCTCGGGAGACCTGCGGCCCCCCACTCTGTAAACTACGCCCCTTTTGGCTGGATACAAGGTCCGTGCCCCAGCGTAGGCTTTGCACATGAATGACACGGCTGTGCTCCCTCCGGCGACGCCGCTGCAGAGGCGTGTTCTCGCGGTGGCCATCGTGGCTTCGTTCATCGCCTTCCTGGACACTTTCGTGGTCAACCTTGCGCTGCCCGCGATCGGCCGGGAACTTGGCGGCGGGCTCGTCATCCAGCAGTGGGTGGTGGATGCGTACCTGCTCACCCTCGGCGGCCTGATCCTTGTGGCCGGTTCGTTGTCGGACCATTTCGGCAGGGTGCGGGTGCTCGAATGGGGGCTGGGCGGTTTCGCGGTGACGTCGGTGCTGTGCGGCTTGGCCTGGTCCGGGGAGGTCCTTGTTGTCGCCCGGGCACTGCAGGGCGTGGCTGGCGCCCTCGTGGTTCCGAGTTCGCTGGCGCTGATCGTGAACTTCTTCAGCGGCCCATCGCAGTCACGGGCCATCGGCCAGTGGTCCGGCTGGACCAGCGCCGCGGCCATCGTGGCCCCGCTGATCGGCGGGCTCTCGGTTGACTATCTGTCGTGGCGTTTCTTCTTCTTCGCCAACGTGATTCCATTGGCCGTGGTCTGGCCCCTGGTCCTGAAGCTGCGCGCTGACGACAGCAGGGACCCGGCAGCCGGGCGCATCGACTACCTCGGCGCGCTGCTGGCCATCATCGGACTCGGGGGCCCCGTGTACGCCTTCATCGAACAGGGCCGCCTCGGCTGGGGCAGCCCCTTCGTGTGGCTGCCGCTCGCCGTCGGCGTGGTGGCCCTTGCCCTGTTCCTGGCGCACGAAGCCCGCACGCCGGCCCCCATGCTGCCGCTCCGGCTCTTCGCGATCAGGAATTTCGGCTGGGGAAACATCGCCACCCTTGCCATTTATGCGGCGTTCTCCCTGGGCTTCTTCCTGCTGGGGATCTACCTCCAGCAGGTGGGCGGGATGACCGCGACGACGGCCGGCATCGCCCTGCTTCCCTCCACCGTGATCCTCATGCTGGCTTCCAGCTACTTCGGCGGGCTTGCCGGCAAATACGGGCCCCGCTGGTTCATGACTTTCGGCCCCGTGCTGTGCGGCACCGGCTTCCTGCTGCTCCTTACGGTGCAGCAGCCCCTCAACTACTGGACCGAGGTGCTTCCGGGGCAGATCGTGTTCGGCGTCGGCCTGGCGGTGACCGTCGCCCCGCTGACCGCAGCCATCCTGGGCGCTGTTCCGCCCGAGCAGGCGGGTATCGGTTCGGCGATCAACAACGCGGTGGCCCGCATCGCGGGCCTGATCTGCATCGCCTTCGCGGGGATCATCACCGGCCCGGTCCTGACGACGGCGGGCCTGCACCAGGGCGCGGTGGTCACTGCGGTGCTGCTCATGATCGGGGCGGCGGCGTCCGCCGTCGGGATCCGCAACCCGGAATTGGAAACGGTGCCCCAGGCCGGGGAGAGCCAAGAGGAGTCAGGCGCCGGGTAGGGTGCAGCCTTCGTGCGCCTTCTCCGAGGCGACCCAGAGGGCCGAAGCCACCTCATCGGCCAGATCGTACTCGCGGCTGCCCGGACCGCTGCCGATCTTCACCACCAGGGCGCCGCCGAAGGGTTTGCGGCCCATGACCTCCACGCTGGCGTCCAGGTCGATTTCCTCCGCGGCCAGGTAGCGCAGCAGTTCGGGGTTTTCGTCGCTGATCCGGGTGATCCGGCCGGAGTGGCCCACATCCAGCTCGGCCATACGGTGGGCGTGCGGCAGGCTGACGGTGCCATCAGCGGCGGGAATCGGGTCGCCGTGCGGATCGCGTGCCGGATTGCCCAGCTTCAAGGCCATGCGTTCGATGAAGGTGTCGGACACGGCATGCTCGAGGAGCTCGGCTTCGTCATGGACCTCGTCCCAGCTGTAGCCGAACTCCATCACCAGGTAGGTCTCGATCAGCCGGTGCCGCCGCACCATTGCCAGCGCAAGCTGCATGCCTTCCGGGGTCAGGGTGACGGCACCGTAGGGTTGGTGGTCCACCAGGCCCTGGTCCTTGAGCTTGCGGACCATCTCCGAGACCGAGGAGTTCGCCACGCCCAGGCGCTGGGCGAGCTGCGAGGAGGTGATGGGTTTGTCCTGCCACTCGGTGAACGAGTAGATGACCTTGACGTAGTCCTCGATGGAGGATGAGGGCGTACCGGTCTTCACGGTCCTAGCCTACCGTGAACGGCCTGCCTGGGATTTCTCAGGCCTTGTGCGCGCGCCAGCTCTGCGTCACATAGGGCAGGCGGATGACGTCGGCAGGTCCGTGGCCCAGGTGCTCGTGCAGATACCAGTGGAGGTTGGCCATGACCTTCGCGCGGGTGGCCTCGTTCGCCCGCAGGTAGTAGCTGCGGGACTTGGTGAGCTCCATGATGTCTTCGGGGAGCATCGGATCCTCCCAAGGGCTCAGGTGGCTCTCCAAGCCCGCGAATTCCGGGCCGACCACAGGCCGGAAGTCCGCTTTATGGACGTCGCCGGCATGCATGATGCGCGTGAGACGGTGGACCCACGGGACCGAGGTGTCCAGCTGGTTCCACACCAGGCCGAGCACTCCGCCGGGGCGCAGGATCCGCGCCAGCTCCGTGCTTGCCAGGAAGGGATCGCACCAATGCCAGGCCTGGGCAACGCTGACGACGTCGAATGCTGAGTCCGCCAGCCCGGTTGCCTCTGCCGTGCCAAGGAGCGCCGCAGCTGCCGGGTAGTCCTTCCGGAGCTGCGCGAGCATGTCCTCGGAAGGGTCGACGGCGGCAGTTTCCAGGCCGCGTTCGAGCAGCAGGGCGGTGAATTTTCCGGTTCCGGCGCCGATGTCCGCGGCGGTCCGGGCACCCTCAGGCACCAGCCAGTCCGCGGAATCGGCAGGGTAGCCGGGCCGGACCCGATGGTAGTGCTCGCCGCCGTCCTGGAAGCTCGACCCGAGCTCGCGCCGTCGGTCGCGGTCCAGCTTGGGGCCATGGATCCCGGGTGCCCGGAAGCTGGGTCCGCCGCCGTGTCCACCGGATCGCAAAGCCACGCGTCCACTCCTCATAGGGTCCAGAAGTACCCTAAGAAATCTACCGCATTCAGTTGGTGCTGCACGGGGCAGCGCCCGCGGTGCCAGGAGTGTTCGGCGCCCAGTGCGGGTAGCTGCGGTGGTCGTTGGCGGGAACCCAGCGGCCGGAGTCGACGACGTAGTCCCAGCCCAGGCCCTCGGCCTTGAGCGCCTTGATTCCGGCGATCAGGCGGGTGGCGTCCTCCAGACGGGATCCCAGGCCGAAGCTGGCGCGCAAGGAGCCGGAGGGGAGGCCGAGCCGCTTGAGCAAGGGGTGGGCGCAGAAGCGTCCGTCGCGCAGGCCGATGCCATGTTCGGCGGAGAGGTACGCGGCGACCAGGCCGGCGTCGTAGCCTTCGAGGGAGAAGTTCACCACGCCGATGGTGTCGGCGGGGTCGGTGTCGCTGAAGATCTGGTGGACGGTGACGCCCTCGATTTCCTTCAGGCCTTCAACCAGGTGGGTCCGGATTGCGGACTCGTGGGCGTGCCACTCGTCCTGGTCCAGTTCGGCGATGACCTGGGTGGCCCTGGCCAGGGTGGCGGCACCGAGCACATTCGGGGAGCCGCCTTCATGGCGGGCCGGTCCGGTGGCCCAGGTGACGGAGTCGAGGCGGGCCTCGCGGACGGCGCCGCCGCCGGCGAGGTGCGGGGTACCGGCGTCGAGCCAGTCGGGGCGCCCTACCAGGACGCCGGCGCCGAACGGCGCGTAGAGCTTGTGCCCGGAGAAGACCAGATAGTCGATGCCCGCGGCCGCAATGTCGACGCGGCGGTGCGGGGCGAGCTGGGCTGCGTCGACGACGATGCGTGCGCCGTTCTCGTGGGCGATGGCTGCAAGTTCCTTGACCGGAAGGATCTCACCGGTGACGTTGGAAGCGCCGGTGACGGCAAGGAGGCTGACTCCGCCGTGGGCGAGGGCCTCGCGGACGTTGGCGAGCGTTTCCGCCAGGGTGGATGCCGCGACAATGCTGCGGTGCGGCAGGTGCTGCCAGGGGAGCAGGTTGGCGTGGTGCTCGATGTCCAGATACACGACCTCTCCGCTGTGCTTTCCGTCCACGACGGGCAGGCACCCGGCAAGCAGGTTCAGTGAATCGGTGGTGTTGCGGGTGAAGATCACGCTGTCGTCCGCACGGCCGCCGACGAATTCGCGCACGATGTTGCGGGCGTTTTCGTAGACGGAGGTGCTGATCTGCGAGGCGTAGCCGGCGCCGCGGTGGACGCTTGCGTAGAACGGCAGGACCTCGTTCAGGTAGGCGGACACCACAGTGAGGGCCGGGGCGGATGCGCCGTAGTCCAGGTTCGCGTAGCGTACGTGGCCGCCCTGGATGAGCGGTGCCTGCAGTTCGGCGCCGGTGACGGCGGCCAGCGGGCGGGCAGCGGGCGACAGGGAGTCGTGGCGGAGTTCGGGCGAAGTGAAAGTGGCAGTGCTCATGGGAGTCCTCATTCAAGGGAACCCTGCATGCAGGGGATCCGCGCTTGCCGCATCCGTTCCGGACCGGCCGGGTCGTCACCCGGGGCACCCCGCCGCGATGGAGGGTTGCCGGCCAGCAAACCGGGGTTTCACGCTGGCACTCGTGACCTGTCTTTGAGACTAGGACACCGTACGCGAGGTGCCAAAGCCGGCGGGTTTTGTTAAGCAGATTGTTACGGAGAGCGGATTTGGGCCGGTTTGCCGAACAAAAATCGGCAGGTGTCCCGCGTTGGGGACACCTGCCGATGAATCTTCGCCGAAGTCCGGAGGTGCCGGATCAGAGCAAGTCGTCGATGGACGGGTTGAGCTTCTTCAGGACCTCCGAGTGCAGGATGGAATTGCTGGCCACGGCGTTCCCGCCGAACGGGCCGTCCTTGCCGTCGAGGGAGGTAAACCGGCCGCCGGCTTCGGTCACGATCGGCACCAGCGCCGCCATGTCGTAGAGCTCCAGCTCGGGTTCGGCGGCGACGTCCACGGCGCCTTCGGCCACGAGGCAGTAGGACCAGAAATCGCCGTACGCCCGGCTGCGCCAGACGGCGTCTTCCAGTTCCAGGAAGGAATCCAGCGAGCCCTGCTTCTTCCATTCCGTGATTTCCGAGTAGGACAGCGAGGCGTCGGACAGCTGTGAGACGTTGCTGACCTTGAGCCGCGTGGCCGAGGCCAGGGAGCGGCCGGTGTAGGCGCCTCCGCCCTTCACGGCCCACCAGCGCCGGCCGAGTGCGGGGGCGCTGACGACGCCTACCACTACCTCGTCGCCATCGACGAGGGCAATGAGGGTGGCCCAGACGGGAACACCGCGGACGAAGTTCTTGGTACCGTCGATCGGATCGATGATCCAGCGCCGGGCACCGTGCCCGGTGCTGCCGAATTCCTCGCCCAGCACGGCGTCCCGGGGACGTGAGCGGGACAGTTGGCCGCGGATGGCTTCTTCGGCGGCGCGGTCGGCGTCGGTCACGGGGGTCAGGTCGGGCTTGGACTCGACCTGCAGGTCCAGGGCCTTGAATCGCTCCATGGTCAGGGCATCGACGGAGTCTGCCAGCACGTGGGCAAGGCGGAGGTCGTCGTTGTAATTCGGGTCGACTTGGGTCATGGTTCCAAACTACCGGCAAAAGCCGGCCTGCCAGGGGACCGCAGGGGCTGCGCCGTCAGATGACCGTCCCCAGTTCCTTGGTTTCCTTGGCTTCCTGGCGCGGATCGGCGCCGAGGAGACGGCGCAGCGAGGCAAGGCGGGCCGGGCCCGCTTCCCCGGCGGACCCGGAAGTGACCCAGTCGTCGAGGCCGCAGCGGACGGCGTTGGCATCGTGCTTGCAGCCACGCTCGCAGGATTCGGTGCCCGGTTCGAGGTCCGGGAACGCGTGCATGATCCGGTCCGGATCCACGAGCGCGAGGCCGAATGAGCGGATGCCGGGGGTGTCGATGATCCAGCTCCCGGCGGGCGCTTCGTCGAGTCTGAGTGCGAGGGCGGAGGAGGAGGTGTGGCGTCCGCGTCCGGTGACCGCGTTGACGCCGCCGGTGGCGCGTTCGGCGCCGGTGAGGGCGTTCACCATGGTGGATTTCCCGACGCCGGAGTGCCCCAGCAGCACCGTGACCTTGCCGTCAAGGTACTCACGCAGCCGCTCGACGGCGGCGCCGTCGAGCCTGGCGGAGAGCCCGTCGTCGCTCCTGGCATCGATTCCCGAGGCCTCGGCGTCGGCGGTGCGGCTGATGATCACCGGGAAATCGAGGCTGAGGTAGTTCGCCAGCAGTTCCGCAGGATCCTTGACGTCCGCTTTGGTGACCAGCAGCAGCGGCTCGATGCCGGCGTCGTAGGCTGCCACCAGGGCGCGGTCGATGAATCCGGTGCGTGGTTCCGGGTTGGCGGCCGCCACAACGATCACCAACTGGTCGGCGTTGGCCACCACCACACGTTCCACGGGATCTGAGTCATCGGCACTGCGCCGCAGCACCGTCTTGCGTTCCTCGACACGCACCAGCCGGGCAAGGGTGTCCGGGGCGCCGGAGACGTCGCCCACGAGTGCCACGAAGTCGCCCGGCACCACGGGGGTGCGCCGCAGTTCGCGGGCGCGGGCCGCCACGACGGTGCGTTCTTCGGTTGTGTCCTCGGCGACGACGGCGGTGTAGCGCCCGCGGTCCACGGTGATGATACGGCCGAGCACGGCATCGTCGTGGCTCGGCCGGTCCTTCGTGCGCGGACGGGACCCCTTCTTGTTTGGCCGGATCCGGACGTCGGACTCATCCCATGACCGTGCAGAACGTCCCATCGTCAGTGACCGGGCCCCGTGGTTCCGGGCGTGCCGCTGCCCTGGTCAAGCATGGCCGCCCAGATCTGCGGGAACTCCGGCATGGTCTTGGACGTGGTGGCGATATCCTCCACGAGCACGCCCTCCACTGCGAGGCCCAGGATGGCCCCGGCGGTCGCCATCCGGTGGTCCGCATAGCTGTGTACGACGCCGCCGTGCAGCTTCGCGGGCCGGATCATCAGGCCGTCGTCGGTTTCCTCGGCGTCGCCGCCGAGCCGGTTGATTTCGGCAGCGAGGGCTGCGAGCCGGTCCGTTTCGTGTCCGCGCAGGTGCGCGATGCCGGTGAGCCTGGAGGGGCCGGTGGCCAGCGCGCACAGGGCGGCCACCGTGGGGGCGAGTTCGCTGGTCTCGTGGAAGTCGGCGCCCTTGATTTCCTGGCCCCCGGTCACGGTGAGGGTGCCGTCCTCGAGGCTGACCGTGGCACCCATCGTCTGCAGGATCTGCCGCCAGAGGTCGCCCACCTGGGTGGTGTTGGACGGCCAATTGGGAATCCGGACGGTGCCCTTGGTGGCAAGGGCCGCGGCCAGGAAGGGGCCGGCGTTGGAAAGGTCCTGCTCGATGCGCTCGTCGAAGGCCCGGATGGCGCCGGGGGAGACCACCCAATGGTTGGGGACGGAATCGTCCACCGTGACGCCGACGCCGCGCAGCACATCGACGGTCATGTTGATGTGGTCCAGGCTGGGCACCGGCTTGCCGACGTGCTCCAGGTGCAGGCCCTCGGTGAAGCGGGCGCCGACCAGCAGCAGAGCGGAGACGAACTGGGAGGAGGCGCTGGCATCGATCACCAGGTGGCCGCCGCGGACCGAACCGTTCCCGTCAACCGTGAACGGAAGCGACGACGCCGTGCCGCCGCCCGGGGTGGAGATCCCGACGCCGAGCGCGGACAGCGCCTCGATGATCGTGTTCATGGGGCGCTTGCGGGCGTGCGGGTCGCCGTCGAACGCGGAGGAACCGTTGCGCAGGGCCGCGAGCGGAGGCACGAAGCGCATCACGGTACCGGCGAGGCCGCAGTCGATGGCACAGTCCGAAGCCGGCGCCGCCGGGTCGATCGGTTCGATCAGCAAGTCCGGTCCGTAGCTGCCGTCGCCCGGCACCTCGGTCACGGTGGCTCCCAGTTGCCGCAACGCCTCGATCATCAAGGCGGAGTCCCGGGAATGCAGGGGTGCCCGGAGCCGCGACGGACCGTCAGCCAAGGCAGCGAGGACCAGATAGCGGTTGGTGAGGGACTTGGAACCGGGAACGGTGACCGTGGCGTCAACGGGCCGGTGCGCAAAAGGTGCGTCCCAGAGAGGTGCGGCGGATGTGGTGGCTTCCGTGGTGCCGGTCATGCGTTCTTTATGCTCCAACTGTTTTGTCTACTGCCTTGCGGACGGCGCGGTCCGCCTTCTTCAGCTGCTTGCCGCCGGCCTTGCGGGCGTCCATGGCGAGGTGCTCGGCGCGCCAGGCAAGGCTCGGCCTGCCCGCGGTGTCGACGGCGGCGAGCAGCGCTCCGCCGGTCAGCGAAATGTTCTTCAACAGCTGGGCGCGGCGTTCCAGGCGGCCTTCCTTCGTGCTGATGTCTGCCGAACGCCATTCGACGAAAGTGTTCAGGCCGGAGATGACCGCCAGCAGGCCGGCGGAGAAACGGGGCAGTTTGCCGAGCGCGAGCAGGGCTCCGGCACCGAGTTGGGTGCCGCCGATCACGCGCGCAATCAGCTTCTCGTCGGCAGGGAAGGGGAGGGAATCAGAGGCACGGCGCAGCAGCGGGGAGAGCTGTTTGGCAGTATCGTCCGTGTTCTTGAGCTTGTCGATTCCTGAAACCACGAAGCTTGAGGCCAGCATCGGCCGGGCGGGAAAACGGATGAGGGACATGTCTTGCCTCCTGGATGGCTTGCCACAACGGTCAAGGGTGCAGTCGCCTCTAGTCTTGCATCTTTGCGGAATATTTGCCCGGGAGGGGCAGTTGTGAGTAGAAGGTGTGGCAGCGCGCGGGGAAGTCCGCGTGCCAACGCCTGCGAAGCCAGTATCGAGGGGAAGGAGCCGCTTTCTTGAGCTTGGTGAAAGATCGTCAGGAAGTGCCGGCACCGGAGCGGGAGCCGGGGAAAGGTGCGCGCCGGGTGACAGTAGACTTGAACGCAATGAGCACCTTGGACCCGGCCGCAGCGGCCATGTACGAAGCAGCGGAGCACCCCCGGGAGGGCGTGCAGGATGCCGCTGAAGAGTCCGGCCCCGGCGTCGTCATCGACGTCGCAAGCGAAACGCCCGAACAGCGGCGGGCCCGCTTCGAACGGGATGCCATGCAGTACGTCGACCAGCTCTACTCGGCGGCCATGCGCATGGCGCGGAACCCTTCGGATGCGGAGGACCTGGTGCAGGAGGCCTACACCAAGGCCTTTTCGGCGTTCCACCAGTACAACCCAGGGACAAACCTCAAGGCGTGGTTGTACCGGATCCTGACGAACACCTACATCAACCTGTACCGGAAGCGGCAGCGCGAACCGCTGCAATCGAACTCGGACACGATTGAGGACTGGCAGCTTGCCAGGGCCGAATCGCACACGTCGACGGGCCTGCGCTCGGCTGAGGCGGAAGCCTTGGACCACCTTCCCGATTCGGACGTCAAGCGTGCGCTGCAGGCCATTCCCGAGGAATTCCGGCTCGCGGTGTACTTCGCGGACGTCGAAGGCTTCGCCTACAAGGAAATTTCGGACATCATGAACACCCCCATCGGAACGGTCATGTCCCGGCTCCACCGCGGCAGGAAGATGCTGCGCGAACTGCTGGCCGACTATGCCGCCGAACGGGGAATCAGGGGCGCCACGGACACCCCCGCCGGGGACGCCGCCGCAAGCAATACACAGGAGAAACGGAAATGAGCTGCCAAGGACTGGGCGACTGCGACGATGCGCGGATGCAGCGCATCTATGAATACCTTGACGGTGCGCTGACCCGGGAGGACATCGCCGAGATCAAGCAGCACCTGCAGGAGTGCCCCGAGTGCACCGAGGAGTACGACCTGGAGTGCGTCATCCGCACGGTGGTCAAGCGGTCCTGCACAGAGTCTGCCCCGGAGAACCTCAAGAACTCCATCCTGGATCGCATCCATTCAATGAACGCAGCGGAAGTCTAGGCCCGGTTGACCGTTCCACAGGAAGAGCCCCGGAAACCATCAGGTTTCCGGGGCTCTTCCTTTGCTCCAACAACTCAGGTGTTGGGACGCTTGCCGTGGTTTGCGCCGCCGCGCTTACGGTCACGACGCTTGCGTGCACGCTTGCTCATAGCCGGCCTCCTTCGTTTCTTGTACTCAACAAAGCTGCCCTCCAGTCTCCCACACGCGGGGCCCGGCCCGCGAACCGGCCGGCGGCGGGAGAAGACCGGATGGCCGGCGTCGGGCACGCGTGCCGGGATCGGCATCAGGGCCGTATGGAATTCCTGATGGCGATGCGTGCCTGGTCCAGCACGGTGCGCACTGTCTCCAAGGCGACGGGGGTCAGGTGCGCGCTCCCGGCATGCCTGCGCAGTTCAACCCGCATGTCGTCCCGGAAGGACTGCACCATCAGTTCCGCCTCCTTCAGGAGCCGGGTATTCTCTGCCGAATGCCGCGCTGCTTCGGGGGGTGCTCCGGGGGCGCTTCGCCCCGGACCGGCTCCTGCCGGCACAGCGGCGGCCCTGGCGGCCTCTGCACTGGCCGCCAAGTCCGCCCGCAGGCCGCGCATGTTGCTGCGGATGTCCTCCCGCAGTTCGTCCGCCAAGCGCCGCACCGATGCCGAAATTGCCGCTTCGACCTCCGCCAGTTCTGCGCGCCTGCTGTCCAGTTCGGCCAGTCCTGCCGGTGTGATCGAATAGTTGGTGCGGCGCCCGTCGTTCTCCGTGGCCACCAGGCCTTCCTCCTCCAGCTTGCCTAACCGGGGGTAGACCGTGCCGGCGCTGGGGGAGTAGGTGCCGCCGAAGCGCTCACCGAGCGCCTTGATGATCTCGTAGCCGTGCTTCGGGCCGGACTCCAGCAGGGCCAGCAGGTAGAGCCGGAGGGCTCCGTGGGCGAAGACCGGTGGCATCAGAACCCGCCCCCGGGCACCCGCCCGCCGGCCGCCGTCGACCCGGTGGCGGCGGCGCTGCCGTGGATGACATAGGTCTTGCCGGACACGGAGTTGCTCCGTACCAAAGTGATCCGCTCCCTCGGGCCCACTGTCGCCTGCACGTTGCTGCCGGGATGGTCATGGAGCTGTCCATCGATCACCACGGCGCCGCTCGCCGACTTCGCGGCGACATCCGCGCCGATGTCCCGGGGCAGGCGCACCGTGACGTCGCCGGACACCGAATGGGCGGCGATGTCGCGGGTATGGCCGTGCAGGTCGAAGCTGAGGTCCCCGCTGACCGTCGTGGCGCGGACGTTGCTGAAATCGCCGGAGGCGGTCACCTCACCGGAGACACTCTTGGCCGTCATCACCCCGTGGTGGCCGCGGGCAATGACTTCGCCGCTGACGGTGTTCACGTGCAGTTCGCCGCTGGTGTCGTCCGAAAGCACAGAACCGGAGACGGTGTTGAGCTTGATGGTGCCTGAAGTCCCGGAGACCATGCCGTCCCCGCTGACCGTGCCGGCTTCCACCGTGATGCCGGCCGGGACGGCGATGCCGATGACGACCGTGTTGGTGCTGGTGTTGCTGACCGTGTCCATGAGCTTGCGGAACCACCCCTGCGGCCCGTGGAGCTGATGGCGGACCTCGAGGCGGCCGTCGACGACGGTGACAATGAGCGGATCGCCTGCGATCTCCGATACTTCGATGCGGGCCGTGGCTTCGTCATGGGTGACGATGTCGAAGCGGCCCTTGACGATACCCAGCCTGAGTGAGCGGACGCCGTCGACGTCGATCGTCTGCGGGCCGGTGACGGTCCAGTTCTGTTCTGACATGACCCCTCCAGGAGTTGCGATATATCGCGTTTATGAAGACACGATATATCGCAATCCCAGGGAGAGCAATGGTTTCCTCGAAGGGACGCTGTTCCTACTCGGGCTGGGCGATCCTCAGCCACTGGAACCAGCCGCGATGCAGCACCAGCCACGCCATCAGGCCGTAGCCCGCTTGGCCGGGAGTGCCGCCATTCGAGGCGAGGTCGGTGCGCCACTGTTCGTGGTTGAGCAGGGGCGAGAAGGTGTCGACATAATGGTGGTTGCGGCGGGTGGTGACATCGGAGAAGGCGGCGTTGAGTTCGGCGAGGCGCCGGTTGCGTGTCGGATCCAGGCCGGGCGGCGGGCCCACCACGAACACCTCGACGTTGTTCTGGCTGGCTCCGTCCAGGATGTTGGCGAGGTTGAGCCGGCTCCGGGCCGTGGAGAGGCCGAACTCGATGTCGCGGGCGGACAGGCCGATCACCAGGCGGTTTTCGTGGGAGTCGCTGAAGCGGCGGCCTGCTTCGTCCAGCCAGCGGCCGGCGAGGCCTTCGGTGCCCTCCATGGGGCAGGGGAGTGAATAGCTCTCCACGGCGACCGAGTCCTGGGGCGTCCGGGCAAGCACCCGTCCCAGCCAGCCCAGTGCACGGGGATCGCCGAGCCCTGCGAGCAGTTCATCTCCAACAGCCGCGATGCGCAGCTTCCTGTCTTCCACCTGTTACCTCTTCACCAACGTTGCGGTCCATGCCGGGTGCCTGGCAGCCGGAGCGGCCTGGCATATCTACCCATTTAAACAGAAGTGCCCGGCAGGAGCTTGTTTCGAAGCTCCGGCCGGGCACCCTTGTTGTTTACTTGCGTTCGAAGGCCTGCTTGAGCAGTGTGCTCTGCTCGGCTGCGTGGCGCTTCATGGAACCGGCGGCCGTGGAGGCCGACGCCGGACGCGACACCAGGCGGACCTTGCGGTCCAGGGCCTGAGGCAGGTTCAGGCCGATGAACGGCCACGGACCCTGGTTCGCGGGCTCGTCCTGGGCCCAGACGACCTCGGCGTTCGGGTACTTCGCCAGCTCGGCCTCGATTTCCGCCTGCGGCAGCGGGTAGAGCTGCTCCACGCGGATGATCGCCGTCGAGGTGTCGCCGGACTTCTGGCGGCTGGACAGCAGGTCGTAGTACAGGCGGCCGGAGACCAGCAGCACGCGGTCCACGTTCTGCAGGGCCTCGTGCTCGCCGATGACCGGCTTGAAGCCGCCCGAGGTGAAGTCCTCGACGGCGGACGCCGCGGCCTTCAGGCGAAGCAGCTGCTTCGGCGTGAAGATGATGAGCGGCTTCCGTGGCCGGCTGTAGGCCTGGCGGCGCAGCAGGTGGAAGTGCGAGGCAGCGGTGGTCGGGTTCGCGACCACCATGTTGTCCTCGGCGCACAGCTGCAGGAAGCGCTCGATGCGGGCGGAGGAGTGGTCCGGACCCTGGCCCTCGTAGCCGTGCGGCAGCATAAGCACGAGCGAAGAACGCTGGCCCCACTTCTGCTCGGCCGAGGAGATGAACTCATCGATGATGGTCTGGGCGCCGTTGACGAAGTCGCCGAACTGGGCCTCCCACAGCACGAGGGCGTCCGGGCGTTCCACGGAGTAGCCGTACTCGAAGCCCATGGCGGCGTATTCGGACAGCAGGGAATCGTAGATCCACAGCTTGGCCTGGTCGTCGCTGAGCTTGCCCAGAGGCATCCACTCGCTGCCGTTGAGGCGGTCGTGGAAGACGGCGTGGCGCTGCACGAAGGTGCCGCGTCGCGAATCCTGGCCGGCGAGGCGGACCGGGACGCCTTCCATGATGAGCGAACCGAACGCCGCGATTTCGCCGAAGCCCCAGTCGATGCCGCCTTCGCGGGACATCTGCTCGCGCTTCTCGAGGAGCTGCTTGAGCTTGGAGTGGACGGTGAAGTCCTCCGGGATCTCGAGGTGGGCGCGGCCGATGTGCTGCAGCACCTCGCCGGAGATGGCGGTGGACGTCGGGGAGTTCGTTCCGGAGTCCGCCTGCTGTGCGATCGGGCGCTCGATGCCCGACACTGCGGCGGAGTCGGCGGTGACGATCGGAATGGGCGAGGTCTGGGCGGCGTGCGTCTCGGCGAAGACGCGCTCCAGGCGCTCCTGGTAGTCGCGGAGCAGCTGCTCTGCTTCTTCCTCGGTGATGTCGCCACGGCCGATCAGGGACTCGGTGTACAGCTTGCGGACCGAGCGCTTCGCCTCGATCAGGTTGTACATCAGCGGCTGCGTCATCGAGGGGTCGTCGCCCTCGTTGTGGCCACGGCGGCGGTAGCACACCATGTCCACGATGACGTCCTTGTGGAAGCGCTGGCGGAACTCGTAGGCCAGTTGTGCCACGCGGACCACGGCCTCGGGGTCGTCGCCGTTCACGTGGAACACCGGTGCCTGGATCATCTTCGCGACGTCCGTGGAGTACGTGGAGGAACGCGAGGAGGACGGCGCGGTGGTGAAGCCCACCTGGTTGTTCACGATGATGTGGATGGTGCCGCCGGTGCGGTAGCCCCGCAGCTGGGACAGGTTCAGGGTTTCGGCAACCACGCCCTGGCCGGCGAATGCGGCATCGCCGTGGACCATGATCGGCAGGACCGGGAAGGTCTCGCCCTGGTCCAGACGGTCCTGCTTGGCGCGGACGATGCCCTCGAGGACCGAGTCCACGGCCTCCAGGTGCGAGGGGTTTGCGGCGAGGTAGACCTTGGTCTGCTTGCCGTTGTCCGAGGTGAACGTGCCCTCGGTGCCCAGGTGGTATTTGACGTCGCCGGAGCCCTGCACGGAGCGGGGGTCCTGCGTGCCCTCGAACTCACGGAAGACCTGGGCATAGGTCTTGCCCGCGATGTTGGTCAGCACGTTGAGGCGGCCGCGGTGGGCCATGCCGATCGCGACCTCGTCGAGTCCGTCGTCGGCGGCGTCGGAAATGATGGTGTCCAGCAGCGGGATCAGGGATTCGCCGCCTTCAAGGGAGAAACGCTTCTGGCCGACGAACTTGGTCTGCAGGAAGGTTTCGAACGCCTCGGCAGCATTGAGCTTGGAGACGATGCGCAGTTGCTCTTCGCGGCTCGGCTTGGAGTACGGGTGTTCGAGCTGGTCCTGGAACCACTGGCGTTCCTTGGGCTCCTGGATGTGCATGTATTCGATGCCCGTGGTGCGGCAGTAGGCATCGCGCAGCACGCCCAGGATGTCGCGGAACTTCAGCATCGGCTTGCCGCCGAAGCCGCCCGTGGGCCATTCGCGGTCCAGGTCCCAGAGGGTCAGACCGTAGGTCAGGACGTCGAGGTCGGGGTGCTTGCGCTGGACGTACTCCAGCGGGTTGGTGTCAGCCATGAGGTGGCCACGGACCCGGTAGGAGTGGATCAACTGCTGGATGCGGGCAACCTTGTTGATCTCGTCGGCCGGGTCGACCTGGAGGTCGGGGCTCCAGCGGACGGGCTCGTACGGAATGCGCAGGGCCTCGAAGATCTCGTCGTAGAAGTTCTGCGCACCCAGCAACAGCTGGTGGACCAGCTTGAGGAACTCGCCGCTGCCCGCACCCTGGATGACGCGGTGGTCGTAGGTGGAAGTCAGCGTGAGGATCTTGCTGATGGCGTTCTGGGCGATGATCTTCTCGCTGGCGCCCTGCCATTCGGCCGGGTAGTCGAGGGCGCCGACACCGATGATGGCCGCCTGGCCCTTGGAAAGGCGAGGAACGGAGTGCACCGTGCCGATGCCGCCCGGGTTGGTGAGGGAGACCGTGGTGCCGGCGTGGTCGTCGGCCGTGAGCTTGCCGTTGCGGGCACGCTTGATGAGGTCCTCGTAGGTGTGCCAGAACTCCGAGAAGTTCATGGTTTCCGCCTTCTTGATGTTCGGAACCATCAGGAGGCGGGTGCCGTCGGGCTTGGGCATGTCGATTGCGATGCCGAAGTTGACGTGCGCGGGCTGGACGGCCACGGGCTTGCCGTCCACCTCGTCGTAGTACACGTTCATGGACGGGAACTGGGAGAGCGCCCGCACTACGGCGTAACCGATGATGTGCGTGAAGGAGACCTTGCCGCCGCGGGCGCGGGCGAGGTTGGAGTTGATGACAACGCGGTTGTCGATCAGCAGCTTGGCCGGAACGGCGCGGACGCTGGTGGCCGTCGGCACTTCCAGGCTCGTCACCATGTTGGCGGCGATCGCCTTTGCCGGGCCGCGGAGGACGGAAACGACGTCCTCCTCGGGCGGCGTGGGTGCCTTGGTGCTCTTGGGGAGCTGGGCCGGGATGGGCTGGGCCTGCCCGGCGGCCGGCTTCTGCGCGCCGTCTTTGGCGACAGTGGCCGGGGCCTTCTTGGCCGGTGCTGCGGGAGCGGCCGGCGCAGCAGCCGGTGCCGGCGTGGCGGGCGAAGCTGCAGGCGCCGGTGCGGGCGCCGTTGCCGTGGGCGCCGGGGCCTGTGCTACGACCGGAAGTTCTCGGGTTGCCGGGTTTGCGGGGGCGGCGGAGGTTCCGTTGGAAGAAGTGCCGTCAGCGGTGGTGAAGGATTCGAAGAGGGGCCACCATTTGGCGTCGACCGAATTCTTGTCCTGCTGGTACCGCTCGTACAGTTCGTCAACGAGCCACTCGTTTCCGCCAAATTCCTCTGGTAGACGGTGGCTTGGCTGCTCTGGCACTTGAAATACGCCTCTTCCATGAGTGTTGATGTCCAGCTGACCCGGTGGAATTGCCTGAAAAAACGACTCGGGCCAGGGTCCGGTCCCTCGGGCTCAGACCCTTGCCAGTCTAGTGACGGACGGCGCCTGTCTGCCAATAGTGGTGACCTAAATCATGTCTGTGCTACGAAGTGAACCACGGGCGCCGCCGCGCGGCGCTGCCGACCGGGCAAAACCCGCGGCTGAAGTACACGGGCCGGGCTGTAGACTGGAGCCCTTATGGACAGTAATTCCAGGTGCCGGCCTGGACGCTGCGGGGGAAGCCGATCGGCTGTCCTTCCCCGGGCATTCCACAGCGCCGGCAATACCCGTACACATGCCCATCCCGCGCCCTCTGCCGCCTCCGGCGGCGCTGCGCCCCAGTCCTCGGCAGCGGCTGACCAGCCTCCGCCGGCGCGTTCTTCCCGATCCTCCCGGCGAACCGGTGGTGGGGCCTGAATGGAATGGCTCCTGCTCCTTGCCGGCCTTCTCCTGATCCTTGGCACTGGCTTCTTCGTCGCCGTCGAATTCTCCCTGGTGGCCCTCGACCAGACATCGGTCCAGCGCGCGGTCGACGACGGCGACCACGCCGCACGGCCCCTGCTCAAGTGCCTCAAATCCTTGTCCACGCAGCTTTCCAGCTGCCAGTTGGGCATCACCCTGACCACCCTGCTGACGGGTTTCGTGATGGAGCCCTCCGTCGGCGAACTCCTGCACGGCCCGCTCGTGCTGGTCGGCGCGCCGGAGGCCGCCGCCCGCTCGGTGTCACTTTTCATCGCCATGGTGTTTGCCACCCTGCTTTCGATGCTGATCGGTGAGCTCGTGCCGAAGAACCTCGCGATCGCCCAGGCGTTCCCGGTCGGCAAAGCGCTGGCCCGCCCGCAGCTGATCTTCACCGCCGTCTTCAAGCCCGCCATCCTGCTGCTCAACGGTTTCTCGAACCGGGTCCTGCATCTTTTCGGCCTTGAAGCCAAGGAAGAGATTTCCGGTGCGCGTTCGCCCGCGGAACTGGCATCGCTCGTGCGGCGCTCGGCGGAGCTCGGAACGCTCGACGCCGGAACGGCCAACTTCGTGGCCCGCACCCTGAGGTTCGCCGAACGAACCGCGGCCGACGTCATGACGCCGCGCATCCGGATGGAGACGATCGGTGCCGGGCAGCCGGTCACCGACATCATTGATGCCGCCCGCCGGACCGGGTATTCCCGGTTTCCCGTCATCGGAGACTCTGCCGACGACATCCGCGGAGTGGTCCACGTCAAGAAGGCCGTGGCCGTTCCGCGCGAACGCCGCAACGGACTGGAGGCCGGGGCGATCATGGCCGAGGTGCTCCGGGTCCCGGAGACCATCCACCTGGATGCACTGCTGTCCGAACTGCGCGAGGGTAACCTCCAGTTGGCTGTGGTGCTGGACGAATACGGGGGCACGGCAGGCATCGCCACCCTCGAGGACCTCGTGGAGGAAATCGTGGGGGAGGTGGCCGATGAGCACGACCGGGTGCGTCCCGGCCTGCTGCAAAGTGCCTCCGGCGACTGGTACTTCCCGGGCCTTCTGCGCCCGGATGAAGTGTCCGAACAGATTCCGGGGCTGACCGTCCCCGACGATCCCGCCTATGAGACGGTGGGCGGCTACGTCATGAGCCGGCTGGGCCGGATCGCAGTGACGGGGGACGTCGTTGAAGCAGGCGGCGGAACCCTTTCGGTCACCCGGATGGACGGCCGCAGGATCGACCGCATCTGCTTCAGGCCCGCTCCGCCGGACGGTCCGGACGGTGACCCCGGACGGAGCGGCCGGGCCGTGAAGGGGGCGACGGCATGAGCGACTGGACTGGAATCCTCTGGCTTGTCTTCCTGCTGATCGGCAATGCCTTCTTTGTCGGTGCCGAGTTCGCCGTCATGTCGGCACGGCGCAGCCAGATCGAACCGCTGGCGGAGGCAGGATCCAAGCGTGCCAGGACTACCCTGCACGCCATGGAGAACGTTTCGCTCATGCTGGCGTGCGCCCAACTGGGCATCACGGTGTGCTCACTGTTGATCCTGCAAGTGGCCGAGCCCGCCATCCACCACCTGTTGGCCGAACCGCTCGAAGCGCTCGGCTCCCCGCACGAACTGGCCGATGCCGCAGCCTTCACCGCCGCGCTGCTGGTGGTGACCTTCCTGCACGTGACGTTCGGCGAGATGGTTCCGAAGAACATCTCGGTCTCCGTGGCCGACAGGGCTGCGCTGCTCCTGGCGCCGCCCCTGGTCCACATCGCCCGTTTCGTGAAGCCGGTGATCTGGACCCTCAACTGGAGCGCCAACCACATCCTGCGCATGCTGCGGGTCGAGCCGAAGGATGAGGTGACGTCCTCCTTCACGCTTGAGGAAGTGCAGTCCATTGTGCAGGAATCCACGCGGCACGGGCTGGTGGCCGACGACTCCGGGCTGCTCAGCGGTGCCCTGGAATTCTCGGCGCACACTGCCGCGCACATCATGGTTCCCGTGGACAAGCTCGTGACCCTCAAGCCGGGATCCACCCCGCGGGAGCTGGAGAAGGCCGTCAGCCGCACCGGATTCTCCCGCTTCCCGCTGCTGGACGACGACGGCGGGCTGGCCGGATACCTTCACATCAAGGATGTGCTGTCCATACCTGAAGAAGGGCAGAAGCATCCGATCTCCGAAGGCAGGATCCGCTCCCTGGCCAACATTGCGCCCGACGACGAAATCGAGGATGCGCTGGCGGTCATGCAGCGGACCGGCTCGCACCTGGCCCGTGTGGTGGACCCGGCCGGGGCGACCCTTGGCGTGCTCTTCCTGGAAGACGTGATCGAGCAGCTCGTCGGCGAAATCAGGGACGCAACCCAGGCCACGGGCATCCGCCGGCTGGGTGGCGCGGACAACGCCTGAGCCGGCTGGGCGGGATCGAAGGTCTAGCCCTAAATAGGAATCATTCCTATTTAGGGCTAGACTCGTGAGCAACAACCGTCGTCGATTCCCACCTGAGTAGATCTGAGGTTTTCCGTGCGCCGCCCAGTCGCCCGTCTGTCCCTTGCTGCCTCCGCCGGCCTGGCCATCATGCTGTCCGCATGTTCGGCACCCGCCGCAACCTCGCCGTCGTCGTCCACTGCGGACGGAGCCATCCCGGTGGTGACGTCCACGAACGTCTACGGCGACATCGTCAAAAGCATCGGCGGCGACAAGGTCGCCGTGGATTCCATCATCAGCAAGACCAGCCAGGACCCGCACTCCTACGAGGCGAACGCGCAGGACAAACTGGCGGTGTCCAAGGCAAAGCTCCTGGTGGAAAACGGGGGAGGTTACGACGGCTTCCTGCACAAGCTCGCGGACGACACCGGCTTCGACCACGCGAACATCGTCACCGCCGTCGAGGCCACCGGCCTCGCGCCGCATGAGGACGAGGCTTCCCCTGCGGCCGACGACCACGGTCACAGCGCGTTCAACGAACATGTCTGGTACGATCCCGCAGCCATGGGGAAGGTTGCCGACGCCGTGGCCGCCAGGCTTGGCGCCCTGAGGCCGGCGTCCGCGGCGGAATTCACTGCCAACGCAGGCAAGTTCAAATCCGCCCTCGCCGGCATTGCCGGGAAACTCGACGAGATCAAGGCCAAGCACGCCAACACTCCGGTGGCCATCACGGAACCGGTGCCGGTCTACCTCCTGGAAGCCGCCGGTCTGGTCAACAAGACTCCCGAAGAGTACAGCGCCGCCATCGAAGAGGATACCGACGTGTCCCCGGCGGTACTGAAGGAAACCAAAGACCTGTTCACCTCGGGCAGTGTCAAGCTGCTCGCGTACAACGAACAGACGGAGGGCCCGCAGACCGAAGCCGTGAAGGACGCGGCCACGTCGGCCGGCGTCCCGGTGGTGGACTTCACGGAGACGCTTCCGGACGGCAAGGACTACCTGCAATGGATGGCCGGCAACGCCGACGCGCTGGCCGGCGCCCTCAAGTAGGGCCCCGGCCGGACAGCCGGGCTTGGCTGGCTGCTTGGCGGACGGGCAGGACGGCTGCGGCTCGTCAGCAAGTAGACTGGCGTTCGTTGATCCACACCCGGAACGCCTTGACACACATGGACAGAGGATAGTTGTTGACACCCCTAGTGAGCCTTCGCGGAGCCGGCCTGAAATTCGGCAAGAGGGTGCTCTGGGAAGGCCTGGACCTTGAGATCAACACCGGTGAGTTCTTCGCCGTCCTCGGTCCGAACGGCAGCGGCAAGACCAGCTTCCTCAGAGTGCTGCTGGGGCTCCAGGAACTGCATTCCGGTCAGGTGGAACTGGGCGGGCGTCCCGTGGAACGGGGCAGCCGCCGGATCGGCTATATCCCGCAGCAGAAGTCGTTCGCCCCGGACACCCCGTTGCGCGCCCGCGACCTCGTCGGCCTCGGACTGGACGGACACCGCTGGGGCCTGCGGTTGTCCGGCAAACGCGTCAACCGCAGGATCGACGAGCTCCTGGAACTGGTGGGCGCCAGCGACTACGCGAAAGTGCCTCTGGGCCAGCTTTCCGGCGGCGAGCAGCAGCGCCTGCGCGTGGCCCAGGCCCTTGCCTCCGATCCGCAGGTGCTGTTGTGCGACGAGCCTCTGCTGTCCTTGGACCTGCACCACCAACTGGCCGTGAGTGCGCTGATCAACCAGCAGTGCCGTGAACGGAACAGTGCGGTGGTCTTCGTGACCCACGAGATCAACCCCGTCATCGACTACGTGGACCGCGTCCTCTACCTCGCCGGCGGCCAATTCCGGGTGGGCACTCCGGAAGAGGTCATGACCACCGAGGTCCTCTCTGAGCTCTACGACAGCAACGTCGAGGTCATCCGCGCGAACGGGCGGATCGTGGTCGTCGGCCTGCCGGACGCCACCACGCATTTCCATGACGACGCGCACTCGGGATTGGCGGAGGGCCACTGATGGATTTCGGAACGATCCTGCAGACCATCTTCAACTTCGAGAACTACGGAGAACTGCTCCAGCTGGTGCAGAACTCCCTTTGGGCAGGCGCCGTACTGGGGCTGCTGGGCGGCATGGTGGGAACCTTCGTCATGAAGCGGGACCTCGCCTTCGCCGTCCACGGCATCTCCGAGCTCTCCTTCGCGGGCGCGGCGTTCGCGCTGCTGATCGGCGCTGACATAGTTCTCGGCTCCCTCATCGGCTCGGTTGCAGCTGCGCTGCTCCTGGGCGTGATGGGCGTGCGGGCACGCGAGAAGAACTCGATCATCGGCGTCATCATGCCTTTCGGCCTGGGCCTGGGCATCCTCTTCCTGGCCCTCTATGAAGGCCGGGCGGCGAATAAGTTCGGCCTCCTGACGGGGCAGATCGTCTCGGTCGATACCGTCCAGCTGCAGGCCCTGGCCGGGACCGCCGTCGTGGTGATGCTTGTGCTGGCGCTGATGTGGCGGCCGTTGAGCTTCGCGAGCGTGGACCCGGACATGGCCGAAGCCCGCGGGGTGCCCGTGCGCGGCCTGGCGATCGGCTTCATGGTGCTGCTGGGCGTCAGCGTGGCGCTGTCCATCCAGATTGTCGGTGCGCTGTTGGTCCTGGCACTGCTGATCACCCCGGCCGCCGCAGCACTGAAGGTGAGCACCTCGCCGCGGGTGGTGCTGCTGCTGAGCGTTGTCTTCGCGATGACCGCGACCGTCGGTGGGATCCTGCTGGCCCTCGGGAGCAGGATTCCGATCAGCCCGTACGTGACTACCCTCTCGTTCCTGATCTACGTCATTTGCCGGATCATCGGGGGAGTACGGTCCCGGGGCGGCTACAACGGCCGGATCACCCGGACGGCTGTATCGTCACCCGCGCGGGTCAGCACCGGCGCCTGATAAAGTCCGGCCGGGACGGACTTATAGCTCGCCCGCCGCCTTCTTGGCCGTGCACTCCGGGCAGAGGCCAAAGATTTCCACGGTGTGTGCCACTTCGGTGTAGCCGTGTTCCGCGGCGGTCCGCGCAGCCCAGGTCTCGACGGCGGGAGCCTCCACCTCGACCGCCTTGCCGCAGTTGCGGCACAGCAGATGGTGGTGGTGCCCGGTGACCGCGCAGCGGCGGTAGACGGCTTCGCCGTCCGCGTTGCGCAGGACGTCGACCAGGCCTTCGTCGGCGAGCGATTGCAGGATCCGGTAGGCAGTGGCGAGGGAAACCGAAATGCCCTGGTTCTGGAGCAGGCGGTACAACTCCTGGGTACTGACGAAATCGTCGAGTTCATCAAGGGCGGCGCTGACGGCGAGGCGCTGCTTGGTAACCCTTTGCTCCCGCCCCGGCTTGGCGTCGGACGCTGGGTTGCCGGGAGCTTGGGTGGCGGCTTTGGGGCCGGGAGGCATGCGTGGACTCATTTCGCTGTCGGCGTCGTGCAGACACCAAGATTACCAGCCGGCAAGGTGCCCGGACCTAGGGAAGCGGAACGGTGAGGGTTTGTCCCGGAAACCGGATCGGAGCGTAGTGGCTGTCCCCGAAGTAGTCGGCGCTGAAAGTGAACGTCCGGGGCCAGGTTGGCAGCCAGTAGTCGGCGGCGGCTTTTCCTCCGGACACTGATATGGGCAGGCCGAACTCGCTGCCGTCGGAATAGAACTGGACGTACCCGCCCGGCACGGGGGTTCCTGCGCGCTGCGGGGCGAGGGTCACCTCCATGTGGACGGTATACGGGCCCGTCACGGTCGGGGTGAGCGCCGCGTCGAGCGGCAGGGGGTTCGCCGGTGCCAGGACCCGGAGGGACACCGGCTTTGATTCCGGTCCCGTGTAACGGATCACGGACTCGTGCCGGGCCGTCAGCTGATGGATTCCCGCCGGGAGGTAGCCTGCGGTCAGGGTGGCCCGCCAGCCGCGCGAGCCGGGAACGACCGTCCCCTCTCCGATGGACGTCCCGTCGGAGTAGAAGACGATCGGACCGTCCGAATAGCCGGTCAATGCCCGGCCATCATCCGTCGTGACCTGTGCCGTGAGCGTGACCGGCTGGCTGACCGTGATCGATTCCGCGCTGAGGAGAAGCGATGTTTCCGTCCGGGGGCCGGTCCACACCTGATACGGGAATGCCTTTGTTGCAGCCTCGTAGCGGTCGTCCCCTGAGTAGTCCACCGTGTACTGTCGGGTGCCCGTTCTGACAGGAGTGATGTAGAGGCGGATTTCGCCCGCATCGCCTTCGAGGGACTGCGTTTGTGGTGTTGCTCCCTCTTCGTCCATCAGCAGGGTCAGCGTTCCTGTCGGTCCGCCCGGTGCGTCGGAACGAACCACCAGGCTGATGAGGACCTCAACCGGATTGCCCACGAAGGCCCAGGTCGGTTCGTCCAGATGGGATCGGATGTCGACGATGGACCGGGCGGCAGGCATGAGTCCCTCCATAACAAATACCTTTGTTGATGGAAGCCCCCCAGGAACTCCAAGGGTGTTTGCGAAGCACCCTGCGCCAGAGGATACTCCCCCTTCGGGGCAACCGTAAGGCCCGGCTAGCCTTGGGCCGACCCTTCTATAGCTGTCAAGCCCCGCGGGTGCTCGGGTTTGTCGCGTTGAGTGTTCGGTAGATCGATCGGGCGAGATAG
>NZ_QRCU01000059.1 GCF_003369445.1 Arthrobacter silvisoli
CGCCCCGCACCAAGAGGTGCGGGGCGCCGTCGCCGTTAAGGCGCCGTCGTCGTTAGTCCTAGTCCAGCCCCATCGCCTGGCGGACTTCCACCACCACGCGGTGCATGGCTTCCTCGGCCTTGTTCGTATCCCCGCGCGAGACCGCTGTGGCAACATCCTCGTGCGCCTTGAGCGCAGCTTCCTCCGGTCGGAACGGCATGAGCCCCTGCTGGGTGCGGCTGGTCAGGACCTCGGCCACCATCTGGTCGATCGCGGCGAACATCTCGTTGCCGCTTGCGTGCAGCAGTAGGCGGTGGAAGGCGATGTCGACGGCGAGGAAGCCCTCCAGGTCCCCGGCCTCGCCCAGGCGCCGCAGCTCCGCGGCCATCGCTCCCAGTTCTCCGCGTTGCGCGTGCGTGGCCCGGCGTGCGGCGGCCGCGGCGGCAATGGGTTCGACGGCGATACGCAGTTCGGTGAGGGAGGCGTACTGGGCTTCGCGGCGCGTGGAGGCCAGCCGCCAGTGCACCAGCTTGGGGTCGAAGACGTTCCAATGCTGCGGGTCCTGGACCACGATGCCTACCCGGCGCCGTGAGTACACAAGGTTCATGGATTCCAGCACGCGCATGGTGTCCCGGGCGACGGTGCGGGAGACGCTGAATTCCTGCTGGAGGTCTTCGAGGGTCAGCCGGGATCCGGGGGCGAGGCGGCCCGAGGCGATCGATTCGCCGAGGGTGTCCAGCATGCGCTGATGCAGGCCGCCGCCATCCGCAGTCGCCGTCGACATATCCCGCCCTTCCCGCGCTGATTCCATCCCCAGCGTAGTGCCTTCGGCGTAAAAGTATGACCAAAAGCACATTAAGTACTACCAGTGACCCTCTAATGGTGTTATCTTTTTCAGGAACACGGCGCATTGGCGCCACCCCGAGCTTCTTCGGAAGCCAACGACGTCTTCCTGCGGAGGTAGGGCAATGGAGTCATCTGCAATCCACGTGGTCGTCATGGGCGTTGCCGGCGCAGGCAAGTCCACGATCGCCGGGGCACTCGCGTCGGCCCTCGGCTGGGACATGGCCGAAGCCGACCGCTTCCACCCTTCGGCCAACATCTCGAAAATGGCCGGTGGCATCCCGCTCACGGACGAGGACCGCTGGCCCTGGCTGCGCAGCATCCGCGACTGGATGACCTCCGAGGCCCGGGCGGGCAACAGCACTGTGCTGACGTGCTCGGCCCTCAAGCGCGGTTATCGGGACCTGCTGTCCGGCGCCGAAGGCCGGGTGGTCTTCGTCCACCTCGACGGCAGCGCGGAACTTCTTGCCGAACGCATGGGCAGCCGCGAGGGCCATTTCATGCCCACCACCCTGCTGCCCAGCCAGCTCGCCACCCTCGAGCCCCTTACGGCGGAGGAATGCGCGGCAGGAAGCATCCGCCTGGACATCGCACAGGACCCGAACACCCTGGTGCGCACCGTCGTCGACGTCCTCGCACTCCAGGCCGCCTGAGCTTCAGCCGCCTCAAAGCCCCCTGAACACCAGGCCGCCTGAACACCGGGCGGCCTGAACACCAGAGCGCCTGAAATCAAGACGGCCTCAACACCCCCCCAACACCGCATCACCTGTTTCAAAGGAGAACCATGACTGCCATCGAAGGATGGACCCAAACCCTCGGCGCCGGCCCGCTGCTGCTCATCGCGGCCGCCGCCATCGCCGTCCTGCTTGTCCTGATCATCCGCTTCAAGATGCATGCGCTGCTTGCACTGATCACGGTCAGCCTGGCCACGGCCTTCGCCACCGGCATCCCCGCCGACAAGGTGGTGGGCGTGCTGGTCGGCGGCTTCGGCACGACGCTCGGCACCGTTGCCCTGCTCGTCGGCCTGGGCACCATGCTCGGCCGGATCGTCGAAACTTCCGGCGGCGCGAAGGTACTGGCCGACTACCTCATCAAGCTCTTCGGTGAGAAACGTGCACCGTTCGCGCTCGGCCTCGCCTCGCTCATCTTCGGCTTCCCGATCTTCTTCGACGCCGGCCTGGTGGTCATGCTGCCGGTCGTGTTCGCAGTCGCCCACCGGCTCGGGGGCGGAGTGCTCCGCTACGCCCTGCCCGCCGTCGGAGCGTTCTCCGTGATGCATGTGTTCCTGCCGCCGCACCCGGGGCCGGTCTCGGCCTCCGCCATCCTCGGCGCGAACGTCGGCTTGGTGACCATCGTCGGCCTCATCGCCGCCATTCCCACCTGGTACCTCACCTGCTACCTCTACGGCCTGTGGACGGGTCGCAAGCTCGAGCTTCCGGTGCCGGAAATCCTTGGCCACGCTTCGGCCGAGGCTGAAGCCCACCCGCCCCGCTTCCGTACCGTCGTGGGCATCCTCCTGCTGCCGCTCGTGCTGATCTTCCTCAACACCGGCCTCAACACCCTGGCCACCTCGCACCTCCTGCCTGACGCCGTGAAGGAACAGCAGTGGTTCCAGATCATCCGTGCACTTGGTGACACGCCTGTTGCCCTGCTCATCTCCGTGTTCGTCGCCGCGCTCGTTCTCGGCATGCGCCGCGGCCTTCACGGCGAGCGGCTCGAAGGCCTCCTCGAGTCCTCCCTCGGCCCGGTCTGCTCGGTCATCCTCATCACCGGTGCCGGCGGCATGTTCGGCGCGGTGCTGCGGATGTCGGGCATCGGCAAGGCGTTGGCCGATGTGCTGGGCGACGCCGGCATCCCGCTGATCCTGGCCGGCTTCCTGATCTCCTCGATCCTGCGCATCGCCCAAGGCTCGGCGACTGTCGCGCTGACAACCACCGCGGGCCTCATCTCCCCGGCCGTTGCGGACGCAGGGATGAACGGACTGCAACTGGCGGCGCTCGTTGTTGCCGTTGCCGCCGGATCAGTGGTGGTTTCCCACGTCAACGACGCCGGATTCTGGCTGGTGGGCCGCTTCATTGGCATGGACGTCAAGACCACCCTTGCCACATGGACCGTCATGGAAACACTCATCGGTGTTACGGGCTTCGGTATCGCGGCAGTGGTGTTCGCCGTCGCTGGAGCGGCCGGATAGAGCACCGGGCCGCCGGATAGCTCCGGAACGGGAAGAGCGCTGCCGGCACCACAAGGTGCCGGCAGCGCTTTGCTAATCTCCCGCCGTCGGGCATGATGCCGCCATGGAGAAGCGCGAGTCGTCCGCTGCAGCTGTTGCCGCCTTCGAGGACCTGGGCGCCGACCTGCTCCACGCCGGGGTGGTGCCGGGGCAGATGTTCGGCGCCCGCTCGCTGCTGCTGGAGAAGAAAGCGATCGCCTGCCTGAACGGGGACATGGTGGCCTTCAAACTCGGCCGCGACAATCCCGAGCATGCGCGGGCCCTCGGGCTGCCCGGGGCCGTGCTTTTCGATCCCTCCGGTATGGGCAGGCCGTTCAAGGACTGGGTGGAGGTTCCGCTCTCGGCTGCCGGTGAGTGGCCGGCGCTGGCGGACGCGGCGCTCGCGGCCGCCCGCCAGTAGCGCTTACGACGCCGGAGGTTACGACGCCGGCACCTGGCTGGGAGTCACGTCCTCGCTCGGGTAGATGGTCTCCAGCGGAGCGCGGTTGGTCGCCTTCGCCCAGGGGTAATAGACCAGCATGGTCACTGCGATGCCGACGATCCAGGAGATGTCCGCGCCACCCAGCCAGTGCGTCACCGGACCGGTGTAAAGGGCCTGCGCCAGGAAAGGGACCTGGACGACGACGCCGATGCCGTAGGACACCAGGGCTGCCACGTTCCACTTTCCGTAGCGGCCGTTCGGGTTGTAGAGCGCCGGGATGTCCAGGCGGTCGCGGGACACCTTGTAGTAGTCCACCAGGTTGATGACCGACCACGGCGTGAACACCATGAGCAGCATCAGCACGAAGTTCTTGAACAGGTTCAGGAAGTCCTTGCTGGCGAACAGGGCGATCAGCACGCTCGCGCCGATCACCACCAGGATGAACGCGATGCGGGCTGCGCGGGACACCGTGTCGCGGCGGTTGACTGCGGTGCCGATCGTCACCGAGCACATGAAGGCGCCGTAGGCGTTCAGGCAGTTCACCGTCAGCTTGCCGCTGACGATCATCAGGTAGATGAAGACGGCGATCAGCCCGCCGCCGGCGAGGTCGCCCATGTAGCCCACCTGGTTCTTCAGGAAGTCCCCGCCAAGGTGCGCGGCGGACAGGCCGCCCGCCAGGGCGCCAATCGTCATGGCCCACTGGGCGCCGCCCACGGAACCGGCGAAGGTGTACCAGAAGGTCCGGCGCTCGCTGGTGTCCTGGGGCAGGTACCGGGAGTAGTCCGCGACGTAGGGGCCGAAGGTCAACTGCCAGCCGGCGCCGAGGGCGATGGCCGTCAGGAAGGTGGGCCATTCGAAACCCTTGAGGAACATGATCTGGCCGATGTCGTACTTCGTCAGCACCACGAAGGTCAGGTACAGGAAGCCGGCCAGGCCCAGTACGGTGGCGATGCGGCCGAGGGCGTGGATGTACTTGTAGCCGAGGATGGCCAGCAAGGCAGTGGTGGCGCCGAAGATCAGGATCCCGACCGCGGGAACGTTGACTCCCAGGATCAGGTTGATGGCCTGCCCGGAGAGCACGGTGCCGGTGGAGGCGAAGCCGACGTACATCAGGATGACGAGGACCAGCGGGATGACCGCCCCGTAGACGCCGAACTGTGCCCGGCTGGAAATCATCTGCGGAAGGCCCAGCTTGGGGCCCTGGGCGGAGTGCAGCGCCATGACGATGCCGCCGAGGACATTGCCCGCCAGCAGGCCGATGATGGCCCAGAAGGCATCGGCGCCGAAGACCACTGCGAGGGCGCCGTCCACGATCGCGGTGATCTGGGCGTTGGCGCCGAACCATAGGGTGAACTGGGACTTCGGGTGGCCGTGCCGCTCGCCGGGCGGGATCATCTCGATCGACCGGGCTTCGACGGCGCTGCTTGCTGCTGCCATGGTGTTACTCCTCATGATGGACGGTCATGTTCCATGTCACAGGAATGCGGGACCCGGAGCGAGGGGATCCGGGGCCGCGGTGTCGCGGATCCCAGACACTTTGGCGCGTGTCGCTGGGCGGTTCCGGTGGTCCGCCGTGTCCACCCGGCCGGCGCCCGGTACCGGGGCCGACCCTGGAGCAGGGTCATGACGCCGTGTAATGGGGCCGGATCGGCTAAACTTGGCTGGTAAGAGCCCCGGAACTCTTGCCCTTCCTGCCCATGAATCTTTGTTGAAGATCGTGGACAGGGCCTGGCTTCGGGGCGTTCTCATGTACGGCGCCAGGTGCGGTGTTCCCGCCCGCCTGCCCGAAAAGAATGGGGGAGGATCCCATGCCCGCTATCGTGATCGTCGGAGCCCAGTGGGGCGACGAAGGCAAAGGCAAAGCGACCGACCTGCTCGGTGGCCGCGTGGACTACGTGGTCAAGCCCAACGGCGGCAACAACGCCGGGCACACCGTCGTCGTCGGCGGCGAGAAGTATGAGCTCAAGCTCCTTCCCGCCGGCATCCTGAGCCCCAACGCCATTCCGATCATCGGCAACGGCTGCGTGGTGAACCTCGAGGCCCTCTTCCAGGAAATCGACGGCCTCGAAGCCCGCGGCGCGGACACCTCCCGCCTGCGCGTCTCCGCCAACGCCCACCTCGTGGCCCCGTACCACCAGGTGCTGGACAAAGTCACCGAGCGCTTCCTCGGCAGCCGCGCCATCGGCACTACCGGCCGCGGCATCGGCCCGGCCTACATGGACAAGGTGGCCCGCCTGGGCATCCGCGTCCAGGACGTCTTTGACGAATCGATCCTCCGCCAGAAGGTGGAAGGCTCGCTGCGCCAGAAGAACGAACTCCTGGTCAAGGTCTACAACCGCCGCGACGTGGTGGCCGAGGAGATCGTGCAGTACTTCCTCTCCTTCGCCGAACGCCTGCGCCCCCTGGTCATCGACAGCACCCTGGAGCTGAACAACGCCCTGGACGAGGGCAAGGTGGTGCTCATGGAGGGCGGCCAGGCCACGTTCCTGGACGTCGACCACGGCACCTACCCCTTCGTGACTTCCTCCAACCCGACCGCCGGCGGCGCCTCCGTGGGCTCGGGCATCGGGCCTACCCGCATCTCGCGCTCCATCGGCATCATCAAGGCCTACACCACCCGCGTCGGCGCCGGCCCGTTCCCCACGGAACTGTTCGACGAAATGGGCATGTACTTGCAGAAGACCGGCGGCGAGTTCGGCGTGAACACCGGCCGCCCGCGCCGCTGCGGCTGGTACGACGCCGTCCTGGCCCGCCACGCTTCCCGCGTGAACGGCTTCACGGACTACTTCGTCACCAAGCTGGACGTGCTCACCGGCATCGAGCAGATCCCGGTCTGCGTGGCCTACGACGTCGACGGCGTCCGCCATGACGAAATGCCCATGACGCAGACCGAGTTCCACCACGCGGTGCCGATCTTCGAGTACTTCGACGGCTGGACCGAGGACATCACGGGCGCCAAGACCCTGGAGGACCTCCCGGAGAACGCCCGCAACTACGTGCTGGCGCTCGAGAAGCTCTCCGGCACCCGCTTCTCCGCGATCGGCGTCGGCCCGGACCGCGACCAGACGATCGTGCTGCACGATCTGATCGAGGACTAAGCCTCAAGAATGCTCGACGACGGCGGGCCGCCCTTTGGTTCCAGGCGAACTTTGCGGGCGGCCCGCCGATTCTTTGTGCGTGCCTTCGCTTTCATCCTGCGGATCAGGCGGGGTGCGCGGCCTGCACTCCCGTGGAGATGGGGGAGGCGCACTGCGCATCCCCCAAAACCTCCTTTGATCTGCGAAAACACTCGTCCAGGAAAAAACTTCGAGATTCGCGTAACCCTTCAGCCGGTCCGGACGATTACTTCAGTGAACGGGCCGAGCTGGAATCTGTCCCCCATCATGTTCCAGCTCGGTCCTTCGTTTTGCCCGCAAGGAGTCCGGCAAAAGGATGCAGACGGCCAGGGTGTGTCTTGGGCTGTGCAGGCGGCGGCGGTTAGGCTGGGGAGTGCCCCGCAGTGAGTCCACCGGGACAATCACGCGCAACGGCAGCAGACCCCAGCATCCACCGAAAGCACCTGAACCGTGACTGACGCCCTGACCGACGAAGCGTTGCAGGCCCTTCAGGGCAACGACTCTGAGCTGTTCAGTGCTGTATACCAGTCCTTCGCAGGCCAGGTGTTCGGCTACCTGAGCGCCAAGGGTGTGCAGGACCCCGAGGCCCTCACCCAAGATGTCTTCCTTGCGGTGCTGCCGAGGATCGACTCCATCTCCGGCGGAGTCAAGGGCCTGCGGACGTTTGTCTTCTCCGTTGCCCACGCCCGGATGGTTGATGACCATCGCAGGCAGGTCCGCTCGCCGGAACACCAGGAGTTCGAAGCCGAGCGGGATACCAGGGAGGTCCTCTCCGCCGAGGCCGAGGCGATGGGCCGGGTGGCCCCCGGAGAAGTGCTGGCACTGCTCGGGTTCCTGCCCGAGGAACAACGGGAGGTCCTGTCATTACGCATCATTGCGGGGCTGACCGTGGAACAAGTTGCCGAAATCATGGGGAAGAGCCAAGGTGCAGTGAAGCAGTTGCAGCGGAGGGCCCTCAAGACCCTCCGCGAACACTCGGCAGTAAAGGAATATGTGGCGCCATGACGCGTTCCGATGCGGATCGTGACAAGCTCGTCTCCGAGCTCATGCTCGACGCCGGCGTGCCCGGTGATCCGTGGCTGTTGGCTGCCCTCGAGTCCGTTGCAAGCCTCTCGGCCTTGCCTGCCCCGATACCCCGTGGTGAACTTGCCGCCCTGCTCGGCGATCCATCAGCAGGGCCCGACGGCGGCTTGAAGCCCGAGGGCGACGAACTCGCCAAGCGCCGCCGCAGGAAACACCGCCCTGCCCTTTTCGCCGGTGTTGTGGTGACGGCGATGGGCCTGGGCGTCGGAGGCGTTGCTGCATCCGGGGGCCTGCCAAACAACCCTCCGGAGTTCGTCAACAAGCTGATCGAGGGATGGGCGCCTCACGCGAACCCTGCGCCGCAGTCACTCCTGCCGGCCGGCCCCCTCCCGGACGCGCCAAAGGTCACCGTTGTCCCGGCGCCCGCCGGCCCACCACCAGCGTCGCAGCCCCCTGCCGGGGCGCCATGGGGCCCGGTATCGCCGTCGCCATCCGCTGTATCGGACCGCGCACCGGTCTCCGCCCCGAAGGGAAAACCGCACGCCGCGGCTGCCACAACGAAAGCGGGGAAAGCGACAAAGGATAAGCCGAAGCAGGCATCGGCCAACCGGAAGTACAACCGGCCGGGCGAAAGCGCAGCTTCCTCGCCTGGTGTTCCCGCCGGGCCTTCCGGCATGAGCTTCAAGGACTCCTTTGACGCAGTGCTGGACAAGCGCGGCCCCGTTGGCAGCACGGTGGAGGACGTCCTCGGGCGGATTGAGCGCCTCGGCATCCGCCTCTGAGCGGCCCGGCCCAAGCTCCTCCCGTGAGGCCCGCCGTGACGCAAGCCCCGCCGCGCCCGAGGGGCCCCGCGGGCCGCGGGCGTAGGCTGGGGACATGACCCACGTGAACGATCCGGCAGTCATCGAACGCCTCATGCGGACCAAAGGCCGCTGGGCCATCGTCGGCCTGACGAAGAACGAGTGGCGCTCCGCGTATGACGTCGCCCTCTACATCCGCGACCGCATGGGCATGGAAATCATCCCGGTGAACCTGCGCGGCGAAGACGTCCACGGCGAAACCGGCTACAGGACGGTCGGCGACATTCCCGCCGAAAAGCAGCCGATCGACGTCGTGGACTGCTTCGTGAACTCCAGCCATGTAGGCGCGGTGATCGACCAGTCGATCGCGGCCGGCGCGAAGGCCGTGTGGCTGCAGCTCGGGGTCAACGATGAGGCCGCCGTCGACCGCGCGAAAGCCGCAGGGCTGGACGTCGTGGTCAACACCTGCCCGGCCCGGGAGGGCTGGCATTACGGTCTGTAGCCTGGGCTAGGCTCGGACCATGGATGCTGCTACCCTCCGCCGGATCTGCCTGGAATTCCCCGGAGCCTTCGAGGACTTCCCCTTTGGCCCGGAAACCTCGGTCTTCAAGGTCCGTTCCGCGGTGTCCGGCGGCCAAGACGCGAAGCTGTTTGCGCTCTCCGCGCTGGACGCCGAACCGCTTACGGTGAACTTGAAATGCGAGCCCGGACTGGCTGCACAATTGCGCGCGGCGCACCCCGAGATCACCGGCGCCTGGCACATGAACAAGACCCATTGGAACGGCGTCCGGCTGGACGGCAGCCTTCCCGATGCCATGATCCGGGACATGGTGGAGGACTCCTACGACCTCGTGGTGGCGAGGCTCAGCAAGAAGCAGCAGGAGCAACTCGGGTGGGCGCGCCTTGCCGGCAAATGAGCTGCCCCGGCATGGCCGCGGTCGGATAGATTGAGAGTGCGCAACACCATTCGATGCCCTTGACGCAATCGGGAGCGGCCAGATGCTGGAGCAAAGAACACTCGACGAGTTGTGGACCTTCGAAGACCCGGCCCTGTCCGAAGCGCGCTTCCGGGAAGCAATGCAGGATCCCCGGTTCGACGATTTCGAACGCTCGGAACTGGCCACCCAGCTTGGCCGCGCCATCGGACTCCAGGGCCGCTACGAAGAGGCCGATGCCCTGCTGGACTCGATTGACACCGAAGAGGAGCCCACGCTCGCGGTCCGGGTCCTCCTGGAGCGCGGGCGGTTGCTGAATTTCTCCGGGCACCCGGCCATGGCCGTGCCGCTGCTCGAGCAGGCCGCGGAGCTCGGCGACCATCTCGGCGAGGAATTCCTCACGGTGGATGCCCTGCACATGCTCGCGATCGCCGACTCCGGACACCAGGAGTCCTGGACGCGCAGCGCGCTCGAGTACGCCTCCGCCGTCGACGATCCGCGCACCAAGCGCTGGATGGTTTCGCTGCACAACAACCTCGGCTGGGCGCTGTACGACGACGGCCGCCGCACCGAAGCGCTGGTGGAGTTCCAGCTTGCCGAGCAATGGGCGGAACGTGTCGGCACTCCGCAGCAGCAGCGCTGGGCTCGGGAAGCCATCGAAGAGTGCGAAAGGTCGCTTAGCGGACGGCCCTGAGCTGCGGTTTCTTTCCTTTTGAAGCCTCCCCGGGGGGCCCGGAGGCGCTTCCTGAGTAGATCACGTTTTGACAAAAGTTGATCGAAACTAGCCAGAAATATTGATTTCCAATCACTTGTGGTGAATTATGTCACACGAGGGTGGCGCTGCTTCGGGCGCCTTCCAGCCGATCCGAAAATCTAGGCACGGGCGCCGTCCGGATCGGTCCTACGAGTCCCTGGAGGGTTTTAGGATGAACGTTCAGCAGTCCTTCGCACGCCGTGGTTTCCTCCGCGGTGCGCTCGCCACCGCCGTATTGGCCCCGATGGGCGGAGCCCTGGCCTCCTGCGCGTCGGGCGGCACTACCACGACTGGTCCCACCGGTACTGTGTCAGACACCAACCCGTTCGGGCTGGCGGACAACTCCACGGTTGACGCCGTGATTTTCAAGGGCGGCTACGGCATCGACTATGTCGATTTCGCCGGCAGCATTTTCAATAAGAACCACCAGGGTTCCACTGCCAAGATCAGCCCTTCGACCGCGATCTCCACGGAACTCCAGCCGCGCTTCGCCGGCGGCAACCCCCCGGACCTCGTGGACAACTCCGGTGCGCAGTCCATCGGCATCAGCACCATTCTTGACCAGCTGGAAGACCTCCAGCCCGTGGTGGACGCCAAGAACCTCGAAGGCACCCCGATCAAGGACACTCTCTACGAAGGCGTGCTGGCACCCGGAACCTTCAACGGCAAGCTCGTGGCCATCAACTACGTGCTCACCCTCTTCGGTGTCTGGTATTCCGCGTCACTCTTCGAGGCCAACGGCTGGGCACCTCCCAAGACCTGGGACGAGGCCTTCGAACTCGGCGAGAAGGCCAAGGCCAAGGGCAAGTACTTGTTCCTCTGGGGCAAGGAAGCTGCGAGCTACTACTTGGAACTGGCACTGTCTTCCGCCATCAAGGAAGGCGGCGACGAGGTCCGGGTAGCACTGGAAAACCTCAAGGAAGACAGCTGGAAGCACCCCGCGCTCACCAAGGTCTTCGAGGCCCTGGACAAGCACGTCAAGGCCGGCCACTTCAAGCCGGGCGGTTCCGGCACGGCCTTCACCGCGGCGCAGGCCCAGTGGAGCAACGGCCAGGAGGCGTTGCTCTACCCCTCCGGTTCGTGGATCGAAAACGAAATGAAGGACCAGACCAAGGCCGACTTCAAGATGACAGGCGCACCGGTGCCCACCCCCAGCAGCAGCCCGAAGATGCCGTACGAGGCGCTGCACTCCGGCGGCGGCGAGCCCTTCATCGTTCCCTCCCAGGCCAAGAACAAGGCAGGCGGCAAGGAAATCCTCCGCATCATGCTCTCCAAGGACGCGGCCGCCAACTTCGCCAAGACCAAGCTGGCTCCCACCGTTGTCAAGGACACCGTCCCCGCGGACGGCTTCGGTTCAACCGCTTTGGTGTCGCAGACCAAGATGCTCGATGCGGCCGGAAAGAACGTCTTCAACTGGCAGTTCCTTGACCTGTACGGCATGAACAAGGACGTCCTGGTTGTCTGGAATGCCTTCCTCGATGGCAAGTCGAACGCTGCCAAGCTGGCCGAGGACATGCAGAAGATGTCGGACAAGATCCGCAACGACAGTTCCATCAAGAAGGTTGAAATCAAGTGAGCCTGCCCCCACCAACTGCGGTTCTGGAAGGCGGCCGCAAGGCCGCCATCCAGAGCCGCCGCAAGAACCTGACCTTTGACAAGGTCTCCTTCATGGCGGTGTTCCTCGGGATACCGCTGGCGATCTACTTGGTCTTCGTGATTTGGCCGTTCCTGCAGGCGTTCGTCTATTCCCTGACGGACTGGTCCGGCTTCAGCCCGAACTACAAATTCATTGGGCTGGACAATTACGCCCGCATTTTCACGGACGACCAGTTCCTGAAGGCGCTCAGCAACAACGTCATCCTGCTGATCATTGTTCCCCTGGTCACTGTGGTCCTGAGCCTCGTCCTGGCCGCGCTCGTCACGGTAGGCGGCAGCAGCAAGGGCCAGGTCAAGGGCCTGAAGAACTCCAGTTTCTACCGCGTAGTTTCCTTCTTCCCCTACACCATTCCCGCCGTCGCCATCGGTATCATGTGGGGCCAGATCTACGACCCCAGCGGCGGCCTGCTGAACGGCGCCCTGAACGCCTTGGGACTTAACTTCAAGGATTATGCCTGGCTGGGCAACACCAACACGGCCATGGCGTGCTCCATCTTCGTCATCATCTGGGGCTTCGTGGGCTTCTACATGGTGCTCTTCATTGCCGGCATCAAAGGCATTCCCGCCGAACTCTTCGAGGCTGCCCGCATTGACGGCGCAGGTCGTTTCCGCACCGCAGTCAGTGTCACTATCCCGATGATCCGCGACAACATCCAGACCGCCTACGTCTACCTGGGCATCTTCGCCCTGGACGCCTTCGTCTACATGGCCTCGCTGTTCCCGAACGCAGGCGGCCCGGAGAACTCCACCCTGGTCATGTCCCAGCAGCTCTTCTTCACCGCCTTCCAGCGCGGCCAGTTCGGCATGGCGACCGCCATGGGCGTCATCCTCGCCGTGGCAACCCTGCTCTTCTCCGGCCTCGTGTTCCTGGTGAACAAGCTGACCGGCGGTACCGATGGAGGCCGGCTGTGACTCTTCTGAAACAAAAGACAGCCCCCGTGGGCCACCTCGAGCGCGAAGCCAAGAGCACGCCGGGTGACCGGGCGGTGGCGGCAACATCACACGTCGTCCTGGCCATCTGGTCCGCCATTGTGGTCCTGCCGCTCCTGTGGACCTTCATGTCCTCCTTCAAGACCTCCAACGAGATCTTCGCATCGCCGTTCGCACTGCCGGGGGCGTGGAAGCTGGACAACTACATCAAGGCGTGGAGCGAAGCCGGCATTGGTGCGGCCTTCATCAACTCGGTGATCGTGGTTGGCGTCTCGCTGGTGCTGGTCATGTTGCTGGGGGCCATGTGCGCCTACGTGCTGGCCCGCTTCAGTTTCCGGGGCAGCAGGGTCATCTACGTCCTGATGCTCGCTGGCCTGACCTTCCCGATCTTCCTTGCCATGGTCCCGTTGTTCGGCGTCCTCAAGGGAATGGGGCTGCTCAACCAGTTGCCGGGCCTGATCATCACGTACGTCGCTTTCGCCTTGCCGTTCACTGTGTTCTTCCTCTTCGCGTTCTTCAAGAACCTTCCGGGTGAGATCGCCGAGGCGGCAGCGATTGACGGCGCCGGGGAGTGGCGGACCTTCTTCCAGATCATGCTGCCCATGGCCAGGCCCGGCCTCGCATCCGTGGCCATCTTCAACTTCCTGGGCCTGTGGAACCAGTTCCTCATCCCGGTGACCATCAACGCCGGCGGCCCCAAGGTCCTCTCCCAGGAGCTGTTCGCCTTTGCCCAGCAGATGGGCTACGCGGTGGACTTCGGCGCCCTGTTCGCAGCCGTCACCGTAACCGTCATCCCGGTGCTCATCGCGTACATCCTGTTCCAGCGCCAGCTGCAGGGCTCGGTGTCGCAGGGCACCTCCCGCTGACCCTTCCAGTACCAAGCGCCCGACGGCGGTTCCCACCTTCAGGTGGGGGCCGCCGTCGTCGTCTTCCCGGCTTGGTGTACCCGTCCCGTTTAGCGCGCCGGTGGACGCGATGACAGGATGGAGTCCGTGATCTTCATCGTCGTCAAATTCAAGACCAAGCCCGACTGGACCGAACGCTGGCTCGACCTCGTGGCCGGCTTCACCGAGGCCACCCGCGCCGAGCCGGGCAATCTGTGGTTCGACTGGTCCCGCAGCGTGGACAACCCCAACGAGTTCGTGCTCGTGGAAGCCTTCAAGGACGACGCCGCGGGTGACCACGTCAACAGCGAACACTTCAAGAGGGCCATGGCGGACATGCCGCAGGCCCTCGCGGAGACCCCGCGGATCGTCAGCCGCCAGATCGAGGGCGAAGGCTGGGACCTGATGGGCGAACTCAGCATCCCGTAGCCCGGCGTCCAGCCCGGCGGAGCCATAATGTCCCCATGTGGATCGGCTGGATCGAGTTCGACATCCTCCTGGGCGAAGTTCACAGCCTGAAGGAGAAACGCTCATTGGTGCGGCCCGTGGTGGCCGAGCTGAAGCGCCGCTTCGAGGTGTCCGCGGCAGAGACGGGCTTCATGGACCAGCATCGGCGGGCGCTCATCGGCGCGGCGGTGGTGGCACCGGACCATGCGCACCTCGTGGAGGTGCTCGACGCCGTCGAACGCCTGGTTGCCGGCCGCCCGGAAATTGAACTGCTCAGCGCCCGCCGCCGCGACCTCCACAGCGAGGATTAAAGCAACGCGGGGTCACTTACGGCCCATCCCGAGGGGAAACATGGGCCGTAAGTGACCCCGCGTTGGGGTCTGAGGGCTCTAGCCGAAGTACTTCGGCAGGGTGCCTTCGTGCGCTTCGCGGAGGGCGTCCAGGGACATGGCCTCCACGCCGTTGATCTCCAGGGCGTTGGAAGCTGCGTCCACCACGCCGATGCGCAGGTGGGCGAAGCCGCGGGCGGTGCACATGTCCTTGAAGCGGACCTCTTCGGAACGCGGCACGGACACGATGGCCCGGGCCTGGGACTCGGAGAACAAGGCCGTGAACAGGTCCACGCCGTCGCGCTCGAGCAGTTCCTCCAAGGCGATCCGGGCGCCGACACCGTAACGCAGTGCGGACTCCACCAAGGCTGCCGCGAGGCCGCCTTCGGAGAGGTCGTGCGCGGAGTCGACCATGCCGTCGCGGCTGGCGTTGATCAGGATCTCGCCGAGCTGGCGCTCCGCGGCAAGGTCCACGCGCGGCGGCAGGCCGCCGAGGTGGCCGCGCAGCTTGGCCCATTCCGAACCGTCCAGTTCAGCCGCCGTGGTACCCAGCAGGTAGATGGCCTGGCCGTCTTCCTTCCAGCCGGAGGGGGTGCGGCGCGCGACGTCGTCGAGCTTGCCCAGCACCGCCACCACGGGGGAGGGGTGGATCGGGGTGGTACCGGTCTGGTTGTACAGCGAGACGTTGCCGCCGGTGACCGGGACACCCAGCTCCATGCAGGCGTCGGACAGCCCGCGGATGGACTCGGCCAGCTGCCACATGACATCCGGGTCCTCGGGGGAGCCGAAGTTCAGGCAGTCGGAGACGGCCATCGGCACGGCGCCGGAAGTGGCCACGTTGCGGTAGGCCTCGGCCAGGGCCAGCTGGGCGCCGTTGTACGGGTCGAGATAGGTGTAGCGGCCGTTGGCGTCGGTGGCCAGGGCCACGCCCAGGCCGGTCTCCTCGTCCACGCGCACCACGCCGGCGTCGTCCGGGAACGCCATGGCGGTGTTGCCCCCGACGTAGCGGTCGTACTGCTTGGTGATCCAGGACTTGTCGCACATGTTCGGCGAGGCGACCAGTTCGGTGACGGCGGCAGCCAGCTCGGACGGGGCCGACGGGCGGCCGGCGTCCTGCACGGAACCGGTGAAGGTGTCCGCCTGCAGGGCATCCTGCCAGGACGGGCGGGCGTAGGGGCGGTCGTAGACCGGACCGTCGTGGGCGACGGTGCGCGGGTCGACGTCGACGATGACCTCGCCTTCCCAGGTGATGATGAGGCGGCCGGTGTCGGTCACCTCGCCCAGCCAGGCGTATTCCACGGCCCACTTGTCCATGACGGCTTCGAACGCCTCGACGTTCTCCGGGGTGACCACGGCCATCATGCGTTCCTGCGACTCGGACATCAGGATTTCGCCCGGGGTCAGGGTGGGGTCGCGGAGCAGCACGCTGGTCAGCTCCACCTGCATGCCGCCGTCGCCGTTGGAGGCGAGCTCGGACGTGGCGCAGGAGATGCCGGCCGCGCCGAGGTCCTGGATGCCTTCGACCAGGGAGCCCTTGAAGAGCTCGAGGCAGCACTCGATGAGGACCTTCTCGGCGAAGGGGTCGCCCACCTGGACGGCGGGGCGCTTGGACGGCTTGGTGTCGTCGAAGGACTCGGAGGCCAGCACGGAGGCGCCGCCGATGCCGTCGCCGCCGGTGCGCGCACCGAAGAGGACCACCTTGTTGCCCTTGCCGGAGGCGTTGGCCAAGCGGATGTCCTCGTGGCGCATGACGCCCACGGCGAGGGCGTTGACCAGCGGGTTGCCCTGGTAGACGGCGTCGAACACCATTTCGCCGCCGATGTTCGGCAGGCCAAGGGAGTTGCCGTAGCCGCCGATGCCGGCCACGGCGCCGTGCATGACGCGGGCGGTGTCCGGGTGGTCGATCTCGCCGAAGCGCAGCGGGTCCATGACGGCCACGGGGCGGGCGCCCATGGAGATGATGTCGCGGACGATGCCGCCGATGCCGGTCGCGGCACCCTGGTAAGGCTCAACGAACGACGGCGAGTTATGGGACTCGATCTTGAAGGTCACGGCCCAGCCGTCCCCCAGGTTGGTGACGCCGGCGTTTTCGCCGATGCCCACCAGCATGTCCTTCTTCATCTCCTCGGTGACCTTCTGGCCGAACTGGCGCAGGTGGTTCTTGGAGGATTTGTAGGAGCAGTGCTCGCTCCACATGACGGAGTACATGGCCAGCTCGGCGCCGGTGGGGCGGCGGCCCAGGACCTTGACGATCTCGTCGAACTCGTTCTGCTTCAGGCCGAGTTCGGCCCAGGGGAGTTCGGTGTCGGGAGTGTTCGCTGCGTTCTCGACGGTGTCGATGTTGAACTTCTTGTTGGTCTCCGTGGTCACTTGGCGCCTCCCACAATCTTGTTCAAAACGGAGGTGAAGAAGCCCAGGCCGTCGGTGCCGGCGTTGGACTCCGGGCCGAAGCCGGGCTCAACCGCGTGTTCGGGGTGCGGCATGAGGCCCACCACGTTGCCGGCAGCGTTGGTGATGCCGGCGATGTCGCGGCGGGAGCCGTTCGGGTTGAAGCCCACGTAGCGGAACGCGACGCGGCCCTCGGCCTCAAGGGCGTCGAGGGTCTTCTCGTCGGCGATGTACTGGCCGTCCTGGTTCTTCAGCGGAACCAGGATCTCCTGGCCGGCCTCGTAGTCGGTGGTCCAGGCGGTGGTGTTGTTCTCCACACGCAGCACCTGGTCCCGGCAGAGGAACTTCAGGTGGTCGTTCTTGATCATCGAACCGGGCAGCAGGTGCGATTCGGTGAGGATCTGGAAGCCGTTGCAGATACCCAGCACCGGCAGCTTGGCGTCCGAGTTGGCGGCGTCGATGATCTTGGACATCAGCGGCGCGAAACGCGAAATGGCGCCGGCGCGCAGGTAGTCGCCGTAGGAGAAGCCGCCCGGGATCACCACGGCGTCGACGTCGGCCAGTTCCGTGTCGGCGTGCCAGAGCGCGACGGCGGTGCCGCCTGCCAGGCGGACGGCACGGGCGGCGTCGCGGTCGTCAAGGGTGCCGGGGAAGGTGACGACGCCGATCTTGGCGCCGTTCAACCGGGATTCGGCGGCCACGGGGGCATCGCCGATCAGGGGAAGTTCAGTCATGTCAGGCCTCGACGACCTCGACGTTGACAACATCTTCGATGACCGGGTTGGAGAGCAGGGTTTCCGCTGCCTCGCGCGCCTGGGCGAGGATGGCGTCGGTCACCTCGCCGTCGACGGTCAGTTCGAAGCGCTTGCCCTGGCGGACTGCGCTAAAGCCGGTGAAGCCGAGGCGGGGCAGTGCTCCCACGATCGCCTTCCCCTGCGGGTCCAGAATCTCGGGCTTGGGCATGACGTCGACGACGATCCGGGGCATCCGGTAACTCCTGTGCGTGAGCGTTGGTTTGAACCTTGTCAAAGGCTGCCGCGGAGTGATGCCGTCTCACGCCGAACCGCGCACAAACAGCGTCCAAGAGGGGTGTCCGGCAACGGTGTTTGGTGCAGCGTCTTACGGATAAGGGGCGCTCCGCGAGCTTGCACGCCCATTCTACCGGCCAGAAGGCCCATACCCTATTTGTGCCGATACCATGGCCGCATGGCACGGAACGTGAAGTCCATGGTGTTGCCGGTGGTGGCTGCGGCGGTGTTTGCCGGTCTGGGCAGGATGGTGATCCAGCGGATCAGGCTGGACCGGGCCGCGCGCGAAAACCACACAGTGGCCCTGCTCGATGCCGCCGCCCGTGCCAGGATCAGTGCGGCCCTGCGCGGCGCCGCCCCGCCGCCCGCGTCCATGGCGGAATAGCGAACGTACAAATGCGCTATTACTGCGGGTTAAAGTCCGGGAAACGGGCGTAGCTTTGGTTCCATGCCGGGTCATTCCCGCTGAACTGAAGCTAGGTATCGAGCCAGGAGGAACCATGACCGAACATGTTGCCGAAGTCTCCGCCTGCAGCGTTGGCAGCTGTGGATTCAACCATGATGGCTGTACCGCATTTGGGATCACCATCGGGGGCACGACGGACCATGCATCCTGCGCCACGTTCATCGACACCACGGCGATGGGCGGCCTTCCCAAGGTCCTGGCCCACGTCGGTGCCTGCCAGCGCAGTGAATGCATCCACAACAACCACCTGATGTGCGAGGCGCACGACGTGAAGGTCGGCCCCGGCGCCGAAGCCGCGGACTGCCTCACATACCAGCACGCCTGACACAGCCTCAACGACGCAACGGGCACGCTCCACACGGAGCGTGCCCGTTTTTCCATGCCCGGGGTTCCCTGAAGCCGGCGTCTCCTGAAGCCGGCGTATGACAAGCGTGAAATCAGATTTTGTGCCCTATGTCATATTCAGCTATCGCTCTGTACTGTATGAAGCGATTGCTTCCGAGCGGTTGACAAGAACTGTCAACCGGGCAGCATTCCAAGTTGGCAGCGTTCCCAGTTGATTGATCCCGGCACGACGGCCCGGATCGCCTGTAGAAAGGTGCAATCACTCGTGAAATCAAGAGGAAAGAGCTTCGTCGGAAGCGGGAGCCTTCGAAGAGCTGCGGCACTGGCCGTGGGTGTGCCGGTGTTGCTGTCGTCCATGGCGCTGGCACCGGCGCAGGCCGCCCCGGCCCAGGGAAGCAACACCGCCGCCACGATCAAGAAGAACCTTGATCCGCAGGCGTACAAGGACGGCCGCTACATTGTGGTGCTTGCGGAGAAGCCCGCCGCCACCTACGACGGCGGCACCCCCGGCTTTGCGGCCACCAAGCCGAAGGCCGGCAAGAAGCTGGACGTGCGCAGGAGCGAAGTCCAGAGCTACCAGGCCCACCTGCAGCAGCAGCAGCGCGAAGTGGCCGCCCAGGAGAACGTCAGCATCAAGCGTGACTTCACCTCGGCGCTCAATGGCTTCAGCGCCACCCTCACGGCGGAGCAGGCCGTCAACCTCGCAAAGAACCCCAAGGTCCTTTTGGTTGCCCCGGACACGCAGCGCGCACCCGATTACTCCACCACCGACTTCCTGAAGCTGAGCGGACCCGGCGGACTCTGGGAGACCCGCTTCGGCGGCAAGGACAAGGCCGGCGCGGGCACGGTAGTAGGCGTCATCGACACCGGCTACACGCCGTCGAGCGCTTTCTTCGCGGGCGAGCCCGTGCAGCCGCTCAGCGGCAATCCCCAGGTGGGCGTCCCGTACCGCACGGACGACGGCAAGATCGCCATGCTGAAGGCCGACGGCGACACCTTCGTGGGCGAATGCCAGGCCGGCCAGGACTTTGACGGCACCGCGTGCAACTCCAAGGTCCTGAGCACCCACTACTTCGCCGACGCCTTCCTCGAGACCGTTCCGGCAGAGCACCGCGCACCGCAGGAGCGCATCTCCCCGGTGGACGTGGACAGCCACGGCACCCACACTGCCAGCACCGCGGCAGGCAACTCCGATGTCGAAGCCACGGTGGACGGCCGCAGCTTCGGCATCACCAGCGGCGCGGCCCCGGCCGCCAAGCTCTCTATCTACAAGGTCTGCTGGGAGGACGACGACCCCAACACGGGCGGCTGCTACGGTTCGGCCTCCGTTGACGCGATCGACCAGGCCATAGCCGACGGCGTCGACGTCCTGAACTACTCCATCTCCGGTTCCACGGACACCACCACCGACCCGGTGTCCCTGGCGTTCCTCTCCGCGGCTTCGGCCGGCATCTTCGTTGCCGTGTCCGCGGGCAACTCCGGACCCACCGCCGGGACCGTCAACCACGGCGCGCCCTGGCTGACCACCGTGGCCGCCAGCAGTTTCTCCCAGGAACTGCAGGGCACCGTGGAATTCTCGGACGGCAGCAAGTACCGCGGTGCCAGCATCATGAACGCGGAAGTGCACGACGCCGGTGTGGTCCTTTCCGCCAACGTCGCCTCCGGCACGGGCAACGCGGCCATCTGCGCGCCAGGTTCGCTGGATCCGGCGAAGATCGCCGGCAAGGTAGTGGTCTGCGACCGCGGCGTGGTTGACCGCGTGGCAAAGAGCGCCGAGGTCAAGCGCGGCGGCGGCGTGGGCATGATCCTGGTGAACCTTGCCAGCTCCTCGCTGGACACGGACAAGCACTCCGTCCCCACGGTCCACGTGAACCCGCCGGCCACCGGCGAAATCAAGCAGAAGGTGGCGGCGAACCCCGCCATCACCGTTTCCCTGATCGATCACGACACCACCGGCCTGCCCCTCGAGGCCCAGCCGCAGATCGCCGGCTTCTCCTCGCGCGGCCCGCTCGCTGCCAGCAACTCGGACCTGCTGAAGCCGGACGTCGCCGCCCCGGGCGTTGCCGTCCTGGCCGGCGTCTCGCCGATCGGCACCGGCGGTGACACCTTCGGGTTCCTCTCCGGCACTTCGATGGCGTCACCGCATATTGCAGGTTTCGGTGCCCTGATCCTGGGCAAGAACCCCACGTGGTCCCCGGCCACCGTGAAGTCGGCCATGATGACCACGGCCTCTGACGTGGTCAAGGCCGACGGCAGCAAGAACACGGACGTCTTCGCCACCGGCGCCGGCCACATCAACGCCGCCCGCGTGCTGGATCCGGGCCTGGTGTACGACGCCGGGATCGAGGACTACCTCAAGTTCATCCAGGGCACCGGCGTGGACCTGGGCATCCCGGGCCTCGGCAGCACCCCGGCACGGAACATGAACCTTCCGTCGTTCGCCCTGGGCAACCTGGCCGGCAAGGTCGAGGTCACCCGCACCCTCACCGCGCTCACCCCGGGCCTGTACCAGGCCAGCGCCAGCGTCCCGGGCATCGATGTGAAGATCACGCCCTCGGTGCTGAACTTCACGGCCGTCGGCCAGAAGAAGTCCTTCAAGGTCACGTTCGAGAACAAGAACGCCGCCCTGGCGAAGTTCGCGATGGGCTCGCTCAAGTGGGAAGGCGCCGGCAAGTCCGTGGTGTCACCGGTGGCGGTCCGACCGCAGTCGGTGATCGCCGGCAAGGACCTCACCTTCACCTCGGACCAGGCGAGCGGTTCCGCCGCGATCGGGATCCTCTCCGGCACCGATTCGCCGACGGCGGTCACCGTGGACGGCCTCTCCAAGGCGAACTCAACGGCCACTGAACTGGTTCCCGGTCCGGCAGCATTCGCGAACAACGCCTCCAACGCGATCGTGGACGCCGAAGTCGGCGAGGGCGCGGCGCTGGCCAGGTTCTCGGTGATCTCCTCCGATGACACCGCGGACTTCGACCTGTACGTGTTCACCCCTTCCGGCGAATTGCTGAGCGCCGCCACCGGAAGCGCCAGTGAGTCCCTCTCCATCGAATCCCCGGAGGCCGGGACGTACACCATCCTGGTCAACCTGTTCGCGAGCAGGGACAACCGGTCCACCAAGGCCAGCGTCGATGCTGCCATCCTGGGCAGCAATGAAGGCAACGCCACGGTGACGCCCAACCCGATCCAGCTCAAGAACGGCAAGAAGGGCCAGCTCACCCTGGGCTGGACCGGCCTGGAACCGGGCTCCTACATCGGCCGGCTGACCTTCGCGGGGACCAGTTCCCCGACCTTCGTCACCGTGATCATCTCGTCCAACGGCGCGGTGGCAGTGGCCCCCGAACAGCAGACGAGCGACGGGACCCCGACCCAGCAGAAGCTGCAGAAGGAAGATCGCCAACTCCCGGGCAATGCGGGCTGACGACCCTTCCTGAATAACAAGAGGCTGCGGCCGGCGGAGAACCCGCCGGCCGCAGCTTTTTCCGTGTCCTGGACGGACCCTGCGCCCGGTCCCTTAGGCGAACCTCAGGCACCTCGTCCGCCACATCCTCTTGCCGCGGGGTGGGCGCTGGGTGTCGAATCGGTGTAAACGCCCGGCGGCAGCTCCAGGAGGCACCGATGTCGGTAAAGAGTGGAAACGGACAGAGCAAAGGAAACGTCCAGGGCAAGGAGCGCAGCGACGCAGCGGCCGGGCTTGCCGTCGAACAACCCGGCATGATCCGCAACATCGCACTCGTAGGGCACTCCGGCGCGGGCAAGACCATGCTTGTCGAGGCGCTGCTCGCCGCCACCGGCGTGATTTCGCGGATGGGTTCGATCGTGGACGGAACCACGGTGGGCGATTCGGACCCGGCCGCCGTCCACCAGCAGCGCTCCGTGGGCCTGTCCGTGGTGCCGGTCCTCCTGGACGGGGTGAAGGTGAACCTGATCGACACCCCTGGCTACGCCGATTTCACGGGCGACCTGCGGGCCGGGCTCCGTGCCGCGGATTCGGCCCTGTTCGTCGTTTCTGCGGTCGACGGCGTCGACGCCTCCACCGTGGCACTCTGGCAGGAATGTGAGCGGACGGGGACGCCGCGTGCGGTGGCGATCAGCCGCCTGGACCATCCGCGCGCGGACTATGACGCCGCCGTCGCGGCCTGCCGGGAGGCGTTCGGTGAGTCGGTGCTGCCGCTGCAGGTGCCGCTCCGGGAAGGCGGGGAGATCACCGGGCTGCTTGACCTGCTGAGCGGAATGGTCTCCGGAACCAGCGACGACGGCGGTAAGCCGCCCAGGCGGGCTGCGGATCCGGCGGAACTCGCCGGCGTCGACGGTTCCCGGGCGGAGCTGATCGAAGGCGTCATTGCCGAAAGCGAGGACGAGACCCTCATGGACCGCTACCTCGGTGGGGAGGAGATCGCGCTCGAAACCCTGCTGGCGGACCTTGAAACCGCCGTCGCCCGGGGCTCCTTCTACCCGGTGCTCGCTGTGTCCGCCGGGACCGGCCTTGGCCTGTCGGAACTGCTGGACCTGCTGCACCGGGCATTTCCCTCGCCCCTGGAACGCGAGGTGCCGGAAACAACGGGACTGGACGGCACACCGCGCAAACGGCTCGGCTGCGACCCGCACGGCCCGCTGCTCGCCGAAGTGGTGCGGACCAGCGTGGATTCCTTCCTGGGGAAAGTGTGCCTGGTGCGTGTCTTCTCCGGGACCCTGCGGGAAGACACCGCCGTGCATGTGGGCGGCAGGGGATTGTCCGAGCGCGGCCACCCGGACCACGACGCCGACGAACGTGCCAGCCACCTGTACTCGCCGTGGGGTGCCGCGCTGAGGGCGGTGCCGTTCAGCGTGGCCGGTGACATCTGCGCGCTCAGTAAGGTGGTCAGCGCCGAAACGGGGGACACCGTGTCCGCCAAGGACGATCCGCTGCTGATCAAGGTCTGGGACATGCCCGAACCGTTGCTGCCGCTGGCCGTCGAGGCCGCCGCCCGCAGCGACGAGGACGCGCTCGCCAAGGGGCTCGCGAAAGTGGCCGCCGGGGATCCGGCGCTGCGGGTGGAGCGCAACTCCGAAACCCACCAGCTGGTGCTTTGGTGCACGGGGCAGGCGCATGCCGACGTCGTCCTGGACCGGCTCCGCGAGCAGGGCGTGAAGCTGCAGACCGTGGACGTCATCACCCCGCTGCGGGAGACCTTCGCCGTTCCGGCCAGCGGCCACGGGCGGTACGTGAAGCAGTCCGGCGGGCACGGCCAGTTCGCCATCTGCGACATCGACGTCGAACCCCTCGAACGCGGCGGCGGCTTCGAGTTCGTGGACAAGGTGGTGGGCGGCGTGATCCCAGGCCCGTTCATCACCTCCGTGGAGAAGGGCGTCCGGGCGCAGATGCAGAAGGGCGTGGCCGAGGGCTTTCCGGTGGTGGACATCCGGGTCACCCTGCACGGCGGCAAGACCCACAGCGTGGACTCCTCCGACGCGGCGTTCCAGGCCGCCGGGGCCCTGGCCTTGCGGGAAGCTGCCGCGGCCGGGCGTATCCAGCTCCTCGAGCCTGTCTCGTCCGTGGTCATCCGGGTGCCCGACGATTACGTCGGCACCGTGATGAGCGACCTCTCCGCGCGTCGCGGCCGCATGACGGGAACGTCATCCGGGGACGGCAATACCGAAATCACCGCTGAGGTCCCGGACCAGGAACTGCTCCGCTACGCCCTCGAACTCCGGGCGTTGACGGCGGGCGGCGGCAGCTTCCGGCGCAGCTACCTCCGGCACGACCCCGTGCCCTGACGGCTGCAGGCGCCTTGAGATCGTGAGGATCGCGAGGCTTCAGATGGCGCCGGTGGAACCCGCGACGCCGCCCAGCAGCGGCGCCATGTTCCGCCACTTCGCGATTTCGCAGCCGTCCGTGCGGCTGAAGCGGCAGTCCACCGGGCGGCCCCGGAAGGTGCCGGTCACGGTGGCCGTCTGCGGGCCGCCGTACTGCTGGGTGCAGCGGCGGTCCGGCCGGGGTACCGGGAAGAAGATCTCTTCGCCGTGCTGCTCGACGGCGGCAAGGGCCGCCCGCGGGTCCGGCACCGTGGATCCGGCGGCAGCTTCACCGTCGGCGGCCAGCAGCACGAACTGCTGTTCCGCGGCACCCGGTGCCTCCAGCAGGGTCACTGTCAGTTCGACGTCGTACCGGCTCATGGCTTGCCTTCCCCGGGGTGTTCAACGGCCTCGAGCAGTTCCAGCAACGGCTGAAGTTCGGCCAGCAGCCGGCCCCGCAGCTCCTGGGCCTCGGCAGCGAAGGCCCGTTGCTGCCCGACGTACTCGTTCTTGCCCTCCGGCGTTTCGATCCGGATGGCCGGATAGCCCCACTCGCTGAGCTCGTAGGGGGAGGCCTGCATGTCCATGGCCCGGATCCGCCAGGACAGTTCGAAGCAGTCCATTACCAACTCGCTGGGCAACGCGGGGACCAGCTTGTACGCCCACTTGTAGAGGTCCATGTTGGCGTGCAGGCAGCCGGGCTGTTCCATGACGCGCTGGTTTTCGCGGGTGGGCGTGATGTCGTTCAGGGGCACGGCATCAGGGGTGTAGAAGCGGAAGGCATCGAAGTGCGAACAGCGGATCCGGTTCTCTTCCACCACCGCGTCCGTGCCCTCCGGGCCCAGCCGCAGGGTGAGGTATTCGTGGCGGAGATCGAACTTGTCCTGCCGGTAGACCATGGCCCATTCGTGGAGCCCGAAGCACGCGAACTGGGCCGGGCGGGCCGAGGTCCCGGACAGGATGATGGCGGCGAAGCGGAGAGCCTCGGCGCGGTCTGCCACAAAGCGGGCGAGGTCGAAGGCTACCGCCGGGCTTCCCGCCGGCAGGCCCACGGCCGCCAGTGCGGCGTCGTCGAGGAGCGTGTAGTACTTCCAGTCCGCGCGTTCGGCGGCCCGCCGGCCGCACAGCACTGTTCCCTCTCCCGGATGCCAACGCAGCAGCTGGCCCGGTTTCTGGGTGTAGTACGTGAAGAGGAAGTCCTCCACCGGGTGCTTCTTGCCGGCGGAACGGCGTTCGAGGTAGGGGTCTGCGTAGCGCCGGACGCGTTCGTGGTGGGCCGCTTCCAGGGGGAGCCACTGCTCTTCCGCAAGCAGCCGCAGCTTACTCGCCAACGCCACTGGAACCGAGCACCGCCTTGGCGCCGTCCCAGGCTGCGATCTCGCAGCCGTCCGTGAGCTTGTAGGAGGATTCGACACCGACGCCGTCCACGGCACCCGTGACCAGCGCGGTCTTCGGGCCGCCGTACTTGGTGTCGCAGGCCTGGTCCTTGGGCCGCGGGGTGCGGGTCAGCAGAGCCGGGTTCGCCTTCAATGCCGCGCAGGCCGCAGCGGCGTCCGGATGCACGCTTTCGGCAGTAGGCACGCCGCCCTGGCAGACCAGGGTGTAACTGGCGGGGCTGGCGCCCGGGGAGGGCGTGATGAGGATCGAGAGTTCGGCGTCGCCCTTGCCAGGGATGGCAGGAACGGCCGACGGCGGGGCCGGGACCGGTTTGGTGCCGGGGGACTCGGTCTCGTCCGGCAGCAGCCCGTCGGAGCTTGGCGTGGTGGGGCTCGCGTCCGGTGCGGCGCTGGAGGGCGCGGTGCTTGAAGGCGCCGAGGTGGTCGGTGTGTTGCCGCCGGTTCCCGGCGAGCAGGCGGCCAGCCCGACGACGGCTCCTCCGACGGCGGCGAGGGCCAGGACGGTGCGGAAGATTCGCGGTCGCATGCGGGGCTCCTTGCTTTCCGCCATTTTATCCCGGGAGGGTTGCCGGGGCAGGGCGTTGCGTGGCGGCGATCAATCCGGTCATGGCCGCATGGAGTTCGGCGACTTCCTCCCGGCTCAGGCCCAGCCGTTCCATGATGGTGCCAGGCACCGCCGTCGCCTGTTCCCGGAGCGCCGCCCCGGCTTCGGTCAGGGTCACCGCGAGGGCGCGCTCGTTGCCGGGGACCCGCTCGCGGGTCAGCAGCCCGGCCTCTTCCAGACGCCGCAGGATGGGCGAGAGGGTGGCGGGTTCGTGCAGGAGGGCGTCGCTGATGTCCTTGAGCGTCCGCGGGCTGCGTTCCCACAGGGCAAGCATCACCAGGTACTGCGGGTGGGTCAGGCCCATGCGTTCCAGGACCGGCTTGTAGATGCCCACGACGCTGCGTGAGGCGACCGTGAGGGCAAAGCAGAGTTGGCGTTCGAGGAGGAGATCGTCCTCGGCAGGCGTGGACATGTTCCTCCTTGCTCGGGCCGTGCTTACCGCACCAGCTTATCTCGTCGCACTAATTATTAGTGCACTAACAATTAGTGTACTGTGGAGCCACAAGGAACCCCACGGAGGGAGCAGTAGTGGCCAAGGAATCATTCGCCCAGCGGTTCATGCGCGCAACCGGGCGGCTGCGCGTCGTGTTCGGCCCGGCGCACAGCAGTGCGCTGGACCACGAAATGACCGAGGCCAACAGGATCCTGCTGCGCCAGCGCCAGGCCGAAACCCTGCAGTGGGAAACCAAGCACCGGGCCGACGGCAGCAGCTACGTGGTCCCGAGGAACCCTGAGGACAAGTCCCTGCGCTGATCCCCGCGCTGATCCCCAGCACCTCACGTGAACCGGGCCTCGCCCGCCCCATTCCGGGGTGCCGGGCGTATCATTGACTCACTTGAACCACTCGGGAACGGCACGCTTGCCGGACCCCGTTGCGGGGAAGGAGGTGGGATGTTGTGGGACGTGTGCTGGACAGTTTCATGCATGTGACGGCGCGCCTGCAGTCTGTTTTCGGACCTGCTACCCAGGGCGATACCGATGCACCCGTTGTTCACAAGCACGACGATTTCGAAAAGGCTTCGGAAGAAGACCTGACGCATTTCGTGGTTGAAACGGATGCCGAGGGCAGGCACTATGCAGTGCGTGATGACCCTGGACCGACAACCACCGACTATGGCTAGGCGAAACAAAAGGACCGGAGCGCAAGCCCCGGTCCTTTCCGTGTTAAGCCTTGTTTCAGCGGCCGGTGCCGCCGTAAACGGTGGCCTCGGATTCGCCGTCGAGCTCAAACGCTGCATGGATCGCACGCACGGCGTCGTCCAGCTTGTCCGCGCTGGTGACCACCGAGATACGGATCTCCGACGTGGAGATCATGTTGATGTTGATGCCGGCATCGGACAGGGCTTTGAAGAAGGTCGCCGAAACGCCGGGGTGCGAACGCATGCCGGCGCCGATGAGGGAGAGCTTGCCGACGTTCTCGTCGTATTCGATGCTCTCAAAGCCGATCTCGCCCTGGGCGGCGCGAAGGGCGGCCAGGGCGTCGGCGCCTTCCACGATCGGCAGGGTGAAGGAAATGTCCGTGTGGCCGGTGCCGTGGGTGGACACGTTCTGGACGATCATGTCGATGTTCGAGTGCGCATCGGCGATGACCTGGAAGATCGCCGCAGCCTTGCCGGGGATGTCCGGGACGCCCACAACGGTGACCTTGGCTTCGGACCGGTCGTGGGCCACGCCGGAGATGATTGGCTGCTCCAAGGCAACTCCCTCTTGAGTGGTGATCTTGTCATCGGCACTGGGCAGGACCCAGGTGCCTTCGTTCTGGCTGAATGAGGAACGCACGTGCAGCGGCACGCCGAAACGACGGGCGTACTCCACGCAGCGCAGGTGCAGGATCTTCGCGCCGGAGGCGGCCAGTTCCAGCATTTCCTCGCTGGAGATGGTGTCGATCTTCTGCGCGGACGCCACCACGCGCGGATCCGCGGTGAACACGCCGTCCACGTCGGTGTAGATCTCGCAGACATCGGCGTCCAGGGCCGCGGCCAAGGCGACGGCGGTGGTGTCCGAACCGCCGCGGCCCAGGGTGGTGATTTCGTTGGTGCTGCGGCTCATGCCCTGGAAGCCGGCCACGATGGCGATGTGCTGCTTGTCCAGGGCGGTGCGGATGCGGTGCGGGTCGACGTCGATGATGCGCGCCTTGCCGTGGATGCCGTCGGTGATCATCCCGGCCTGGGAGCCGGTGAAGGACTGCGCGGACGCGCCGAACTTGTTGATGGCCATGGCGAGCAGGGCCATGGAAATGCGCTCGCCGGCGGAGAGGAGCATGTCCATCTCGCGGGCGGGCGCGGAGTCCGTGACCTGGGCGGCGAGGTCCAGCAGTTCGTCGGTGGTGTCGCCCATGGCGGACACGACGACGACGACCTCGTTGCCGGCCTTCTGCGCGTCGACCACGCGGCGGGCAACACGCCGGATGCCCTCGGCGTCGGCCACGGAGGAGCCGCCGAACTTCTGGACGATCAGCTGTTTGGTCTTGGCAGGCTGCGCGGCCAGTTCGTCGCTTTTCACTTCGGTAGTGGGCATACTCATGCGCGCACCCTCACTGCATCACTTGGGAATCGAAACGCCACACGGCCATTTACGGCATGCCAGCGTGGCTTATTCGGCCAGTTTATCGCCGTGTGTCCCGGGCCCGGGAATTGTGACCAAATCTCGGCCCCTGGGTGGATGTGCGTGACTTTCGCCACGGCGTACGATCAAGGCACGATGCGGCCTGCGGGCATATCCGCCGCGCAGGTTCAAGCTCTGTAGGGGGAAACAGAGGTGGAGTATGTCCGTTGCTGAAATTCCTGAGACCACCCGGGCGCCATTGGCTTCCGGGGTCTCTGCGGTGGGTGTCTCCCGCCGCTTCGGGTCCGTTCACGCCGTCGAGCACATGGACTTCGAGGCCCCGGCCGGGCGGGTCACCGCGCTGATCGGCCCCAACGGGGCCGGCAAGACCACCTTGCTGCTGATGCTCGCCTCGCTGCTCCAGCCGGACAGCGGTGCCATCACGGTGGACGGACTCGACCCGGCGCAGGACAGCGCGGCCGTGCGGCGCCGGCTCGGCTGGATGCCGGACACCCTGGGCGTGTGGGAGTCCCTTACCGCCCGCGAAATCCTGGTGCAGATGGCGCGCTTCTACCGCCTGCCCACATCCGGGATCGATGCGCGGGTGGCCGAACTGCTGGCCCTGGTGCGGCTTGAGGAACTCGCCGACCAGCCTGCCCGCGTGCTTTCCAAAGGCCAGCAGCAGCGGCTCAGCCTGGCACGGGCCCTGGTCCACGACCCCTCCGTGCTGCTCCTGGACGAACCCGCGGCCGGTCTCGATCCCGGCTCCCGGGTGGAGTTGCGGACGCTCCTGCGGAACCTGGCCGCGGCCGGGAAGTCCGTGGTGGTGTCCTCGCACGTGCTCAGCGAACTCGATGAAATCGCCGACGGCGCCGTGTTCGTCAACCAGGGCCGCACCGTCAAGCAACAGACCATTGAAGAAGCCACACGGCAAGGCCGGCGCTACGCGATCACCGCCCTGGACCCGGCCGCGCTCGCCGCGAAGCTCACCGAACTGGGGCTCGAGTTCAAGGCCGGAAGCGGCCGCCGTCCGTCCGTGTCGCTGATGTTGAGCCACGACGCCGGGGCTGCCGCCTTGCTGCGGGACCTCGTCACCGCGGGGATCGGCGTCGTGTCCTTCGGCCCGGCGGGCGGCGCCTTGGAAGAGACGTACATGAGCCTGGAAACGGAGCGGAAATGAGCGCGGAAATGACTCTCCCGGGGCCAGCTTCGGCTCCCGGCCCCGCTGACGGGCGGGGCGCCGTCGCCGGTTATCTCGGCGGGATCCGCGACGTAGTGGTGCTGGAGATGAAGCAGCGGCTGCGTTCGCGCGGCTGGTACATCATGCTGGCCGTCTGGTTCGCGGTGATCGCCTTGGTCACGGCCCTGACCTGGGCCGGCTGGAACGCCGCCATGGAGGTCCGCAACTCGATGCCCGTTCCGGACGGCACGCCCCAGCCAGACGGGCCGGGGTCCGCGATCTTCGAAGTGGTGCTGGCCTTTGTGCTGCTTTTCGCCCTGCTGGTGGCACCGGCGCTGTCCGCCAACGCCGTCAACGGCGACCGGGCCGGCGGCACCCTGGCCATCCTGCAGGTCACCCTGCTCACGCCCGGGCAGATCCTCTGGGGCAAATTCTGCGCCGCCTGGCTGGCGGCGATCGCCTTCCTGGCCGCCAGTTCGCCGTTCCTGATTTTCGCGGTGCTGCTTGGCGGGCTGACACCGGCGCACGTGCTGGTGTCCCTGCTGATGCTGGCGGTCGAGGTGGCCGTGATCTGCGGGATCGGCGTCGGCATTTCGGCGCTCGCCGGCAGGCCGCTGTTCTCGATCGTGGTCACCTACCTCACGGTGGCCGCGCTGGTGGTCGGCTCGCTGATCGCGTTCGGCCTGGGCGTGCAGCTGACCCAAGGAACCGTCAAAGCCAACCAGCCGCAGTACAAGGGGATGGAGTACGGGCCCGGCGCCTATCCGGGCTATCCCGAGTACACGTGCGCGGGCCCGCTGGTGGAGCAGGACGTGTTGCGCACCGAACGGGTCGCCTGGCTGCTGTCGATGAACCCCTACGTGGTGGTGGCCGATGCCATCCCGTACCCGGAACGCCTCGGCTCGCCGTACTACTATTCCGGCGGCATGATCGAGAACATCAGCCAAGGTGCCCGGGCGGCGCTCGCCGGTCCGGAGGGCACGTACCCCTGCGCCAACGGGAAGGTGCAACCGCAATACCTGCAGCAGACCACGCCGCTGTGGCCGCTTGGCCTGTCGCTGCAGCTGGCCTTGGCCGGGCTGCTGCTCTGGCTGGGCTGGCGTTCCCTCCACACACCGGCCCGGCGCCTGGCCCGGGGCACCCGGATCGCCTGAGCCGCCATGGTCGCCGGCCAGCCGCCCGAGGACGAGCCCAGCTACGAGCCGATCGGCCGGGACTTGTACGACGACGGCGGGCGGGCGGCTGGTCCCAGCAGTTCGGTGCCTGGTGTGGGTGGTGCTGCGTCGGAGGACGACGGCGACGGCGGTCCGCCCCGCACGCCGTTCCGGACCGTTGCGGCCGCCGTGGTCCGTGATGCCTGGGCGGACGCGATGGCATCGTTCCGGGCAGTGTCCTTCTGGATCGTGCTTGTGGCCGCCGTGGCGGGGGCAGGTGCCTCCTCCTACCTGCTGCTCGTGTGGTTCGGGGTTGTCAGCTGGGAGACCTCCGGGCCCGTGGCGATGTTCCTCCTGGCCGGCGGCGGGCTCTGCCTGGCGGCGACCATCCTTGGCGCGGTGTGGGGATTCACCCGCGGGCGGTACGGGGCGCTGACCATGCCCGTCAGCCTGCTGGCGTGCTTGCTGCGAGGCCTTGCCCTGGCGGTCCTTGGCGTCGTTCTGCTCCTGGCGCTCCGCTTCCTCCTGGCGGCTCCGGGAACGGTCGAGTTTTCCGTGGACCCCGCCTCAGGGCTGCCGGAATCCCCGGCGGGGAGCATTCCCGCCCCGCCCGGCCTGGAGCTCCTGTCGCTGCTGACTGTGGTCTTCGAGGTGGGTGTTTTCGCGCTGCTTGGCATGGGATTCCGGGCGTGGTTCACGGCCAGGCTTCCCGGGGCCGTATTGACTGTGCTGTCGACAGGCTTGTTCGCCGTCGGGAACTTCGCCGCGGCCTTCCTCCTGCTGCCGGGAACGCTGGTCACCGAGCGGACCTCCATCCCGGTCAACGTGGAGCGGGACCGCATCGGCCGCTACCTGTCCTACGAATGCATCGGGGAACTGGTGCGGAGCGAACCCGTGCTGCACAGTGAACGCGTCATGTGGCTGACCGCCGGGAATCCGGCCTTGCTCTACTGGGCACTTGCCTCGGAGCAGGTGCCCACCGAGGGTGAACTGGGCTGGTTCCTGGTTTCCCTGCAGCGTTCCACGGAGGGGCCCGCCTACGAAGTCGCCTGCATCAACGGGGTGCCCAGCGAAGCGGCCCAGTCCGGGTTCCCTTTGTCCACCATCGGAATCGCCGGACAGCTGGCGGCCGCCGCCGCGGTGACTGGCACCGGTATCCTGGCAGGCCGCCGTCGGGCACGGAGCTGAGGTTCCCTCCCGGCTGCCGGGCCAGTCTCAGGACAGGGCGTTGCGGCGGCCTTCGAAGGCACGGCCCAGCGTGACTTCGTCGGCGTACTCCAAGTCGCCGCCCACGGGCAGCCCGGAGGCGAGACGGGTCACCGTGATTCCGATGGTCTTCAGCATGCGGGCCAGATAGGTGGCGGTGGCTTCGCCTTCGAGGTTGGGGTCGGTGGCGATGATGATTTCCTGGACCTCGCCGTCGTTGAGGCGCGTGAGGAGTTCGCGGATCCGCAACTGTTCCGGGCCGATGCCGGCGATCGGATTGATGGCTCCGCCCAGCACGTGGTACCTGCCGCGGAAAGACCGGGTCCGTTCGACGGCGAGCACGTCCTTGGATTCCTCGACGACGCAGATGACGGAGGGATCGCGCCGCGGGTCACGGCAGATGTTGCACGTTTCCTGCTCAGTGACATTTCCGCAGATGGTGCAGAACTTCACCCGCTCCTTGACCGTGGTGATCGCAGCGACCAGGCGTTTCATGTCCTCGGGGTCGGCCTCAAGGATATGGAAGGCGAGGCGCTGGGCCGACTTCGGACCGACGCCTGGAAGCCGGCCGAGCTCGTCGATCAGCTCTTGAACTGCACCCTCGTACACAATGTCCTCGTTCGTCTAATGGAGTTTCGTTCAGTGGAGTTCGGTCAGGGGCGCTTCTTGTCCGCGGCTTCCCTCGGCGCGGTCAGCGGCGCATCAGGGGAGTGCCGTCCAGGGAACGCTCTTCCAGGAGTCTCCCGCCCAGAATACGCTCCACCGCAGCCCGGCCAAACACGCCCGATTCCTCGATGGTTTCGTCATCGGCGCTTGGAATGTCCTCGACCATTGTGGCCGTTGCCCTTGACGCGCCGGCCGGGGCCTGGATGCGTCCGGCCAGCGCTTCCGGGCTGTTCGAAAGCCGCTGGTACAGGCTCTGTTTGCTGGGCGCGCTGCCCGAAACGTCGGCCGCGGGTGCCGGAACGGTCGCCCAACTCCCCGCCGGGGCGGCGGCCGGTTCCGGAGCCTGCTGGGCGGGCGCGGGAACCTGCTGTGCTGGTGCCTGCTGTGCTGGTGCCTGTGCCGCGGCGGGCTCGTATGCCGGGGCACCGGAACTGCTGCCGGCCGGCGTGGGCACGGCCTGGGCCTGCGCCGGATCTGCCGGTGCGGACCCGGCAGGGACGGTTCCGACATTGCTGCTGGTGCCCACCACCCATGTGCCCGGTGACTGCTCCACCGCGCGCGACCACGGGTCGTTTGAGGTGTCGGCCGCGGGCTCGGTTTGAGAGCTTGTGGCGCCTACCCTGACGGGCGTTGGCGCTGCGACAGCTGCAGGCGCGGGTGCAGCGGTTGCGGCGGGCGCGGACTGCCAGCCGGAGTCCGACGGCGGAACCCAGTCCATGGGCGGTTCTTCGTCCAGCGGCGGGGCGTCTTCGTCGCGAGGGGGACCCCAGTCGTCGTCGGAATAAGAGTAGTCCCCGGACGCCGGCTGATCGGATGCCGGCTGATCGGATGGCGGTTGATCGGATGCCGGCTGCTCGGACGGCGGCACCGCGGCAGGCACGGCGGCAGGCACGGCGGCGCTGGGCTGTGCACCGCGTCCGGCCTGTGCACCGCGTTCGGCCTGTGCGGTGCTTTCAACCGGCGCCGTTGCCGGTTCGACGGCTGACGGAGCGGCCACGGGCGCGAGGCCCCAGGCAGTGTCCACTTCGGAGGGAGCGGGTGCCGTGGAAGCAGTGGGCGGCGTGGCGGCCACGGCCGCCGGCACGTGTGCCGGGGCTTCCGGGCTAGCCGGTGCTTTTGGGTTTGGCGCAGAGCTCCCTGAACTGTTAGCGCCCGCCGTGGCCGTGATCTGGCAGTCGATGCCAATGGTCTTGTGGATGGCCTGGCGCAGGTTTTCGGCGTGGTCGGCCCGGCTGAACGCGGTGGCGAGGCCGTCCGTGGTGAACGCCAGCACCAGCGTCTGGCCATCGAAACGTGCCACCTGCGCGTTGGCGCCAACCAGGGCCCAGCTGCTTCGTTTGATCTTGCTCAGCGTCTGCAGGATGTCCTGCCAGGCACGGCGGACCACTTCGACGTCGGCGCCTCCGGCGGGGGTACTGGCGGCGGGGGCATTGGCGGTAGAGGTACGGGCGGCCGAAGTGCTGGCGGCAGGGGCAGCGGACGGCTGGGCAAGCGGCGCAGCTGCCGGAGCCGCGCCTGGTACAGGAGCCGGGGGCGTCGCAGGTGTTGCAGAAGCGGCGGCGGGCGCGGATGCGTCGGCGGGCGCCTGCGGCCTGTCCTCGACCGGCCAGTCGTTGGTAGTGACCCGGGGCGCGGAGTTCTGGCTCCTGGCCGGAACTGGCTCCGCCGGCTTGGTTTCGGCCGCAGGGGCGGGTTCCACCGGGGCGGGTTCCACTGGGGCGGGCGGAGCGGCCGCTGCTGCGGGCACCCGGGCGGGTTCCGGCGTCGGGCCCTGATCGGCCGGAATCGACGGCGCAGACTGCGCAGGAGCAGTCTCTCCCGCGGGCAGTGCTCCGCCGTAGCTGAGGCGCCGCTCCACGCGGTCGATCCGGGCCGCGATTCCGCGCTCTGTCTGCTCGGCGCCGGGCAGCAGGATCCGTGCGCACAGCAACTCGAGGTGCAGGCGCGGAGAGGTGGCGCCGGTCATCTCGGTGAGGGCGGTGTTGGTGACGTCCGCCGCCCGGGACAGCTCGGCGGCCCCGAGAGCCTTGGCCTGGCCCTGCATGCGGGCGATCTGGTCGTCCGGCATGCCGCGCAGGATGGCGCGGGCGCTTTCCGGCATGGCCTGGACGATGATGAGGTCACGGAAGCGTTCGAGGAGGTCCTCGACGAAGCGGCGGGGATCGTGCCCGGCATGGATGACCCGGTCCACCGCGCGGAAGACGGTGGCGGAGTCGCCGGCGGCAATGGCCTCGACGACGTCGTCCAGCAGCGAAGCGTGCGTATACCCGAGGAGCGCGACGGCGAGCTCGTAGTCCAGTCCGGTGTTGCCGGCTCCGGCCATGAGCTGGTCCAGCACCGAAAGTGAGTCACGGACGGAGCCGCCGCCGGCCCGGATCACGAGCGATAGCACACCAGGCGCTACCGGCACGTTCTCCGCGGCGCAAAGCTGCTCTAGGTAGGCCATGAGCGGTTCCGGCGGCACCAACCTGAAGGGGTAGTGGTGCGTACGGGACCGGATGGTGCCGATGACCTTGTCCGGCTCCGTGGTGGCGAAGATGAACTTGATGTGTTCCGGCGGCTCCTCGACGATTTTCAGGAGCGCGTTGAAGCCGGCCGAGGTGACCATGTGGGCTTCGTCGATGATGAAGATCTTGTAACGGTCGCGCACCGGCGCGAAGGTGGCGCGCTCGCGGAGGTCGCGGGCGTCGTCCACACCGCCGTGGCTGGCGGCGTCGATCTCGATGACGTCAAGGGAACCGGAACCGCCGCGGGCGAGCTCGATGCAGCTGTTGCACTTGCCGCAAGGGGTGTCGGTGGGGCCTTCGGCGCAGTTGAGGCAGCGGGCGAGGATCCGGGCGGACGTGGTTTTGCCGCAGCCGCGCGGGCCGGAGAAGAGGTAGGCGTGGTTGACGCGGTTCTTGCGCAGCGCCGTCATGAGCGGCTCGGTGACATGTTCCTGCCCGATAACGTCCGCGAACGAATCCGGGCGATACCTACGGTAGAGGGCAGTTGTAACAGTCACAGGGGAAACCTAGCGGTAGGGACTGACATTTAAAGTAAGTGACCCCTCATGCACCCGCCAGAGCCCATCTACCCTTGCTACCTTCCGGTCCTGGGGGAGTTCAACAGGATGACGCCACATGAGGGGCCGACGACAAGCTTACCCGAACTTTCAGCGGCACTCGAATCCGCCGTCGGGCACTGGAAACTACAGCAGCCGGGCACTGGAAACCGCAGCGCTGAGACCGTCTCCGGCGCGATGCCGAAGGACGTGGCCACGCCGATTCCGGAGGTCGCGGTGACCATCTTGGTCCGGGAGTCCGCATCCTCCACCTGTCCACCACTGGTCTTGGAACGGCCCGCTAGGAACTCCGAGGTTTCCCGCGGGCCCGTGGACTGTTTCGATGACCAGCCCCGTCTCTTCGAGCACGCGGCCGCCCAGGCACAGGGGCAGGTCATCATTGGGCCCATTGCAGGGAAAACCAAGCCCGGCAGTTTGCCAGCCTTCTTGGGGCAAGCGGAAGGAGTCTACGGGGTGGCTGGCTTGGCACCTTATAAAGTCGGTGCCCGGTGATGTGATGGGTTGATGGAGATCACCAGCAGTTTGGAGGTAATGGCGCCGCGGTCCGCGGGGTCTGATCTGCTGGTGGTGCTGGACGGTTTGGTCTCGACGTTGCAGTCTGTGGAGTCGGCGATCGCGGGCTTGCAGGCCTTGCGGGAATACACCCTCGCCATTGCGTCCCGGGTCGCGGACGTGCTGGCAGAGGAGGACACGCGGGACGGCGGCAAGCACGACGGCGGCAAGAACGACGGCGGCGCGGGGCCGGGCGCGTTCAGGGGCCTGCGGTGGGACGGTGCGGAGCTGGCCCGGCGTGCGGTGGCCGCTGAGATCGCCACTGCGACCCGCGCTAACGACCGGACCGTGCAGCGGCAGATGGGCCAGGCCGTGGAGGTGCTGGACCGTTTCCCTGCGACGTTTCAGGCCCTGGCGCGGGGCCGGATCAGCCTGGCCCACGCCCGGGTGATCCAGGACGCCGGAGCCGTGCTGGACGACCCAGCGGTGTTGGCCCGGTATGAGGCCGTGGTGGTGGCGTGCGCCGAACACCAGGCACCGGGGCGGGTATGGCGCCTGGCGGTCCGGGAGGCCGAGAAGGCGCAGCCCGAGCCCCTGGCCGCCCGGCACGAACGGGCCGGCGCGCAGAGATGCGTCCGCGTCACGCCCCTGCCCGACGGGATGGCCGAACTCGCCGCCACCCTCCCCGCGGCCGTGGCCTACGGCATCCACGACCGCCTCACCCGGATGGCCCGGGCACACGCCGGCCTGGCGCGGGACCACGCAACGGAACCGGGCCCGACCACCGGGCCCGCCTGCAGCACCGATCAGCGCAGCACCGATCAGCGCAGCACCGACCAACGCAGCACCGGGCCTGCCTGCACCACCGGGCCTGCCTGCACCACCGACCAGCGCAGCACCGATCAGCTTCGTGCCGACTTCCTGTCCGAACTGCTGTTGTGCGGTGCTCCCGCCGGGCACGACACCGCGGACGGGCTCCTGGCCGCGATCACCGCCCGGGTGGACGTCACCGTGCCGGTGCTGACCCTGATTGACCGCGACGCCACCGGAGACGCAGGCAACCCGGCCCCAGCCCGGGTTGGCACGGTCGCCGGGGTGAACACCGCAGGCCAGGTCCCGGCCGAGCTGGACGGGCGCCACCCCATCGACCCCGGCACCGCCAGGATCCTTGCCGGGCAGGCCGCCGCGTGGAACAGGGTCCTGACCGACCCCATCACCGGGGCCGTGTTGGCCGTGGACCGGTCCGGCCCGGCGAAGACCTCAAACGCCTCCTCACCGCCCGCGACACCCGGTGCCGCTTCCCCGGCTGCGGCATCCCGGCCCGCGATCTCGACCTGGACCATACCCACGACGCCGCCCAAGGCGGAACGACCGACGCCGGCAACCTCGCCGGACTCTGCCGGCGCCATCACACGCTCAAGCACCACTCACGATGGAAGATCCGGCAAACCGGCGCCGGAAACCTCGAATGGACCAGCCCCACCGGCAGGACCTACAAAGACAGTCCGCCCCTTCCCGCGACCCACATTTCAATTGCCCCCGACGGCTTAGGAGCGCCCCTTCCCGCGACCCACATTTCAATTGCCCCCGACGGCTTAGGAGCGGCCCACGGTCGTGCCCGCGCGCCGGACAACACAATTGACCCGCCACCGTTCTGAGTCTGATCCAGCCACAAGGATCTCCAGCTACAAGGAATCTTGAGTCGGGTACAACATCGCGGCTCCGAGCCGGACCTGCTGCCCCACACCGGACTACCGCCATCCCTCCACGGGCCAGGTCATGAACGCGGGCTCCTCATACGGGTGCGCCGCGCGCAAAGCCCGCACGACGCCGTCGAGCAGTTCCTCCTCCACCACGCACTCGATCCGGAGTTCGGGCACCTGCTCGGGCTCGTTGAGGGAGCCGATGAAGGGTTCAGCCCCTGCCAGGGGAGTGAAACGGCCGGTGCCCGGGGTGGTGAACGCGCAGTGGCCGTAGTCGCCGATCCGGCCCGCGCCGGCGTCTCCGATGGCGGCCAACAGCCCCTCGCTGTGCTGCAGCGGAACGTAGACCACCAGGGCGTGGAGTTGGCTCATCCCACCATCCTGCCAGTGGTCGCGGAAACACGCGGGAAAACAGGTCAAAGGATGGTTTCTAATTTCCATTGCCAAACCAAAGGGTCTTCGCCGAACATTGGTATGTACACCGATTGGGGCAATCTCAAGGTTGTGAGGCGTAGGGCCTGTTGGGGAGACCGGACCCGGCGTCTCAACGGTGTACCGCAGGAATGGGCGCATTGGGGGCGTCCATTTTTTCGTTAAGGCACGACGTACCCGGCGAGGCCCCGAAGTGACGCCGCAGGAGCCGTGCGGATGCCCCGATTGGGAGATGCCGGAAAACTCCGGTACAGTAGGACCTGCTTTTGATTCAAAAGCATTGGAGAATTCGCCTAGCGGCCTATGGCGCACGCCTGGAACGCGTGTTGGGTTAACGCCCTCGGGGGTTCAAATCCCCCATTCTCCGCGTTTTGGCCCCGGTCCTTCGTTTGAAGGGCCGGGGCCTTTTGCGTTCCTGTAGAACCGCCGCCGATCCGGCCGTACCGCACCGCTGACGTGTCCGTCCTGACCCTCTTTGGCCGGGGTGCCGTGCGACGTGCCGGCGACACGCGGCCAGGACGCCTTCATGGTGGCCAAAGAAGGTCAGGAAGGCTGGGGCTCCCTTGCACCGCACTCAGCTCCGCGTGGCCGCCACGCGCTCCAGGACTTCGCGGCAGGCGAGGATGGCCGGGTGGATGCGGCCCGCCTTGCGCGTGGAGGTGAAGATGGTGCGGTGGGGCAGTTCGGGAAGCTCCAGCAGCTGCACCGACTTCTCGCGTCCAGTCCAGACGAGGTCCGGCATGAGCGCGACGGCGTTGCCGGACTCGATCAGCCGGATCTGTGCCTGGAGGTCCGCGGTTTCGTAGCGGACATCGGGTTCGAAGCCTGCGGAACGGCAGGCTTGCTCGGCCCAGTGCCGGGACGCCGCCCCATGAGGTTCCATCACCCACGGCATCTCCGCAGTATCCGCCAGCGAGGTAATCCTCTCACCGCCCAAACCAAGAGGGGGAGTGGCCAGCCGGATGGCGTCACTGGTCAGGGTGGCGCGGTCAAGGCCCGGATGGTGCGGCGCGGCATGGCCCGGGTACTGCTCGGCCACCACAATGTCGAAGTCCCGCGCCCAGGTTTCGTAGAGCGCGGTTTCGGGTTCGCGCTGGGTCATTTCGACGCGTACTTCCGGGTACTCGGCGCGCATTGACGTCAGGAAGTCCGGCATGAGGGCCAGTGCGGCGGACTGGAACACCGCCAGGCGAACGGTCCCGGTGACGGAGGAGAGCGATGCGGCGAGGTCCGTCTCGGCCGCCTCCAGGGTGGCCAGCAGGGATGCCGCGTGCTCCACGAGGATCTCCGCCTGCGGCGTGAGCTGGACCCGGCGGCCGGACTTGCGCAACAGCTCAACGCCGGCTTCCTTCTCCAGCAAAGTCAGCTGCTGGGACACCGACGACGGGCTGTACTTCATCGCGTCCGCCACCTCGGCGAGGGTCCCGCGGATCTTCAGTTCATGCAGCAATCGGAGCCGCCGGACGTCCAGCATGGACCCTCCAAAAATGATCGTTAACACTAACGAATATCGTTCGGAAAAGTTCGCTTTTCCTAATCTGATTGTAGATCCATACTGGTGGAAACGAAGCACCATCCCCTAAGGAAAAACGCGCATGAGCACACCAACCCGGGAATCCCGCGCCGCCGGAAACCATGGCCTTCCGGACGCCGGACACTTCCAGGAACTCGGCAACGAAGCCACCGCCTTGGTCCGCCACTGGCTTACCGAAGCCTCGAAGATTCCCGTCGACATCTCGGCCCAGCGACTGGCCGGAGTCCTGAAGGATCCCAACGGCCTTGACTTCACTGTTGGATTCGTCGACGGCGTCATCCGCCCCGAAGACCTCTCCGTCGCCGGCCGCAATCTGGCCAAGCTCGCCCCGAAGGTCCCGGCCTTCCTTCCCTGGTACATGCGCGCCGCCGTGCGCACCGGCGGCGTCATGGCCCCGGTCCTGCCGCAGGTGGTCATCCCGATCGCCCGCAAGGTCCTGCGGGACATGGTCGGCCACCTGATCGTGGACGCCACCGACGCCAAGCTCGGCCCGGCGATCGCCAAGATCAAGAAGGACGGCGTCCACCTGAACATCAACCTGCTCGGCGAAGCCGTGCTGGGCGAGCACGAAGCCGATCGGCGCCTCGAGGGCACCCTCAAGCTGCTGGCGCGTGACGACGTCGACTACGTCTCCATCAAGGAATCCTCCACCGTGGCCCCGCACCCGCTTTGGGCCTTCGACGAAGCCGTGGACCACGTGGTGGAGAAGCTCACCCCGCTGTACCGCCTGGCCGCGTCCTTCCCCAAGCCCAAGTTCATCAACCTGGACATGGAGGAATATAAGGACCTCAGCCTCACCATGGCTGTGTTCAAGAAGATCCTGGACAAGCCCGAGTTCAAGGACCTCGAAGCCGGCATTGTGCTCCAGGCCTACCTGCCGGACGCCCTGGCCGCCATGCAGGACCTCCAGGAATGGGCCGCCACACGCCGCGCCACCGGCGGCGCCCCCATCAAGGTCCGCGTCGTCAAGGGCGCCAACCTGCCCATGGAACAGGTCCAGGCTTCCATCCAGGGCTGGCCGCTGGCCACCTGGGGCACCAAGCAGGGCTCGGACACCAACTACAAGCGCGTCCTCAACTACGCCCTCACTCCGGAGCGCATCGACGCCGTCCGGATCGGCGTTGCGGGCCACAACCTCTTCGACGTCGCCTTCTCCTGGCTGCTCGCCAAGGAACGCGGGGTCACGCAGGGAATCGAATTCGAAATGCTCCTCGGCATGGCCACCGGCCAGGCGACCGCGGTCCGCAAGGACGTCGGCAGCCTGCTCCTCTACACCCCGGTGGTGCACCCGGGCGAGTTCGACGTCGCCATCGCCTACCTGATCCGCCGCCTCGAAGAAGGCGCCAGCCAGGACAACTTCATGTCCGCCGTCTTCGAGCTCAGCGAAAACGAAACCCTCTTCGAGCGCGAAAAGCAGCGCTTCTTCGCCTCCCTCGCGGAGCTGGACGATTCCGTTCCGGCCCCGAACCGCACCCAGGACCGCTCCAAGGCTCCGGTTCCGGCGCCGCGCCAGGGCTTCGTCAACACTCCGGACACCGATCCCGCACTCCCGGCCAACCGTGCCTGGGGCCGCGCCATTCTCGAGCGCATCCCGGGCTCCACCGCCGGCAACGACGTCGTCGAAGCCACCAAGGTCGCCACGGCCGAAGGGCTGGACCGCATCATCGCCACCGCCGTCGACGCCGGAAAAACCTGGGGTGCCCTGCCCGCCGCCGAGCGCGCCGCCATCCTGCACCGCGCCGGCGACATCCTGGACGCCCGCCGCGCCGAACTGCTGGAGGTCATGGCTTCCGAAACCGGCAAGACCATCGAACAGGGCGACCCGGAAGTCAGCGAAGCTGTCGACTTCGCGCACTACTACGCCGAGCGTGCCAAGGACCTGGAAACGGTCGACGGCGCCACCTTCGTCCCGGCGAAGCTCACCGTGGTGACCCCGCCGTGGAACTTTCCGGTCGCCATCCCCGCCGGCTCCACCCTTGCGGCACTCGCCGCCGGCTCCGCCGTCGTCATCAAGCCCGCAAAGCAGGCCCGCCGCTCCGGTTCCGTCATGGTGGATGCCCTGTGGGAGGCCGGCGTGCCGCGCGAAGTGCTGGCCCTGGTCCAGCTCGAGGAGCGGGAACTCGGCACCCAGCTGGTCTCCCACCCGGATGTGGATCGCGTGATCCTCACCGGCGGCTACGAAACCGCCGAACTGTTCCGCTCCTTCCGCAAGGACCTGCCGCTGCTGGCCGAAACTTCCGGAAAGAACGCCATCATCGTCACACCGCACGCCGACTTGGACCTCGCCGCCAAGGACGTAGTGCAGTCCGCATTCGGCCACGCCGGCCAGAAGTGCTCGGCTGCCTCGCTGGTGATCCTGGTGGGCTCCGTGGCCACCTCCACCCGCTTCCGCAACCAGCTCCTGGATGCCGCCCGCTCCCTGCAGGTCGGTTACCCGGAGCAGGCCACCACCCAGATGGGCCCGATCATCGAACCGGCCAAGGGCAAGCTGCTGCATGCCCTGACTACCCTCGGCGAGGGCGAAAGCTGGGCCGTGAAGCCGGAGAAGCTGGATGAAACCGGCCGGCTGTGGTCCCCGGGCATCCGCTACGGGGTCAAGCGCGGCTCCTACTTCCACCTCACCGAGTTCTTCGGACCGGTGCTCGGTGTGATGACCGCGGCCACCCTTGAGGAAGCCATCGCCATCCAGAACGAGATCGAATACGGCCTCACCGCCGGCCTGCACTCGCTGGATACCGAAGAGATGGGCACCTGGCTGGAGACCATCCAGGCCGGAAACCTGTACGTCAACCGCGGCATCACCGGTGCGATCGTGCAGCGCCAGCCCTTCGGCGGCTGGAAGAAGTCGGCGGTCGGCGCGGGTACCAAGGCAGGCGGCCCGAACTACCTGATGGGCCTGGGCAGCTGGGTTCCCGCCGAGCCCGCCGCCAAGCCGGGAGCCACCCTCACCGGCCCGGCCGCGGCCATCCTCGCCGCAGCCAAGACCACCGTCAGCGCTGACGAGGCCGATACCCTGCAGCAGGCCCTGTACAGCGACGCCGCAGCCTGGGCCGGGGAGTTCGGCACCGCCAAGGACGTCTCCGGGCTGAGCGCGGAACGCAACGTCTTCCGTTACCGGGCCTTCCCGGTGACCGTCCGCCTGTCCGAAGGCGCACCGCTCGCCGAACTGCTGCGCGTTGTCGCAGCCGGCGTGGTGGCCGGCTCGGCCGTCACGGTGTCCTCTGCCGTCGGGCTGCCCGACGCGGTCGTGGCAGCCTTCGCCGGAGCGGGCATCAGCTCCCGGATCGAGAGCGACGCCGACTGGCTGGCATCGGCGGCCAGGATCAACGGCGGACGCATCCGCCTGATCGGCGGGGACTACGCCGCCCTTGCCGCCGCCACCGGTGGCCGGCCCGACGTCGCCGTCTACCACGGCCAGGTCACCCCGGCGGGCCGCATCGAGATGCTGCCCTTCCTGCACGAGCAGGCCGTCAGCATCACGGCGCACCGCTTCGGAACTCCGAACCACCTTTCGGATGGGCTGATCTAGCGTCACCCGCAGCAAGAAGAAGCCCGGCGTCACGGAATCGTGGCGCCGGGCTTCGCGTTCAAGGCGCCTAGGCTATCCCCAGGCGCAGGAGCCTTGCCCGGGCCGCCTTTTCGCTGGAACTCTGCCGTCCCAGGCCGAGGCGGACGACGGCGAGCACCAGCCGCGCGGGCAGCACCGTGGGCAGCGGGATCGGTCCGAGGTGAGGCTTCCGCAGGCCGAGCAACTCGCGAAAGCGCGGGTCCAGGCTTCCGACGGCGGCGTTGAAGAGGATGCGGTACCCCGAACGCAGGGATGGTGCGAGCGGAGGGTTGCGGATGAACTCCACGGTTTCCCGGAGCCGGGCATCGGCACGCAGTTCGCCCGAGGCATACCAGCGGTCCATTTCCTCGGCGACCTCGGCCACAGTCTCCGGGGGGTTGATGACGCCCATCAGCCGCCCGGCCTGCGCCCATTCCCGCACGTAGGCATCGGCGCCGCCGGGGATGGGGCCGCCCCAGATGCGATGGACGGAAACGAAGGTGTCGGCGTAGGTGGCGTGCACCCAGCCGAGCAATTCCGGATCGAGTGCGGAGTAGCTGCGGGGCCTGCCCTGGTTGTCGATGTAGGTGCCGTGCACGAAGCGGTGGACCTTGCGCACCTGTGCCGTGGCCTCCCGGGCCGCAGCCTCGGAACCGTAGCTCACCGTGAAAATCCACCGGATGGTACCGGCCAGCCGGCCCAATGGGTCCTCCCGGAACGCGGAGTGGTCGTAGACTCCCGCGAGAGCGCCGGGATGCAGGGACTGGGTCAGCAGGACCCGGATGCCGGAGATGATCGTGGCCATGGAGCCGTGCACCGCCCACACGGCCGAGCCAGGACGGTGGTAGCCGGGGTCGTTTCCGTTGGCGAGTTCCAGCACCCAGTCAGGGATCGCCTGCGGATCGCCGGTGAAGGTTGTCCGCAGCTCGCCCCGCCATTTCCGGATGAAGCTGGCCATCATTCATTTTGTGCCGGGGGGCGGCCCCATGGCAAAGAAGGCCGAACGCAAAGGCGGCCGTGGCATTTCCATGTCACGGCCGCCTCCGTCATTGACTGCCCGTCAGGCTGCCGGCTGCTCGGTGAGCGCCCGGCGTCGGCGTCCCGGGGATGCTGCCACCAGCAGCGCGGCGATCGCGACGGCGGCACTCAGGATCAGTCCCGGACGGTACTGCTCCAGCATGGCGGCCGCGCTCGCGGTGCCCGTTCCGTGGCCGTGGCCGCTGACGATCGCCGTGGTGACAGCGAGCACCAGGGCCGCCCCTACCTGGGTGCTGGTCTGGATCAGGCCGGCGGCCAGGCCCTGTTCGGAGTCGCGGATCCCCGCGGTGGCCTGCACGTTGATCGACGGGAACGCCAAGGCGAAGCCGATGCCCAGCAGGATCATCGAAGGCAGGATGTCCAGCACGTAGTTGGGGGTGGTTCCCACCCGGAGGAACAGCACGTAGCCAAGGCCCAGGGACACCAGGCCGGTGAGGATCAGCGTGGTGGCTCCGAACCTTTCGATCAGACGGTCCGCGAACGGCGCGCTCGTGGCCACGATCAGGCCTGCGGGGAGCAGGGCCAGGGCCATGCCCAGCGGCGACCAGCCCAGCACCGACTGCAGGAACAGGGTGACGATGAACTGGAAACTCAGGTAGGAACCGAACAGGCCGATCGCGCTCAGATTGGCCTTGGCTACCCAGCCTTCGCGCAGGATGCCGAAGCGGATCAGCGGATGCCTGACCTTGTTCTCGATCACGGCGAACGCCGCCAGCACCGCGGCGGAGACTGCGAACCCGGCGATTGTTGCCACAGATCCCCAGCCCTTTTCCGGAGCCGAAACCAAGGTGTAGACCAGTCCGAGCATGCCCAGGGCGAGAGTCACCGCGCCCCAGATGTCGTGCCCGCTGTTTTCCGACGTCGGCCTGTCCTTCGGGATGTATCGCAGGCCAAGGAGGACGACGGCGACGGCGATCGGCACCGAGACGAGGAACGTCCAGCGCCAGCTGAGGCTGGTCATGAGGCCGCCGACCACCAGGCCGAGCGAGAAACCGCTCGCCCCGAAGGTGGTGAAGATGGACAGTGCCTTGTTGCGTTCGCGGCCTTCCGCGAAGTTGGTGGTGATGATGGAGAAGCCGGTGGGAGCCGTGAAGGCGGCCGCCAGTCCCTTGACGAAGCGGGTGGCGATCAGGACGGTGGGGTCGTTCACGAGGCCGCCCAGCAGGGAGGCGGCGGCGAACACGCTGAGGGCGATCAGGAAGATCCGGCGCCGGCCGAGGAGGTCGGCGAGGCGGCCGCCCAGGAGCAGCAGGCTTCCGTAGCCAAGGACGTACGCGGACACGATCCACTGCAGGGAATCGGTGCCCAGTCCCAGCTCGTGGCCGATGGAGGGAAGGGCGACGCCCACCATGGAAACGTCCAGGCCGTCGAGGGCGAGGACGGTGCACACCACCATCAGCAGGAGCCATTGGGCGCGGGTCCAGCGGACGGCGTCTTGGAGTTTGTCGGCAGATCTTTCGAGGGTGTTCGTCGAAGTCATGCCATCAAGCTATATGACACGTCATTCAATGACAAGGAATATGACGGGGAATATTATGACGTGGCATTTAAACCCCGCGTGAACTAGAATCGAGGGCATGGCAACGACAGACCGCCAGTTGGTTGAGCAATGGCGCAGCATCCAGGACGCCTATTTCCGCACCTCCTGTGCGATCGACCGGGCGCTCGAGGCGAAGTTCGATATCGGCCTCAATGAGTTCGAAATCCTGGACCTCGTGGCGGAGAGTTCCGAGACCGCGTGCCGTATGAAGGCGCTGGGGGAGCGCACTCCCATGACGCAAAGCGCCGTGTCCAAAGTGGTGGACCGGCTCGAAAGGGCAGGGCTCCTGGCCCGCCATTCCTGCGCTGACGACCGCCGCTCCCTGTTCCTCGAACTGACCGACGCCGGCCGCGCACTCCACAAGCAGGCCGCCGTCGAGCATCGTGCTGTGCTGAAGGAAAACCTCAGCTGAGCGGAGCGCTCCCCGCAGGGGTTCCTTTTCCCTTCCCGTGACGTCACAATAGGCGTGTGCGTCCGGGCTAGGAGGGCGCTGCGTTATGGGGAGTGCAAGTGGGTAAACACCACGAAGCCGGCCAGGTGTTCGTCCTGGTGCGGTCCAAGGCTTTCGGACGATCGTTGTTCTGGAGCCTTTTCGGAGTCCTGATGTTGCTGGTCTTTGGAGCCCAGGGCCCTCTACCCGTGGCATCGTCCCAGGCCGAACCTGCTGCAAGCGGCATGGTGGGACCGTACCTGCTCGACGACACAGGGCCGGCCACCCCGACAGCCGGCGCCGAAGCGATCCTCTCCTATGAACGCTCCACGGTGGATACTGTTGCGAAAAGCGGCAAGCGCCACCTCAATGTTGCGTCCCGGGACCTGGACAGGCCGGCCAAGGGCAAGCTCTACGCTCCGCTCGAGCACCTCGTGCCCACCTCCCCTTTTGGCCTCCGTATTGACCCGCTGAGCGGACGGCCCGGTGAGTTCCACTGGGGCCAGGATTTTGCGGCGGCCTGCGGTACGCGCGTTTACGCCGCCGATGCCGGCGTGGTCCGCGCCGTCGGCTGGCACCTGTGGGGCGGTGGAAACCGGGTGGAAATCGACCACGGAAACGGCCTCATCACCACCTACAACCACCTGCAGGGGATCGGGGTCAAGAAGGGCCAGTCGGTCAAGGTGGGGCAGGTTATCGCCAAGGTCGGCACCACAGGATCCTCGACCGGATGCCACTTGCATTTCGAGACGATCGTCAACGGCGTGCACACCGATCCCTCGGCGTGGACCCTCATTCCGATCAGGCAGTCCGACCCGCTCGACAACATCCCGATGGTCAGCTTCGCCCCGGGCTCTGGAACCACGGAGGCGGAGGCGCCTGCCTGGGCCGTTCCGGTGGCCGCGGCGCCTGAACGGGAAGTCATCGGCGGCGAGCAGGAGGCCCGCGTGGTGCCGACACCGACACCTACGGCGACGGCTACGGCGACGCAGAGTCCGACGGCGAGCCACTCGCCAAGCGCCACCGCGACGGCGAGCGGTACTGCTACACCGACCGGTACTGCGACACCGACACCGACCGGTACCCCTGCGACGGCGACACCGACGCCGACGCCGACGGTCACCCCGACACCTACACCGACGCCGACCGGTACCGCTGCGACTGCGACGGCGGCCCCGGCACCGACGCCGACGGTCACCCCGACACAGACCACGGTTCCCGTGCCCGACCCGATCGTGCCCGACCCAGCCGTGCCAGCCCCGACACTGCCAGCTCCGACACTGACCGGGACCACCGTGCCCACGAGCCCGCTGCCGGGTACCACCACGCTCGAGGTGGGCCCCTCTCCGTCTGAAACGGTTCCGGAAACGACGGCTCCAGCCCCCTGAGCGGGCTCCCGGAGCGACGCTGTTTTCGGCCGTATCCTTCCCACGCATTAGACTCGGACCCCGGTGCTGCGCGCGTCTTCGCCGTGCCGAATCCCGGCTCCACCCAGTGCTAAGGAAGTTGCATGCCCTCGCTCCACTCCATCCCGCTTACCTTCAACGACGGCTCGGAAGGGGACTTCGGGCGCTTCGCCGGCAAGGCCGTGCTGGTGGTCAACGTGGCTTCCGCGTGCGGCTACACGAAACAGTATGCGCGGCTGGAGGAACTGTATGGAAAGTACCGCGACCAAGGCCTCGAGATCCTCGGCGTGCCCTGCAACCAGTTCGGCGGCCAGGAGCAGGGCAGCGACGCCGAAATCGCCGAGTTCTGCCAGCGCAACTTCGGAGTCACTTTCCCGCTGATGAGCAAGAGCAACGTGCTCGGCAAGCAGCAGCACCCGCTGTACACCGAGCTCACCCGCCCCGCGGACGGCGCGGAACTTCAGAAGGTGAAGTGGAACTTCGAGAAGTTCCTGGTCGGCCGCGACGGTGAGGTGCTCGCCCGCTTCCCGTCCGCCGTCGAGCCCGATGCCGCGGAACTGATTGAAGCGCTCGAAGAAGCCCTCGCCTGACGCCTCGCCGCCTCCTCGGGCAGTCTCGACATCGCTCCCTCCCGGGAACACACTGGGCTTGACCGCGCGGGCGGCCGCCCGCGCGGAACCCAGGGAGGACGCAGGCGATGAACAACAAGGATCTGGTGCAGAGGGCCGGCAGCGAGCTATTCATTGACCGGGACACCAGCGCGATCGACCGCTGGTGGGCGGCCGACTACCGCCAGCACAGTGCCATGGCCGGTGACGGTCCGGAGGCGCTGCGCGAACTTGTCAGGAATGTGCCCCCGGACTTCCGGTACGAGCCGGTCCGCATGTTCGCCGACGGCGATGTGGTCGCCATGCATGGCATCTACCACGGTTTCGGTCCGGTTCCGCTGGTCGCCTTTGATGTGTTCCGGGTCGCCGACGGAAAACTTGCCGAGCACTGGGACGCACTCCAGCCCGCCGTGGCCGAGACGGCCAGCGGCCGCAGCCAGGTGGACGGCCCGGTGGAGGTCACTGCGCCCGAACAGACCGAGGCAAGCCGCGCCGTCGTCCTGGGCTTCGTTGAGGCCGTGCTCAAAGGCGGGCAGGTCGAACGGATCGGCGAGTTCATCAGTCCAGAGCAGTACCACCAGCACAACCCGTCCGTGCCGGACGGGCTGGACGGGCTCGCCGCGGCCCTCAAGGCCTGGGCTGAGCAGGGCATCACGGTGGAGTACGGAACGGTGCATCGTTCGGTGGCCGAAGGCGAGTTTGTCCTGACCCAGTCCGAGGGGTTGCTGGGCGGCAAACCGACGGCGTTCTATGACCTTTTCCGGGTGGACGGCGGGAAGATCGTGGAGCACTGGGATGTCGTGGCCGGGATTCCGGAGGTGCTGCCGCACGGTAACGGACTCTTCTAGCCGGCCGTTCCGCCGGAATTACCTTAAGTTTTTTCCAATAATCCGGGTGTGGGTCATCCTCTGTTTCCCAAAATTCTGCTTCGATTGTCTTATATGGGGGGCTGACACTGGAGGCGCCGCCTCCTCATGGACCGAAGGCAACCATGGAGTTCATAGAGGCCGAACATCCCCGGCCGGGACACGTCCTTCTGCACCTGAGCGATCCCCATCTGCTGGGCGGTCCGGAACCCTTATACGGAGCGGTTGACAGCGAAGCACGGCTGAGGCACGCCTTCTCCGAGATCCGTGCCTCGGGAATCCGACCCGACGCCGTGATTTTCACCGGCGACCTCGCGGATCAGGGCGAACCCCTGGCCTATGCCAAGCTCCGCGGAATCGTGGAGCCAGCCTGCCGGGACATGGGAGCCCGGGTCATCTGGGCCATGGGCAACCACGACGACCGCGCCAACTTCCGCGCGGGCCTCTTCGACCAGGACGCGAACGACGCTCCGGTGGATCACAGTTACTTCGTCAACGGCCTGCGTATCATCACGCTGGACACCACTGTGCCCGGTTTCCACCACGGTGAGCTTAGCCTCCGGCAACTTGACTGGCTCGCCCGGGAACTGGCCACGCCGGCACCGGATGGCACGATCCTCGCCCTGCACCACCCGCCTGTGCCAAGCGTGCTGGACTTGGCGGTCCTGGTGGAGCTGCGCGGCCAAAGCGAGCTCGCCGCCGTCGTCCGCAATTCAGATGTCCGTACCATCCTGGGCGGGCATCTCCACTATTCAAGCAGCGCCATGTTCGCCGGCATCCCGGTCTCGGTGGCCTCGGCCACTTGCTACACCCAGGACCTCAACGTCGCCCAAGGCGGCACGCGCGGCCGCGACGGGGCGCAGGGCTTCAACCTGGTTCATGTCTACGAGGACACGATTGTGCACTCCGTGGTCCCGCTCGGCAGTTCGCGCACGGTGGGTGAGTACGTCAGCCCCGGGGAAAGCCGACGGCGGCTGGCAGCGGCCGGAATCAGGATTCCGGAGCGCCGGCGTGCCAAAGTCCCTCACTTCTCCCAGGGCGCCTTGATGGGGAAGTAGTCCTCCAGGAAGCCCGTCACCAGCTTGGCCCGTTTCTCCGCGGCCACCTCCGGGAAACTGCCGTCATTGAGGCAGAAGAAGTCCATGTTCCGCTTGGCGAGCAGCGTGGGCAGGTAATGGAGCCCGGACCACATAGTGGTGTCCACGTACTTGACCTTGGCCGCAGTCTGGGTCACCGCGCGCCCGGTGAGGAGCGAGTAGTAGTGGTAAAAGGAGTTGGTCACCGAGATGTTGTCCGCGGCACGGAAAGTGCTTGCGGCGGTCTTGGCGAATTCGGCGGGGAACTCCTGCTCCATCCGGGCTGCGACGCTGCGCCGCAGCGGTGCCGCAGCGTGCTCCAGGTGGCGGGTGGTCACCCTGCCGAAGCGCTCCCACAGCAGCTTCCGGTTCACGCGGGCCGCGTTCTCGAATCCGCTGCGTTCGGCATCGTTTTCGCCCAGGCCGATCCGCGTTTCGGCCTCGATGAACTTCGTGATTCCTCCTGGGGTGAAGAACATGTCAGGGCCTACGGGCCTGCCGAAGAACATGTCGTCGTTGGAGTACAGGAAATGCTCAGAGAGGCCCTCGATGTGGTGCAACTGGCATTCCACGGCCTGGGAGTTGTACGTGGGCAGCACCGAGGGATCGCTGAAGAACTCCACGCTGCGCACTACCTTCACACGGGGATGCTCCGCGAGCCACTCGGGGACCGGGGAATCGGTGGCAATGAAGATCCGCCGGACCCACGGCGCGTACATGTAGACCGAGCGCAGAGCGTACTTGAGCTCGTTGATCTGCCGGAAACGGGCCTCATGCGCGTCCCCTTCACCCAGCACGGCACCCTTCATTCGGGCGCGGCGGGCCGCCACGTATTCGGGGTCGTTGCCGTCCACCCAGGAAAAGACGATGTCGACGTCGAAGTCGATGTCCGATGCATGGTCCGCGAACATGTTCTCGATGGTCGGCCAGCTCAGTCCGTGCCGCTCAACGGTGCCCCGTACGGCGTCCTGGCGCAGCATGGTGCGGCGGGTCAGCGAGTTTTCCACCGGGAGGATGAGCTGCTCGCCGTCGAACTCCCAGAGTTCCAGCTGGACCCCGAACGATGGTCCGTAACTCAGTCCGCCCTCGGGCACCACCCGCGGCCGGAAGAGCCGGAAGATCCGGGCCTTGCGGTTCGTCGAGAGCTCGCCGTCGGCCACCAGCAGCGTGGACTTCTTGCGGGCATCAACCGCCATGGCATAGAACGGTTCGTTCCGGCAGGCCGCCGCCAGTGCAGCACGCAGCTTCTTGCGCACCCGCCAGTCGACGGCGATCACAGGCCGGTGGTCATTGCCTCGGACCAGGATGAAATCCAAGCCCGCGGAATCCAACACCGCACGGATAAACAGGAGATCTTCCACCATGGCTTGCTGCGGCGTCCGGTCATGGTTCAGCAGGGCGTACCGCCCTCGGTGGCGGACGACGTCGGGCCGGTTCTTCAGGCGCGCAACGAGCGCCGGGGACGTGGGCTCGGGAACAACAGCCTCGTCCTCCGCGGCGGGACTACCGAAATAGCTGACGTGCTGGTTCATTTCTGTAATGGAGTACTCCGAGCTTTTGGTTGATGGGAAATCGGGAGGGCCCGGACTCAGCCGGCGTGCTCCTGGCGCCACCTGCGCAGGAAGGCTCCGCCGGCGTCGTCGTGGATGACGTCATCGCCAAGGCCGAGGTCCACTGCGGTCAGGATACTGTACGGTTTGGCGGGGACGCCGTCCGCGGGGCGGACGTCCAAGTGCTGGACCTCGTGGTCGTTGTGGTGGAGCCAGTCAGCCATGGCGTAGTCGGTGCGGGAATCGCCCACGGTGCGCCACGCCTGCGGGGTGATGCCCTGGGCTGCCAGCAGTTCCACGGCCCGGCTGGCGCCCAGGTCCTTGCCGAGGCGCACGGATTCGATGTCCGTGGAGATGATGGTGGGATCCAGGCGGTAGTCCCCGGTGTCGTCTGACTGCGGCGAGTGGTGGTCCAGGATCGCGGCGGAGAGGCCATGCCGGCCCAGGAGTTCCAGGGCGTCGGCGTCGAACAGCTTCTGCTCGGCCAAGTAGTCCTCGCTGGGGACGTCCACGTGCTGTTCCACGGACACCATGGCCCTCTTCGTCTCGTCGAAGAACATGTGGGCCGAGTAGTCCTCGGCCACCATGCGGCGGATGTCATCCCCGTAGGCCTTCGGCACCGCGAGCTCGTGGTCGACGTGCACGGGGCCGGCGCCCGCGGACGTGTAGCTGAACCACACGGCGCCCTTTTCGCAGATCGCGTGGACCACGGTGTCGGCGGGCATCCCGGCGGCGATCATCGGCTCCATGACCTGCTCGCGGATGAAGGCATCGGAACGGCCGGTGTTGAAGATGATAGGGATTCCTGCCGCGGCCAGCGCCACCAGATCGGCGATGATGCCCGGCTTCACTTCACGGGTGACCGGGCTTGCCACCGGGCCGTCGACGTCGAGAAGCAGCGCGAGGGCCGGGGTTGCCGGGTGGGTGGTGCCGGAGCTGTGTCCAGTGCCGGTGTGGGGAACAGTCATAGCTCTATTTTGTCGCAGCCGCCGCCCGGATGCTGCGGTGTGACGGGACAGCGGCGGCGATGGTCACCGTTTGGCCACAAAGCGGCAGGCACGGGGACGCGAAAGTTTCATTGGCCGCCGTCGTTATTTAGGCTTGCAACGTGATCTTCAAAGCCGTGGGCGAGGGACGCCCGTACCCCGACCATGGTTTTTCGACGCCCAAGGACTGGGCCTCGCTGCCCCCTCGCCCCGTGCGGCTCGACGAGCTCGTCACCACCAAACGCACGCTGGATCTCGAGGCCCTGCTGGCTGAAGACTCGACCTTCTTCGGCGACCTGTTCCCGCACGTCGTGCAGTACCAGGGGGTCATGTATCTCGAGGACGGGCTCCACCGGGCCGTCCGCACGGCCCTGCACCAGCGCACCGCAATCCACGCCCGGGTACTGGTCATAGATGGCTAGGAAGCCAAAGGACCTCACCCGCCTGCACGGCCACCACGTGGTCACCGGTTCTGAGCTGCGCGCCACCTTCTCCGAAGAGCCGGACCCCGGGCATCCCGGACGCTTCCGCCGCCGGCTGTTCCACGGGGTCATCCTCACCGTGCTGCTCGGGCTGATCATTGCCGGCATCGTCGGCGCCTGGGCGGTGATGAGCGGGGTGGTGAAGTTCCCCGATGCCGTCGCCAGCAAGACCCCGCAGGCCACGTGCCCCACCACGAGCTACCACTACCTCCCGAACAGCAAAGTGACCGTCCACGTCTACAACGCCACCGGCCGCACCGGCCTGGCCAAGAGCATCGCGGACCAGTTGAAGGCCCGCGGGTACAAGGTGGGCAAGGTGGACAACGCGCAGACCCGCTACAGCGGTTCCGCCCAGGTCATCTCGGGGTCCGCCGGCCAGGCCGCGGCGTTCAACATCCAGCGCAACGTCGCAGGAACGGATTACTACCGGGACGACCGCTCGGACGCGTCCGTGGACCTGGTGCTTGCTCCCGGGTTCAAGGAACTCGTGAAGCCGGGCCTGGTGGACCAGACGCCGGGGAAACTCAGCTGCCCGAGGGAGACCCGCCGGGTCGCCGACGACGCCGTGCAGCCGGTGCCGCCGTCCGCGGCACGCTAGGGGCTACTTCAGGCGCAGCGCTACTTCAGGCGCAGCGGCGTGCCGTCGTCGTCGAAGCGGGCGCCCGCGCCGAGCTGGATGAACCGGACGGTCTGCCCGAGCCGGTCCTCAAAGGTGTGCCCGCCGTCGCCGGTGGCGCTGCCGGGCTGTGTGCCCGAGCGTGCCGCGCTGGAGGAGAGCGTGCCATGGATGAGCCGGGCGAGCTGCGGAACGTCGGCTTCGGGCAGGTAACCGGCTGCGACGCCGTCGCGCAGGATGTCCTCGAGCAGCAGGTTCAGCTCGCTGACGTGGTCGGCGAGCTTGGCGAACGAGCCGGGGGAGAGCACGGCGGCCATGGCCGGGCCGGGCGGCAGGTGCCGGCGGCTGAGGTCTTCCACCTGGGCGCGGACGTAGAGCGCGAGCCGGTCCACGGGATTGTCCAGCTCCGCGAGCGACGAGCGCAGGTCCCCGAGGAAGCGCTCGGTCTCGTCCAGGGCGTACGCGATCAGGAGCTGCTCCATGTCGGCGTAGTAGTTGTAGACGGCGGTGCGCCCCACCCCGGCATGCCGGGCGACGTCGGTCATGGTCAGCCCGGGCAGGCCGTGCGTGAAGAGGAGTTCCCCGAAGGCCGTCAGGATCCGGCGTTGGGTCTCGGCGCGCTGTGCCGCGTTGCTTGCGGCGGTGATCCTGGGCATAGAGACACTTTACAGGGATCTGTCAGCAAACTTCCGCTTTTCTCCCGTGCCGGGAGCGCGGACGTACAGTTGGGGCCCGAAACCGCCAGCGGATTTGGGGCCCCAAGTCTACGTTCGCGCCCGCAGGAGGCTAGATGGCGCAGCCGTCCGGGCCGCAGGCCTCGGCGTCGGAGCTGCCGACGGCGACCAACGGGTTCGCTTCCTGCCACGCCTGGTTCAGTGCCTGGGTGAAGACCTCGGCCGGCTGGGCGCCGGAGAGGCCGTACTTGCGGTCGATCACGAAGAACGGCACGCCCGTCACGCCGATGGCCTGGGCCTCGGCGATGTCGCGGCGGACGTCCTCGGCGTACTTGTCGCCCTCGAAGAGTTCGGCGATTTCACTGGCAGGCAGGCCCAGTTCCGAGCCGAGGTCGGTGAGGTAGCCCTGGTTGCCGATGTCCTTGCCGTGCTCGAAGTGGTCGCTGAGCAGGCGTTCCTTGGCGGCGTCCTGCTTTCCGTGCGCGGCGGCGAGGTGGATGAGGCGGTGGGCGGTGAAGCTGTTGGCCACCACGACCGCGTCGAACCGGTAGTTCAAGCCTTCTTCCTTGGCCTGTTCTGCCACGTGCCCGAACATCCGGCTGACCTGCTCCGGGGCCATGCCCTTGCGCTTGCTGAGGTAGTCCAGTTCAGTGCCGTCGTAGTGCTCCGGGATGCTGGGGTCCAGCTGGTAGCTGCGCCACTGCACCTCCACGGAATCACGGTGCGGGAACGCGGCGAGGGCGGACTCAAAGCGGCGCTTGCCGATGTAGCACCACGGGCACGCGACATCGGACCAGATCTCAATCTTCATGAAGGCGGTAACCGCCGCGGCCGGCACGGCATTCCGACATGTGCAGTCGCGTTGCTCACACAGCGCTCCGCTCACGCACGCTGAATGGCCCAGCGCGGCCTGTTGGCACCGCGACCGGGAGGGGATAGCGTCTCAGCCAAGAGGTGCCCACCCAATGAAGGAGGCCCGGCCGTGACGATTGTCGACAACGCCGTCTACGTTGATGGCCGCCGGACAGCGGATCCGGAAGGACTCGACGAGACCTACTTCCTGCTGCGCCAGCGCGAAGGCATGGCGTGGATCGGCCTGTACCGGCCGGACGCCGAGGAGCTCCGTTCGGTGGCCGGCGAATTCGGCCTCAGCGCGCTCGCCGTCGAAGACGCCCTCACCGGCCATCAGCGGGCGAAACTGGACTATTACAGCGAGATCCTTTTCGTGGTGCTGCGTCCCGCCCGCTACCTCGACGCCGAAGAGAAGGTGGACTTCGGTGAGATCCATATCTGCATCGGCCCGGACTTCGTGATCACGGTGCGCCATGCGGAATCGCCGGACCTCCACAAAGTGCGCCAGCGCATGGAATCACAGCCGGAGTTCCTCGCGCTTGGCCCCGATGCCGTGCTGTACGCCATCCTGGACCAGGTGGTGGATGAGTACGAACCCGTGGCGGCGGGGCTGGAAAACGATATCGACGAAATCGAGGACGGCCTTTTCGGCGGCGACCCCGAAGTGTCCCGGCGGATCTACGAGCTGTCCCGCCAGGTCATCATGTTCCAACGCGCCACGGGGCCGCTCACGGGAATCCTGCAGACCCTCGCCGCGGGCACCCCGGACCATTCCCTCGCCCCGGAACTCGTGGATCCGCTCCGGGACGTCCTGGACCACGCCCTGCGCCTGGCCGAACGGATCAACTCCTTCCGCGCCCTGCTGCAGAACGCCCTCATGGTCAGCGCCACCGTGGTGGCCCAGCGCCAGAACGACGAGATGCGACGCCTCACCGAATCGAGCTTCGCCCAGAACGAGCAGGTCAAGCGCATCTCGTCCTGGGCGGCGATCCTCTTCGCACCGACCCTGGTTGGCACCATCTACGGCATGAACTTCCGCGTCATGCCCGAGCTCGACTGGCTTTGGGGCTACCCCATGGCGTTGGGCCTGATGGTCGGCATGGGCCTGGTGCTGTATTGGACGTTCAAGCACAACAAGTGGATCTAAGCCACCCCTACGCGCCGGGTGCCGTGCTCAAAGGGCAGGAGCGGGGCGGACTTCCGGCGGATCTACTCCTCTTGGTCGGCCGTGGCTCCGGAGCCCGTCATGCCACGTCCGCGGCGTAGCTCAGCCCGATCTGGCGCCGGATTTCATCCATGGCGGCCATGATCGCGACAGTTTCCTCCGGCGGCAGGATAGTGCCTGCCGTTTCGCCGGCTGTGACCAGCCGCTCCAGTTCGGCCGCCTGGAACTGCATGCCGCGGCTCTTCACAGGCTGCTCGAAGCGTTCCACCACGCTGCCGTCCACGGCAAACACCGTGAAGGGCACGGGGTTGTACCAGGTGTGCTCGACATCGATCCAGCCCTCGGTCCCGATCACGAGGGCCCGGTTGGCGCTCGCCGCATCCAGTTCGCAGTCCACCAAAGCCTGCGCACCGCCGTCGTACTCAAATATTGCGGCAGTCTGGCGGTCCACGCCTGTGGCAGTCATTGAGGCGCTCGCGTGGATCCGGGACGGGGTGCCAAGGATGTCGAACGCGAAGGACATGGGGTAGATGCCAAGGTCCAGAAGGGCGCCGCCGCCCAGCGCGGGGTCGTTCAGCCGGTGGGCCGGGTCCTTGGGCAGGCTCTGGTTGTGGCAGGCCACTACTTTCCGGACCTGGCCGATGGTGCCCGACTCGATGATTTCGCGGAGGCGGACCATGTGCGGCAGGAACCGGGTCCACATGGCCTCCAGCGCCACCAGCCCCTTGGACGCGGCCAGGTCGACAATCTCCTGCGCCTCGCGGGCATTCATCGTGAACGACTTCTCCACCAGCACGTGCTTTCCGGCGTTGAGGGCCAGCACGGCATTCGCGTGGTGCATGGGGTGCGGCGTGGCAACGTAAATGACATCAACGTCCGGGTCGGCGACGAGCTCCTCGTAGCTGCCGTGGGCGTTCGGCACACCGTGCTGTCCGGCGAAGGCCTTGCCCGAGTCCAGGGAACGCGACCCCACGGCCTGCACCGTGAAGCCGTTCTCAAGGAGGTCCTGGGTTTGCAGGCCTGCGATGAAACCCGTTCCAAGGATTCCCCAGCGGATTCTTCCATCAGAAAGCGACACGTGTTCAGTCCTCTGTTTGGGTAGCGATCGGGTAGGCCACGAACGCGAAGCGCTCCGAGCCGGGCGACCAGCTGTTGACGTTGAGCGTACCTTGGCCGCCGAACAGCGGCCATGTGTGCAGCGGGGTCTTCCAGTCATCCGTGGAGACAAGTACGACGGCGACCGGCAGGTCCGCGGGGTGGCCCTGGGTTCCGGCGGGGAACCGGATGTAGCTGGCCAGGCGGCCGTCGGGGGAGAGGTGCGGGAACCAGTCCACCGTGTCGCTTTCGAGGAGCCGTCCGAATCCGGTCCCGTCAACCCGGATCCGGGCCAGCTGGGCATGCCCCCGGTTCGTGCTGAACGATTCGGTGTTCAGGTAGAGCCACTCGCCGTCCGGCGAGTACTCCGGGCCGTCGCAGTGGCCGGATCCGACGTCGACGGTGGCGGCAGCCCCGCCGTCGGAGGCTATGGTCAGCAGGCGGCCGGGCCGGGCGAAGTCTCCGCCCGCGATCCCGACGTACGCAAGTTCCCTCCCGTCAGGGCTCACGCCGTGCAGGAAATGGAAGGAGCCGTCGTCCTTGGTGATGCGTTTGGCCGTCCCGCCGGACAACGGGGCCCGGTAGATGTGGCCGTCGTTGGCTGACAGGAAGATGGTTTCACCGTCGGGGGCCAGGACGTGGTCGTTGTTCAGCTCTGGGATGCCGCTGAGCGGGATCCGGGCGAGATCGCCGGAGGCAGTGTCCAAACGCCACAGCTTCCCGTCACCGTTGAGCACCAGCGCAGACCCGTCCAGGGTCCAGTTGGGTGCTTCAAGCAGGACGTGGCCGGTACTGTACAGCAGCGTCGATTCGCCGGTCACTGACGCGATCCACACCTCGCTGCGCTGGCCGGTTTGCAGGGTGCGGATCACGAGGGTCCTTCCTTAGTCTTTAGGTGCTGAACGCGGCGTCCCGGCCGACGGGCAATGACTGCTCGGCGGCCGGGACCGGCGGTTCCTAAAGGGTGGCGCTTTCCGGCGCCCGGTCCTCGGGGAGGGGAGCCGACGACGGCGCGTCAAGGGTGGCGCTTTCCGGTGCCCAGTCCTCGGGGAGGGGAGCCGACGACGGTGCGGAACTGGCGACGTCGACGAACATGCCTGAGTCGATGGACTCCGAGATAGCGATCATCGTGTCCAGGACGTGGAACGCAAGCTCTCCCGTGGCGCGGTGCGGCACCCCGGCACGGATCGAACGGGCCATGTCCAGCACGCCCATGCCCCGTCCGTTGGCCGGGCCGGTGGTCGGAACGACCGTCCAGTCCTCCTCGCCGGGGCGGATGATCTTGAGTTCGCCGTCGAAGTTGTTCGGGTCCGGCACCAGCAGGCTGCCTTCGGTGCCGGAGATCTCCACGTAGCCGAAATTCATGTAGGCCGACTGGAAACTGAAGGTGCTGTGTGAGGTGGCACCTTCCTCGAACTGGATCAGTGCACTCACATGCGTGGGCACCTCGACCTGGAATTCCTCGCCTTCCTTGGGGCCGGTGTGGACCTTGCGGACCTCCCAGGCCTTGGAGCCCATGGCGGCGACGCGGCGGGCACTGCCGAACGCCTGGACCAGGGCGGTGACGTAGTACGGGCCCATGTCGAAGAGCGGCCCTGCGCCCTCCTGGAACAGGAACGACGGGTTCGGGTGCCACAGGTCCGGTCCCGGGTACTGCATCACGGTCTGGGCGGACAGCGGGCGGCCGATATCGCCGCGCTGGATCGCCCGGATCGCAGTCTGCAGTCCCGCGCCCAGGAAGGTGTCCGGTGCGCAGCCGACGCGCAGCCCGGCGGCTTCGGCTTCGGCCAGCAGCTGCCGGCCGCTCCCGCGGTCCAGGGCCACGGGCTTTTCGCTCCACACGTGCTTGCCGGCGCGGATGGCCTGCCGGCCGACCTCCGCGTGGGCCGCCGGGATGGTCAGGTTGACGATGATCTCGACGTCGGGGTGCTCCAAGGCGAGTTCCGGCGTGCCGTGCAGCTCCACGCCGTACTCCTCCGCGCGGGCCTTGGCGGCCTCGGGGAACATGTCCGTAATGGCGATGACCTTGAGGTCCGGGAACTTCGTCAGGTTGTCCAGGTATTGGGTGCTGATGTTTCCGGCGCCGATAAGGGCGACGCCGACCTTGCCGGTGTTCATTTGGCGGCCGCCTCGGTGTCTGCGGCGTCGACGGCGGTGTCGCCGGCCGTCAGGTAGGCAAAGGACGCCGCGATGCCTTCGAAGATGTCGCCACCGTAGGCGTCGAATTCGATGACTCCGACTTCGAGCGCGGACGGTGCCTTGATGATGCTCCGGATGTCCAGTTCGCCCTCGCCGGCCGGACGCTGGGTGGCGGTGACCTTGCCCAGCTCCTCGACGTCGAAGCGGTCGCCCGGGAACTGGGTGATGGGGCCGTCCTTGACGTGGATGGCCACCACCCGGTCGCCGAACTTCTTCAGGTACTCGACCGGGTCCTTGCCGCCGGCAGCCACCCAGTAGGTGTCCACCTCGAGGACGACCCCGGGGTCGAGCAGCCCGGCGAAGAACTCCAACGCTGTCACGCCGTTGATGGTGGAGGCCACCTCCCAGTAATGGTTGTGGTAGCCCACGCGGAGGCCGTACTCAGCCCCCTTCTTCGCGGCGGCGTTAACCCGCTCGGCGATGGAACGGACGCTTTCTGCCGTCTGCCATTCCTCGGGCAGCGTGAAGGGATCGATCACAGTGCCGATGCCCAGCCGCTTGGCGGCGGTGAAGATCTCGTCCTGGTCCGAAGACAGGAGGGGGGCGTGGCCGGTAGGCGCGCTGAGGCCGGCCGCCTTGAGACCCTCCTCGAGGGCGTCGACCGTGGCGGCGAAGTTGTAGGGCTCCACCTGGGTGAGGCCGATCCCGGCGAGGCGCTCAAGGGTGCCGTTCAGGTCGGCTTCCACCGCATCGCGGACGGAGTAGAGCTGGACCGAAAGACTCATTTGTTTCTCTCTTCTTGTCTGTCCCGGCCAGGAGGCCAGGTGTGGTTTTCAGGTTGTTCGTCCAGGTCAGCGGCCGGCGAGGGAGCCGCCGATGCCGCCGACGCTGAAGTACTTGTTGAGGGCCGCGAAGACGAAGATCGGTGGAATCATCATGACCACGGCAAGGGCCATGACGGAACCCCAGTCGGTGGCGTTCTGCTGGAAGAAGGACTGAACGCCCACCGGCAGGGTGAAGATCTCGTTGGAGCGGAGGAAGACGATGGCCACCAGGTAGTCGTTCCAGGCGAGCAGGAAGGCGAAGATCGCCGTGGAGAGCACGCCCGGGAGGCTGTTGCGCAGCACTACCTTGAGGAACGAGCCGAACACGGAGCACCCGTCGATCCACGATGCTTCCTTGAGGCTGACCGGGATGGAGTCGAAGTAGGCGGCCATCATCCAGGTGGCCACGGACATGGTCGAGGCGACGTAGACGATCGTGATGCCCAGCAGGTTGTCCACCAGCCCGAGGTTCGCGAACAGGATGAAGAGCGGCACCACGGAGGTGATGATGGGCAGCGACTGCATGACGAACAGCAGCAGCGAATAACCGGAAACGGCCTTCGATTTGCCGCGCGAGAGGACGTACCCGGCGGGGGCCGCGACGGCGACGGAGACGGCCACCGTCGCCAGGGTCACCACGAGGCTGTTGCCGAGCCAGGCCGAAGCGAGTGTTTTCTCGAAGACGCCGCTGAAGTTCTCCAGGGTCAGGCCCGTCGTCGAGCTCGCGGAGGCGGGCAGGATCGAGAGGACCACGACGGCGCCGATCGGGACCAGCACGACGGCGGTGACCGCCAGGATGAGCGCGAACCGCCACCAGCGGCCGCGCATCCCTGCTTCGGAGACCGGACGGCGCTTGCGTCCGTTCGCGGGGAACTGGCCGGCACCGACCGGGGGTGCCGCGTGGGTGTGCAGGACGGTGCTCATTCGACGCTCGACTTTCGGATCTGGCGGTAGAGGAGGGCTGAGACGATCACGAGCGTGATGGTCATGAGGAACGCGACAGCGACGCCGGGCCCGGTCTGGAAGTCCTGGAAGACCTTGCGGTAGGCGTAGACCACCAGCGAGGTGGTGGCGTCGACGGGTCCGCCGCCGGTGAGCAGGTAGATGGTGGGGAAGTCGTTGACGCAGAAGATCGTCATGAGGATCCACGAGATGTAGGTGGAGCGGGCGGTCAGCGGCAGGGTGATGCCGGTGAACTGCTGCCAGCGGCTGGCGCCGTCCATGCTGGCTGCTTCGTAGACGGTGTTGTCCACGGAGGTCAGGGCGCCGGCGCTCATCATCATCATGAACGGGAAGCTGACCCAGACCTTGAACAGGCACACGGTGATGGCGGCCAGGGTCGGATCGGCCAGGAACAGCGGGGTTTCCAGGCCGAGGGCCGTGAACACCTTGTTCGTCGGGCTGTCCGGGGAGGCCACGAGCCAGTTCCAGGCGGTGGAGGAGACAACGATCGGCACCACCCAGGGGAGCAGGAGCAGCACCTTGAACAGTCCGCCGGCCGGGATGCGGGTCCTCAGCAGCAGGGCCAGGCCGAGGCCTACGGACCAGGAGCCGAAGACGCCCACGATCGTGAAGACGATGGTGAACTGGACGGCCTTCCAGAACGCTTCAGAGCCCAGGACCGAGGTGAAGTTGTCGACGCCGACGAAGTTGCCGGCGTCGATAAGGGACCCATCGTGGGTGGCCTGGACCCCGGCATAGATCAGCGGGTAGCCGTTGATCAGCAGGAGGAGCAGCACGGAGGGCAGGATCAGCCAGAAATAGGTCCGGCTGGTCTGGCCGTGCAGCTTGCTCGCGCGGTTCAGGCTTGGACGGCCTGGTGACGGGCGGCCCGAACCGCCGGGGGCCACCCCGCGGCGGGCCCGGGCAAGACCCGAATTTACGGTAGTCATCGCAGTGCCTTCCGCGTCAGGACTTCACGACCTGCTTGAGGCCGGATTCAAAGGCCTTCAGCGCGGTCTTGGCATCGCCCTTGCCGGTCAGGACAGTCTGGGCGAACTGCGTCAGGGCCTGGCCGCCGTCGAGCACGGCGGTGTTCGCGGTGAGCTTGGTGCTGCGGGACGCGAACGTCTTGGCAATGGGCTGCCAGTCCTTGACGATCTTGACGTTGTTGGCGTCCGCGGTGAACTCGGGGATCTCGGTGATGGACTTGAAGACGGGCAGGGCGTTCATGAGCTTCTGCTGCCAGAGGTCCTTGAGCTTGCCGAGGTAGTAGACAAGGAAGGCCTCGGAAGCCTCCTGGTTGGGAGTGTTTTTGTACATCATGATGTTGTTCGGGAACACCAGGGTGGCCTTGTCGCCGTGCGGACCGGCAATCGGGTCGGCCACAAGGAGGTCGCCGCTGGTGTCGCCGACGCGATTGGTGAGGCCGAAGACGTGGGGGCCGTACGCTGCCTTGCTCTTGTTTTTCCACTGGGCATCGTGGTTGTCCTGGTTGTAGCTGACCCCGGCCGGGTCGATGATTCCGTTGGAGTAGAGCTCGTACATGAACTCGATCGCCTCCACGTTGCGCTCGTTCATGACGTCGACCTGGCCGTTTTCGTCCCAGACGCCGCCGCCGTTGTTGACCATCATCTGGATGACGGCGTGGTTGCCGAGGAAGTTGCCGGCTCCGGCGCCGGTCATGAAGCCCACCGAGCCGATCTTCTTCAGTGCTTTGCCGGCCTCCAAGAGCCCGTTCCAATCCGTGGGGACCGCGACGCCGGCCTTGTCGAACAGGGACTTGCGGTACCAGTTGACGCGCATGTCCAGCTGCCACGGGACGGCGATGTAGCCCTTGTCCGACTTGAAGGGGTCAATGACGCCGGGCAGGAAATCGTCGAACTGGCCGTTCTTCCTGAGGGCGTCGATGACCTTGTCCGCGTAGGCGATGGCACCCTGCTGTTCGAACTGGAACGCCTGGAAACCGCCACCGGTGGAAACCGCGGGGCCGGTCTTGGACGCGATGGCCGAGGAGAAGGTCTGGTAGAAGTTGTTCCACTGGATGGTCTGGTAGCTGGCCTTCAGGCTCGATCCGCTGGGTGCATAGCCTTCGGTGATCTTCTTGGCGGCATCGTTGTAGGCCGGCGTGCCCCACGGCATGTCCCAGAACTTGATGGCGTCACCGCCTCCGGTCTTGGACGCCGAGCCGCCCCCGCAGGCGGCCAGCAGCGGCACCGAGGCGGCCGCGGCGGTCAGGCCGAGGAAACCGCGACGGGAAAAGGGACGGTTCCGTTCCGTCATTGCATTCATGTTCTTCTCCTTTCGGGACCGATTGCTACAGCGCAGGGTCGGTCCGGCCCGTTGAGGGCTGTTGGTTGAGGTGATGCGATTCGTGGGGATGGGAGCAGGAGCTCAGCCGAGCTGAGCGAGTTGCGCCGTCAGCCGGGCGAACCCGGCAAGATCGGAAGGCGCGGTACCGGCGTCGAGGTGTTCCTTGAGCCGGCGCCACGTGGCGCGGTGTGCAGATTCGTACAGTGTCGGCAAGAGGATCTCGCCCTGCGGGCCGGTGACCTTGACCGTTGCCGGCCACGCTGCCAAGGGTTCGGGAAGCGCGACGCTGACCCCGCCGTCGTCGGTCAACATGCTGATGCTGACGCCGGCGGGACGTGCCCTGCTCAGGACGCCCTGCAGCGCCACCGGCGCACCGTTGGCGAGCCGCCCGGACACCGTGTAGCCGTGCGTCCCGCTGGACACGACACGAAGGTTTTCCAGACTCCCGGTCAAGCGCACGACGGCGGCAAGGTGCTCGGCGAGCAACTCACCGGAGCCTGTGCCCGCCGGAGCCGTGGCGACTGAGTCGAGCAGGGCGGCACGTCCGGCCATGGTGCGGACTGCGTCCTCGGCGCCTGCGACGGCCGGGTGGGAGGCCCAGCGCTCGTCGAGGACGATGGCGCTGCCGCTGGCTTCCACAGCCTCCAGGAGGTTACCGACGCTTTCCGCTGCCGGGTTCACCACGACGATGCCGCGGGCGCCGCCGTCGATCGCCTTGACCGCCTCCTGCGGCCAGCCCGGCAGTCCCGCGATGACGCGGACGACGGCTGCGGACCCGGCCTCTGCTGGGCCGAACGACGCAGGAAGGGACGCGACGGCCAAGTCGACAGCCCCCGCTTCCCGGGCTTCCGGCGTCGCGTGGATGGTGTACTGCGGGCTCATGCGTGAGCTCCTTCGCGGGCGGCCTGCTGGAGGTTTTGATCCGCGTAACGGCAGGCCACGGTGGCTTCGGCGATGTCCAGTGCAAACGTGAGGTCGTCAATCAGGGTCTGCGCCGAGGGCGGCTGCTTGGTTCCTGTTGCGAGGGCGGCCACTTCCCGCCACTCGCCCTCGTAGCCGTTGTGGGCGAACGGGCCGTGCACAGTTGTTTCTCCGGCGCGGCTGAAAGTCGCGGTGGCCGAACCTGCCTGGACGTAGGAAGGTGTGAAGTCGATCCGGAGCGCGGCGTCGTCGGAGAAGGCTTCGAAGCTCCATTCCGGCTTCCACGTGTTGTTCATGGCCGCCCGCAACTCGATGGTCCGCGTTGGCGTGCGGAGCGAAATGACGTAGCCGAACGGGCGGACGATGCGGGCCTCAAGCACTTCCACCTCGGCGAAGTCCGGGGTGAAGCGGCGGACCAGGGGAAGGTCATGGATGGCCAGCCCCATGATGCCCCCGCGCAGCATGGCCATGATGACCTCGGCGTCCGAGTAGTCGGGAGTGCCGGCGGCCGGGCGGGTGATGATCTCCGTGGCGAAGTCCTCGAAGCGGGCATTGGGCGGCAGGACAATGGAGGAGCGGATGGTGTGTGCGGTTTCGGGGAGCTCGCCCCAGTTGGCAACGGCAGCCAACCAGCCCGGATCGAAGGTGTGCATGGCGCCGACGATGATCGGCACGCCCGTTTCCCGGCTGACCGCCGAGATCTGCGCGGCTTCATCCGCGTTCCAGGCGAACGGCTTTTCGCAGAGCACGGCCTTCTTGCCGGCCCGGCACGCGGCGATGACCTGTTCCGCGTGGAACTGGTGCGGGCTGCAGATGGCGACAACGTCAACCTCGGGGTCTCCCAGGAGTGCTTCGATGCTGGTGCTGTAGGTGGCGCCGACGCGAGCGGCGACGGACCCAGCCACGGCGGCGTCGACGTCCATGATGTGGCGGACGGTCAGGAGATCGCCGAGGCGGGCGAGTGATGGCAGGTGGATTGCCTGGGTAACGGGGCCGGCGCCGAGAATGCCGACTCCGAGGGTTCCTTCTGCAGCGTGGTTGGCGGTCAAGCTCCACCTCCTTGTGTGCAAAATCTATGCGCTTCAATCGCCGGGCAGTACTAATCAAAGCGTGTAGATGTGATCTTGGCAACACCTTTCGTCAAGAAAGTGGCAAAAGTTTGAACTTTGCTGTCATTAATCGCCGGGGCTACGGCTAGCCCTGGTGAAGGCCCGTGGTGGTCCCCGGGCCGTGGGAGAGCTGCGGGGTCGGTGGAGCGTTCCCGCGACCCCGCAGCTCTTCGGCGAGTTCAGCGGGAACTTCCGGCCACCGCAGGACGAGCCTTACTCTCGCGTGAGGCGGCGTGGGTGCTATGCGGCGCGGCAGCCGCAGCTCTCGCGGATCATCAGCTTGACGGGCAACTGCCGCTTGACCGGCTCCTTGCCCGGCACGGCCACCTGGTCGATCAGGATCGAGGCGCCGGTGCGGCCCAGCTCCACGAGCGGCTGGCGGACCGTGGTCAGGGCGGGGCGGTTCACAAGGCCGGCCACCAGTCCGTCGAAACCGGTGACGGCGATCTGCCCGGGCACGCTGATGCCCGCCGCTGCCAAGGCGTCCATGTAGGCCAGGGCTTCTTCGTCGGTGGAGCAGGCCAGTGCCTGGGGGAGCGTTCCCTCGGACACCATGCCGGCCACGGTGTCCCGGGCGAAGGCGGCGAGCTGGCCGGGAGGAGCGGTGTCCACGGTGCGGAGGGCGAGCCCGGCGGCCTTCATGGCGCGCGAATACCCGCTGAAGCGGTGCTCCTTGTCCGGGAAACCGAGGGGGCCCACAAAGGCGATGTCCGTCAGCCCATGCACGCCGATGAGGTGTTCGGTGAGCGATGCCAGGCCGCCCTCGTTGTCCACCGAGACGCCGTGCAGGCCGTTGTTGTTGATCGGGATGGACAGTTCCACCACGGGGATGCGCTTGGAGATCCGGAGGAGGATGTCGTCCGGCAGGGTGTTGGGGAAGACGGCGAGGCCGTCCACGCGCCCCGCGATCCCGGCAATGTCCGCCTCGCTGGACGTGGACTTGGTGTCGCCGACCATCAAGACGTAGCCGCGGCGCCAGCATTCCATCTCCACCCCGCGCTGGACCTCGTCGTGGTACAGCGGGAACATCCGGAAGTCCTCGTTGGCCTCGTCGCCGAAGGGCGTATCCGCGTCCGCCGTCACGCCACTGTTCCGGGCGTAGTAATCGAAAGAGAACAGGCCGATGGCGCCGGTCTTGCCACGGGCAAGTCCGCGGGCGCTCGCGCTGGGAAGATAGCCAAGCGCCCGTGCCGCGTCCTCCACGGCTTCCCGGGTGGACGGCCGGACCTTGTGCGGCTGGCTGAAGGTGAAGGACACCGTGGCAATGGAAACGCCTGCCCGTGCGGCAACGTCATAGACCGTGGGGCGCTTGGCCACGAATGTTCCTCCCGATGAAAACCCTAGGTTCCAAGCATTCCACGAATGGCGGAGGATGCGCCTAGCCGCAGCCGCAGCTTTCGCTCAGCACAAGTTCAACGGGCAACTCCCGGGAGACTGTTTCCCCGCCCCGGTTCGAGATCTGGTCGATGAGGATCTCGGCAGCGGCCCGGCCCAAGGCGATCATGGGCTGGCGGACCGTGGTCAGGGCGGGCCGGCTCATGCGGCCCGCCGCGAGGCCGTCGAAGCCCGTGACGGCCACATCCTCCGGAACCGACAGGCCGGCCCGTTTCAGTGCGTCGACTAACAAGAGGGCTTCGGCGTCATTCGAGCAGACAAAGGCGTCCGGCAGGCTTCCGGCGTCCTGGAGCCACCGGATTGCTTCGTCGCTTTCGCGGGCGGGGTCGGGAAGGGGGTCCTTCAGCCTGCCCTCGGGATCCCGGCCGGGTGCGGCGAGGGATTCCGCTTTCAGGCCGGCCTCCTGCATGGCCTCTGAGTACCCGGAGAAACGGTGCTCCCGGTCCGGCGAGCCGGCGGGGCCGACGAAAGTGATGGACGTGTGCCCGTGGTGGCGGATCAGATGGCGGGTGAGTTCCCGCGTGCCGAACGCGTTCTCGACAAAGACGCAGTGCTGTCCTGTTTCCATGGCGGGAACGGCGAGTTCCACGACGGGGATCCGCGACGCGATCCGCTTGAGGATTTCCGTGCTGAAGGTATTGGGAAAAACGGCGAGCCCATCCACCCGGCCGGCGATCTCGTTGATGTCGGCCTCGGATGCTTTGCCCCGCCCTTCGCCGATCATCAGCACATAACCGCGACGGCGGCACTCCATTTCCACGCCGCGCTGCACCTCGTCGTGGTAGAGCGGAAACAAGCGGAAGTCTTCGTTGGACTTGTCGGAAAAGACGCCTTCGGCCAGGAGGGCGCTGTCATCCTGGCGCAGGCTGGCGGCACCGGTTCCGGCACGTCCGAAGTAATCGTAGGAATAGAGCCCGATGGCACCGGTCCGTCCGCTGGCAAGGCCGCGGGCATTGGCGCTTGGCACGTAGCCAAGGTCGCGGGCCGCTGCCGTCACAAGCGTGCGCGTTGCCTCGCTCACCCGGTGCGGCTGGCGGAAGGTGAATGACACCGTAGCGATCGACACGGACGCGCGCCGTGCGACGTCGTAGATGGTCGGGCGCTTGGCCACGAATACGTCCTTCCCGATGACAACCCTGCGGCCCAAGCATCCCATGCACCCGGGACGGAGCTGCAAAATAATGGCAGGCGCGTCCCGGGCAGGTGCTACTGCTGGAACGCGGCGTCGAAGCTGGTCTGCGAGGCCGGGAAGTCGAACTTCTTCAAGGCGGCCAGGGCTTCGGGGGCACCGTGGAGGCGGTCCATGCCGGCGTCTTCCCACTCGATGGAGATGGGGCCGTTGTAGCCGATGGCGGTGAGGGCGCGGAAGGAGGCTTCCCAAGGCACGTCGCCGCGGCCCGCGGAGACGAAGTCCCAGCCCCGGCGCGGATCGCCCCAGGCAAGGTGCGAACCCATGACCGTGTTGCGGCCCGTGGGGCGCAGCTTCGTGTCCTTGCAGTCCACGTGGTAGATGCGGTCCTTGAAATCCCAGATGAAGGAGACGGGATCGACGCCCTGCCACATCATGTGCGAGGGGTCCCAGTTCAGGCCGAAAGCCTCGCGGTGGCCGATGGCTTCGAGGGTGCGCACGGTGGTCCAGTAGTCGTAGGCGATTTCGGACGGATGGACCTCATGGGCGAAGCGAACACCGCATTCATCGAAGACGTCCAGGATGGGGTTCCAGCGGTCGGCGAAGTCCTGGTATCCGGCGTCGATCACCTTTTCCGGGACGGGTGGGAACATGGCCACGTACTGCCAGATCGAGGAGCCGGTGAAGCCGACAACGGTGTCCACGCCGAGCGCCTTGGCGAGCCGGGCGGTGTGCTTCATTTCCTCCGCGGCGCGCTGGCGCACGCCTTCGGGATCGCCGTCGCCCCATACCTTGGGCCCGACGATCGCCTGGTGGCGGAAGTCGATGGGGTCATCGCAGACGGCCTGGCCCTTGAGATGGTTGGAGATGGCCCAGACCTTGAGGTTGTACTTCTCCAGCAGTTCCAGCTTGGACTCGACGTAGCCGGGTTCGTCCCAGCGCCAGGCGTCCAGGTGGTCCCCGGAGACGGCGATTTCCAGGCCGTCGTAGCCCCAGCCGGAGGCGAGCTTGACGACTTCTTCGAGGGGCAGGTCGGCCCACTGGCCGGTGAAGAGGGTGTACGGACGGGGCATGTCAGGCTCCTTCGGGAATGGTGTGCAGGGTGACCAGCGAACTCTTGGCGTTGGCGGATTCTTCGATGGCGGCGAGCACTTGCTGGACGGCCAGGCCCTCTTCGAACGAGGGCGAGGGCGCCTCGCCGGTGCTGATGGCGGTGAGGAAGTCGCGGATCTGGTGGGTGAAGGTGTGTTCCCAGCCGATGATGTGGCCCTGCGGCCACCAGGCGGCCAGGTAGGGGTGAACGGGTTCGTTGACGAGGATGCGGCGGAACCCTTGTTCGCGGATGGGCGCGGTGGCGTCCAGGAAGCCGAGTTCGTTCAGCGCCTCGAGGTCGAAGAGGATGGTGCCCTTGTCGCCGTAGATTTCGAGCTTGAGCGAGTTCTTCTGGCCGGTGGCGACGCGGGAGACTTCCACGGAGGCGATGGCCCCGGAGCCCAGGCCCAGGGTGGCCCAGGCGGCGTCGTCGACCGTGACGTCTTCGGGACCATTTGCGCCGGGGCGGGTGGTGACGAAGGTGTGCAGCCGGCCGGACACTTCGGTGACGGTGTCGCCGAGGAGGTAGAGGACCTGGTCGATGGCGTGGGAGGCGATGTCGCCCAGGGCCCCGGAGCCGGCGGTGTCCTTGCGTAGACGCCACGTCATGGGGCTGGTCTTATCGCTGAGCCAGTCCTGCAGGTAGGCCGCGCGGACGTGCCGGACGGTGCCGAGCCGGCCCTCGGCGATGAGTTCGCGGGCGAGGGCCAGGGCCGGGACCCGGCGGTAGTTGAAACCGATCATCGACTGCACCCCGCGGGCGCGGGCGGCGGACGCGGCCTCGGTCATGGCGCGGGCCTCGCCGAGGGTGTTGGCCAGGGGTTTTTCCACGAGGACGTGCTTGCCCGCGGCGAGGGCTGCGATGGCGATTTCGGCGTGCATCCAGCCCGGGGCGCAGATGTCCACGACGTCGATGTCGTCGCGTTCGATCACTGCCCGCCAGTCGGTGGCGGACTCGGCCCAGCCGTACTTCGCGGCGGCTACTGCCACCTGCGCCGCGTCCCGGCCGACGAGCACTTTCTGCTCGAAGGCAGGCACCTCGAAGAAACTGGCCACGTTGCGCCACGCATTGGAGTGGGCCTTGCCCATGAAGGCGTAGCCGATGGCCGCGATGCCGAGCGGCCGCTTCGAGGCCGGCGTTGTGGCAGGGGCGGACGGGTCCGGAGTAGTCATGTGGGAATCCCCTCGATGGATGGCGTTTTAGTCGAACTTACGGTCACTTTTGCCTTGAGTCAATCAAAAGTTTGGATATCAAGCATCCGAAGCCGCGCCTTCCTCTGCCCATTGTGCTATTCCTTAACCATGGTGACCACTACCCAACGCCAGGAGCGGCCCAGTGCCGAGGCCGGAGTCCTCGCGCGCGCAGGGGACCTTTTTCAACTGCTTCGGGACGGTAAGGCGCGCACCCGCGCCGAACTTGCTGAACAGACCGGGCTGGCGCGCACCACAGTCGCGGCGCGGATCGACGCGCTGACCGCCCTCGGGCTGGTGGGTCCGGCCGGCGAGGCGGCCTCGTCGGGCGGCAGGCCGCCGTCGAAATTTGCCTTCAATGCCGGCGTGCGGCTGGTGCTTGCCGCCGACGTCGGAGCGAGCCATGCCGCGGTAGCCGTCACCGACCTGAACGCCGAGGTTCTTGCCCGGCATTCCGAAGCGCTCGACGTCGCCGAAGGACCGGAGAAGGTCCTCGGCTGGATCCTCGAGAACGGCCGCAAGCTGCTCGAGGGCATCGGCCGCAGCGAGGCGGACATCGCAGGCGTCGGCATCGGGGTTCCCGGCCCGGTGGAACACGGCAGCGGCAGGCCCGTGAAGCCGCCCATCATGCCGGGCTGGGACGGCTTCGACGTCGTGGGCTACATCCGCAAGGAAATTGACGCCGAAGTGCTCGTGGACAACGACGTCAACATCATGGCGCTTGGCGAGCGGTACGCGCACTGGGGTGGCTACGACGACCTGCTCTTCGTCAAGCTCGCCACCGGTGTGGGCGCCGGAATCATCAGCAGCGGCCAGCTGCAGCGTGGCGCCGACGGCACGTCGGGCGACCTCGGCCACGTGCGGGTCCCCGGTGGCGAAGGTGTCCTTTGCCGCTGCGGCAACACGGGCTGCCTTGAAGCCCTCGCGGCGGGACCTGCCCTGGTGGCAAAGCTCGCGGCCCAGGGCGTCCAGGTTTCCTCCGGTTCGGAGATCGTGGACCTTGCCGCGCAGGGAAACGTCCAGGCCATCCACGCGCTGCGGCAGGCCGGACGCGACGTGGGGGAGGTGCTGGCGATCTGCGTCAACATGCTCAATCCCTCCGTGATCGTGGTGGGCGGCAGCCTCTCCCGCGCCGGGGACCAGCTCCTGGCCGGGATCCGTGAGACGGTCTACGGCCGCTCCCTGCCCCTGGCGACGTCCCGCCTGCGCATCGAGCAGTCCAAGGCCGGTCCGGAAGCCGCCATCCTCGGCGCGAGCCGCATGGTGATCGACCATGTCCTCTCTCCGGCCGTAGTGGAGTCCGCTGTGGCGGCGGCCGCCAGGTCATAGCGCCAGGCGGCAAAGACCGGCTCTGAAAAGCGCCTGCGGCACTCTGCCGCGGGTGCTTTTTTGTGCCCTGGGGGCAGCGCGGAAAAGGTGATGGAACTGTGAAGCGCTTTAGTCATTGACAGCCGTTTCATGGCCGGGGAATCTGTCTTATGACTCATCGCGCCCAATCTTTTGCATAAAATGTGGCAGAAGTTGCCGCGACGACCTTCGGTTTGAAAGGACTTCCATGAAGGTATTCATCAGCGCCGGACGCCGCCGTCTGGCCCTCAACGCAGCGGCAGCCGTGATGGCCGGCTCCATGCTGGCCGCGTGCGGCGGCGGAGCATCATCGCAGAACAACGGGGTGGCCGCAGCGGATCCGGCTGCAGGCAAGGACGCCACCGGCAGCATCAACATCTGCGGCGGCAAGGACGCCTCCGGTATCTACAAGGGCACGGCGGAAGCATTCACCAAGGCGCACGGGAAGGTCATGGCCAAGTACACCGAGATCGGCGCCACCACGGATGAAGCCCGCACGCAGGCCGTGCAGCGGCTCGAGGGCAAGTCCGACGAATGCGACATCTTCCTGACCGACGTCATCTGGACCTCCGAATTCGCCTCCCAGGGCTGGCTGGTGGACCAGAGCAAGCTCGTCGAAGCGAACAAGGACCACCTCATCCCCTCCACGGTGGAAACCACCAAGTACGAGGACAAGTACTGGGCCTCGCCGTTCTTCACCAACGCCGGACTCATCTACTACCAGAAGGACAAGGTGGCGAAGCCGGAAACCTGGCAGCAGCTCTACGCCGAGGCGGCAAAGGCTCCCGGCAACAGCTTTGTCTACCAGGGCAAGCAGTATGAGGGCCTCACCGTGAACTTCCTGGAGATGCTCTACAGCGCCGGCGGCGAGGTCCTGGACAGCAACGGCGAGGTGAAGATCGATTCGCCGCAGACCCGCGAAGTCCTCGACTTCATGGTCAAGGGCCTGAAGGACGGCTCGGCCGACCGCGCCGTCCTGACGTACAACGAGGACCCTGCCCGCCTGGCCTACGAATCCGGCAACGACGGCTACCAGCGCAACTGGCCGCATGTGTACCGGCTGCTCAACGAAACGAAGCTGAAGGGTACCTTCGGCGTCGCCCCGCTTCCCACGTGGGAAGGCGGCAAGGCGTCCGGCGTCCTGGGCGGCTGGAACCTGGCCATCTCCGCTCACTCCAAGAACCAGGCCGGCGCCGTGGCCTTCATCGACTTCGCCACCACCCCCGAGTGGCAGAAGCACGTGGCCATGGACTTCTCCCAGGCCCCGGTGAACGAGGCCGCCTACTCGGATGCCGCGGTCGTGGCGAAGATGCCGTTCGCCAAGGAGCTCCTGGCTTCGGTCAAGGGGGCTAAGCCGCGTCCCATCTCTCCCGTTTATCCGCAGATCTCCCAAGCGATTTACAAGAACGTCTATGCGGTCCTCTCGGGCACTGCCTCCACTGAGGACGCAGTGAAGAGCATGGCCGAGGAAATCACGGCAGCGAAGAAGAGCTTCTGACCATGTCCATCAAGTCCCTTTCACCCGGTCGCGGCGTGAGCACGCGCGACCGGGCGGAGCGGCGGCTCGCCGTCCGGATGACCGCGCCGTCCCTGATCCTGATGGCACTGGTGGCGGCGGTTCCCATCGGCTACGCCGTGTGGCTGTCGCTCAACCAATACAGTGTCCGCACCGCGGGCCTGTCCCGCTTTGTCGGCCTGGAGAACTACACCACCGCCCTGGCCAGCCCGGACTGGTGGGCCGCATTCGGCCAGACATTTCTCTTCGCCGGGCTCTCGGTCTCCCTGGAACTTGTCCTGGGAACGGCGATGGCCCTCCTGCTCAACCTTGCCTTCAAGGGCCGGGCCCTCCTGCGGACCGTGGTGCTCCTGCCCTACGCGATTATCACGGTGGTCTCCGCGATTACCTGGCAGACGATGTTCCAGCCCAATCTTGGCCTGGTCACGAATGTCCTTTCCGCCCTCGGCCTGCCGGGCGGGGACGTCGTCTGGCTCGGCGAGCACGGCTATGCGATGGCTGTCATCGTCCTGGCCGATGTCTGGAAGACCACTCCCTTCGCGGCCCTCATCATCCTGGCCGGGCTGCAGGTCATCCCTGCCGAGACCTATGAGGCAGCGGAGCTCGACGGCGCCGGCAAGTGGCAGACTTTCCTGCACATCACCCTGCCCCTCCTGCGCCCGGCAATCGTCCTCGCCGCGATCTTCCGCACCATGGACGCACTGCGCGTCTTCGACCTGCCGTTCGTCCTCACCCGTGGAGCGAACGGCACCGAATCCATGTCCATGCTCGCCTACACCCAGCTGCGCGAGAACCGCCTGGTGGGTGAAGGATCCGCACTTTCCATCCTGACCTTCCTCACCGTGATGGTCGTGTCGGTCATCTATATCCGCTTCGCCGGCGGCAACATCCGCGACGTTGCCAAGGAGGAACAATGAGCACGCTGACCACACAGCGGCCGACGACGGCGGACCCCGCCACCCGCCGTCGGGCACCGAAGCGCCGCCTCCGCGGCGAAGCGAAACTGCACCCGCTGGCGTGGGTGTTCGTCGTAGCGGTCATGGGCTTCTCGCTCATACCGTTCTACTGGCTGGTCAACACGTCCTTGAAAAAGGGCGCCAGCCTCTCCAAGGGCGAGCTGTTCCCCGGCGAGCCGAGCTTCGGGAACTACCTTGCGGTCTTTCAGAACGCCGAATTCCTCGTGGCACTGCGGAACTCGGTGATCATCGCCGTCGTGACCACCACCGTGGCGCTCGTATTCGCCTCATGTGCGGCGTATGCCCTGGCCCGGCTCAAGATGCGGCGCAAGGCCATGATCCTGACCCTCATCCTTTCGGTGACCACGTTCCCCGCCATCGCCATCGCGGCTCCGATGTTTTCCATCTGGCGCGAGATCGGCCTCTACGACACGCTCCTGGGCCTGATCATCCCGAAGCTGACCTTTGCGCTGCCGCTGGCGATCTACATGCTGACCTCCTTCTTCAAGGAGATTCCGCGCGAACTGGAGGAATCGGCATACATGGACGGGGCCTCGCCCTTCACCGCCTTCCGCAAGGTCATCCTTCCGCTGGCGGTACCGGGGCTGGCCACCGCAGCCATCCTTGTGTTCATCTCGGTATGGAACGAATTCCTGCTTGCAGTCACACTGACCACCTCGCCCGAGGCCCGGCCGGTGCCCGTGGCGATTGCCTTCTTCAGCGGCACCAGCGAATTCGACCAGCCGCTGGGGACCATCAGTGCGGCCTCCGTGATCATCACGGTCCCGCTGGTGATCCTTGTGCTCCTCTGCCAGAAGAGGATCGTGTCAGGAATGACCGCAGGCGCCGTCAAGGGCTGACCTTCTCCGAAATACCAACGCAACAAGCCAAACAACAGGAAAGAACAGGAAACCCGTGAGCACTGAGCACGCTACGCCCGCAAACCTCAAGGTAGGGGTCGTCGGCATTGGTTGGGCCGGCCAGCAGCACCTCGAGGCCTACAGCAGGATCGGCGGCGTCGAGATCGTGGCCGCCGCCGGCATGGAAACCGAACTCCTCGCCGAGGTGGAGGAAAAGTACAGCATTCCGCACGTTTTTGCCCGGTGGGAAGACATGCTTGGGCTCGACGGGCTCGACGCCATCAGCGTGGCCGTCCCCACCTTCCTGCACGCGCCCATCGCGGTCGCCGCCCTGGAGAAGGGCATTCACGTCCTGAGCGAGAAGCCGATCGCGCGCAACGGCGTTGAGGGCCAGGCGATGGTGGACGCGGCCCGCAAGGCAGGGCGCGTGCTGGACGTCGCCTTCAACCACCGCCGCCGGGGCGACATCCAGGCGCTCAAGTCCGTGATCGACCAGGGCGAGCTCGGCCGGCCGTACTACGCCAAGGCCGCGTGGCTGCGCCGCCAGGGCATCCCCACGCTGGGCAGCTGGTTCACCAACCCGGAACTCGCCGGCGGCGGTCCCCTCGCGGACATTGGCGTGCATGTCCTGGACTACGCCCTGCACCTGCTGGGCGAACCGAAGGTGCTGGCCGTGTCCGCGTCCACGCACTCCGAACTGGGTCCGCGCGGCCTGGGTGGCAACGCCCGGTACACCGCAATGGCCTCCTCCAACAAGTTCGAGGTAGAGGACTTCTCCTCGGCATTCCTGCGCCTGGAAGGCGGCGCCACCCTGGTCATCGAGGCGGGCTGGGCCAGCTACAGGAAACCGGATGACGAGATCAACTTCCTCGTCTACGGCACCGACGGCGGTGCGGAACTCACGGTTGCCGGCAACCCGTCTCCGGAACGCGGCGAACTGCACGTCTTCAAGGACAGCGGCGAAGAAAACGCCGACTACGCTCCAGAAGTGGGCAGCAACGGCATGCACCAACAGGTGGTGGAGGACTTCGTGGCAGCGGTCCGCGCCGGGGAAGCGGAGTGGGGCCGGCACGACGGCTCGCTGGCCCTGAACCGTGCGCTGATCATCGACACCTGCTACCAGTCCGCACTCGAAGGCCGGGAGGTACGTCTCTGATGGCCGACCGCAAACTGAACATCGTCGTCTGGAACGAAGGCGTCCACGAGGCCAACAACCACCCGGCAACGATGGCCGAAATGTATCCGGAAGGCATGCACGGGGCCATCGCGGGCGGCCTGCGCACCTTCTACCCGGATGCGGACATCACGACGGCGACCCTCGCCGACCCGGAGCACGGACTGTCCGAGGAGGTGCTCGCCCGGACCGACGTGCTCCTGTGGTGGGGCCACATCGCCCACGGCGACGTCAGCGACGAGGCGGTGGAGCGGGTGCAGCGCCACGTGCTGGGCGGCATGGGCCTGGTGGTGCTGCACTCCGGGCACTTCGCGAAGATCTTCACCCGGCTGCTGGGCACCACCTGTTCCCTGAAATGGCGCAACGACGGCGAACGCGAGCTCGTCTGGACGGTCAAGCCTTCGCACCCGATCGCCGCCGGCGTCGAAAGCCCCATCGTCATCCCCCAACAGGAGATGTACGGCGAACTCTTCGACATTCCGGAGCCCGACGACCTGATCTTTATCAGTTCCTTCGAAGGCGGCGAGGTGTTCCGCTCCGGGGTGACCTTTTCGCGCGGCAAGGGCCGGATCTTCTACTTCAGCCCCGGTGACCAGGAATACCCGGTGTACCACCAGCCGCAGATCCAGAAGGTCATCGCCAACGGCGTGGGCTGGGTGGCGCAGCCCGAACAGTTCCGGGAGGCCCCGGAGGTGTCCAACCCGCAGCGCGGCTGGTACCTCGGCCCGGATCACTGAATCATCCGAGTGATCCTGGACAGCGTGATTTTCGACAACGGCGCCCCGGTTTTCGCAAGCGGGGCGCCGTTGCCGTGATAGCAAGAAGGGTGATCAAAAAATGACCGGCCTGTTGTCACGCCTTCCGCGCAGCTGGGTGGTCCTGGCCTGCATCGCCTTGATCTCCCTGTGCATGCGCGGACCGATCGTTTCCGTCGCCCCGGTGCTGGACACCATGCAGGCAGAACTCGGCTTCCCGCCGGTGGTGCTCGGCCTGCTGACCAGCATCCCGGTGCTGTGCTTCTCCCTTGCCTCGCCGGCCGCCGCCGTGGCCGGCCGGCGGTTCGGCGCCGAGTTCGCCGTCACCCTCACCCTTCTCGGTGTGCTGGCAGGGGTGGTGTTGCGCTCGGCCGGGCCGCCCGCCGTCGTGCTCCTGGGAACGGTGCTGATCGGCCTGGCGATCACGGTGGGAAACATCTGCGTCCCGCTGATCATCCGGCGCGACGTCTCGCCCCGGCGCCAGGGCACCGCAATGGGTCTGTACTCGGCGTTCCTGAACGTGGGCGCCTTCCTGACCTCGGTGGTCACGGCGCCGCTCGCGGAGCTGATGGGGTGGCGGCTGGCGCTGGCCGCCGTCGGGATCTTCGCCTTGGCGGCGACGGCGGCCTGGGCCCTGGCGTTCGGACCGCGGCGCGCGTTTGTCCCGGTTCCGCTGCCGGCGGCTCCCGTGGCAGCGGCCGCCCCGGTGACCGGCGCCTTCTGGATTACAGCCGGGCTCACCGCCGGCTTCGCCGGCCAGGCCTTCTCCTACTATGGCGTCACCACCTGGCTGCCGAGTTTCCTGGGCGACGCCCTCGGCATGACCGCTACCCAAGCGGGCGCCGGCGCCTCGATCTTCCAGGTCCTGGCGATTGTCGGCTCGCTGGGGGTGCCGCTGCTCGCCAAGCACTGGAGCCCGACGGCGGTGGCGGTCACCGTGAGTGCGCTGTGGGCGACGATTCCCGTGGGCCTGTTGCTGGCGCCGTCGCTGTGGTGGCTGTGGTGTGCCGGGGCCGGGATCGCGCAGGGCGGTGGCTTCACGATCATCTTCTCCGCCCTGATCAGGGTGGCCAAGGACATGGCGACCGCGGGCAGGATGTCGGCCTTGGTGCAGGGCGTGGGCTACCTCTTCGCGGCCGTGGCACCCAGCGCGGTGGGCTTCGTGCACGAACGGGCCGGCAACTGGACCCCGCCCCTGCTGGTGATCCTGGGCTCGGTGCTGACCTTCGCCGTTTGCACCACGCTCTCGGTGCGCCATGCGGGCAAGCACCGCTGAGCCTCTTCATCCTTAACAACGGGGAGCGCTTAACAATGGGGAGCGCGAACTGGCAGCAGATGCCCTTTGAATCGAGTTCAGGGGTCATCTGCTGCCAGTTCGCGCTGGAGGAAAGGGGCGGTCCGCCGCCGGGCTGCTTCCCCGGCCTTCGGGGTCACTTGTTGCGAAGAGTGCAGGCAGCCCGGCTGGCGGAAATTTTCTAGGCGGCGATCAGTTCTTCCTGGCTGGCTTCTTCTTTGGCTTCGGTGAGGAAGCGGGCGTAGGCCGGGATGGTCAGGAAGGTGGGGAAGTCCTCGGCGAGGGTGACTTCTTCGAAGATGCTGCGGGCGTCGGTGAAGCGGTCGCCGTCGAAGCGTTCCAGCCGGGCGAACTCCTCATCCAGCATGTCCTCCACCCATTCGCGGGTGATGATGTCGCCGTGTTCGGTGATGGCGTGGGAGTGGATCCATTGCCAGAGCTGGGAGCGGGAGATTTCCGCGGTGGCGGCGTCTTCCATGAGGTTGTGGATGGCCACGGCACCGTTGCCGCGCAGCCACGATTCGATGTAGCGGATCCCCACCTCGATGTTGATGCGGACACCCTGCTCGGTGATGTTTCCCTCGGTGGTGGAAATGTCGATCAGCGCGCGGTCGTCGGGTGTCACGTCCTCGCGGGAGCGGTCCAGCTGGTTCTGACGCTCGCCGAGGACGGCGTCGAACACTTCGCGGCAGACCGGCACCAGGTCCGGGTGGGCGACCCAGGAGCCGTCGAAACCGTCGTTGGCTTCGCGGGTCTTGTCCGCGCGGACCTTCTCGAAGGAGGCCGTGTTGGCGGCCTTGTCCTTGCGGTTGGGCACGGCGGCGGCCATGCCGCCGATCGCCATGGCGCCGCGGCGGTGGCAGGCGCGCACCAGTTGTTCGGTGTAGGAGCGCATGAAGGGCTGGGTCATGCTGACCTGGCCGCGGTCCGGGAGGACGAAGCGCGGGCCGCGGGTCCGGAAGTTCTTGATCAGCGAGAAGATGTAGTCCCAGCGGCCGGCGTTCAGGCCTGCGGCGTGGTCGCGCAGTTCGTAGAGGATTTCCTCCATCTCGAACGCGGCCGTGATGGTCTCGATCAGCACGGTGGCGCGGATGGTGCCCTGCGGGATGCCGAGCAGGTCCTGGGCCAGGACGAAGATGTCGTTCCACAGCCGGGCTTCGAGGTGGTTCTCGATCTTCGGCAGGTAGAAGTATGGTCCGCGGCCTTGGGCGAGCAGGCGCCGGGCGTTGTGGAAGAAGAACAGGCCGAAGTCCACGATGCCGCCGGCGATCGGCTTGCCGTCGATCAGCATGTGCTTCTCCGGCAGGTGCCAGCCACGCGGACGGACCACGATGGTGGGCAGCTCCTGGTTATCCCGCAGCCGGTATTCCTTGCCTTCCGGGGAGGTGAAGTCGATGCGGCGCTCCAGCGCGTCGGTCAGGTTGAGCTGGCCCTGGATGACGTTGCGCCACGTGGGGGTGGAGGAGTCCTCCATGTCCGCCAGCCACACCTTGGCGCCAGAGTTCAGCGCGTTGATGGTCATCTTCCGGTCCACGGGCCCGGTGATTTCCACCCGGCGGTCCTCCAGGCCCGGGGCCGGGGGAGCGACCCGCCAGTTCGGGTCGTTGCGGACGCTCTCGGTTTCGGGCAGGAACCGCGGATCCTGGCCCGAAGCGATCTGGGCCCGGCGCGTGTGGCGGGCCTGCATCAGCTCCTGGCGCCGTTCCGACGTCGCCCGGTGCAGCTTCGCGACGAAATCCAGGGCGTCCGGAGTAAGCACCTCGGTCTGCCGGCAGATCGGCTGCGCGGTCAGGGTGATGCCGTTGATGGTGAAGCTGTCGGTGAAGCTGTTCATGTCGATCTCTCCTCTGAGAAGCAAATGTTCGACGGCGGCCTGCTTGGCTTGGGTGCCGGAACTCCGGTCACTTTGCGTGCCGGATCTCTGCTCACCTTCGGCCTGCGGACCGGCATTGCTCTGCCTGCTATTCCCCACGCCCCGGTATCGACCTCGCTGAGCGAGGACGATACCGGGACGCAGGGCCCCTTTTACGCAGGCTGCCGCAATACCGGCCTCTCCGGCCTAGTGCGTCAGGCAACTTCCGTACGCCGGGCAAAAGTGATCCGGAAGCGTGCGTAAAAGGGGCCCTGTCTCCGTCCTCGGCCGAGCTTTGCGAGGCCACAGGACGGGGATGGGGATTAGCACGCGGAGGATCGCTTTTCCCGGCACCCAAGGTGAGGGGAACCGGTCCGCAGGCCGGCGGTGAGCAGGTGCCCAACCGGCCGTCGTCGAGCGGTAAGTGTTAGTGGAACTGGCCTTCTTCGGTGGATCCCACCAGGGCCAGGGTGGACGCGTTCGGGTTGAGCGCGGTGGCGATGTCGTCGAAGTAGCCGGTGCCGACTTCGCGCTGGTGCTTGGTTGCGGTGTAGCCGCGGGATTCGGAGGCGAATTCCTTTTCCTGGAGTTCGACGTAGGCGCTCATGCCTTCACGGGCGTAGCCGTGGGCGAGGTCGAACATCGAGTAGTTCAGGGCGTGGAATCCGGCCAGGGTGATGAACTGGAAGGTGAAGCCCATGGCGCCGAGTTCGCGCTGGAACTTCGCGATGGTGGCGTCGTCGAGGTGCTTGCGCCAGTTGAAGGACGGCGAGCAGTTGTAGGAGAGCATCTGGTCCGGGAACTCGGACTTGACGGCTTCGGCGAACTTACGGGCCAGTTCCAGGTCCGGGGTGCCGGTCTCCATCCAGATGAGGTCGGAGTACGGGGCGTAGGCCTTGGCGCGGGCGATGCAGGGTTCGATGCCGTTGCGGACCTTGTAGAAGCCTTCGGCCGTACGAACCGGCTGTCCTCCCTCACGGAGGATGAACTCGCGGTCGCGTTCGTCGACGTCGGAGGTGATCAGGGTGGCCGCCTCGGCGTCGGTGCGGGCGATGACGACGGTGGGGGTGCCGGCGACGTCGGCAGCCAGGCGGGCCGCGTTCAGCGTGCGGATGTGCTGCTGGGTGGGGATGAGGACCTTGCCGCCCAGGTGGCCGCACTTCTTTTCGGAGGCCAACTGGTCTTCCCAGTGAACGCCCGCGGCGCCGGCGGCGATCATGGACTTCATGAGTTCGTAGGCGTTGAGCGGACCGCCGAAGCCGGCCTCGGCGTCGGCGACGATCGGGACCAGCCAGTCCTCGACGGTCTTGATGCCCTCGGCGAATTCGATCTGGTCGGCACGCAGCAAGGCGTTGTTGATGCGGCGGACCACCTGGGGGACCGAGTTCGCCGGGTACAGCGACTGGTCCGGGTAGGTGTGGCCGGAGAGGTTGGCATCTGCGGCAACCTGCCAGCCCGACAGGTAGATGGCGCGCAGTCCGGCCTTGACCTGCTGCACCGCCTGGTTGCCGGTGAGGGCGCCGAGGGCGTTGGTGTAGCCGCCGTGGGGGGCCTCTTCGGTGAGCTGCTTCCACAGCTTCTCGGAACCGCGGCGGGCCAGGGTGTGCTCTTCGGAGACCCGGCCTCGGAGGCGCACGACGTCGGCGGCCGGGTAATCACGGGTGACGCCTTCCCAGCGCGGGTTGGCAGCCCATTCAAGTTCCAGCGCTGCAGCCTGCTCGCCTGCTGTTTCCTGAGCGGAACGTTCTGCTGGTTCAAACGATGCGGTCATTGCATGTCTCCTTGGTGGTGCCGGGGCCGGCCCCCGCTGCGTCGTTGCTGCGTCAGCCGGCTGACCCGGGAGCTGTATTCCTCTTCGTGAGAACTACTTTTCTGCACTTTCAAGTGGGTCGCTAGGGGAAAACTATGGAAAGAAATACAGTTCTTCGCGTATTCTCAAGAAATGTCGCCTGTGAGCTGGAACCGCGAAGTCGCATCGCCGCCCTCGTCCGCTGCGTCCCCCGAACTGGACGTCATCAGCCTCGGCCGCCGTGTGCGGCATCTGCGCAAGCAGGCCGGCCTGACGCTCGATGACTTGAGTGCCGCCGTCGGGACCGCCCCCAGCCAGCTGAGCCTGATCGAGAACGGCAAGCGCGAACCCAAACTCGGCCTCCTCCAGGGCCTGGCCGGGGCGCTCAACGTGAGCATCGACCAACTCCTCGGAGCCGAGCCGCCCAGCCGCCGCGCAGCCCTGGAAATCGAACTGGAGCGCTACCAGCGCGGACCCCTCTACGAGTCGCTCAAGCTGCCGAAGATCCGCGTCAGCTCGCGGCTTCCGCTTGACGTGCTCGAGGCGCAGGTGGGACTGCTGCAGGAGCTCGAACGCAAGATGAACGAGCAGGTGGCGACGCCGGAGGAAGCCCGCCGCGCGAACGGTGAGTTGCGTGCCATGATGCGTGAGCGCGGGAACTACTTCCCGGAGTACGAGGCCGAGGCACAGAAGGTGCTGCGGCAGGTCGGTTACAGCGGCGGGCCGTTGAGCCAGCACGTTATTGCCGACATCGCGGAGAAGCTCGGATTCACCTTGCACCATGTGGGCGATCTGCCGCATTCCACCCGTTCCGTGACGGATTTGAAGAACCGCAGAATTTACCTGACGCAGAACCAGCGGCAGGATCACGACCCGCGTTCGGTGCTCCTGCAGGCCCTGGGACACTACGTGCTAGGCCACGAGACCCCGCGCAACTACGGTGATTTCCTGGCCCAGCGCGTGGCCACCAACTATTTCGCCGCGGCCCTGCTGCTGCCGGAACAGGCCACCGTTGAATTCCTGCAAAAGGCCAAGGCGGCCAAGGAAATCGCGGTGGAGGACATCCGGGACGCGTTTGCGGTGTCGTACGAGACGGCCGCGCACCGGTTCACGAACCTTGCCACGAAGCACCTGGGCATCACCACGCACTTCCAGAAGACCCACCAGAGCGGGATCATCTACAAGGCCTACGAGAACGACGGGGTGAACTTCCCGCAGGACCACACCGGCGCCATCGAGGGCCAGCCTTCGTGCAAAGCCTGGACCTCGCGTGCCGTGTTCGACGTGCCGGACAAGTTCAGCGCCTACTCCCAGTACACCGACACGCCGTCGGGCACCTACTGGTGCACCGCGCGCACGGAGCGGTCGGCGTCGGGCCAGTTCTCGCTGTCCATCGGCGTGCCGTACCAGCATGTGAAATGGTTCCGCGGGAGGGAGACGACGGCGCGCGCCACGTCGACCTGCCCGGATCCGGCCTGTTGCAAACGGCCGCCGGCCGCGCTTGCGTCCGAATGGGCGGGCAACGCCTGGCCCTCGGCCCGCGCCCACTCGCACCTGCTCGCCGCGATGCCGCCCGGGGCGTTCCCGGGCGTGGATGAGACCGAGGTGTACGCCTTCCTGCAGGCCCACTCGGGGTAGCTTTCTCCGCGCCCGAAGATTCGTGCGAACTGGCAGTTGTCGCCCTTAAATCCGCGAAAACAGGGCATTATCTGCCAGTTCGCGCAAGTCAAGCAAGGCCAAGCCCTCTTTTGTACGGCGGCCTCTTCTTTCACATAGGATGCCGTGTGCCCTCCGGGCGCTGCACTCCCTGAAGAAAGAAGTACCCATGCCAGCCGAGACCCAAGGCGCAAAAACCCACGGACCCAAGAAGCTCCGTTCCAGGCACGTCACCATGATCACCCTCGGTGGCATCATCGGTTCCAGCCTCTTCGTGGGCTCCGCCAACGTGATCCACGCGGTGGGCCCTGCAGCCGTGATCTCCTACCTGATCGGCGGCCTGCTGGTCTTCCTCGCCATGCGCATGCTGGGCGAAATGGCAGCGGCACGTCCCGCCGTCGGCTCCTTCATGGAGTACGCCCGCGTCGGCCTGGGCGACTGGGCCGGCTACTTCGTGGGCTGGCTGTACTGGTACTTCTGGGTGGGCGTGATCGCCTACGAGGCCGTGGTGGGCGGGTCCATCCTGCACGGCTGGGTCCCCTCGATTCCGCAGTGGATCTTCTCGGTGCTGCTGCTCCTGGTCTTCACCGGCGCCAACCTGGTGTCCCTGCGCTCCTTCGGTGAAACCGAGTTCTGGCTGGCCAGCATCAAGGTGGCCGCGATCGTGGTCTTCCTGGGGGTGGGCGTGCTCTTCGCCCTCGGCCTGTGGCCCAACGCCCGGTTTGCCGTCCCGAACCTGTGGGAGCACGGCGGCTTCATGCCCGAGGGCTTCGGCGCCGTGATCGGCGGCGTGGCGATCGTGATCTTCTCCTACTTCGGCACCGAAATCGCCGTCATGGCCGCTTCCGAATCCGAGGACCCGGCCAAGGGCGTCCGGCAGGCCACCAGCACCGTGATCTGGCGGATCCTGATCTTCTTCGTGGGCGCGGTCCTGCTTATTGTCACCATCGTCCCGTGGAACCAGCTGCCCGATCCCAAGGAGAAGGCACCCTTCGCCTACCTCTTCAGCCTCTACGGCCTGCCCGGTGCCGACGTCGTGATGAGCGCCGTGATCCTTACCGCCGTGTGCTCGGTGCTGAACTCCGGCCTGTACTCGGCGGCCCGCATGTTCTCCTCCATCGCCGGGCAGGGCTACGCGCCGAAGATCATCGCCCGCAAGTCTTCCACCGGTATTCCGGTAGTGGCCGTTATCGCCTCCACGCTGGGCGGATACGCCGCCGTCGTCATCAACTTCACGGCGCCGGATTCGGGCATCTTCGACTTCATCATGAACTCCGCCGGACTGGTGGCGCTGTTCGTCTACGCGTTCATCGCCCTGACCCAGCTGCGCACCCGGGCACGCATGACCCCGGAGGAAACCGCGTCCCTGAAGCTGCGCATGTGGCTGCACCCCTGGCTGGGGATCCTGGTGATCGCCGCCGTCGCCGGCATCGTGGTGGTCATGCTGTTCTCCAGCGACTCCGGCCGCACCCAGGTGTGGACCTCGCTGGTCTCCGTGGCGGTGCTCGCCGCGTTCTGGCCGCTGGTGAACAACAAGCTCAAGGCCCGCCGCGCGGCGGCCGAAGACGACCAGGAAGCGGTAGTCGCCTCGAAGTAACGGCGCCTGGGTGACGTATGCGGAATCGAAAGCGAAGCGAGCCGCAAACGTGACCGGCTCTCCATGGCCTCGTCGCGTGGTGGCTGCTTGACTGAAAGCAGTCACCACCGCGGGAGGGCAGCCATGAAGACCAGGAATCTTGCCCGGATAGTCGCATGGGGGACCGCCATTGTGTTGACCGCCTGCGCGCCGCAGCCTGCACCCCACGCGGCCCCGGCTCTCCTGAAGGCCGACGTCGAACGGGTTGCGGCCAGCATTTCGGCGTACCCGAAGCAGCTGGCGGCCTACCGCACCTCGGCCCTCAAGCTCGGAACGACGCTGCTCGCCGACGGCGGCGAGGAAGCCAACGGGAACGTCATCTCCTCGCCCGGGAGCCTGCTCATCGCCCTGTCGATGCTGCGCGCCGGCGCGTCCGGGGCGAGCGCCGCCGAAATGGACAAAGTGCTCAGCCTCCCCGCCGCTGCGCGCGACGAATCCATGAACGCGCTGCTCGCCACGCTCGAAAAGTACGACGGCGACCCCGCCTCGGTGGACGAGGACAACCCGCCGCGCAAACCGGTCATGCACGTTGCCAACGGCCTCTTCATCCACAAGGACACGCCCACCGGCCAGGCCTACCTGGACACCCTGGCCAGGCACTATGGCACCGGCGTATACCCCGTGGACTTCCGGAACGCCGCGGTGACCGAGCCAGCCATCGACGCCTGGGTGGATAAGAACACCGGCGGCCGGATCAAGAAGGCCCCGGTGAAATTCGACCCGAAGGACACCTTCAGCCTGCTGAACGCCGTGTACCTCGCCGCGGCCTGGAACGTGCCGTTCGACCCCGGGAACACCCGGGACCGGGCCTTCACCACGGCAGCCGGCGAAGTGCTCAACGTGCCCACCATGGACGGCACCGTGAGCGTGGCCTACGCGCAGGGCAAGGGCTGGCAGGCCGTCGAGCTGCCCTACGCGGAAGGTTTCACCATGCGGCTCGTGCTCCCGGACAGGCTTTCGACGGGGCAGGCTGCGGTCCCTTCAGACACCCTCGACGCCGGGACACTCGCCCGGGTGGCAGAGGCACTCGGGCGGGCGTCGCCGTCGCCCGTTGAGATCAAGCTGCCCAAGTGGGACCACAAGAGCAAGTTCGACCTCAAGAAGATGCTCATCCGGATGGGCTTGAAAGAGACCTTCAGCACCACCACCGACTTCAACGCCATCCAGCCGGGGATGTTCCTCACCGCGGCGGCGCAGGCCGCCAACATCACGGTGGCCGAGAAGGGCACCGTTGCCGCTGCCGTCACGCAGATCAACGCCCGGGACAGTGCTGCCATGCCGCCCCCGCAGAGCATCTCCTTTGACCGCCCGTTCCACTACGAGATCGTGCACGTGGAGACGGGCCTGCCCCTGTTCATGGGCCAGGTGGCAGACCCGCGGTAAGCAGGCCGGTCGGGTGCCGGCGGGGATTAGAGGGCGCCGCCCTGCCAGAGGGCATCGAACGGTGCGTTCGAGGACACCCGGGCCTCGATGCCCGCGGTCACGAAAGCCTTCGCAGTCTTCGCCGCCTCCAGCGGCGTGGCGGTTGCCTAGGTCCAGTAGCTCGGGGCGATCGTCCAGATGTACGCAAGCATCGCCAAGTATCCGATTCCACACGTCCAGGCGTAAGGCCACCTTGTTCGTTCTTGATCGGCCAACGGCTTAGCGTGGTGCCCACCCGCATTCGCGAATCTGGCTCGGAGGCCCGCTGGTTGGAGCCGGAACAGCAAGAGGGACCCGACGATCAGAACCGCGGCCAAGTAGGCAAAGACCGGTGTCCCTGCAAAATGCGTCAGGGGAGGCAATATGAGGGCTGTGAGGAGAGCCAGGCCATTGAACGCCACGTTGATTCGTTCCAGAACCTTGATCACTTGCGGCAGCTCCGTACGCAGTTGAATGCATCTTAGGCCGGGTTGGCGAAGCTGGGGACCCCTCCGACCTGCGGGTTCGCGACCCAGCCACCTACCCGTGCAGCGTCCGGTACGCCCGTTCCGCCGCGGGGTGCAGGGGGATGCCCGCCGTGTTGATCAGGGTGTCCGGGCTGAGGAACTGCACCCCGGCACTGGTCTGGGGAACAAGGTCGCCGGCTCGCGTGACCAGCAGTTCCACGGTCCGCTCCACGGTGCGGTCGTCCAGGTCCCGCCGGCAGAGCAGCAGGTTGGCTACGCCCACGGTCCACACCGCGGGGGCGCCGTCGTAGCTGTTCTCCGGGATGAGGACGCGGTCGTAGAAGGGGCCGAACCGTGCGCGCATCGGGCGGATCATCCCCGACAGCTCGAGGAACGAGAGCCCGAGGTCCTTGTTCAGCGCCGCGATCGCGGCCGTGGGCACGCCACCGGACCAGAACAGCGCATCCACCGTCCCCGCCCGCAGAGCGGCCAGGCCCGTGTTCAACCCCAGGCTCTGTTCCCGGGGCGGATGCTTCGAGAACGCTTCCCGCCCGGCGCCTGCCCCGAACGTTTCCAGGATCCGGCGCGCCGTCAGGGACGTCCCGGAGCGGGACTCGCCTGTGCCGACCGTCCTCCCGGCGAGTTCGCCGAGACTGCGGATCCCGCTGTCCTCGCGGACGATGCAGTGCACATAGTTTTCGTAGACCTTCCCGACGGCGGCCATCGCCGCTGATGTGTCGGTTGCCGGAACCGCCTCGGCCGCGGCGTCGGCCAGCGCAATCGCGAACGTCGCCTTGCCTGCCCTGAGCAGTTCCAGGTTTTCCAGGCTGCCTCCGGTGGTCAGCGGTTCGGCCTTCCCGGCCACGCCTTCCCGCTGCAGGGCGCCGGCCAGCAGGGTGGCGAACTCGAGGTAGAAGCCGCCGCTTTCGCCGCCGGCAACCGTGATGCTTTGTGGTCCGCCCGCCGGGGTGCACGACGCAATTACGGGCAGCGCCACGCCCGCGAGCCCGGCGGTGAGGCCCGCCCGCAGCGCAGAAGCCAGTACGGTCCGGCGGGACACGTCCGTTCTTGGCTCAGTCATCGCCGGCTCCCGGGAACTCCAGCCGTGCCCGCAGCCCGCCGCCGGGGTTCTCCTCCAGCACCAGGCGCCCGCCGTTGGCTTTCGCCAACCGGTCGACGATCGTCATGCCGAGCCCGGTGCCGCGGATCGCCCGGTGCTCCGGCGACCGCCAGAAACGCGAGGTGGCAGCGGCCCGGTCTTCGGCGCGCAGGCCGGGGCCGCCGTCGGACACTTCGATGGAAACGGAACCGTCCCGCCCGCGGAGGGCCACCATCACGGTGGTGCCGGGGGCGTACTTGATGGCGTTGGCGAGGAGCTCGTCCACCATGTGCGCCAACTCGGCAGGCTTGCAGCGCAGGCGCGGTGCCGGCCTGCTGTTCAATTCGGGGCTGGTTTCCAAGACGAGGACGACGCCGGCCGCTTCCGCCGCGGGCCGCGCCCGGTCCGTCTCCTCCTGGAGCACCGTGAAGGGATCGGTGTCCGGGACCTCCGCGTCCGGCGCCGCCGGCCCGCCGCTCTGCTGCTCCGACGCCCGGTGTTCGGCGGACGCGAGCCGCAGCACGCCGTCGAGGATTTCCTCCACCCGTTCCAGCTCGGCGGTGACGTCCGCCGCGGCGGCTTGCTCCTCTGCTGAGCGGAGCCTGAGCTGGAGGAGGTCCAGCCGCAGCCGCAGGGCACCCACGGGATTCCGGAGCTGGTGGGAGGTGTCGGCGATGAGCAGGCGCTGCGACTCCATGCTTTCGCTCACGGCCTGCGCCATCCGGCTGAAGCTGCGGCTCAGCTCCCTTAGCTCCGGCGGGCCGGCCTCGGGCAGCCGCGCGGTCCTGCCGCGGGCGGCAAGTTCCTGCGCGGCCGAGTTCAGCCGGTGCACCGGGCGCAACACCCACGCCGTCACGCGCGCGGCGCCGAGCAGGAGCAGCAGCCAGAGCACCACAGCGCCGAGGCCCACCAGCAGGTACCGTTCGCGCAGTTGCTGCCGGGCGGCGTCGAGCTTCACCTCCAGCACCGCTTCGCCGAGCACCTGGCTGGCCGGCCCGAAGGACCGGGAAATATACGCTGCCCCGGAGCCGAACGCCTGCACGGGCGGCAGGGTGGTGTTGCTGAGGTTCAGGCTGGCCTGCCCGACGGCGCTGCGCACTTCCGGCCGCTCGTCGTCGAGGCTGCCGGACCGCAGCGTCCCGGATGGCAGGCGGATGAGGACACCTTCGCCGTACAGGGCGGAGTACCGGTCCATGTCGCCCTGAAGCTGGCCGGAATCGCCGTCGAGGGCGGCGTCGTAGGCGAGCTGGGCGAAGCGGTTGAGTGCCGACACCCGGTTGATCTGCACCTCCTGGGCCAGTTCCCGGCTGGCGGAGCTCAGGATCGCCGCGGCCACCACCACCACCAGCAGCGCGGCCAGCACCCCCAGGGTGCCTAAAACCCGTAGCCTCACGCCGGTTCCGCTTCGATGCGGTAACCCACGCCCCGGACGTTGATGATGAAACCGGGCAGGCCCAGCTTCGAACGCAGCCCCGTGAGGTGGACGTCCAGTGCGCGGGACGAGGCGAGGAACGCGTCACCCCAGAGGGCGTCGAGGATCTGCTCGCGGGTCACCACCGAGCCGGCGTTCCGGGCGAGCAGCGCCAGCAGCTCGAACTCCGTGGCGGTCAGCTGCAGTTCGCGGGAGCCGACGACGGCGACGCGGCGGTCGAGGTCGACGTCGAGTTCGCCGATCACGAGGGAGTGTGGACGGTTGCCGGCCGCTTTGGCGACCCGCCGGGTGACGGCTTCGATGCGGGCGAGGAGTTCAACGAGCTTCACGGGTTTCACGAGGTAGTCGTCGGCGCCCGAGCGGAGACCCAGGACTACGCTGCGTTCGTCGTCGCGGGCCGTGAGGATCAGGATGGGGGAGTCCGTCACCTGGCGGAGTTTGCGCAGCAGCTCGAGGCCGTCGATGTCCGGAAGGCCCAGGTCCATGAGGATCACTTCGTAGTCCCGGTGGACCAGGAGGGCGTCGGCGCCGCGGGCCACCCGATGCGGTTTGTGCCCGGCGGAGACGACGGCCGCGACAAGTGCCGATGCCATCGCATCGTCGTCTTCGACGATCAGCACGCGCATTGCCTAGTCCTCCGCTGTTCGGTTCCTCGGCTGTCCGGTTCCCGCGGATTCGGCCGCAGGGTGGTCCGTTTGGACCTTACCGCCTTCGCGGTTCTTTTGCTGCCGGTCTTGCTTCCGGGCTGCTTTCGGGCTGCTTCGGGTCTTACTGAGGGACGACGCCTTTCCGGGCGGCGGCCGATTCCTAAGGAAGTGTTAGGAAATGCCTTCCGGCGTGGATGTGCCCGGAATCACGAACTAGTTTGGCGGGTGGACTTATGCAGTAAACGGTTGCCGATGGCGGCGCCACGCAAGGAAGGTTCATCGATGAGCACTCAGCACACAGCGCCCCCAAACGGATCGGCGCAGGACGGATCGGCGCAGGACGGATCGGCACAGACCGAGTCAGCCCAGACGCGCCGGGCCGTGGGCAACATCCTCAAGGGCTCCGCAGGCAACCTGGTGGAGTGGTACGACCTGTACGTCTACACGGTCTTCGCCGCCTACTTCCAGGCCCATTTCTTCAACTCCAAGGACGAACTGCAGGCCGGCCTCGAAGCGATGGCCGTCTTCTCGACGTCGTTCCTCATGCGCCCGCTCGGCAGCTGGTTCTTCGGCCGCTACGCCGACCGCAAGGGCCGCAAGGCCGCGTTGACCCTCAGCGTGACCATGATGTCGATCGGGTCCTTCGGCATCGCGATCCTGCCCACCACCCAGGAAATCGGCATCTGGGCTCTGGTCCTGCTGATCTTCATCCGGGTGCTGCAGGGCTTCTCGGTGGGCGGCGAATACGGCACGAGCGCCACGTACATGTCCGAAGCCGCGACCGCCAAGCGCCGTGGCTTCTTCTCCAGCTTCCAGTACGTCACCCTGGTGGGCGGCCAGATGCTGGCCCTGCTGGTGCTGGTCATCCTGCAGAACACCATGGGCAAGGAGGCCCTGACCGGCTGGGGCTGGCGCATTCCGTTCGCAATTGGCGGCGTGGCAGCCCTGGTGGTCCTTTGGCTCCGCCGCTCCATGGAGGAGACGGTTTCGGCTGACCAGATCCGTGCCGCCCACGTCCGCGTGGAAGGCGAACCCCAGCCGGGCACCATGAAGCTGCTGTTGACCAAGCACTGGAAGCCGTTGCTGGTCTGCGTCGGCCTCACCATGGGCGGCACGATGGCCTTCTACACCTACACCAACTTCATCCTGAAGTTCATGAACGATACTTCCGGGATCGCCAAGACGGACACTTCGGTGATCAACTTCTGGGCACTGTTCATTTTCATGCTGCTGCAGCCCGTGTACGGGCTGATCTCGGACAAGATCGGCCGCAAGCCGTTGCTCGTGTGGTTCGGCGTGACCGGCGTCCTCTTCACTTGGCCGCTGCTTTCCACCCTGGCCGGCACCAAGGATCCCTTCACGGCGTTCCTGCTGATGATGGGCGGGCTGCTGATCGTGGGCGGCTACACCTCCATCAACGCCCTGGTGAAGGCCGAACTCTTCCCGGCGTCCATCCGTGCCCTCGGCGTCGGCCTGGGATACGCGATTGCCAACTCCCTCTTCGGCGGCACGGTTCCGCTGATCGGGGCCGCGTTCCAGAAGGCCGGCCGCGAGGACCTCTTCTTCACCTACGTGACAGTGGCGATCTTCCTGTCCCTGCTGGTCTACGTCTTCGCCCTGAAGAACAAGAAGGCCACGCACCTGGATACCGAGCAGGGCGACGCCTTCGAAAAGAAGGAACTCGTCGACGCCGCGTAAGTCCCTTCCCAACGCTCGCAAGCTCGCGTCGGGGCCCTCGGGACGACGCCGCGTAAGTCCCTCCCCAACGCTCGCAAGCTCGCGTCGGGGCCCTCGGGACGACGCTTAGCGCGTGCTTGAGGACTCCCTGCTGTGAGGCGCGCTTTGCGTCCCTTGCTGCCGCGGAAGGACGTAAAGCGGGCCTCGCACGTTAGCCTGGGGGACGTCCAGTGCTAATACAGCGGGGCGCCGTGTAGCTGCCCGGTGCCTGCGCGAACCACGACGAAACGGATGCACCCTTGACCACGCCTTCCGGCAGCCCTGCCCTTAGCGACCGTGCCCTGAAAGCCGCTCCGCGGTTCGCCTCGACCGGTTCCCCCTACTTCGCGATCTTCCTGGCCGTCATGGCCGTGGTGCTGATCCTGTCCAACATCGGCGCCTCCAAGGGCGTGGTGCTCGGCCCGATCGTCACTGACGGCGGCTTCTTCCTGTTCCCGCTGGCCTACATCCTGGGCGACGTGGTGAGCGAGGTCTACGGCTTCAAGGCAGCGCGGAAAGCGATCGTCACCACGTTCGCGCTCTCCGCCTTCGCTTCGCTCTGCTACTGGGTCATCATCGCGCTTCCCGGCTTCGGCGACGAGTACGGCAACGCCAAGCAGGCTGCCATCGAGGGCGCACTCGGCCCGGTGCCGTTGATCGTGCTTGCGTCGCTCCTGGGCTTCTTCGCAGGCCAGACCATCAACTCCTGGATCCTCGTGAAGATGAAGGAACGCAGCGGCGAAAAGTCCCTGTGGGCACGGCTCATGGGGTCCTCGGGCGCCGGCGAATTCGTGGACACGCTGATCTTCTGCAGCATCGCGGCCTCCGTGATCGGCATCGCCGACTTCGGGACCTTCGTCAACTACGTGGTGGTGGGTTTTGTCTACAAGACCGCCGTCGAGTTCCTCTTCGTGCCCGTCACCTCGCTGGTGATCGGCTGGGTGAAGAAGCGCGAACCGAGCTACGGGGCATAGAGGCGATTCACGCCGGCCCTGGACTCCTTGGCCCTCCGGTACAGACGGCGGTGCCGCCTACTGGCATGGACCGGGCTCACCGGCGCCAAGTCTCTTTCATGCGTGGCTGCTTCAGAGGGCGAGTTGGCGCAGGTGGCATTGATGAGCCAGCTCCGCGGCTTCGTCAAGGTCGTCCGTGACCTTCAGCAGACGGATGTCATCGGGGGCGATGAACCCTTGGTCCTGGAGACGCTTCTGCATCCACGACATGAGCCCTGACCAGTGGCCGGTGCCGATCAGAACCACAGGGAACTCGTGGATTTTTCCGGTCTGGAGGAGCGTCAGGGCTTCAAAGAGCTCATCCAACGTGCCGAAGCCGCCGGGGAGGACGACGAAGGCCGAGGAGTATTTGACGAACATGATTTTCCGGGCGAAGAAATAGCGGAAAGTCATGGACAGGTTCAGGTAAGGGTTGAGCGGCTGTTCCAGCGGCAGCTCAATGCCAAGGCCGACAGAGAGGCCGCCTGCTTCTGTCGCGCCGCGGTTGGCAGCCTCCATCAGGCCGGGCCCTCCGCCGGTGATGACGGCGAAGCCGGTTTCGGCAAAGCGGGACCCCAACTGGCGGGCGGTCAAGTAGAGCGGGTCTACCGGCGTCGGCCGTGAAGATCCGAAGACGGCGACTGCCTTCCCCACCCGGCCCGAGAGCAAGCGGAATCCGGCGTCAATTTCGGTCCTGATCCGCTCCATCCGGGCGGCATCTTCGGCCGGGTCGGCCAGTACGGCGAGGAGCTCTTCATCGGTCATTTTCATGGGAACGCGGCTCCGGAGCGTGCATGCGGCAGTGCTGGTCGTGCTCACCGGGTTCTTCTGCAGTGAGTCTGCCGTCTTCAATGGTGACGACCCGCTTGGCTGCGACGCGCAGGCGCTGGTCGTGGCTGACGATGATGACAGCCCTGTTTTCGATGCAGGCCGTCTGGCACAGGAGGAGGGTGACGTCCCGGCCGGTCTTCCCGTCGAGGTTTGCGGTCGGTTCATCGGCGAGGATCAACCGGGGCTCGTTCGCGAGGGACCGTGCGATAGCTACCCGCTGTTTCTCGCCGCCGGAGAGGTCCCTCGGAAGACTGCGCAGACGATGTCCGAGCTGGAGTTGTTCCAGGGCCGCGCGTGCCTTCATCCGTGCCTGTTTCCTGCCCGCGCCCGCGGCGATCAGGGGCATCATGACGTTTTCCTCCGCAGTCAGGGCCGAGAGCAGATTGAAGGTCTGGAAAACGAATCCGAACTCGCGCAGGCGCATGGCCGACAACTGGGAAGGGCCGAGGTCCGCCGTGTCCCGTCCGGCGATGAGGATCCGTCCCCCGGTGGGACGCATGAGGGTTCCGATCATGGACAACAACGTTGTCTTTCCGGATCCGGACGGACCCATCACCAGCACAATGTCCCCCGCATCGACAGTGAGGGATACGTGCTCCACGGCGGCGACCGCCGTGTGGCCGGTTCCGAAGGTCTTGCTCACGTCCTGGACAGCGACAACGCTCATGATCGGAACACCTCGGCCGGGTCGATACGGGCCAGGCGCCGGACCGGCAGCAGCGAGGACACCACGGCCATGGCCACGGTGACGGCGAAAATCCAGCCGGCATCCCACCAGCGGATTTCCGTGATGAACTCCGGCACGTAGCTTCCGGCGGCCGCGCTGACGGCCAGGGCCAGGCCGGCACCGAGGAGATAGCCGAGAACCGCTGCGGTGATCGCCTGTTCCACGACGACGGCGTAGAGCTGCAGGTTTGTCACCCCGATGGCCTTCAGGACCCCGTATTCCCGGGCCTTTTCGATAGTCGAGGTGAAGATGGTCAGGCCGATGACGGTCATGCCCACGGCGATGCCGATCAGCAGCAGCACCAGGATGATGGGCAGGAACGTGTCCCTGACGATGTTCGTGTTGTTTTCCACGAACCTGTCCTTGGTGATGGCGTCCACCGCAGGGTCGGCCTCGATCCGTTCAGCGACGTCGCCCGCGTTGCTGCCGGCCTTGACGGTCACGAGGAAGAAATTGGTTGCACCGGGAAGCTGGAGAATGCTCTCTGCGTCCTCTTTGGTGGTGAACGCGAAGGAGAAGCTGAGGATGTATCCGCCTTCCGAATAGCCAGCCACCTTCAGGGTGCGGCCCGCAAGCGGGATGCTGTCGCCGATGCGCAGGTTTTCGCTGCGCGCCACCACCCGGTCGATGATGATCTCGCCCTTGCCGGGCACGGGCTTTCCTTCCACGACCCGGGCGGGTGCCCCGACGTTGTTTTCCGTGTCATCGGCGATGACATAGAGATTGATGTCCCTGCCGTTGTGTTCGAAAGCGACCCTGCGGCCGCTGAACGGCTTTGCGGCAGCGACGCCGTCTACGGTGGCGATGCGCTCGCCGACGGTCAGCGGAAGCACCGAGGGTGTATGGAACATATCGGTGGCGCCCGTCTGGGTGATCCAGTAATCGGCCGGAACGGTGCGGATATACTCGCCGATCTTATTGCTCCAGCCCTGATACAGGCCCTGGATGCTCATGATCAGCAGAACGCTGAAGGCGACCCCGCCAACGCTGATCAGGAGCCGGGTCTTCTCTTGGACCAGGTTCTTCAAGGCCAAGAACAGCATGCCCCTTTGCCTCCGCCCGCTCCGGATCCGCGGCCGTTCCCGCAGCCGCTAGGGCTGCCCGGTCCCGGCGTGCCGGCGTCGGCCCAGGCGCGGAAAGAACCCGGGCACCTGCCGGCAATAGGCTGCATAGCTTTCGCCGAATTCGGTAGCCATCATGCGTTCCTCGCTGCGGGCCAGGCGCAGATAGACGACGACGAGGACCGGGAACATCAGCAGCGTCAGCAGCGTGGGCCACTGCAGCAGGAACCCGGCCATGATGACCAGGAAGCCAAGGTACTGGGGATGCCTCACTATGGCGTACGGTCCGGCGACTGCTAACCGGTGGTCGCGCTGTGCTGCGAAGAGGACCTGCCAGGCACGGTACAGCAGGATGAAACCCGCTGCGATCAGCACACTGCTCAGCAGGTGCAGCGGGCTCAGATGCGGATCCCCCTGCCAGCCCGTCAGGTCCTGCCACAAATGTCCGGAATTATGAGTCAACAGGTCCACTCCCGGGATGACGCTGCCCAGCCACCCGGACAGGAGGTAGATCGTCAGCGGGAAGCCGTACATCTCGGTGAAAAGCGCCACGATGAACGCCGAAAACCCGCCCAGTGCCCGCCAGTCCAGCCGTGTCCTGGGCCGGACAAAGCTGAAGGCGAAAATGATGAACACCGCCGAATTGATGATTACCAGCCACCACAGGTTGTAGCCGTAGTCAGTGGACATGTCCGCTCCCTCCCGGGTGAGTTGGCGGCACGGAACCGCCCGAACGGCCCTGCCCGCCGTGTCCGGCGTGGCCTCCGTGACCGCGATGCATGAACACGTGCATGCCCATCATCAAAACGACCCAGAGGTAAGGCGAAGCGTCGAGGATGTGAACCCAGTGACTGCTGACAAGGTAGATGGCTGCGGCGCCAATGACGGCGACAAGCAGGGTTTGGGTCCAAGGCCAGCCGGACCCGGCCGGGCGCGGTTGCCGGTGCGTCGTGCGGTTTGGAATGCTGGCCACACCCAGAGTGTTGCTCAGCACCGTGCGGGCCGGTAGGGGCTAACGGCCTTGCTCAGAATGCAGTCCGGACCCACTGAAGCTGCGGTCCCGGCCGGCTAGGAGTAGTACCGGCCCAGGGTCTCGGCCTTGAACTCGAAGAAGTCGCCGGATTCGATGGCGCCGCGGGCGTCGTCCACCATTCTCACCACGAAGCGTTCGTTGTGGATGGAGATCAGGGTGGCCGAGAGCATCTCCTTGGCCTTGTACAGGTGGTGGATGTAGGCCCGGGAGTAGTTCAGGCAGGTGTAGCAGTCGCAGCCCTCCTGCAGTGGCCCGAAGTCGGCCTTGTACTTCGCACCCGAGAGGTTGAAGCGGCCGTCCGCGGTGTAGAACGCCGAGTTGCGGGCCACCCGGGTGGGGGAGACACAGTCGAAAGTGTCCGCGCCGTTTTCGATCGCCGTGAAGATGTCGTCCGGCTCCGAAATGCCCAGCAGGTGCCGCGGTTTGTTTTCGGGCAGTTCCTCGTTGCACCAGCGCACGATCGTTCCCAGGTTTTCCTTCTCCAGCGCCCCGCCGATCCCGTAGCCGTCGAACTCCATCGCCCCGAGGTCCCGGCAGGCCTTGCGGCGAAGGTCCTCGTACTGCGCCCCCTGGATGACTCCGAACAGGGCCTGGTACGGCTTCCCCTCCCGGGAAAGGGTAAGCCGCCGGTGCTCCGTGACGCAGCGTTCGGCCCAGCGGCGGGTGCGTTCGAGGGACTCCTCCTGGTAGGCACGGGAATTCTGCAGGGTGGTCAGCTCGTCGAAGGCGAACATGATGTCCGCGCCGATCTGGTGCTGCACCTGCATGGAGATCTCGGGCGAGAAACGGTGCCGGTCCCCGTTCAGGTGCGACTTGAACCAGACGCCCTCCTCGTCCACATGGGCCAGGCGTTCCTTGCCGGGCGCCACGGCATCGTCCGGTATGGCCGCGTCCGCGGCAGACACAGTCTTCATATCGATGACCTTCTTGAAGCCCGAGCCCAGGCTCATCACCTGGAATCCGCCCGAGTCCGTGAAAGTGGGCCCGTCCCAGTTCATGAACGCGCCGAGCCCGCCGGCGGCGTCGAGGATATCAGGGCCGGGCTGCAGGTACAGGTGGTAGGCGTTGGCCAGCACGGCCTGCGCGCCGAAGCCCCGGATGGACTCCGGCAGCACGGCCTTCACCGTGGCTTTGGTCCCGACGGCGATGAACGCGGGCGTCTGGATGGTCCCGTGCGGCGTGGTGATGGTTCCGGTGCGGCCGAGGAATTCGCCGCCGTTGCCCTCCCGCTGTTCCGGTGCCGGGGCACAGCTTTCGGAGAGGCGAGTCCCCACCGAAAACGAGAACTCAGCCTGGCGTCCCGCAAATGGAGCGACCAAGGATGTGGCAGGGGTATCAGGCAGGACGGAATCGGCTGGCACCGTTACAGTCTGCCAGCCGATCGCTGGGAAGTGTCAGTGCGCCGGCACCTCTGTGGGGTAGTTCTCAGCCTTCCAGTTGTCCCAATGGGAGCGGACCGCGTCCAGCTGGTGCGCACCGAGGTCGTAAGTGGACGCAATGACCATCGCGCCGCCGTCGGGCCTCTTCTCCGGGATCGCCTGCTGTTCGGCCACGATCAGCAGCCCCTCGCCGTGCTCGGCGTAGTTGTGCACGGTGACGCCTACTTGGTGCCGGGTACGGAACCAGACCTTGCCGAAGATCGCCTCGCCCGTGGGCAGGGTCAGTTCGTACTCTTCGCCCGGTGCCGGAAGATCGTTCAGGCCCAGCTTTTCAATGGCCGATCCGCCGCCAGGGAGGTTGACCACGTGGGTACGCCGGTGCCCGTGCGGGTGCCGCTCCAATGCGAAGCGCAGCTGGTGCAGGAATGTCAGCCAACCCTGGGTGATGTCCTCGTCGAAATCGGCCCATTCGGAATCGTGGTCCAGCGCGGCCCGGGTGACCCGTACCTCGGTGCCGCCGGTGACCGGGTGCAGCTCGAATTCGTCGCCGCCGTTCACCGTGAGGCTCGTGTGGTCCGGGCCCTCGACTACCTGGGAACTGAAGTAGATCTGGTTGATTTCATCGCTGAGTTCGTCGCTTTCCCAGCCGTGCCACTGGGCTACCCGCGACGGTTCGCGCAGCATGGTCCAAACTTGCTGCGCGTCGGCATTTACTACAACGCTCAGATTGTTCGTCATGGCCCCGAATCTACTCTCCATCCGGTGGCGGCAAAAGCCTTGACAACGCTAGGCGCGGACCGCCTCGAGCTCGTTGGCCAGGCGGTGGTCCAGTTCGCTGATCCGCAGGGTCTCCGAACCGCCGTGGGCGCGCAGGAAGAGCAGCGATTCGAAGCGCAGCAGCCGCCATTCGCGTTCGGCGTCGCGGTTGCCGTTGTCGATGGAGCGGAAGATTTCCTTGTCGTACAGGTTCGGTTCGTTGAGCGCCCGCTGGCGAACCCGCGCGGCGATCCGGGCCCGGAACGGGTCGGTCTCCAGGGAGTCCGGGGCCTGGAGCATCTGGGCGTAGGCCTCGGCACGCGCTTCCTGCCCGAGTTCCCGGCAGATGAAGCTGGACAGAGCCAAGGCACGCTCCACCGAGGCCCAGCGGTCCCTGTTGCCGTCGAAGGGCAGCACATTCAGCAGGTCGGCGACGGCAAGGGCATTGTCCGGGTCGCGGAGCTGGATGAAGAGGTCGTGTGCGAGGTCGCTGATGTCCCGCAGGCAGCTGCCCGACTTCGTGTTCACGCCCTTGACCAGGCGTTCGCTCAGCACGGCGACGCCGTTCCGCCCCGGATGCGCCTCCGCCGCGGCGGCGATCACGGCCTCCGGTGTGCCGGACGGTGCGGGGATGAGGGCGAGCTGGGCCGCCGTCGGGGCGTTCATCGACGGGGGAGCGGCAGGAAGCGGAGGGACGACGACGGCGGGTGCGGACTCCGCGGGAAGCTCACCGGCGGGCGCGTCGTCGCCGGAATCCCGGTCACCGGCGTCGGGCGAGTTACCGGCGGGCCCGTTGACAGCGCTACGGGGTTCGCCCACCGGGACGGCGGAGCCGAAGGCGATACGGACGCTACCGCCCTCGGACGTGGTCGCGATGACGAGGGCCGGCACGCCGAAGTCGTCGTGTTCGAGCTCGATGCCGGTGATCTCCTCCGCGGGGCCGTTGCCCGGGAGGTAGAGGTAGTCGCCGGTTTGCAGGGCCCCAGCCTGCTTTTCACGGTATTGCTGATCGGCCGGGCTGTGGGTCATCGCCAAAAATCCTTTGCTTGGGGTCCGCCCACCAGTCTATAGAACGGGCACCCCCGGGCGCGGGAGGCATTCCGGCCATGTGGAAAGCCGTGGAAGTCCCGGGCTTCGGCTACAGGCCGACCCCGGCGAAAGCGAGGGCCTGACGGACCAGGTTGCCGCGGCCGCCGTCGAACTCCTGCTGGACCTCTTCGCTGAGCACTTCCTCCGGGGTCATCCAGGTCAGTTCGAGCGCGTCCTGGCGCGGATCGCATTCGCCGGTCACCGGGATCACGTAGACCAAGGACACGGCGTGCTGGCGGTCGTCCGTGAACCCGGTCTGGGAAGGGGCCGGGAAGTACTCGGCCACGGTGAACGGCACGGGGCTGATGGGCAGCTGCGGGAAGGCCAGCGGGCCCAGGTCCTTTTCGATGTGGCGCAGCAGCGCGGCCCGGATGGTCTCCCGGTACAGTACGCGGCCGGAGACGAGGTAGCGCACCATGTTGCCGTCGGCATCGCCCTGCAGGAGCGTGCCCACCTCGTTGACGAAGCCCAAGGGATCCAGCCGGACCGGGACCGCCTCGACATACACCATGGGGAGGCGTCCGCGGGCCTCGAACAGGTCCTCGGGGGACAGCCAGCCGGGGTTGGGGTCGGGGGTGCGCAGGTTCATGGTTAATTTCTACCGTATCCGCCGCCCGGCGGGCCGTGTTTGTCCACGGGCCCTGCCCAAACGGCGGGGTTTACGACGGGCAGGATTCAGCGACAGGGTTCAGACCTGGGTGGACAGTTCGTGCCGGGTGAGGGTCAGGTACGCCTTTCCTTCTTCGACGCGGCTGATGCTGTCCGCGGCCGCGTACGTGTCGCCGGCCAGGAAACCGCGGGAATCGATCTTGATGTAGCCGGAATGGAACAGCCTCCGCGCCATCAGTTCGGGGACTTTCGGTTCCCGGCCGAAGACGGAGTTCAGCCCGAGAGTGAGCAAGTCCGGCTCGGAACTGACGACGGCTTCTTCGAATATCTCCGCCTTTTCGTTGGGCGGAACGACTTCCTCAACCCGGCCGATGATTTCCCCCGAGCCGTCAACCACCGGCATCCCCTTCGAAATGGAATCCAGTATGCCCACGATGTCCTCCTCTGCTGCCCGCATGGCATCCTTCGCCATGGCTGCCACGGGCGCCACAGGGATCCGGACGTGCCGCACCGTGGACATTTTCATTACGTCACCGTCGCGCCGGATGGTCAAGGGGTGGTTTCGGCGCCCGGCCCGACGCCGTACCATCAGTAGCGTCGCAGGTTTCCAGGAATGGAGGAACACATGCAGCTGGGCGCTTTCTCGATCAGCCTCAATGTCAGGGACATCCATGCCTCGGCCGGGTTCTACGAGAAACTTGGCTTCGTCCGTTTCGGTGGCGACATCACCCAGAACCGGCTGATCCTCAGGAACGGCCAGACCGTGATCGGCCTCTTCCAGGGCATGCTCGAGAAGAACTCCCTGACCTTCAATCCTGGGTGGAGCCAGGACGCGCAGGCGCTCGACAGTTTCACCGACGTGCGCGAGCTCCAGCGCACCCTCAAGGCCCGGGGCGTCGAGTTCGTCGCGGAAGCGGACGAGGGCACCACAGGTCCTGCGAGCTTCATCGTCCTGGACCCCGACGGCAACCCGATCCTCGTCGACCAGCACGTGTGAGCTGACTTCCGGGGCCGTGGGAAAAGTCCCTGCTGATCCTGCGCTGGGCAGGCGCTTCCTTACCGGCTGGATCTTCTGGGTCACCCTGGGGGAGTCAGTGGGCTTCCTCGCGCCCGCCGGAGTCCAGCTCCTGGCCGGCGCCGCTTGGCCGGAGGCTCTCACTCCACTTCTCATCCTGGCGGGTTTCTGTGAGGGCGCCGTCCTGGGCTGGTTCCAGGCGCGGGTTCTGCGCCCCCGTCTCCCGGGGTTGGTGACGGGGCGCTGGGCGCTCCTGACAGGGACGGCGGGAGCCCTCGCGTGGGCGCTCGGCCTGCTGCCCTCCTCTACCACCGCCTGGCAATCGTGGGCCCTGCCGTCGCAGCTCGCCGCCGGAGCCGTCCTTGGCCTCCTGCTGCTGTGCTCCCTTGGCCTCGCCCAGTGGATCGAACTCCGCCGCCACCTGCCGGCAGCCTGGGCATGGATCCCGGGAAGCGCCGCGGCTTGGTGCGCCGGACTGGCCGTCTTCTTCGCCGTATCCACCCCGCTCTGGGAGCCTGGCCAGGACCCGTGGCTTGTCGCCGCGATCGGAATCCTGGGCGGCGTCGGCATGGCAGTAACGATGGCAATCGTCAGCGGACTCGTGATGGCCCGGCTGCTCGCACGGACCACAAGGGGTGGAGGTCCTCCTGGCCGCTAGATGGCCTTGCCGGGGGCATGCGACATCGTGGCGGGCCTGGCAGCCGCGGCGGCATACGCAATCCGGTTCCAGCAAGCACGGCGCCGGGCCCCTGATCAGCGTATGCCTGCGCCGCAAGCCTTACCGTTGCTACCAAACCGGGACTACCGCGCCCGCATGGACTGGGCCACCCCGGAGCCAGGGTAGGGAGGGCGGTGGGGACTAGGCGCTCGGAGCCTCCCGGACGGCGAACTCGCCGCCGTCCGGCGTCGCGACCAGCAGCGCGCCGCCGTCATCCCGGACGACAACGCCCGCTGAGACGAGCCGCTCCCGTAAACCGTCCAAGCCGCCGTCGTACTCGAATTCGAGGCCGCCGCCCGCCGCTTGGCCACCGGAGCGCACGGCCAGGATCCCGCCGTTCTTCGTGCTGAAGTCCGCCCCGTCCGGGGTTTCCCGGCGGGGCCGGGCACCGATATTGCGCATTTCCTCGGCGGCCCGTTCGACGCCGGGCGTCAGCCAGACCCCGACGACGGCCAGCGCCGTATCGGCGTCCGCGCACACGGCGCCGTGGGCGGCTTTGTCCGCGACGAAGCTGAAGCCGTCCTCTGCCGTGACCTGCACGGCGGTGCCGTGCGGGGTGTCGATGACCTCGGCCCGGGTGCCGTCGGCCACGGTGCGCCGGGCGAACTCCGCCGGGTCGCCGATCTCGACGCTGAACACGGTGGTGCCGTCCTCCACCGACCCCGCCGCGACGCGCTGCAGGGCGAGGCGGCCGGAGCCGGCGTCGAACTCGCGCCGGCCGCTGTCGTCCACGGTCTTGATCATGCCGAGCGCCCCCAGCAGGGGCTCCCAGGCCTCGGGGCGGGATGTGAAGTGGAGGGGGCGGACACGCAGCATGGCCCCAGCCTACGCCGCCCGGATGTCGGCGGCCGGAGGCAGAATGGGCACATGGCCGTTGAACTCGAAGAACTGCTGGTCAAGGATGCCGCGGAATGGCGGGCCTGGCTGGAGGCAAACCACAGCACCAGCCCGGGCGTCTGGTTGGTGCTGCACAAGAAGGGCGGCAACGTCACCGAGCTCGACTACGACGCCGCCCTGGACGAGGCCCTCTGCTTCGGCTGGATCGACGGGCAGGCGAAGCGGCGCGACGCCGAAAGCATGCTCCAGCGCATGACCCGCCGCGGCCCGCGCAGCCCCTGGTCGGAACGGAACACCGGCCACATCGCCCGTCTGGAAGCCGCCGGGAAGATGCACGACGCCGGCAGGGCCGCCGTCGACGCCGCCAAGGCCGACGGCCGCTGGGACCAGGCCTACGCGGGGGCTGCGGGGGCGGAGCTGCCGGACGACCTCGCCGCCGCGATCGCCGCCGTCCCGGAAGCGCAGGCCATGTTCGAGGTCCTCACCTCGGGGAACCGCTTCGCCCTGATCTACCGGACCACCTCCGTCAAACGCGCCGAGACCCGGGCCCGCAAGATCGCCGGTTTCGTGGAGATGCTGGCCCGGCACGAGGCGCCGTACCCGCAGAAGAAGATGCCGGACACTCCGCCTCGGTCTTAGCCATGCCGTTCAGCGGGTCAGGCTGGCTGCCGCCTCGAGCGCCATCCAGGCCTGCAGTTGCGTGGAAAGTTCGACGGCGGAGCCTGGCGGGTACGTTTGGCCTGCCGGCCGCAGGGGGTTGCTGGAGAAGACATGGATTCCTGGCGCCGTTTCCGTGCGCCCGTTCCAGAAGGCTGCCGCAGTTTCCAGCACCATGGCCCGGGCGGCGTCCTTGGCGTGCTGCGGGAGCCGGGCGTCGGCCGCGGCAAGCGCCAGATAACGGAGCAGGATCCCGGTGAAGAGTCCGCCGTCGCCGTCGCCATGGCAGCTCAGGACCGTGGTTTGTTCAGGCGTGGTTCCGTTGAGGGTCAGTCGCCGGGCGACCGCTTCGATGAGTGCAACCGCCCTTCGCAGGTTCTCCTCGCCGCCGAGTTCCAGCATTGCGCCGAGCACCGGGCCCTGGTTATAGGTATAGATGTCGGTCACGAGCACGGTGTCCGCGCCGTGGATCCGCAGGCCGTCCTGGTACAGTCCCGCTTCCGGGTCGAGGAGCCTGGCGTTGAGCCAGTCCAGCAGGCCCTGCGCCTGCCCGCGCCCGCCGGTGCGGGCGTAGTACAGAGCGACGGGGGCCGTGGCCGGGGTGTTCTTGAAGTCCCGCGCGGTGTTCCAGAACGTGCCTCCGCCCAGGTCCCCGGTGGAGGCGGAATCGAACTGCCGGGTGAGGTTTTCGCGGACCTTCGCGTTGCGCCGGCGTCCCGGTTTCCCGGTGGCTGCGGCAAGGTGGTCCAAGCGCAGGGTGGCCAGGGCGAGCCAGGCCATGTCATCGAAATAGTCGTTCTCGAAACGGAGGCGATTCCGCAGCCAAATGGCGGTGAGCAGCCGCGATGCCAGACAGCCGGCGCTCGGGCGGGAGGCGCCGTCGAACCTCACACCCGTGGCGAGCTCGCGGCGGCCGGTGTCCACCAGGCAGTCCACATAATGCGCCTGCCACCAGTAGTTCCACGGCTGCAGGAAGGCCTGGAGGCCGTTGTGGGGCCGGAACGAGGCGCCGAGGTGCGTGCCCGGCAGGAAGAAGAGCCGCTTGCCGAAGGCCCGCGTGACCGAGCAGGCGGCGGCGTCCGCGCGGGCTGCCAGGTCCGGTGTTTCTGCGGTGGCCATGGTCCCAAGCGTAGCCAGTCATCCGCCCCGGGCTGCGCAATCGATGTGATTCAGTTAACATGCATTAACGCAATGGCTTGCATCGAGGAGGATGGATGGACATCAGGGGCGCTGTGGCGTTGGTCACCGGCGGCGCATCGGGACTGGGAGCGGCGACGGCCCGAAGGCTGTTCGACGCCGGAGCTTCCGTGGTGCTGCTCGACCTTCCGTCGTCGTCGGGCGAGGCTTTCGCCGCGGAACTCAACGCCTCCGGCCCGGCGTCCCACGCGGTGTTCGTCCCCGCGGACGTCACCGATGAAGTGCAGGTGCAGGCCGCCGTCGACGCCGCCACGGCGCTCGGCCCGCTGCGGATCGTCGTGAACTGCGCCGGCGTCGCCACCCCGGGCAAGGTGCTCGGCCGCGACGGCGTGCTGCCGCTGGAAAACTTCACCAAGGTCATCCAGATCAACCTCGTGGGCACCTTCAATGTCATCCGATTGGCCGCGGCAGCCATGGCCGCTACCGAGCCCGTGTCCACCGAGCTCGGCGGATTGGAGCGCGGCGTCATCATCAACACCGCCTCCGTGGCCGCATTCGACGGCCAGATCGGCCAGCCCGCCTACGCCGCATCCAAGGGCGCCGTGGCCGCGATGACCCTCCCGGTGGCGCGGGAACTGGCGCGCTCCCTGATCCGGGTCATGGCCATTGCCCCGGGCATCTTCGAGACACCCATGCTCGCCGGGCTGCCGCAGGACGCCCAGGACTCCCTGGGCCAGCAGGTACCGCACCCAGCACGGCTTGGCCGCCCCGCGGAATACGCCAACTTGGTGGCGCACATCGTGGAGAACGCCATGCTCAACGGCGAAACCATACGGTTGGATGGCGCGATCCGGATGGCGCCGAAATGAACCCGGACAGCCCGGACGCCGCGGCGTTGTCCGATTCCCCGCCCGCTTCCCTGCCTTCGGCGGACTTCTTCGACTTCGAGTCGCTGCTCAGCGTCCAGGAGCAGCGCAAACTCCAGGAAGTGCGCGAGTTCCTGGCCAGCGAGGTGGCTCCGTACGCCAAGGACTGGTGGGACAAGGCCGAGTTCCCCTCGCAGCTGCTGCCCAAGCTCGGCGGTCTCCGGCTCAGCACCCCCACCCACCGCGGCTACAGCAACCTCTTCGCCGGCCTGGTGATCGCCGAGATGACCCGGGTGGACACCTCGATCGCCACCTTCTTCATGGTCCACCACGACCTCTTCGTGGAGTCGCTTTTCGAATTCGGCTCCAAGGAGCAGCAGGACCGCTACCTCGACGACGCCTCCAACCTCCGCACCACCGGCGCCTTCGCGCTGACCGAACCGGAGCACGGATCGGATGTGGCCGGCGGCCTGCAGACCACCGCCCGCCGGGTTGCCGGCGATCCTTCCGGAACCACCGACGACGGCGGCGACCACTGGGTGCTGAACGGCGCCAAGCGCTGGATCGGGAACGGGACGTTCTGCGACCACATGCTGGTCTGGGCCCTCGACGAGGCCGAACTCGAGGCCGGCCGCAAGGTGATCCGCGCCTTCATCGTCGACGGCAATCTGCCCGGGGTGACGCGCAGCAGGATCGAAAACAAGATCGCGTTGCGGACCGTGCAGAACGCCAACATCACCTTCAAGGACGTGCGGGTCGCCGAGTCGGACCGCTTCGCAGGGATCAGCACCTTCGAGGACACCAATTACCTGCTGCGCGGTTCACGCCTCATGGTGGCCTGGCAGGCCGTGGGGCAGCAGCTTGCCGCGTTCGACGTCGCCCGGCAGTATGCGCTGGAACGCCTCCAGTTCGGCCGTCCGCTGGCGAAGTTCCAGCTGATCCAGCAGCAGCTGGTGGACATGCTCGGCAACGCGGTGGCCAGCATGGGCATGATGGCAAGGATCGCCCAACTCCAGGAAGACGCCTACGTTGACGCGAAGGGGGAACGGCACGGCGGAGCGAGCATGGCGCAGGTGGCGTTGGCGAAGTCCTACTGCAGCGCCCGGATGCGCGAGACTGTGGCGATGGGCCGGTCCATCCTGGGCGGCAACGGTATCGTCACCGACTACCGCATGGCCAAGATCTTCGCCGACGCCGAGGCCATCTACACGTACGAGGGTTCCTTCGAGATCAACTCGCTGATCGTGGGCCGCAACGTCACCGGGGTGTCGGCAATTGTGTGAGGCGCCGGGGCGCGTTAGGTGTGCCGGGGCGCGAAGGTCTCCACGACGGCCACCACGCCGAAGGTGCCCAGCACGGTTCCGGTGACGCGGTCGATCCAGCGCCGGAACTGTGCACCCTGCAGCCATTTCCGGAAGAACTGGGCCGCCGAGATGATCGCCGCGAACCACACCACGGCCTCAAGGTTGCTCACTACGGAGAGCAACAGGCCCATCCAGACAGCGGGCACTCCGGGGACCAGGAACTGCGGGATCACGGCGATGCAGAACATGCCGTACTTCGGGTTGAGCAGGTTGGACACGAAACCCTTCAGCCAGGTCCGGTGCAGCGGTTCCAGGCTCAGGTGCGGCAAGACACTCGCCGGGAGGTCCGCGTCGGACGTCTTCAGGGAGGCGCGCCAGAGCCCGACACCCAGCCACAACATGTACGCGGCGCCGCCCAGCCGCAGCACGTCATAGGCCACGGTGGAGACGGTGAGGAGCGCGGAGACACCCGTGGCCGCGGCAGCACCCCAGACGAACGCGCCGGAGATCATTCCGAACGCCGCCATGTACGCGTGACGGCGGCCATGGGCGATCGAATACCGCAGCACCAGCGCGGTGTCCGTTCCCGGAATGACGGTGATGAGCGCGGCGATCGCCGCGAAGCCGAGAAGGGATTCCTGAAGGGTCACCTTCCAAGGATAAAGGGGCTAGATGATGCGTCCCGCCGGGAGCTTTTCGCCCGCTTCCACAGCGACGTCGATCGAGTTTCCGGCCACCGGCATGGGGCAGGTTCCATAGGGCGTGAAGGCGCTGGGGTAGTTGATGGCGCGGTTGAAATCGAGCACCACTGAACCGTCCGGCCGCGGGCGCGGCACGAAGACCTTGCGCCATTCGTCCGTGGTGTTGCCGTTCGTTTCGTCGTGGAAGGTCACGTTGAGGGCACCCAGCTTTTCCTCCTCGGCGTGCAGGCGGACCTCGTGCGGCAGGCCCGGCACCCGGAACACGATCTCGCCCACCGAACGATGCATACCGTCCACCAGCGGATTCGCCGTGCCGATCGGCACATCCACCGGTTCCGGGTAGGCCTCGAAGCGGCCCGTGACCACCCAGTCCGGGTTGTAGTCGAAGGTGGGGACCGCGTCGAACTCCGTCAGCACGGGCGAGGAGTCATCCCGGGTGCGGATGGCGTACTTGTCCGCGCGCATGGCCAGTTCCACCACCACCTGGGTGCCGTCCGCCCCGCCGTACTGCACCCACATGAGGGATTCCTCGTCCTGCAGGACCGCCGTGATCGTCCCATCCACCGGCTCGCCGGTTTCGACGAGCGTGAGGCCGTCGGCAGCGCTTGCGGTGAGGGTCGCCGTCTTTCCGTCGGTTGACCAGAGTCCCGGGGCGAGTTCGACGGCGGACGGCTCGGACTCGAGCCACTGGAAGGAGGTGAGGGTCAGCCAGCCGTGCGGGCTTGCGAGGGCGGCGTTGCGGCTGCTGCGGAACCGCTGCCACCGTTCGAGCTGGGCGTTGGTGGCGGGTGCTGTGGCGGTCATGGTTCCTCCGGTTGCTGGGCTGGCTGCTGCCTACAACCCCGCACCGGGCGGCGGCATTCCCGCCAGGGGCGGAGGCTGTGGTGCCGCGGTTCGCCCCGGCGTACGCTCGCTTCATGGGGATTGATGCGGTGGTGACTGTGCTGGTCTGCGTGGGTGTGGTGTTCGCGGCGATCTGGGCCGGCACCGCGATGGTCTCGCGCGGCGGCATGGCGAAGGGCGCCACCGGCACGTTAGGGAGTGTGCTGGGCATGATCGATCCGGCCACCGGTGCGCCGACGAAAGTCGAGGCCGCGGCCGCACGGGAGGAAATGAAACAACAACGGCACGAGGTCTATTCGGAAGGTCCGGGCGGGCACGGTGTGGACCTCATCGGCGGAAAGGTGACGCTGCCGGAACCCGATAGCAAGCTGCCTTAGGGAGAAACATTGCGGCAGGCGCAGGCCCTGCGGGTAGGATTTTCTGGACCCAGTAATCCGGCTCACAGTATCCAGCGCAGTGTACGGGCCACCACCATGTCCAGAGGTTGTTTTTCTTATGGTTGACACTGCACATTCAAGCGCCGATCTCGCCGCGGAACTCCGGGCGGACGTCCGCCGGGTTTCCACGCTCCTCGGCGAATCGCTGGTCCGCCAACACGGGCCGGAGCTGCTGGCCCTCGTGGAGCAGGTCCGCCTGCTCACCAAGGAATCCAAGGAAGCCGCCCGCGGCGGTGCCGACGCCACCGGCCCTTGGAGTGCGCACGACGTCGTCGCCCAGGTCCGCGAACTGCTCGCCTCCCTGCCGCTGGACGAAGCCACCGAACTGGTCCGCGCCTTCGCCTTCTACTTCCACCTGGCCAACGCCGCCGAGCAGGTCCACCGTGTCCGCGGGCTGCGCACCCGGAAGGAAAAGGACGGCTGGCTGGCCCAGGCGGTGGCCGACATCGCCGGCGAGGCCGGGCCCGGTGTCCTCCAGGACGTGGTCAACGGCCTGGACGTGCGGCCCATCTTCACCGCCCACCCCACCGAAGCCTCGCGCCGCTCGGTGCTGGACAAGATCCGCAAGCTTTCGGACGTGCTGGCCGAGCCCACGGAGGAAGGCACCTCCGCCCGCCGCCGCCAGGACCGCCAGCTCGCCGAAATCATCGACCAGATGTGGCAGACCGACGAACTGCGCCAGGTCCGCCCCACCCCGGTGGATGAGGCACGCAACGCGATCTACTACCTCAACAGCATCCTCGGCGACGCCATGCCGGAAATGCTCACGGACCTCTCCGAACTGCTTGCTGAGCACGGCGTCACCCTGCCCGCGCAGGGCGCCCCGCTGCGTTTCGGTTCCTGGATCGGCGGCGACCGCGACGGCAACCCGAACGTCACGGCGGCCGTCACCCGCGAAATCCTGCAGTTGCAGAACCAGCACGCCGTCCGCCTCAGCATCTCCCTCGTGGACGAGCTCATCTCCGTGCTGTCCAACTCCACCGCGCTGGTGGGTGCTGAACAGGAGCTCCTGGACTCGATCGCCGTCGACCTCAAGAACCTTCCCGGCCTGGACAAGCGCGTCCTGGAACTCAACGCCCAGGAGCCGTACCGCCTCAAGCTGACCTGCATCAAGGCCAAGCTGATCAACACCGGCCGGCGGGTGGCCTCCGGCAGCTACCACGAGCCCGGCCGCGACTACGCCACCACCGCCGAGATGCTCAGCGAACTCGAGCTGCTGGAGACCTCCCTGCGGAAGCACTCGGCGTCGCTCGTGGCCGACGGCGCTCTGGCGCGCGCCCGCCGCACGCTCGCCTCCTTCGGCCTGCACCTGGCCACCCTCGACATCCGCGAGCACGCTGACCACCACCACGACGCCGTCGGGCAGCTCATCGACCGGCTCGGCACCGAAGGCCCCTACGCGGAGCTCAGCCGGGAGGAGCGCTTCAAGCGCCTGAGCATCGAACTGGCGTCCCGCCGCCCGCTCTCCGGCCACCCGATTAAGCTCGACGGCGCCGCGGACGGCACGTACGACGTCTTCCGCAGCATCCGCCATGCCTTGCAGACCTACGGCCCGGACGTCGTCGAGACCTACATCATCTCCATGACCCGCGGCGCGGACGACGTGCTTGCGGCCGCAGTGCTGGCCCGCGAAGCCGGCCTGGTTGACCTGTTCGGTGCCGCCCCGCACGCGAAAATCGGCTTCGCCCCGCTGCTGGAAACGGTGGAGGAGCTGCGGGCCTCGGCCGAAATCGTGGACCAGCTGCTCTCCGACCCCTCCTACCGCGAACTGGTGCGCCTGCGCGGGAACGTGCAGGAAATCATGCTGGGCTACTCGGACTCCAACAAGGAATCCGGCGTGATTACCAGCCAGTGGGAAATCCACAAGACCCAGCGCAAGCTGCGCGACGTCGCCGCCAAGCACGGTGTGAGCGTCAGGCTGTTCCACGGCCGCGGCGGTTCCGTGGGCCGTGGCGGCGGACCTACCTACGACGCCATCATGGCCCAGCCCAACGGCGTCCTCGAAGGCGCCATCAAGTTCACCGAACAGGGCGAAGTCATCTCGGACAAGTACTCGCTGCCGGAACTGGCGCGGGAGAACCTCGAACTGTCGCTGGCAGCCGTGATGCAGGGTTCCGCGCTGCACCGCACCCCGCGCACCTCAGAAGACCAGCGTGAACGCTACGGCGAGGTCATGGAGACCATCTCCGACGCCGCCTTCGAGCGCTACCGCTCCCTGATCGACGACCCCGATCTGCCGGCCTACTTCATGGCCTCGACGCCGGTGGAGCAGCTCGGCTCGCTGAACATCGGCTCCCGCCCGTCCAAGCGCCCTGACTCCGGCGCCGGGCTGGGCGGCCTGCGCGCCATCCCGTGGGTGTTCGGCTGGACCCAGTCCCGTCAGATCGTGCCGGGCTGGTTCGGCGTGGGCTCCGGCCTGAAGGCCGCACGCGACGCCGGCCGAAGCGCCGAGCTCGTCGAGATGATGGACCGCTGGCACTTCTTCCGCTCCGTGATCTCGAACGTTGAGATGACGCTGGCCAAGACGGACATGGACATCGCGGGCCACTACGTCTCCTCCCTGGTCCCGGCGGAGCTGCATCACCTGTTCAAGGCCATCCGGGCCGAGTACGAGCTCACCGTGGCCGAGGTGGAGCGCCTCACCGGCGAGTCCGAACTGCTCGAAGCCCAGCCGACGCTCAAGCGCTCCCTGGAAATCCGTGACCAGTACCTGGACCCCATCAGCTACCTGCAGGTGGAACTGCTGCGCCGCGTCCGCGAGGCCTCCATCTCCGGGGCCGAGATCGACGAACGGCTGCAGCGCGCCATGCTCATCACCGTCAACGGCGTCGCTGCGGGGCTGCGGAACACGGGGTAAGTTCGTGGGGCCGGACGCGGCCCTTCCCGGTCGCTTAGACACGGCCGAAAGGCATCACTGCGGTCGCTGAGCGACCTACGTGACGCGTTCGACCGCGATGCGCTCCCCGGGAAGAGCCGCGCCCGGCCTGTGCAGGTTGAGGCCCGCGGCCCGTCTCGTGCATCAACCCGGTTTGGGTGCGGCCCGTCTTGGGGTCGCTCGCCTTTCTGTAGGGTTGTTGGGTGCCGTCTTTCCAAGCCAAGTTGAAGATCACCGGGTTGCGGCCCGGAAATGAGCCTGAGTCCGTCATCGCCTCGGCCGTCGAGGCCCTGGAGACGCGGCACCATGTGGAATCGGACCAGCTGGGCATCGTGGGCGGGGTTCCGCAGATCGTGCTGCGCTTCCTCGTGGAGGCGCGCGACTACCAAGGCGAGAACAGCGAAGCCCGCCTCTCGGCTGAGATGATGCGCGACGCCGTCGAACGCGTTGCGCTGACCGGTTCCCTGTCCGTGCTGCGCCGCAGCCGCGGCAAGTGGATGCCCGTCTGAGAAAGAGCGAACGCCATGACTGCCCTTGACCCTGCCCTCGTGCTGGACACCCTGCCGCAGATGCTCCTGGATGTGGGTGCGATCGAGCGCAACATTGCCATCAAGGAGGCGTGGACCCGGGACCACGGCATGGTGCTGGCCCCGCACATCAAGACCACGATGACCGAGGAGATCGTCCGGCGGCAGCTGCCCGGGTGCTGGGGCGTCACCGTGGCCACCACCGCCCAGGCCGCGAAGGCCGTGGAATGGGGTGCCACCCGGATCCTGGTCGCCAACGAGGTGCTGTTCCGCGCGCATCTCGAACAGCTGCGCTCGATGCTCGCCACCTCGGAGCTGGAGATTTACGCGCTGGTGGACTCGGCGGCGGGCGTCGCCGCGGCGGCGGAGGTCTTCGAGGGGGCCGACCGCCCACTCCGGGTGCTGATCGACGTCGGGATTTCCGGCGGCCGCACCGGCATTCGCGCGCCGGGGGAGGCCGGGCCGTTGGCGGCGCTGGTTGTGGCGGCCGAGGGGCTGCTGCTGGCCGGCGTCAGCGCCTATGAGGGCGTGGCCCCGAACGTGCGCACGGAGGAGAACCTGGCCGCTGTCGACTCCCACTGCCGCCTGGCCCGCGACATCTTCGAGTCCCTTGAGTATGACGTGGCGGAACCGGTGTTTACCGTGGGCGGGTCCGCGTTCCAGGATCGCGCCGCGATGTTCCTGCCGGCCGGCGCCGTGAACGTGCTGCGTTCGGGCTGCTATGTGGTGCACGACCACGGCACCTATGCCGGCGTCTCCCCGGTGCCCGGCCTCGAAGCCGCCGCGGTGGTCCGTGCCCTGGTGGTGTCCGCGCCCGAGCCGGGCCGCGTGATCCTGAATGCCGGCAAGCGCGAACTCGCGTACGACGCCGGGCTGCCGGTGATCGTCGGACATTACCGGGGCGCTGAGGTGCTTTCCGGCGGGTCGGCTTCGGCCGCTACGCTCACCAAGCTGTTCGACCACCACGCGATCGTGGACGGCGCCGTGGGCTTCGAGGTCGGTGACACCGTGGACCTCGGCATCTCGCACCCGTGCTCGGTGTTCGACCGCTGGCGCGAGGTCATCGCGGTGGGGGCGGACGGCGTCGAGGTCTGGGAGCCGGCTTTCTAGAGCCTGCGGCAAAATACCCGACGAACCGTGGGTTACCGGACGAAATTTGAGCCTGTTTTCTTCATTTCAGCGGGCGGTTTCACGAGGTCTCCGGTTCTGGACCGTCCTGCCTGGGTTCCTGGAGCATGTCCAGCGGCTCGTCCACGGGGGAGCGGTTGCCGCGCTTGCGGGTGACGATTACGCCGACCACGACGCCGATCAGCAGGCCCACGCCGACCCCGATCAGCGAACTCGCCCAGAACGGCAGCTTCGTGGTGGAACCGGCGAAGTAGCCAAGGCCCGTCTGCCAGGCGGCCCAGAGCATGCCGCCCAGCGCGGCGCAAAGGCTGAACCCGCGGGCGGAGACGTCGGCAATCCCGGCGGCGGCCGACGTCGCGAGCCGTCCTCCCGGGATGAAGCGGGCGCCGATGATCGCCCCGTAGGTGGAAGAACGGCCGGCCTTGGCGATCGCTTCGTGGATACCGCGGTGTACCCGGCGGCCCCACTTCCAGCGGTCCAGCACGTGGCTGAGGCGGCGCTTGAACAGCTGGAACACCATGATGTCGCCCAGCCAGGACGCCGCCGCAGCCAACAGTGCGACCAGCCAGGGGTTCACGGTGCCTTCGGCGGCCAGCGCTCCGCCGGTGATGACGGCCATTTCCGACGGCACGGGCGGGAAGACGGCGTCGCCAAGGACCATCGGGATGATCCAGAGGTAGATCGCCCCTCCCCAGCCCTCCGCCGTGCTCAAGTCCATGCGCACAAATTACCGCACTCCAAGGGCGCCGGCAGTGGAAGACTGGGCATATGCGGATCGAACTGGTTCAAGGGGACATCACCACGCGTGCCGTTGACGCGATCGTCAACGCGGCCAACTCCTCCCTGCTCGGCGGCGGGGGAGTGGACGGCGCCATCCACCGGGCCGCCGGCCCCGAGCTGATGGCAGCCTGCAGGGAACTGCGGCGCACGGAACTGCCGGGCGGGCTGCCGGTAGGTGCCGCCGTCGCGACCCCCGGCTTCCGGCTCCCCGCCCGCTGGGTCATCCACACCGTGGGCCCGAACCGGCATGCCGGGCAGACCGACCCTGCGCTGCTGGCGTCGTGCTTCCGGGAAAGCCTGAAGCTTGCCGGGTCCCTTGGCGCGGGGTCTGTGGCGTTCCCCGCGGTGAGCGCCGGCATCTACGGCTGGGACGCGGACGAGGTTGCCGAAACAGCGTTCGACGCCGTCAGCGGCTTTGCTGCCTCCCAGCCGGAAAGCGGCATTGAGCTGGTGGAATTCGTGCTGTTCAGCCAGGAAATGGTGGCGGTTTTCCGGGAAGCGCGTGAAGGGTGATCGAGGCGGACGCGGGGGTGCGGAGCGCCTACACGGCGCGGGCGGATGAGTACACCGGACTCTTCGGGTCGATCGAGGCAGCGCATCCGGAGGACAGACACCTCGTCGCAGAATGGGTGCGCACGTTGACGGGGCCGGTTCTTGATGCAGGTTGCGGTCCGGGGCAGTGGACGGGCTTCATGGCGGACAACGGGGCCGACGTTGCGGGGATTGACCTCGTGCCTGACTTCATCGCGCACGCCCGCATCCGGTTTCCCTCGGTGCCGTTCAATGTCGGATCGCTGCGCAGCCTCGGGGTTCCGCAGGGCCATTTGGCCGGTGTGCTCGCCTGGTATTCCCTGATCCACCTCGCTCCGGAGAACGTGGCACCGGTGCTGCGGGAGTTTGCCCGTGCCATCGCTCCCGGGGGCGGGCTGCTCCTTGGCTTCTTCGAATCAGGGGAGTTGCGGCGCTTCCCCCACGCGGTGACGGATGCATACTCCTGGCCCGTGGATAGATTCTCAGGGCTCCTTGAAACGGCCGGGTTCTCCATTGTCGAAACGCATACGAGGTCCGATGCCGGGCACCGGCCGCACGCGGCAATCATCGCCCGGCTGACTTCGGAGTAGCGTGCTTCACCCCGCCTGCGGTGCCGCGTGTCCTGCCGCCGTCGCATGCGCGTGGCTGAGGGCGCGGCCCGCACGGAAGTACCAGTAGGGCCACAGCACCCAGCCGACGGCACCGAGCGCCGCGCCAATCCCGGTGACGGTCCAGCGGAGCGCGTCCGGGCCGGGCAACGCGTAGCCCAGGCCCGCGATGGGCAGGCCGATCAACAGTGCCGCGCCAATGAACCTGCCGAGCCGGGCAAGGTCCCGCGGAAAGTCGTCCTGCTTCAGGAGTTTCCGGTGGGCCAGGAAGAACCATGCCGCTTGGATCGTCATGGCGGTGACCGATGCAATGGTGGACGGGACGAACTCCAGCACCCGGAAGACCAACAGGAAGGAACTGGCCGAACCAGCCACGCTCGCGCCCACCACCACCCACTTCAGACTCTCGTTGGCCGTGCTGCCCGGCAGCCGCCGGTGGACCTGCAAGATGACCGGGATGACAAGGAGGTTGAAGACGCCGCCGATTGCATCGTTCGTAGTTCCGAAAATGTACGGCCCGCCTCTGGGCACTTCGAACGCGTACATGGCCGCCAGTGTGGCCACCCCGGCCACGCCCGCGGCAGATGCGGTGTAGGCGAACGCGGATGCGGTCCGGTCGCCCGGAAGTTCAGGGAGCCGGGTGCTGCTGTGGTGCTTCACGGATCCTCCTGGAAGCCAATGCGGCGCTGGCCGCAAAGCGAAGAGTTGACCCAGCAGTCCCATGGTATTCCTGCCGCTCAGCCAGGGGCAGGGGGCGGGGCAGGGGCTACCGCGCCTCGCTCAACTCCAGCTCGCTGCGGTACTCCACCGGCTGCTTGCTGATCGGATCCACGAAACGGATCCCGCGGGCCAGGAGCTGCAGCGGCTTCGCGTAGTTGTCGGGCGCCTTATCCAGCAGCTCCGGGTAGAAGGCATCGTTGACGATCCCCAGTCCCAGCGACGCCATGTGCACGCGTAACTGGTGGGTCTTGCCGGTGTGCGGCTCCAAACGGTACAGGGCGCGGCGTCCGTGCGCTCCGGCGTCGAACGTCCTCAGCTGCTCGATGCGCGTCTCGGTGTTCGGTTCACCCTCGACCACCTCGGCAAGCAGGTAGTCGCGCGACTTCACCATCCGGTTGCGTACCAGCGCGGGGAAGTCGACGGCGGGATGGCCCTGTGCAGGCTCAGCGGCGGAGACGCACTCGTATTCTTTCTGCACCTGGCGCTTCTCGAACAGCACCTGGTACTTGCCGCGGGTTTCCGGGTTGGTGGAGAGCAGCAGCACTCCGGCGGTCATGCGGTCCAGACGGTGCATGGGGATGAGGTCCGGCAGGCCGAGCTGGTTCCGCAGCCGCACCAGCGCGGTTTCCTGGATGTAGGTGCCGCCCGGGGTGGTGGGCAGGAAGTGTGGCTTGTCCACCACCAGCAGGTGCTCGTCCTGGTGCAGGATGTTGATCTCCACCGGCAGCCGGGTCTCCTGCGGAAGCGTGCGGTAGTACCAAATGAAGGTGTGGTGGTCCAGGGGAGTGTGCCGGCTGAGCGGTACGCCGCCCTCGCCCACGATCTCACCGGCGTCGAAGCGGTCCTCGATGCCCTGCGGATCGATGTGGCCCCAGCGGTGCATCATGTAATCCATTGCGGTGTCCCACGGCCCCTCGTCCGGGAGGCGCAAGCGGGTGGCGTTCACGCCGTCGCGCACGGGAAGGGGGGATTGCATCACCGGACAATTCTACGTTGGCCGTTGCGGGAGCCGTGCTGCATCCCGCGGACTGCCCGGGCGTAGTCTGGCCGCATGACTGATTTCCGAATGGATCACGTGGGTGCCACCGTGCAGGATCTCGGCAAGGCCCTGGACTTCTTCCGGGCCCTGGGCTTCGAAGTGGAGGGGCGGTCGGAGGTCGGCGGGCCCTGGGCGGACCGGGTCAACGGCCTCGACGGGACCCGCGTCGACATGGCGATGGTGAGTTCGCCGGGCGGCGGCGGCACAAAGCTGGAGCTCACACGGTTCATCTCGCCGGAGCCCGTGGGGGAGAAGGACCGGCCGGTGAATTCCTTCGGCTTCACCCACGTCTGCTACCAGGTGCAGGACGTCGACGCCGTTGTCGCCCGGGCGCGCGACGCCGGCTACGGACTGGTCCGGGAGCTCGTGAACTATGAGGACGTCTACCGGCTGGCGTACATCCGTGGGCCGGAGGGCTTGATCGTCGAGGTGGCGCAGGCGCTCTGACCGGGTGGGGCCGTTTGGTCCCTTACATGCGCCCACCTCTACTCCGGAGCCCACCCAGCGCCGACGGAAAAAAAGTTCTTGACAAAAAAAGTTGTCGGCAGGCATGATGGACGCATGTTGGACATCGAAGTGATCGAGGACCCTGCCGCCGCGGAAGCGTCGCTGGATCCGATTCGCACCCGCATCCTCCAGGAGCTGGCCGAGCCGGCCTCGGCCACGCAGCTCGCCGCCAAGGTGGGCCTGCCCAGGCAGAAGGTCAACTACCACCTCAAGGCGCTCGAAGGCCACGGGTTGGTGGAACTTGTGGAGGAGCGGAAGAAGGGCAACGTCACCGAACGCATCCTGCGGGCGACGGCGGCCTCCTACCTGATCTCGCCGGTCGCCCTGGCCTCGGTGGCGCCGGATCCCCGGCGCTTCGCCGACCGCTTCTCCGCGTTCTGGCTCCTGGCGCTGGCCGGCCGCACCGTCCAGGAGATGGGCAAGCTCATCGCCGGCGCCGCAGCGGCGAAGAAGAAGCTTGCGAGCTTCGCTATCGACGGCGAAATCACCTTCCACACGGCCGCGGATCGCGCGGCTTTTGCCGAGGAGCTCGGCGTCGCGGTCACCCGGCTCGTGGACAAATACCACGACGACGGCACAGGTAACCCAAGCGGCACGGCAGCCGGCGGGCGCAAGCACCGGCTCGTCGTCGTACTCCATCCCGCACTCAAGGCACCCAAAGAAAGCACAGAACTCAAGGAAAAGGACCAAAGCAATGACTGACAAGCGCGAATTCGAAATCGTCTTCGACGGCGAAATCCCCGGCACTCCTGAGCGGGTCTGGGAAGCCGTCACGAACGGCACGGCGGCCTGGATGTTCCCCACGGACGGGTGGCCCTCGGTCAACACTGTGGAGGAATACCCGAACCACCTCGTCAACCGCATGGACGGACCCGATGGCTGGTTCAACCAGCTCGAGCACGTCATCGAACCGCTCGACGGCGGCCGCGCGAAGCTCCACTACGTGCACAGCGGCATCTTCCAGGACAACTGGGACGAGCAGTACGACGGCGCCAGCAAGCACACCGCCTTCTACCTGCACACCCTGGGCCAGTACCTGCAGCACTTCGACGGCAAACCCGTGGTCTTCACGGACATCCAGGCTCCGGCGGCGTCGCAGACCCCGGACGGCTTTGTCCGGCTCAAGAAGGCCCTCGGCGTCGACGGCGTGGCGCAGGGTTCGCCGGTCGCGGTGGAGGTTGACGGCGTCGGGCGGCTGAGCGGGGAGCTCGACTTCTCCAACGAGCACTTCCTGGGCCTGCGCACCGGCGACGCCCTGTACCGCTTCTTCGGCCGCAACTCCTTCGGCGCCACCGTGGGCATGACCGTGCACGACTTCAGCGGCAGCGGCGATTCCGAAGCCACCGCCAAGGCCTGGGGCGCGTTCCTGGCGAAGGTGTACGCCTAGAAAACAAGAATGCGGGGTCCGCTCCACGTCCTTTCGAAGAGCCAAGGGACATAGAGCGGGCCTCACAACGCGCGGACCTTAGGCGATCGCCGCGGCCTGCGGTTCCTTCAGGGTCCGGCGCAGCTGGGGCGCGGCGTCCAAACGGTCCTGCGCGGCGCGCAGGGCGAGGACCGCCGTCGTTAGCTGCTCGGGCGGGAGGGTGAATGGCACCCGCAGGAAATGTTCGAAGGAACCGCCGACGCCGAAACGCGGCCCAGCGGCCAGCCGCAGCCCGAACTCGGGAGCCAGGACCGCCAGCGCCGTGCTCGACGCGGCCGGCAGCCTGCACCAGACGGTCAGGCCGCCACGCGGGCGTTCGAAGCTCCATTCCGGAAGGTGTTCGCCCAGCAGGCGAAGCAGGGTTTCGCGGTTGCCCCGCAGGGCCTCGAGCCGCTCGCCGAGCGGTTCGGCGAAGTCGCGCACCAGCCGGGCGGCGGCGAGTTGCTCCACGACGGGACCGCCGAGGTCCATGGTGGTCCGGGCCGCCACGAAACGTGCCAAGAGCCCTTCCTCCGCGCGGATCCACCCCGTCCGCAGCCCTGCCCAATGCGATTTGCTGAGCGAGCCGATGGAGACCACCGCGGGACTGAAGGCGGCGAGCGGGGTGGTGCGGACGCCGTCGAGGTCCAGGGCGCGCAGGGTCTCGTCCACCACCAGGACCGTACCCGTCCCGGCCGCCTCCCGGACCAGGCGGCGGCGCTGCAGGTCCGACATCACGCGCCCGGTGGGGTTGTGGAAGTCGGGCAGGAGGTAGGCCATGGCGGGGCGCTGCTGCCGCATGGCGGTGACCATGGCGTCGATGTCCCAGCCCGCCCCGCCGCTTCCCGGGGTGCCGTTTCCCGGGGTGCCGTTTCCCGGGATGCCGGGAACAGCAGCGGGCAGCGGCACCGGAACCGTCCGCGATCCCGAGGCCCGGATCGCGTCCAGGGCGTTCGGGTACGTCGGGTGGTCCACCAGGACCTTCTGCTGCCGGCCGGCGAGCGTGCGCAGGATGATGTTCAGCGCGTGCTGCGCGCCGGAAGTCACCAGGATCTGGGATGCCGACGTCGGGACGCCCGTCTGCGTGTAATGCGCGGCGATCGCTTCGCGCAGCACCGGGATGCCGAGGGGGTCGTAACCGAAGCCCGGCAGAAGCGCCGGCAATTCAGTCAGGGCGTCCGCGAAGGCCCGGTGCACCATCTCGCCGGTGGCCGGCAGCGATGCGTAGGCAAGGTCAAGGACGCCGTCCGGAGCGACGAGGCCCGGAGCGTGGACCGGGGTCACGCGGTGCGGGAGCCGGGTGCGCGCCCGGCTTCCCTGGCCGCTGCTCAGGAAGCCCTGCTCGCGCAACCCTGCGTAGGCGGCGGTGACGGTGGTGCGGCTGACGCCGAGCGTTTCGGCGAGGGCGCGCTCGCTGGGCAGTGCTACATCCAGGGCGATCCGGCCGTCCAGTACCAGCAGGCGCACGACGTCGGCCAGCTCGCGGTAGGCCGCCGAGCCGCCGGTGTTCCAAGCGCCAAGGAGGCGGGCCAGCGCTGCGGGGCTCAGGGAGCCTGAGGGGTTCGTTGGGGAAGGCACCAGACCAGTATTTCAAACTGGCTATGGAAAGCAATGCCAGTTTTCTTGAATCATGGAGCCATGATGACCCGCAGAATCACCCAGCTCCTGATCGGCCTCGCGATGTACGGAATCTCCCTGGCCATGTTCATCAGGGCAAGCCTCGGCCTGGATCCTTGGGACGTGTTCCACCAGGGGCTCGCCGGGAAGCTTGGCTGGAGCATCGGCACCGTGGTGGTGGTGGTCAGCTTCCTCGTGCTGCTGCTGTGGATCCCGCTGCGGCAGATGCCCGGCTTCGGCACCCTCGCCAACGCCGTGCTTGTGGGTATCTTCGCCGACCTGGGCCTGGCGCTGCTCCCGGCTTTCTCGCACCTGGGCGGTCAGATCGCCATGCTCGCCGGGGCGGTGCTGCTCAATGCCATCGCCTCTGCCTGCTACATCGGGGCACGGCTCGGCCCCGGCGCCCGTGACGGCCTCATGACCGGCCTGGCGCGCCGCACTGGCTGGTCCGTGCGCCTGTCCCGCACCCTGATCGAAGTGGTGGTGCTGGGATCCGGCTGGCTGCTGGGCGGCTCGGTGGGCGTGGGCACCGTGGTCTACGCCCTGGCGATCGGGCCACTGGTCCAGCTGCTGCTTCCGCTGTTCGCGGTTCCGGAGAAGGGCGTTCCGGAGGTGCGCGTGCCGGAGAACAGCGGGGCGGAGAACAGCGCGACGGAAGAGTCCGTGACGGAAAAGTCTGTGCCGCAAGCCCAGGTAGCTGGCAGTTAATGTCGTTCTCAGGGCACCGGCTGGCAGTTCGGACAGAAGTAGATGGTCCGTTCTTCCAAGCCGGGTGATTTCCCGAGGGTTCCGCGCCGGATGGGCGTGCGGCAGCGCAGGCACGGCTGGTGTTCGCGCCCGTACACCCAGTAGCCCGGGCGGAGGGCCCGCGGACCCAGCGTGGAGCGGGGCCCGGCCCCGAGGTTGGCCTCCAGGAGCCGTTTGGCGTCGGCCAGGATCGCGGCCGGGTCGGGTACCGAAGCCACGGGAAGGGCCGGATGCACCCGCGAGAGGAAGCACGACTCGCAGCGGTAGATGTTCCCGATCCCTGCCACATTGGACTGGTCCAGCAGGGCCAGCCCGATGGGCGTCTCCGGTGACGCCACCAGCCGCCGCAGCGCCTCGTCCGCGTCCCAACCGGGACCCAGCAGGTCCGGACCCAGATGCCCCAGGACCCGGTCTTCTTCCCCGGTCGGGATGACTTCCAGGATGCCCAGAGAGAAGCCGACGACGTCGGCCGAGGCCGTGCGCAGCACGCATCTGGCGGTGTGGCCGGGTTTCCGCCACCGGCCTCCCGGGGCATAGACCTGCCAGCTGCCCTCCATCTTCAGGTGCGAATGGATGGTCAGGGTGCGCCCGGAGCCGGCGGACTCCCGAACCCGCATCAGCAGGTGCTTGCCCCGTGGCACCACCTCCTCCACCGTCCAGCCCGACAAGTCCAGGGTGGCAAAGCGCGGCACCCTGAAATCCGAGGACACCAGGACTTTCCCGGCCAGGGCCTGGTGCAGCTCCTTGGCTGCGCGCCAGACCGAATCTCCCTCAGGCACGGATCCTCAGGCCCTTCGGAGTGGAGTAGGCTCCGGCCGCGGCAAGGGCCTCGGCGATCGGCGTGCCCAGCAGGTCCTGGCCATTGGCCTTTTCCATGAAGAGCCTGTCCACGGCTCCGCGGCGCACCACGTCCACCAGCGCGGCAGCGGCAGCGGCCAGCAAGCCGTCGTCCTGGCTGAAAGTGAGCAGGGTCTTGCCGCCGCGCTCCACGTACAGGGCCAGGGCGCCGTCGACCATCACCACCAGCGCGCCCGCCTTCCGGCCTGGACGGTGCCCGGACGCGGCATCGGCGGACAGAGCGGGCCAGGGCAGCGCTGCGCCGTAGGGGTTGGCGGGGTCGGTGGCGGCGAGGGCCAAAGCGGAAGGTTCCGTTTTCTCCGCGCGGGCGTCCTCGGCGAAGGAACGCAGCCGGTCCACAGTGGCGGGAACAGCGAACTGTGCGGCCCCGAGGTGTTCAATGAAATACCCGCGGCGGCAGCGGCCCGCTTCCTCCAACCGGGCCAGCACTTTGTACATCAGCCCGAAGCCGCCCAGGATGTTCTCGGCGATCACCGAGCCGCGGGTGACCACGCCGTAGCGGTCCAGCAGGAGCTCAGCGGTGCCGCGGGCGTGCAGGGTGGGGTCGAGCTCCGGCACGGGGAGGGCGGACCAGCGACCAACCGCCATGGGCGGCGTCGCCGCGCCGCCGCCGGAAAGGGACCCGTAGCGGCCACCGGTCAGACCCGGCGAACCGAAGCCCCCGCCCGTGCCGATCCCGCCCGTACCGATCCCGTGCGCGCGGCCGATCCGGCCCAGCCGCAGCGAACGGGCCCGCGGCGGCCGGGCAATCTGCCGGTGGGCTGTCTTGCCGCCGGCAATCAGCGCCCGCACCGGTGCGAAAGTGTCGCCGGTGACCCGCCCGGCCCACACGAGATCCCAGAGCGCGGCCACCACGGCGTCGTCGCTGAGAACGGCGTCCATGCCGCCCGCGACGTCAGTGAGCTGGCGGAAGAAGTAGGCCCCGCCGCCGTCGCGCAGGTGCCCGAGCAGGCGAAGCTGCGCGTCTGCCGGCTCAAACCCGGGGTCCGGGTTCAGGGTCAGCTCGGCGGAGTCTGCCACGTGCAGGCTGACCCAGCCGTCATTGCCCGGCAGCGAACCGGCCCCGGCCCAGAGCAGTTCGCCGGCGGCCATGAGCTCGTCCAGCATGGCCGGTTGATAGTCGGCCACCCGGCTTGCCAGCACCAGCGGTTCCCACGCCGACGCCGGAACCGGCACCCCGGAAAGCTGGTCCACCGCAGTCATGATGCCGTCCAGGCCGCGCAACGCCGAGCCGGCGCGGGACCTTCCGGGCTGGCGGACGTTCTGCCAGTCGGGCAGGAACCGCCCGTAGGCGGCGGCCTCGACGGGTTCGACCTCGGCCCGCAGGGCCGCCAGCGAACGGCGCCGGAGCTTGCGCAGCACGTCGGCATCGCACCATTCGCTGGCCGGAGGCGGGAGCACTGATTCGGCGTTTTCCGGCGCCGCATTGCCGCCCGCAGTTTCTTCGGCGACCGGGTGCGGCCGGAACTCGCCTTCCACCACGCGGCCGTCGGCGGCGAGCCGCTTCAGGGCGGTGCGCACGACGGCGGCCCCGAGCCCCAGGCGGGCGGCGGCCTCTTCCGCGGTGAACGGGCCGTGGGTCCTGGCGTAGCGGGACACGAGGTCGCCCAGGGGATCGGCCACGGGCTCGATGAAAGCCAGCGGGACGCCCATGGGAAGGGGGACCCCGACGGCGTCGCGGAGCCTGGCCGCGTCCTCGATGGCCGCAAACCGTTCCACCCCGCCCAGCGTCACGGTGAGGGCACGGTTGGCTTTGCGGAGCGCTGCGAGGTGTCCGGCCGCCTCGGTGGTGGTGCCATCCTCGAGGCGTGCGGCCACTTCATCCGCATCCAAGGGCCCGAGCAGTCGCAGCAGGTCGGCGACCCCTTCGAGGCCCCGGACCCGGCGGTCCGGAACAAGCCGCTGCAGCTCCAGCTCCGTGCTTTCGATGACCTTGGCGTCGAGCAGTTCGCGCAGCTCCACCCGGCCCAGGAGTTCGTTCAGCAGGGCTGAGTCGAGGGCGAGGGCCGCAGCGCGCCGTTCGGCCAGGGGGGAATCGCCCTCGTAGAGGTATTGGGCCACGTAGCCGAAGAGCAGCGATTTCGCGAAGGGGGAGGGCTGCTGAGTGGTGGTCTGCACGAGGCGCAGTTCCCGGCGTTCGATGGCGCCCGCAATGTCTTTCAACGCCGGGAGATCGTAGACGTCCTGCAGGCACTCCCGCACGGTTTCAAGCACCACGGGGAACTGCGGGTACTTCTTCGCCACGTCCAGCAGCTGGGCGGACCGTTGGCGTTGCTGCCAGAGCGGCTGCCGCTTGGCCGGGTTCTGGCGGGGGAGCAGCAGGGCCCGGGCGGCGCACTCGCGGAAACGCGAGGCGAACAGGGCGCTGCCGCCTACCTCCGCCGTCACGATCTGCTCGAGTTCGTCCGGCTCGAAGAGGAACAGTTCCGCGCCGGGCGGCTCGTCCTCCATCATGGGGACCCGCAGCACGATGCCGTCGTCGGCGGCCATGGCGGAACCGTCCAGTCCGTAGCGCTGCTGCAGGCGCTGCCCGACGGCGAGGGCCCAGGGCGCGTGGACGGGCATGCCGAAGGGGCTGTGGAGGACAACCCGCCAATCGCCCAGTTCGTCGTGGAAGCGTTCGACGACGAGCGTACGGTCGTTCGGGACCACCTCCGTGGCCTGCTGCTGCTCCCGCAGGTACTGGAGCAGGTTGCCGGCGGCGAAGTCGTCCAGGCCGCTGGCCTTGCAGCGTTCCAGCGCCGGCGCGGGATCGGAGGCGGACAGTTCGCGGACGAAGGCGCCGAGCGCCCGGCCGAGGTCCACGGGCCGGCCCAGGGAATCGCCTTTCCAGAACGGCAGCTTCCCGGGCTGCCCGAAAGCGGGGGAGACCAGGACGCGGTCGTGCGTGATGTCCTCGATCTTCCAGCTGGTGGCGCCGAGGGCGAAGATGTCCCCCACCCGGGATTCGTAGACCATTTCCTCGTCGAGCTCGCCTACGCGGCGCCCGCCCTTGGGAGCCCGCGACGGCGTTCCCGCCTCCTGCCCGGAGGCTGTCCCGGAGCCGGAGCCTTCGTTTTCCGTGCCGATGATGTACACGCCGAAGAGCCCGCGGTCCGGGATGGTGCCGCCGGAGGTCACGGCGAGGCGCTGGGCGCCGGGCCGGCCTTCGATAGTGCCGGCGTTGCGGTCCCAGATGATGCGCGGGCGCAGTTCGGCGAATTCATCGGACGGGTACCGGCCCGAAAGCAGGTCCAGGGTGGCTTCGAAGGCCGAACGCGGCAGGGTGGCGAACGGCGCCGAACGCCGCACCGTGGCAAACCAGTCCTCGACGTCGATGCTCCCCAGCGCCGCCGCGGCGACGGTCTGCTGGGCCAGGATGTCCAAGGGGTTCGCGGGGATGTGCAGCCGTTCGATCTTGCCGCTGAGCATGCGTTCCACCGTGACGGTGGTATGGACGAGGTCGGCCCGGTGCTTGGGGAAGAGGACGCCCTCGGAGATTTCGCCCACCTGGTGCCCGGCACGCCCGACGCGCTGGAGCCCGCTGGCCACCGACGGCGGCGATTCCACCTGGATCACGAGGTCCACGGCGCCCATGTCGATGCCAAGCTCCAGCGACGAGGTGGCCACGACGCAGCGCAGCCGGCCGGACTTCAGATCGTCTTCGATCATGGCCCGCTGGTCCTTGGATACGGAGCCGTGGTGCGCCCGGGCCAGCACGGGATCGGCCCCCTTGGTGCTGCCGGCCTGGGCCATCATGTGCGCGGGCGTGGCGGTGGACGTGCCGGGAAGCGATGGCGCCCCTTGCGGCTCCCCGAAGTCCTGGGCGGAACCGGCCGCGGCATCGGAAAACACGTCCACGGGCGTGAGTTGGCGTTCGGCGTGGATTTCGTTCAGCCGGGCCGTGAGGCGTTCGGCCAGGCGCCGGGAGTTGGCAAAGACGATGGTGGACTGCCGGGAGAGGACCAGGTCAACGATCTTCTCCTCCACATGCGGCCAGATGGATGCTTGCGGCTGCAGCCCGGACGCCGGACCCGAGTCGAAGGCCCCGGCCGCGCCCGCGAGGTCCGACATGTCCTCCACAGGGACGGTGACGGCGAGTTTCCAGTTCTTGGTGAACGCCGGGGCCACGATTTCCACCGGCGCCGAGGATGACAGGAACTGGGCCACGAGTTCCCGCGGCTCCACGGTGGCGGACAGCCCGATCCGCTGGGCCGGCTTCGGAAGCAAGGCGTCGAGGCGCTCCAAGGACACGGCAAGGTGGGCACCGCGCTTGGTGCCGGCCACGGCGTGGACTTCGTCCACGATCACGGTATCCACGTCCATGAGCGTTTCCCGGGCACGGGAGGTGAGCATCAGGAAGAGGGATTCGGGAGTGGTGATGAGGATGTCCGGCGGGTGGCTGAGCAGCGCGCGGCGCTCCGCCGTCGTCGTATCCCCGGAACGGACGCCGACACTCACGATCGGTGCCGGCAGCCCTAACCGCTTGGCCGTCTGGGTGATGCCGATCAGGGGCGAGCGGAGGTTGCGTTCGACGTCCACGCCCAAGGCCTTGAGCGGGGAAATGTACAGGACGCGGGTGCCGCGCTTGGCCGCCTTCGCATCCCGGACCGGGTTGCCTGCCGGCGGCGCCTCCAGCGGTTGGGCGACGCGGGGAGCCAGCAGCTTGTCCAGTGCCCATAGGAATGCGGCGAGCGTCTTGCCCGAGCCGGTGGGCGCAACCACCAAGGCATGGGCACCGGAGGAAATGGCCCGCCATGCGCCGTCCTGAGCGGGGGTGGGGGAGGCGAAGGCGCCCAGGAACCACTCCCGGGTGGCGCGGCTGAACGACTCCATCACTGCGCTGGGCTTAGTCCCGCCAGGCGGCTCCTCCTGCATTCCTCCATCATGCCGCACGGCACTGACAGTAAGGACCCGGGCAGGATGAGGCGGCGGTCAGCTCGCCTGGAATGCCTCGATGGTCAGCAGCTTGATGCTGGTGTTGCTGCAGGCTTCACGCTTCTGGGCGAGGAACACGGAGCCGGTGTCCTCCGGCGGGTAGATCCGGAATCCCGTGGCCGCAGCTTTCGTGCAGTCCGGGTAGAGTCCGGCCTGGGTGTAACGGAGCACGGCGGTGCCCGAGTCGCCCGGCTTGAGGAGAAGCTCCACGGGGGCCTTGGAGGTATCGCGGTCGGCGGGCGCTCCGATCGGGCCGCCGGTGGGTGCGTTCACGAGGGAGACGCCGGGATAGCCCTTGAGGATGCACGGGGTGGTGCCGGAGTTGGTGAGGATGAGCTTCTGGTAGACGCTGCCCGCTGCGCCGCCGCCCGTGGAGTCGACGCTCGGGGTGAGCGAGGGGGACTTGCACAGGCCCGGTCCGGCGGACGGCGTTCCCGAGGCGCTGCCGGTGGCGCTGGCCGGTCCGGACGCGCTGCTGCTGTCCGAGGGGCCCTGCGAGGCACTCGGAGTAGTGGCTGACGAGGAGGCCGAGCTCGGGTTCTGGCCTTGCCCGCAACCCGCCACCAGCAGGAGCGAGGCTGCCGCGGTCGTGAACAGGAAGGCCTTCTTGGCGCGCGCAGTAGTCATGCGCCCAGCCTTGCGGCGGCGATTGCCTGAGTCAACCACGCCACGGCGGCGGGCACGGAAATGGCGCCCGGATCGTGATGTTCCGGGCGCCATCCTTTTAACCGTGACCGAAATGGCCCCTCTATTGCCTTTTCAGCCGCAAGCCAGTCCCCAGTTTTTCGGTTTTGGGAGGCGAAAGACGGGCTACTTCAGTCAGGCAGACTTCTTGCCGAAGGTGCCCCGGCCCCTAGCCGGCCACCTTCTCCGGCCGGGCGAAGGTGCGCGCCGCCCGCGATCCCGCCACGGCGCTCGCCACAATGCTGATGAGGGCACCGAGGATCAACGCCGCGGCTTCCCCCGGTTCCAGCAGGTGCAGCTGGGTGCCGATCGTCGCCGCGGCAACGGGCACGCCGAGCTGCGAGGCCGCCAGGACCGCGAGCGGCAGGGGCTGGCCGAGCAGGCGCAGGCTGCCGTGGACCAGCAGGGTCCCGAAGCCCAGGCAGAGCCCCAGCAGGATCATCCGCGGGCTGCCCGCGACGGTGTGCAGGTCCAGGGAAGCGCCGAGCCAGACGAAGAACACCGGGCCCAGGAAACCGTCGCTGACGGCGAAGAGTTGGTGGGCCAGGCGTCGCGGTTCGCCCACGGCCGCCACCACAAGGCCGAAGGAGAACCCGGCCAGCATGATGGACACACGCCCGGCCACCGCCAGCCCGGACAACGCGAACAGCAACGCCAGCTGGATCCGCAACTCCAAAGCGAACTTCCGGTCCTCGGACACATCGTGCAGCCGTCCCCGCGTGCCGCTGCGTTCCAGCCAGCGCAGTATGAAGAACAGCACCACCGAAGATCCGGCGACGACGGCGGCCCCGGCGGCGGCGCGTCCGGCGTTCGGCGGGTCGACGGCCAGGGGGAGCGCGACGATGCAGGCGATGTCCGCGATCGCCACCTGCGCCGTCGTCGTCAGGACCTTCGGCCCGGCCAGCTGCAGCGAATCGACGATCGGCAGCACCAGGGCCGCGGAGGAGGAGGCCAGCAGCACGACGTACAGCGGCGCGTGTCCGGTGCCGAAGGCGAAGGCAATGCCGATCCCGACGGCGGCCGCGAGCCCGGCCGCGATCAGTGCCCGCAGGGCTCCGGCGCCGAGCGCTGGCCGGATGGCCTTATCCCGGACCGGCACGTGCGTACCGGCGACGAACATGATGAGGGCGAAACCGACATCGGCCACGAAGGTGAAGGTGGGATCCGAGGAGTCCACCAGGGCCAGTCCGGTCCGGCCGATGGCGATGCCCGCCAGCAGTTGCCCCAGGACCACCGGGAGGTGCCATGTCCGAGGCAGGGCCAGCAGGGGCCCGAGGAGGGCGACGGCGGCTATCAGCGACAGCTGAAAGAACGACACAGATTCCTCCTTCCGCGCGTCCGGCGTCGGCGGCAGTTTACCGCGGAGCGTCGGCCAGCTTGAGGGGGATGTCCGTGTTTTCGTCCGTGTAGTAGCTGGCGCAGACGCGGTGGTAGCCGTCGGCGATCAGGGCCGGGATGCCCCGGGCGAGGTCGCCCCGGACCATCAGGATGGGCGAGAGCTTCTTGCCGTCCCGGATTTTCCGCAGGTCCGAGGCCACATGCGCGTTGTCCTCGGGCAGCAGCGCCAGCCGTGCGGCCCGGAGGATGTCCTTGGCCTTGCGGTGCTTGATGGGAGCGGACCTGAGCGCCGCCACCACGGAGGCCACCACGTCGTCCGATTCCAGCAGGGACAGGTAGTCGCCGGCGGCGGGGTAGTCCTGTGCCTCGGGCTCGGGCAGCCAGTGGACCTGTTCCTTCTTGCTGTCGGGTTCCTTCCTGCCTTCAGGCATGCGTGGTGCTCCTTGGCCAGCGGTACCGCCCCGCGAAGGTGGGCTGGGGCGGGGGCGGGACCGTGGCCTTGTTCCCCGGCCGGCGGCGCCTCAGTTCCAGGGCCAGGCTTTCCTGCCCTCGCGCCATGGCCCAGCGGTGGTTCGCCGCGAACGCCGGTTTGAAGATGAAGCCCAAACGCCGGATCAGGGGCTTCGAGGCGGTCACCCGCCAGTCGTAGCTGATGACGGTTTCGGGTCCGTCGGCCTCGAAGGTCCACCGGCCTGTGCCGTTCAGGTCGCCGGTGGCGGTAAGGGCAAAGCCGTGTTCGGTGATGGGTTCGGTGACGGTGAGTTTCCAGCGCAGGGTGTAGGGCAGCCAGCCCTTGGTGTGCAGCATGAAACTCTTGTCCGTGCCGTCCGGATTGCCGGGGTCCAAGGGTGTCACGCGGAGGTACACCGAAGGCCACCACAGGGCCAGGGTTCCGGCGTCGCCCAGGACGTCCATCACTTCCCTGGGTGTCCCGGCAACGCGCCACACGGTCAGGAATTCGTAGTCGCTGCTGCTTTTGGAGCCACCCTTGGCCGCTTTCACGCAGCTACTCCCGGACCGTCACCGTGAGGTGCTGGGCGGCGTTGTTGGCCATGCCCTGGTAGTTCCAGCCGGGCTGCTCCGCCTGCGTCAGGCCGGAGCTGTCACTCGCGCGGCAGGCCAGGTCATGGGTTCCGGGGGACGCGATCCAGGTGAAGCTCCAGCCGCGCCAGGCGTGCGGCCCGATGGCCGGCTCCAGTTCGGCCTCGGCCCAGACGCCGTCCACGCAGACCTCCACGCGGTCCACGCTTCCGTGCCCGGACCATGCCCTGCCGCTGAGGTGCACCGGCCCGGCGTCGACGAAGCGCTCCCTGGTGAAGAAATCCGGAATTCCCGGCGGGACCATCAACGCCCGGGGCATGATCCGCTGCACCGGTGCTCCCTGTTCCTCCGCGGACTGCGTGAAGCGGTAGGCGACGGCTTGCTGGTAGCCCTCGAAGGCGTGGTCGATCGCCTCGATCGAGCTCAGCCACTTGACGCTGGTCATGCCATACCAGCCGGGCACCAGGAGCCGGAGCGGGTAGCCGTGCTGGGGCGGCAGGGGCTGGCCATTGACCTCGTAGGCGAGCAGCACGTCGCCGGACATCGCGTCGGAGACGCTGAGGCTGCGGGCGTACTGGTGCTCGATTCCGCCTTGGATCCCGCGGTCCGCCCCCGTGAAGACGAGTTCGACGGCGTCAGCCGGGATCCCGGCGTCGTGCAGTAACGGGGCCAGCGGCGTCCCGGTCCATTCCGCCGTGCCGAAGCCGCCGCGGTCCCAGGGTTGGCTGACCGGGCGCGGCTCCATCAGCGAGCGGCCATTGCCGGCGCACTCCATGGTCACCGGAACGGTGCGCCGCTCGCGGTGCTTGAGCTCGGTGAGCGTGTACTCGCGCGGATGGTCCACCAGTCCGCCGATGCGCAGGCGCCAGGCGGTGGGGTCGATCCGGGGGATGTCGAAATGGATCAGCAGGTAATGCATGCCGATCGGGGTGATGGGCCACTGGAGCATTTCCAGGGGCTGCGCATGGTTGCGGGAGGCGAGGTGGAGCTCTTCGCGGGTGAGGGGGCCGTCCGTGGGCGCACCCGGTGCGGGAGGGGCAGCTGCTGGCCGGGCAGGCAAGGTTTCGGCGGTGTCCGCCGACGGGGGCCGGGACTCGACGCTCATGCACCTAAGTATGGGCGCCGGTGCATGGCCTTCCAAGAGCCCGCCGCTGATACCTTGGGGACCAGTCGAACCCCAGGAGTCCTTGCATGGCGCGCCCGTCCCAACCGCTGATTTCCGTCGACGCCGTGGTCACGGCGGCCCTTGAGCTGATCGACGAAAGCGGCGACTTCAGCCTGCCCAAGGTGGCGCGGAAGATCGGCGTCAGCCAGTCCTCCATTTACAATCACGTCTCGGGGCGCGAGGAGATCCTGGAGCTCGTCCGCGGCCGGATCACGGAGGACAGCCCGGTTCCGCCGGCGGGGACGCCATGGGATGAGGTGTTGCGGCTGGAAATCCGGGAGTACCGCGAGGGCTTCGCCCGGCACCCGCGCACAGCCCCCTTGCTGGTGATGCAGACCGTCCGGAACCCCCAGGTGATCGCCTTCTACGAGCGGCTGTCCTCGGCCCTGGAGGAGGCCGGCTTCAGGGGAGGTGATGTGGCCTCGGCCCTGGCCGTGATCGACAGCTTCGCCATTGGCGCGGCCCTGGATCTCTCCGCGCCGGGCAACGTGTGGGAGGTGGCGCCGGGCGGCGGGACCGCCCTGGGCCGTGCCGTGGAGCATGCCTCCGGGCTGGCCGACCGGGCGGGAACTGCCTTTGAATTCGGCCTCGAAATCCTGATCGAAGGACTGCGACGCCGGGCTGCCGGACTGTGATTTCCTGAGCCGTTCCGGCTGTGGTTTCCGGACCTCCACTTGTGTGATGACGGACTCAGCCCGCATACTAAACGAAAGCCTTTCGTTTAGTGATCCGGCTCTCAGCCAGGATCCCGCCCGGCCGCAATGGCGCGGCCTCACAGACCCGGAGAATTCCTTGAGCACTTCCCCCACCTTGGATGCCAGCGGCCGCGTCCCCCTGACTTGGCGCCGCGGTATCTCGACCTTCGGCATCGGCGTCATCGGCTTCATGGCCGCCAACCTGGTGCCGTTCATGATCATCGCCCTCGTGGACGGGCACGGCCTCACACCCACCGCCGCCGGAACCGTGATGACCGCTTGCCTGCTGAGTACGGCCGTGGGCTGCCTCCTGACCTCACGCTGGTCGGCCCGCTCCGGCCGGTACGTGGTGGCCCGCGGCGGCCTCTTCCTCGCCGCGGCCGGCTTCGGTGCGGCAGCCCTCGTTCCGCTGACCCCCGTGGCCATCGCCGGCATCATCCTCGGTGGCCTGGGCGGCGGCGGTGCCATCTCCTCCAGCGGCGCCGCGCTCGCTGCGTTGCGGAACCCGAACCGGATGTCCGGCATCAGCGGCCTCGCCAACCGCGCGATTGTCACGGTGGTCCTCGCGCTCATTCCGATGTTCGGCACCGGGATGCTGAGCGCATTCGGGATCCTGGCGCTCCTGGCGCTCGCCTTCGCCCTGACCTCCGGCTGGATGCCGGCCGCTGCGGCGTCCGACGGAACCGCGGCACCCGGTACCGCAGCGTCGGACGCTGCGGGAGCGTCCGACGTCGGGGGATCACCTGCGGTTCCCCGTAAGGCGCCGCTACTGGTGACGATTGCCGGTTTCAGCCTGCTGTCCTGCTTCGGCCTTTGGGCGCTGGGCGAGGATTCGCTCTGGGCGGTGGCCGGGTCCATGGGTGCCGGGCAGGCAGGGATAGGCGACGCCGACATGGGACTCATGCTCAGCATCTCCACCGCTGGGGGCCTCGTCTTCGGCGCCATCGCCAGCTACCTCGGCGACCGCCTCGGCCGGACCATCCCGCTGCTGGTCCTCCTGCTGCTGGGCGGCGGACTGAAGCTCGCCGCAGGCCTGGTCCACGACCCCGGCACCTACATGCTGGTGATCATCGCCTGGAACACCGTCTACGCGCTGGCGTTCATGTACGTGGTGTCCGTTGCCGTGGCGCTGGATGTGCGCGGCTTCTGGTCGGCGGCGCTGAGCGGCACCTACCTGATCGGCTCAGCCTTCTCGCCCCTGTTCGGCACCTTCATTGCCGAAACCCTCGGTTACGTGCCGCTGACGGCGATTCTCTCCGGATTCAGCTTCCTGCTGCTGGTGCCGTTCCTGGTGATTTCCCGCGTGGCGGCGCGCGTCGAAAAGCAGGGCGCCGCCCTCGACGCCCCCGACGCTTCCGGCACGCAGTTCAACCAGGCAGCAATCGTCTAGCCCGTGTCCCCTCAGAACAAAGGAACAGTTGTGACCACCCGTACCCTCTACCGCAACGCCCGGATCTTCACTGCCGACGGTCCTGTGCTTGCCGAAGTCCCGCTTGCCGAAGCCCTGATCGTCGACGGCGAACGGCTGGCCCAGGTGGGCAGCGAGGCGGCCGCGCGCGAGGTGCTTGGCGGGGCTGCTTTTTCCGACATTGATCTCGGCGGCGCATTCGTGATGCCTGGCTTCGTGGACGCCCACACGCACCTGGTGATGATGGGCGAGACCATGCAGAAGGTGGCCCTGCGCGACGCCGGCAACCTGGAAGAGATCCAGCTCCGGCTCAAGAACGCGGTGGCCGCGGACCCGGAGGCGCCGCGCATCCTCGGCAGCGGCTGGCTGTTCTCTGCCGTCCCCGGCGGTACGCCGACCGCGGACATGATTGACGCCGTCGTGCCTGACCGCCCGGTGTACCTGGACGCGAACGACCTCCATTCGGTGTGGGTGAACAAGGCCGCGCTCGCCGAAATGGGCATCGACAAGGACACCCCCAACCCGCTGGGCGGCATCATCGAACGCGACCCGGTGACCGGTGAAGCCACGGGGCTGCTGCACGAAACCGCGATGCACCAGTACGCCTGGCCCACCCTTGCATCCCTGACCTCGGATGCGGAACGGGACGCCCAGCTGGCCACAGCCTTCGAGCACTACCTGTCCACCGGGGTCACCAGCGGCATCGACATGGCCCTCGGCGAGGCCGAACTGGCGGCGATGCGCCGGGCCCTGGAAGCCGGCGGCGGCACCCTGCCGCTGCGCATCAACGCGCACTGGCTCGTGGCGCCGTCGGAGAACCACGAGGAAAACCTGGCCCAAGTGGCCAGGGCCGCCGAACTCAGCCGCGAAGTGAACACGCCGTGGCTGCGCGTGATGGGCATCAAGATCATTGCCGACGGCGTGATCGACGGCTGCACGGCGGCCATGAAGGAACCGTATTCGGACGGCAGCAACGCCGACCTTATCTGGGCGCCCGAGTACCTGAACCCGGTGGTGGCCGCGGCCGACGCCGAGGGGCTGCAGATCGCCATCCACGCGATCGGCGACCTCGCCTCCGAGGTGGCACTGGACGCGTTCGAGCACGCCAACGCGGTGAACGGGCCGCGCGACCGCCGGCACCGGATCGAGCATATGGAGACCGTCACGCCGGAGAGCATCGCGCGGCTGGCCCGGCTGGGCATCGTGGCATCCATGCAGCCGGTCCACGCCGATCCTGCCGTGCAGGAAAACTGGCGGGCCATGCTGGGCGACGACCGGATCGAGCGTGCCTACCCGTGGACAGAGTTCACTGACGCCGGTGCGGTGCTGGCCCTCGGTTCGGACGCGCCCACGGCCCCGCACCCGCCGCTGCCGAACATGTACATCGCCACCACCCGGAAGTCCGCGCTGGAGCCGTCGCTGCCCGCGAACCTGCCCACGTACGCGTTGGAGCTGGCCGCCGCGCTGGGCCACGCCACCCGCGACGCGGCGTTCTCCTGCCGCCGTGAGCACGACCTCGGCCGCCTGGCTCCGGGGATGCTGGCGGACTTCGTGGTGCTGGACACCGACCCGTTTGTGGCCGGGGTGGATTCCCTGCTGGCTTCTTCCGTGGTGCTCACGGTGGTGGGTGGGGAAGTGAAGTTCCGGGCGTAGTTCTTGGTTCTTGGGCGACGTTCCTTCCCGTTTGCATTCCGAAGCAGCCCGGATTTCCCGGGCTGCTTCGGCGTGTCGGGCTGGTTTGTCCGTGTCCGCAAAAAGAAAGCGGGAAGGAACGTCGTGGAGCGCGGCTAGGATTCAGTTCGTACACATAGTTCTGCCTGAATTAAGGCAGCGATTCCATGGGGGAATTCATTTTGTTCAGTACTTCATTGCGCCCTGCTGCATTCCGCCGGAAAGCGCTTGGCACGTTGCTGGCGTTGTCCGCATTCGTCGCTCCCGCCGTCGTCGTTGCAGCTCCGGCGCAGGCGGCTCCGACGGTGACCACCCGGGTGGCCGCGTTCTCCGCCGGCCCGGCCACGGTTGTCCGCGGCAACGCGATCACAGTCCAGGGCCAGATGCAGGGCTTCAACGGCCGCACGTGGGTCAAGACCGGTACGGTCACGGCTGTGGTCTACTTCGATCCGGATGGCGCGAAGCCCAACGCTGTAGTGCGCACCTTGAAGACCAACACCACCGGCTATCTCCGCACCACCTTCACCGCTTCCGTCACGGGCAAGTGGTCCGTGCGCATGCCGGCCACGGGCGCCTTGAAGGCCAGTTCCACTGGCCAGGCGACCGTGCGCGTGGTTGCTCCCGCGCCGAAGCCGACGTCGGCCAGGCCTGTGAGCACGTGGAACTGCCCGGCGTGGGCCCCGATCAAGGGCAACGCGCCGAGTAGGATCTACCACCTGCCGGGCCAGCGCTACTACAGCCGGACGACGCCGGAGGTCTGCTTCGCCACTGAACGTGCGGCGCAGCAGGCGGGGTACCGGAAGTCGAAGGTGTAGGGGCGGGCGTTGGTCATGGTTGTCGCGGACCCCGTCTTTCGGACGACTGTTTTGAGCGGGATCGCGGTCGGCGCAGCGGCGTTTGGTGCAGCGGACAAGTTCCCCGTCCTCAGCGGGATGATTCTCGCCGCTTGGATTGGTGTGTCCGGCTTTTCCCTCGCCGCCATCGTGAAGCGGCGCCGTGATGGTTGATTTTCAGCACCGCTGAATTCCTGTTCCCGCATGTGCTTCGGCCTTCCGTGCTCATTGATTCAGCACGAATGTAAGGCCCGGTTCCTTTTCCGGAAGGAACCGGGCCTTCTGTGCGTGGGCTGGGGATGCACCTGATGGTAGCCAGGTTCGACGGGAGGCCCATGACCTGCTCGGTCCGTACCTCGACACACGGACTAGCAAGCGGCTCGCCGCAATAGTCGACGAGCGAATGCAACGTCTCATGCAAAGCGCGAAGAAGAATATCCAGTCCCAGTAATGCAGCGCGCCACCTATCAAAACCTCTTGGTCCGTCGCACCTAGTAAGGAATTGTGCGTGACAAGCGGTGGGCCTCGCGCCTCTGTCATGATCCGTCTGCCCGTTTGATACCCGCCTCTCCGGCCGGGACAACAGAAATGGATCATTCAGTGAGAGAGCCCCGTTCAATAGCAGTCCGAAAACTGACCCGCAATGCAGTCCTCGCCGCAGCCACTGCCGCGACTTTGGCCTTCGCCCCGGTTGCGGCCGCCTTCGCCGAGCCGGGCGAACCCGTGTACGCTCCGGTCGACCAGCCAGGCCCGGCGCTTTCCGTGCCGCAGAATCTGCTGGACGCCAGCCTCGAGTGCACGGCGAATGCCGGCGATGCAACACGGGACGTGGTGCTGCTGATTCCCGGAACCACGCTGACCCCGGAGGCGAATTACGACGGGAACTGGTTCCAGGCTCTGGACAAGCTGGACTGGCCCTACTGCTCGGTCACCCTGCCCGAAGACGCGATGAACGACATCCAGGTCTCGGCCGAGTACATCGTCAACGCGATCCGGGAAGTCCGCGCGACCAGCGGCCGCAAGGTGGATCTTGTCGGGTTCAGCCAGGGCGGTCTCGCTCCCCGGTTCGCGCTGCGGTTCTGGCCCGACACGAGGGCCATGGTCGATGACTACGTGGCCCTTGGTGCGACCAACCACGGCAGCCTGACCGTGGACGGCATGTGCGCCGCCGGGTGCGCTCCGGCACTGCAGCAGCAGCGGTACAACTCCGCCTTCACCCAGGCGACCAACTCCTATGAGGAAACCTTCGCCGGCATTTCCTACACGGACGTCTACTCCCGCACCGACCAGTTCGTCACCCCCAACCTGGACGACTCCGGGACCACGTCATTGCACGGCGGCGCAGGCACCATTACCAACGTCGCGCTCCAGGATGTCTGCCCGCTCAACGCGGCCGACCACCTGGCCACCGGCACCTACGACCCGGTCGCCTACGCCTTGGCCGTGGACGCCCTCAGCCACGACGGACCGGCAAACCCCGCGAGGGTCCCGGCCTCCACCTGCACCAAACTGCTCATGCCCGGCGTCAACCCGCTGACCTTCCCCGGAAAATACGTGGACCTCTGGAACACCGTCCTCGCCCAACTCGCCGCGTACCCGCACGTCGGAACCGAACCGGCACTCAAGCCCTACGTCTACACCCAACCCTGAACCAGACAGGACACGGATGGCCCCGCATCCGGCGCGGGGCCGTCCTTGTATTGCGCCTTGCCGGAACCTTGCCGCAGGGCGGGAACAGCCATTGGCTGGGAACCATTCTGAGGTTGCGCTCCCCATGAAATTGTCGGTGCCAGGTGAGACCCTGCAGTATGGCCAAGCGTCGTAGATCTAGCAGCGCTGCCGCGTTGGGCTCCGGTGCTTCCGGCTGTGGCCCCGCCGGCTTTGTCATCTTCTTGCTTGTGATCTGGTTCATCAGCACCTACTGGGTAGCCATCTTGACAGCCCTTAGCGTCATCACGGTGATCGTCGGGCTGATAGTTGCGTTTGTGATCGTCGGGAGAACCCCGCCACCTGAAGTCAGTCAGGAGTTGGGGGAACCGCCGCGGCTGCCGGCCCAGGCTCCCGAACCCAAGCCCAAGTCGGTCCGGAGGGCCAAACCGGTTCGGACGCCCAAGCCCAAGCCTCTTTCCGCTGATGAACTTGCGGCACAAATGCGCGCTCTCAAGCAAACAAGTCACGTGCGGGCAATGCAGGAGTGGGACTACGAGTGGATTCTTCTGGCCTACCCCAATAAGAGCAGCCGGGAAATCAGCGAAATTGCCAACGCCCACTTCGCTCACGGACGATCGATCGGCGTCAACTACGGCGACCCCACGCTCCCAGGCTTCAACCTCCGCAAGCCCGGCAGCGATGTCCCGTAAGGCGGGCTGCCGCCCCTACGCCGATTGTCTGCTGAGGAGTTCCCGGAGGCAGCTCTCGTAGCCGGCCATGATGTCGTTGAAGTGCTGTAGCTGCAGGCCGCCGTCTGCTGCCGCCGCCTCCCAAGCATCGGGCAGTTCATTGTCCAGGGAGCACAGCAACGGTTCCTGCACGACGCCGTCGCGCTCCAGTGTGGCGATAGCCCACGGATGGGCTGGGCGGGCGACCCTGATGCCGGCCGCCGCGAGCGGTTCCGCGAGCAGGTTGCGGGTGACTACCCGCCAGGAGGCAAGGTACGGTTCGCAAAGCTGCTCGACGAGGTCGCCGTCCTTGCTGTCGTACGCCCGCCAGAGGTCATCGGTGAGCGCATCCCATTCTTCCTCCGGCCGGACCAATAGATGGGCGGCCCGGACTTGTGCAGTAAGGACATTGAGCATTCTGCTTCTCCTTTGATTGAGAGGCTGCCGAGTCGATTTTCAGAACAGGGTAATGCGCTTCCGCGACCATTGCTTGTCACAAAGACCGAAGGGTCGGAGGTCAGCCTTCGCACTCCACGCAGTAGCGGAGCCCGTCCTTCTCCTTGGCGATCTGGGAACGGTGACGCACCAGGAAACACGAACTGCACACGAACTCGTCCTCGCCCTGCGGGATGACCTGAACGATAAGTTCTTCCGCGACAATCTCTCCACCGGGTCCGCCGGCGTCGAGTCCGTCAGTTTCATCCAGCTCCAGCACGACGCTCTTTGCCGTCGGTGCACCGGCTGACTGCAGCGCCTGCAGGGACTGTTCCTGCGACTCCTTTACGTCCGAGCGAAGTTCGTCGTAATCAGCTGCCACTTGTAGATGCCTCTTTTCTCAGGGGGTGGTCCGCGAAGGAACAACGTACAGGGTGCCTTCGGAATTCCCTAATGCGCCGAACGGAACCGCCAGTGCTCCGCGGGCCGGACGATCACCGGGTAGGCATTCAGCATTGAATTAAGGATGCAAGCGGTATCTGTCGGAGAGTTGTGGCTAGGATCAGGTCATGGGCGCCAGGAAAAGGATGCAGCCAACCAAAGTCCAAGCCGTGGTCATGGGCATTTTCGCGCTGGCGCTTCTGGCGAACAACACGGTCGCCGTGATGTTCGAGGGAAGACGCGCAACCTTGGCCTACTGGATCCTCCAAATCCTGGACCTGGCTCTCCTGCTGATGAGCATCTGGTGGTACCGCCGAGCCGCAAAGACTCCGCCGACGAGAAGCTAGCTGGTGCAGGCCTTCACGCGGGCGGATGCTCAAGAGTTGAACCGTTGTTGAAGGTGGGCCAGCATGGACCACCCGTGACGATAGGACAGAAGGTGGTTCCAAAATGAAAAGCAGCAAAGCCACTTGGCGCGCCGTCTTCTCAATGTTCGGGCCTTACGCCGTTGCGAACATGGTGATGATCGCTGCGATCGTGGTGTTCGCTGTCTTTCAACCTGACTTGCACGGCCCTCCCGAAACATGGACCGCTACGACCATCTGGTCGGCAGCCACGATAGTCGTGTTGGTACTGACGTCATTCGGGTTCGTTGTGAAGGGTGCACTTCGACTGCGGCTGGTTTACAAGGAGGCAAGGGAGGACCGCCGGCGGATCGCCGCGGGCCTCCCCTTGAACCCAGAGGAACCCGAATGACCTATACATTCATAGGCGGTTTGGAAAGGCCCGGAAACCTTACCCGAATCCTTGGCCCTTGGGTCCGGCTATCCCGTTCGTCGTGACGACTAACGATCCCGAGCGAAAAGGGTCAGAACACCTGTGTGCTCAGGAAGCCCCAGACGCCAATTAGAACTATCGGCGTCGTCGGGACCAAAGTGATTGCCCCTGCTACTCGCCCATCTTTCCGGATCACCGCGACCAGGCTTGTGATGCCGGTGATGATGGCCATCGGGAAGCAGAAGCCAATTAATACTGAAGCGACTCCCCGCCCCGAGTCGACACCGGTCCGGCAGGCAAGTGTGTCCAAACGAAGACAGCGGTATTGACGATCGTGAAGACGAGCGATAGCGATCCGGTCGTCAACCGCTCCATGTCCCGTGCTGCGGACGGATGGCTAGCCGGGCTGTTGCTGTCCATACCCGAATAATGGGTGAGACCCCAGTGTGGGTACACCGTTTCCTCCTCGGAGGGCCCCGGGCACGGATCGTGCAGCTCCCTGTTCCACCAAAGCAAAAGGCCCCGGTTCCCTTGTAAACAAAGGGAACCGTGGCCTCGCTATGTGGCGGTGACGGTGGGATTTGAACCCACGTTGGCTGTTACACCAAACAACATTTCGAGTGTTGCACCTTCGGCCGCTCGGACACGTCACCAACTGGAATAGGTTACCGGAGGTGGCGGCGGTTCCCCAAAACGGCCTTCCATAGCACCCCGGCCCCGGCTAGATTCGTGAGCAAGATGACCAACCCTGAAGAACGCAACGAAGCGGCCGAACACAGTCAGGCGAAGGGCAGCCACGCCACCGCCTACTGGACCGTAGGCCGGGGCAAGGGTGAACTCCGCTCCGAAGAACTGCCTGAACCCAAAGCCAACGAGGCACTCGTCAGAACCCTGTATTCGGGCATCAGCAAGGGCACCGAGCTCCTCGTCCACGAAGGCCACGTCCCGAAGAGCGTCGCGGAGACCATGCGCGCCCCGCACCAGGAAGGCGATTTCCCGTCACCCGTGAAATACGGCTACCTCTCCGTGGGCATCGTGGAGGAAGGACCCGACGAATGGAAAGACAAAGCGGTGTTCTGCCTCCACCCGCACCAGGACCGCTACGTCGTGCCGCTTGAAGACCTCACAAGAATTCCCGACGGCGTCCCACCCCGCCGCGCGGTCCTCACCGGAATGGTGGAGACCGCCCTCAACGCCCTCTGGGAAGCCGGGCCGCGGCTGGGTGACCGGGTGGCCGTCGTCGGGGCCGGTCTGCTGGGCGGCACCCTGGCGGCCCTGCTGCGGAAGTTCCCGCTCCAGCGGCTCGAGCTGGTCGACGTCGACCCCGCCAAAGAACAAACCGCCAAGGCGCTCACCATCGGCTTCGCCGCGCCGGAGTCGGCACAAAGCGACTGCGACATCGTCTTCCATTGCTCCGCAACAAGCGAAGGCCTGCGCCGCAGCCTGCAGCTGGCGGGCGACGAAGCCCGGGTCATCGAACTCTCCTGGTTCGGGGATGCACCGGTAAGCATCCCGCTCGGCGAAGATTTCCACGCCCGCCGGCTCTCGATCACCGCCAGCCAGGTGGGCGTAGTGGCGCGGGCCCGCCGCCACCGGCGCAGCACCGCCGAACGCCTGGAACTGGCCGTCGGCCTGCTGAAGGACCCCGTGTTCGACCTCTTCCTCAGCCCGGACTCGAGCTTCACCGAACTCCCGCACACCATGGAACAGCTGGCGGCCCACCACGACGGAAGCTCCTGCCACGTGATCAGCTACCCGGAAGGATAAGCAATGTTCAGCCTCACCGTCCGACGCCATTTCATGATCGCCCACAGCCTCCCTCGCGAATCCTTCGGCCCGGCCCAGGGCCTGCACGGGGCCACCTTCGTAGCCGAGGTCAGCTTCCGCCGCGCGGAACTGAACCAGGACGCCGTCGTCATTGACATCGGAGCGGCAGGGGAACTGCTCCAGCAGGTCCTTGACCAACTTAACTACAAGAACCTTGACGAGCTCCCCGAGTTCGCCGGCCAGTTGACCACCACCGAGGTCCTCGCCCGCCACATCGCCGAACGGCTCGCGGAAAAACTGCCTGACGGCGCCGCAATAGCCGCGATCGACGTCGTCCTCCGCGAAACCCCCGACGCCTGGGCCGGTTACTCGCTCGAGCTCCCGCCGCCCGACCAGCCTCAGCAATGAACGCTATCCGTTTCATCGTCCCGGGCAACATCGGGCACCGTTCCGGCGGGAACCTCTACAACGCCCGGCTGGTGGAACAGCTGGAAGCGTTGGGTGCCCGGACCGAGGTGGTGATGCTCGACGGCGAGTGGCCGCCCGGGCGGTCCGAGGACCGGGAGTCGCTCGCCTGGGCTCTGCGCGACGCGCGCTTGGCAATCGTCGACGGGCTCATTGCAGCCGGAGCGCCGGGTGAGCTTGCCGCGGCCGTGCAGGCCGGGACGCGGGTGTGGGTCCTCTCGCACATGGCCTTCACGGATCACGCGCACCGTGAATCGCGGGCGTTGGCGGCCGCGAGCGGGGTGATCTGCCCCAGTTCCTTTGCCGCGGCGAAACTCAAGGAACTGTACGGCCTGGAACGTGTCCACGTCGCGCTGCCCGGCACTCTGCCCGCCGAAACCGCGGCCGGATCGCAGCCACCCCGCATCGTCTGCGTGGCAGCCCTGCTGCCGAACAAGAGCCAGCTGCTCCTGGTCGAAGCCCTGGCCCGCCTCCGCGGAAGTCCGTGGACGGCGGCCCTCATCGGTTCCCCGGACGCAGACCCGCACTACGCCGCCCAGGTGCGGGCCGCCGTCGCGAAGTACGGGCTGGAAGACCGCATCCGGCTGAGCGGCGAACTTCACGGACCGGAACTCGAGGCGCAATGGCACGCCGCGGACCTCAGCGTGCTGGTCTCAGCCCGCGAGAGTTTTGGCATGGCTGTGCCGGAATCCCTGGCCCACGGGGTTCCGGCGATCGTGCGGCGGGGGACCGGGGCCGAGGAAGCGCTCGGGCAGTCCGGCGCCGGCGCTGCGGTGGAGCTCGACGGCGGCCCGGCCGCCTTGGCGGATGCGCTCGCCGCCTGGCTGGAAGATCCGGAGCTGGCCGCCCGCTGGCGTGCCGCGGCGTTGGCGTGCCGCGCGATCCTGCCCACCTGGACAGCCACGGCGCAGAGCGTCCTCGCGGCGATCGGGGCGTGGGAAGGGGAGTGAGCAGGGGGCTGTCACTCCACGCCGAAGCCGGAGAACTCCCCGCTCGCCCGGCTCAGCGAGGCCTCCACATGCTGCACGCGGCCCGGAGCCCTGGTGGAGCGCAACCAGGACAGCAGTGCCTCGACCCCTTCGGGGGTACCCTCGGCCACCACGTAGACCGAGCCGTCCCAGCGGTTGACCGCCTCCCCGCTCAGCCCCAAGCGCCGGGCCTCCATCATGGTCCGGTACCGGAAGCCGACGCCCTGCACCTGGCCGGTGACGGTGGCGGTGAGGCGCACCGAGTCTTCGCTCATGCCGCCCCCGAGCCGTACGGGCGGGTGATGGCCTCGAGCAGGTGCCCGTCCGGGTCCTTGAAGTAGACGCCCCGGCCGCCGTCGTTGTGGTTGACCTGCTGCGGGCGGGTCCGCCCGGGGTCGGCCCAGTACGGGATTTCCTCGGCTGAGATCCTGGCGAGGATGCCGTTGAACTCGTCCTCGGAGACAAGGAAGGCGTAGTGCTGCGGTTTGATGTCGCCCTCGGCAGTGGCGAAGTCGAGGGCCACGCCGTGCTCCAGCGGAACCGTCATGAAGGACCATATGGGCGTCGGCGCGGGCAGGCCGAGGATCCGGGTAAGGAATTCCGCGGAAAGGCGCTTGTCCCGGGCGTAGACGATGGTGTGGTTGAACTCGACGGCCATGTGGCTCCTCCTCGGCAGGCACCCCTCGACTGAACCTTAGGCCGCGGGTTCTTCAGGGGCCAGAGGAAAGCCTGCGGCTGCGCTCCGCCGGTCCGCCCTGGCCGATCTGAGCAACCGCGGCAGTCGGACCCATGCCCTTACTAAGAATGCCAATGAAGCCAGGATCAAAGCTGCCATCGCTGCGATCGACCAGATAGTGGTTGGCGTCCATGCCTCGATAGGAGGCGAAGCGTCAGGCCGGAACACAAGGAACACCACCCCCGCGAGGAGTGCCAGTCCCTTTGCAACATTGAGCGGGCCGAACAGGGAGTAGTACGCGTCCTCCGTGGCTTTGCCGTATTTCCCCCTGGATTTCACGCTGGTTTCCCACCTCGAGTCGCGCCGCCAGCACACCGGCTGTAGTGTTCCCCCAATGTTCCTCCTCCGGCTGCGCCATGACCAGACGGCCTCAGGCCTCTGTTCCTCTGCGCCAGTACTCCGTTCTTCCCCGCCGGAACAGGGGCAGGAAGACAAGCAGCGCCGCGAGCTGCGTGCCCACGGTAAAGAGAGCCAAGCTCGGCAGGGACGCTGAGTACAGGGCGCCGATGATCGTGGATCCGGCCAGCCACGAGATCCCGTAGATGGCGGTGAAGATGCCGTAGCCGGCGCCGCGCCGTGCCACGGGAACGAGATCCGCGACAGCGGCGCGGAGGGTTGATTCGTGGATGCCCAGGGCGGCGCCCCAGACCACGGCTCCTGCCCAGACCAGGGCGGTGTCGGTGGTGAAAGACAGGAACGGTACCGCCGCGGTCAGGGGGAGGGTGAGGAGCAGCCCGCGCAGCCCGGTCCGGTCATACAAGGCACCGGATCCGAGCGCGGCGAGGGCAGCGACGCCCATGGACACGGCGTAGCTCACCGGGATCAGCGCCGGGGGCAGGACTTTCTGGATCTCGAGGTGGTAGGACACGACGCCGAAGGTCGGGAAGCCGAACATCGAGACCGCCGTAAAGGCGCTGTACCACCAGAACCGCGCCGGAAGCGGGGTGCGCTTCCCCGCGGACCCGCGGCCCTTAGTCGGGGCTGGGACTCCCGGGACTGGGACTCCCGGAGCCGGGGCTCGGCCGTCGACGGCTGTGTCGTAGCGTTCCGGTGCCGGCACCGCCCGCCGCAGGAGGAACACGGCCAGTAGAGCGAGGACTCCGGGAACAGCCAGGACGCCGAAGCCCAGCTGGTAGCCCGCAACAGCCACCATCAGCGAGACCAGCAGCGGCCCCATGAGCGCTCCCGACTGGTCCAGCGCCTCGTGGATCGCGAACGCCTTCCCCCGTCCTAGGCGCGAACCGGCGTGCGACAGCATGGTGTCCCGCGCAGGCGAGCGGACGGCCTTCCCGAAACGCTCCGCAACCACCAGGGCAGAGGCCTGCCACAAGGAACCGGCCAACGCCAGCAGGGGAACGGCGACCACCGTCAACGCGTAGCCGGCGATGGTCAGCGGCCAGTACCTGCGCGTCCTGTCAGCCAGGGGTCCGGTCCCGAGCCGCATCACCAGGGCCACCGCTTCACCGAAGCCGGTGATGAAACCGGTCATGGCGGCCGTGGCGCCCAAGGTGGCCAGGAACGGCCCCGTGATGGACCGCGCGCCCTCGTAGACGACGTCCGCCAGCATGCTCACCACCCCGAAGGCGAGCACAAAGCCCATCGGGCCCAGGCTGTTGCCGCGGCTCTGCGGGGTCATACCGGACGGGAAGCGTTGGAACTGGCCCCCGCTGAGCCCGGCATCGGGCGGGCGGCAACCGCGGCGAGGTCCCGCGCGGCGCCGGGCGGCGGAGTGTTCCCGGAGAGCCACACGGCGCTGAGGCTGCGCCGCAGGACCAAGCCGCGCACCGGCACCACCACCAGCCGGCGCAGGGTGACGTCGTCGCGCACGGCGAGCGCGCTCAGCACGGCAGGAGCGGTTCCGGCGGCGACGGCGGAACGGACGGCCGCCGTCGTCGGCAGTTCCACGAGGGGAGCGGCCTGCTCCGGGATGCCGGCCGCCGCAAGCAGGTGTTCCAGCGCGTCCCGGGTGCCGCTGCCGTGCTCGCGCGTGACCAGCCCGACGCCGGCGAGCTCGGCCGCGGTGACCGGCGCCTTCCGGCGGGCCCAGCGGTGTCCAGGGGCGACCACCAGGACCAGTTCGTCTTCCTGCACGACGGCGGTGCTCAGGCCGGCGGGCAGCTGCGGGCTTTCGATGAAGGCGATGTCGGCGTCGCCGGAGCGGACGCGGGCTGCCGCCGTCTCGCTGTTGGATACGGCAAGTTCCACGACCGTGGGCGTGAGGCCGAGGGATTCCTGCTGCCGGCGCAGGGCCACCAGCCAGTGCGGGAGGAGGTGCTCGGCGATGGTCTGGCTCGCGGCGACGTGCAGCTGGCGGACGGCGTCGGAACGGAGCGAAGCGATGCCGGCATCGAGCCGTTCGGCGGCAGCGAGGACGTCGGCGGCCCAGCCGGCCACGAGTTCGCCGGATTCCGTGAGGGAGGAACCGCGGGGTGTGCGGGTCAGCAGGGCGGCGCCGATCCGGGACTCCAGCGAGCGCATCCGGGAGGACACCGCCTGCTGGGATAGCCCGAGCTTCTTTCCGGCGGCGGACAGGCTGCCGAGTTCGTGCACGGCGGCGAGCATCTCCAGCGCGGACAGATCGGGGATGCGGGAGCTGAGCACGGGTTCTCCTGGTGTCGCACTGCGGCGGGCGGGTCCGGGTGGTGGGTACAAGGCCGGCTTGTACCCTGACAAGTGTATGCCCCCTACTTCGGCGTGTGCTGGCACGGAAGCATGGATGGCATGGGAATTCTGATGCTCGGCGGTGCGCGTCAAAGCAGGCTGCGGGAGCGGCGGTTGCTGCGCAGCCTGGAACGGCCGTCTGAACTGTTCGCGAACCTTGGCCCGAACTGGTTCGCCACGATCATGGGCACCGGGGTGATTGCGACGGCGGGCGCCACCTTGCCGCTGCAGTTTCCGGCCCTGCACGCCGTGGCCACGCTGTTTTGGGCGGCGGCTTCCCTGCTGTTGCTCCTGCTCGCGGGGTCCACCGTGGTGCATTGGGTCCGGCACCGCGACGCTGCCCGAGGCCACCACCGGCACCCGGTGATGGCGCATTTCTACGGCGCCCCGCCGATGGCGCTCCTCACGGTGGGCGCCGGCACCCTGCTGCTGGGCAAGGATGTGCTGGGGGAGCGCCTCGCCCTGGGTGTCGACGCCGTGCTGTGGGTTCTCGGGACCCTGCTCGGCCTGGCGAGCGCCTTCGCCGTGCCGTACCTGCAGTTCACCCGGCACAAGGTTTCAGCCTGCGATGCCTTCGGCGGCTGGCTGATGCCCGTTGTGCCGCCGATGGTCTCGGCCTCCACCGGTGCCCTGCTGCTCCCGTACCTTCCTGCGGGCGAGGCGAGGACGGCCATGCTCATGGCCTGCTACGCCATGTTCGGGCTCAGCCTGCTCGCCTCGCTGCTCATCATTCCCCTGGTGTGGCAGCGGTTGGCGGTACACAAGAACCTCGCCGCTTCCGCGGTGCCGACCCTCTGGATCGTGCTCGGACCGCTGGGCCAGTCCATCACCGCGGCCAATCTGCTGGGCGCCAACGCGCATTTCGCGGTGTCCGGAACACTGCTGCACGCCCTTGAAACGTTCGGCGTGCTGTACGGGGTTCCGGTGCTGGGCTTCGCGCTCCTCTGGGCTGCCCTGGCCGCCGCGGTCACGCTGCGCACCGCCCGTAGCGGGCTGCCTTTCAGCCTTGCCTGGTGGTCCTTCACCTTCCCCGTGGGCACCTGCGTCACCGGCCTCAGCGGGCTCGCCGCGCACACCGGGCTCGGCGTGTTCAAGGCGATGGCCGCCGTCGGGTACGTCCTGCTGGTGGGCGCCTGGGTGCTGGTTGCGGTGCGGACGTTCCGGGGAAGCGTGCTCGAGGGGACGCTGTTCCAAGCGCCGGCGCAAGGCATGCCGGCACGGGCTGCCTCGCGGACCGCCCTCGCCTCATAAAAGCCGCCCTCGCCTCATAGAAAACGTTGAGTTCTCTAATGCGCCGGCGTAGCATTTTTAGGGAACGCACCGGACTCTAATCCCGGCCGAGCCCTGATCCGAACCGGGCCCTGATCCGAACCGGGGCCTGATCCGAACCGGGGCCTGATCCGAACCGGGGCCCTGATCCGAACCGGGGCCTGATCCGAACCGGGGCCTGATCCGAACCGGGGCCCTGATCCGAACCGGGGCCCGGTCGCTGCATCGAGGCCAAGGACACGGCATGGACAGCACGCAGCACACCAGACCTCCGATGCCGCCCGCGCTCCGTACCGCCCTGCCCGGGCTGCTGCTGGTGATGTTCCTCGGCGCCCTGGACCAGACGATCATGGCCTCGGCGCTTCCCACGGTGGCCGGGGACCTCCATGGCCTGGACCAAATGTCCACCATCATCACCGGCTACCTCGTGGCTGCCACGGCTGCCATGCCCCTGACCGGGAAGCTGGGCGACGCCTACGGCAGGAAACGGGTCCTGCAGGCTTCCCTCATCTTGTTCACCCTCGGCGCCGGACTCTGCTCGCTGGCCCAGTCGGTGCCCGAACTGATCGCCTACCGGGCCGTCCAAGGCGCCGGCGGCGGTGGGCTGATGATCGCGGCACAGGCAGTGATCGGCGAACTCGTCAGCCCACGCGAACGCGGCAGGTTCCTTGGCATCATCGGCGCTGCCTTCATCCTGGCTGCCGTGGCGGGCCCGCTTGCCGGCGGTGCGGTGGTGGACCTGCTCTCCTGGCGCTGGATCTTCTACGCGTACCTTCCCGTGGGGTGTGCTGCCCTCGCGGTGGTCTCCCTGACCCTGCATCTGCCACCGGTGTCCAGGGAGCGGCGGGTGGACTACGGGGGAGCGGCCCTTCTCAGCCTGGCGATTGTGGCCGTCATCCTGCTGTGCAGCGGGGGCGCCCACAACGGACCGCAGTGGCTCGTGCCGGTGCTGGCCGCCGTCGCCTCCGCCGCCGTCGTGGGCTGGCTGGCCACGGCCCGGCGGGTCAAGGACCCGGTCATCCCGTTGGCGCTGTTCCGGGACCGGGCGTTTTCCATCCCCACTGCGGTCAGTTTCCTGATCGGCTTCGCCATGTTCGCCTCGGTGAGCTACCTGCCCGCCTTCCTGCAGGTGGGCATGGGCATGTCCGCCACGGCCTCGGGCGCCATGCTCGTCGCCCTCATGGCCGGCCTCCTGGTGACGACGACGGTGTCCGGCGCTTTGATCACCCGGACCGGCCGCTACAAGGCATACCCGGTGGCGGGGACCTTGCTGGCGGCCCTGGGGACCCTGCTCTTCAGCACCCTGGACGCCCGGAGCGGCCCGGCTCTGGTCACGGTGGCGATGGTGGTCCTGGGCCTCGGGATCGGACTGGTCATGCAGGTCATGGTGCTGGCGGTGCAGAATTCCGTGCAGCGGCGTGATCTCGGAACAGCGACCTCCACCGTCGCTTTCATGCGGCAGGTGGGTGCCTCCGTCGGTGTCGCGGTGATCGGCTCCCTCATCGCGGCCCGCTTTGCGCTCGCCGTACCCGGAGACGTGGCGGCAGCCCTGGGGAGCCGCATCAATTCCCTCACACCCAAAGCGCTGGAGGCATTGCCCGCCCAGGACCGTGCCGCCGTCGCCGAGGCCTTTGGCCGGGCGCTGCCGCCCGTCTTCGGCTATGCCGCACTGGTGCTGCTCGCGGCGTTCGTGGCCACCCTGTTCCTGCCCGAGCGCGAACTGCGCACCACCTCGTTTTCCGATGCCCCATCCGAACCGACTCTCCGGGAGCCCCGCAATGACTGAAAAACTGGTCGGCACCCTCGCCGAATTCGGTGCACGGGATCTCCCCGTGGCCGGCGGGAAGGGAGCGAACCTGGGCGAGCTGGTGCGGCACGGCTTCCCGGTTCCCGAAGGTTTCGTCGTCACGACGGCGGCGTACACCACGACCCTGCGCGATAGCGGGCTGGACGGGCGGCTGCAGGCACTCCTGCAGGATCCCGACGGCCAGGATCCCGACGGCCGAAATCCCGACGCCGGCGCCCTCCGGGAGCTGGTCAGCGCCGCCACGGTGCCGCCCGAAGTGAGGTCGTCGATTGCCGCAGCGTACGCCGCGCTGGGCGCGGGGCCCGTCGCCGTCCGGTCCAGCGCCACGGCGGAGGACCTGCCGGGCGCCGCGTTCGCGGGGCAGCAGGACACCTTCCTCAACGTCATCGGCGAGCGGGAGGTGCTGGACGCCGTCGTCCGCTGCTGGGCTTCCCTGTGGACCGACCGGGCCGTGGCCTACCGGCAGCGTCAGGGGATCGACCCGCGCACGGTGGCGATCGCCGTCGTGGTGCAAGAAATGGTGGAACCCCGCGCCGCGGGAGTCATGTTCACAGCCAACCCGGTCACGGGCGAGCGCGGCGAAATCGTGGTGGATGCGGGCGCGGGCCTGGGCGAGGCCGTGGTGTCGGGGCTGGTGACACCCGGGCACTACGTCCTGGACAGCAGGGGGCACACGCTGTCCTTCACGCCCGGCGGGAATGAAGTGATCGTCCGGGCCGTGGCGGGCGGCGGCACCGAGGAGGTGGTGCCAGCCGGACCATCGCGGGCGGACTCTCAGCCGGCGGACTCTCAGCTGACCGACCCTCAACTGACCGACCCTCAACTGACCGACGCCGAACTGGCGGAACTGGCGCGGCTGGCGCGGCGGGCCGAAGAACTCTTCGGCCGTCCGCAGGACATGGAATGGGCTGTTGCGGACGGCCGGATCCAGGTGCTGCAGTCGCGCCCCATGACGGGGCTGCCACCGCAGCCGCCGGCACTCAGCCGCTTCCAGCGCATGGTGGGGCCGTTCTTCGTGGAGATGTTCCAGCAGCGGCCCTACCCGTTGGACGTGTCGGGGTGGATGCAGCGCGGCATCTTCGCGATGCTCGGCCGGATGGCAGGCAGCGTAGGCGTCGTGTTCCCGTCGCTGCACCAGATCCTTCCGGAGGAGGACGGCGTGGTGCTCCAGCTCGTGCCCCCGGTGCCCAGGCCCACGCTGCGCACCCTCGCCGCGCCGGTCTCCGTTGCCCGGAGGGTGCGCCGCTTCAAGCCGGCCGAGTGGACCCGGGACCGCCGCTTCCCGGATTTCCTTGCCGAGGTGGAGCGGCTGCGTGGGAAGGATCCTTCCCGGCTCAGCTGGACAGGTGTACTCGGCCTGGCCAGGGACACCTTCACCGCGATGGAGAAGATCACGGACCTGCGGGTTTCCTACCTGCCGGGTTCGTTCGTCCCGCAGGCCAAGCTGCGGCTCATGCTCCTGCTGCTGGGGAAATCCCGGCTGGCCCCGGCCCTCGTCGCGGGGGCCGAAACCCGGACCAGCAAGGCCAACCGCGCCCTCGAAGACCTCGCCGCCCTCGTCAGGAGCGACGCCGTCCTTTCCACGGCTTTTGCCGGTTTCCACAATGGCGGCTCCCGGGACGGCGGCGCGGTGGCCCTCTTGGAGAGGGTGGAGCACGATCCGGCGTTCGGGCCCTTCCGCGCCGGGTTCCATGCGTTCCTGGCCGAGTTCGGCCATCGCGAGACCGTCAGTGTGGTGCTGAGCAGTGCGCCCACCTGGTCCGATGCGCCGGACGTTGTCCTTGGCCTGGTCAAGGCGTTGACCGGCGAACGGCCTCCCGCCGAGGACCAGACCGGTGCCGCGCTTGCGGAACTCAAACGGCATCCTGCCCTGCGGGCCGGCGCCGTGCGCCGCCTGGTCCTGGCCGCCGTCGACGAAGCCAAAACCGGCATGGCGTTCCGGGAAGACAGCCACTTCTACGCCACCATGGTGCTGCCGCTGCTCCGACGGGCACAACTGGAACTGGGCCGCAGGCTGTCGGACGCCGGCGTGCTGGACGCGCCCGGGGACGTGTATCACCTGCGCCTCGAAGAGCTGGAAGCGGTCACTGAAGTGCCCGACGGCGGTGCGCTGCCGGCGTGGGTGCGCGAACGGTACCGCCCGCTGGTGCTCGCCCGGGCCGCCAAGCGGCGCGAACTGGAGGGGATCCCGCTCCTCGACCCGGCCGTGCTGTTCGTCGATGGCCGGAAGGCGCAAGGAGCCCTGCCTGGAGCGCTGCTCAGGGGTACCGGCGCCAGCCGCGGCCAGGCCGCGGGAGCGGTGCGCGTGATCCACGGTCCGGAAGATTTCGGCAGCCTGCGCAGCGGGGAGATCCTGGTCTGCCCTTACACCAACCCCTCATGGACGCCGCTGTTCCAGCGCGCAGCGGCCGTGGTGGTGGACGCCGGTGGCCTCGGCTCGCACGCTGCGATAGTCGCCCGCGAATATGGGATACCGGCCGTCATGGGAACAGCCAAGGGCACCAAAGTCCTGCACGACGGCCAGAGGGTGCTGGTCGATGGGAGCCGGGGTGAGGTCAGGGCGGCCGCCGGCGCTCCGTCCGCGGCGGGGACGGCGTCATGACCCGGGCGCCGGGGACCGATCACCGCACGCTGCCCCGCCGCCGCGGCGCCGCCCTGAACAGTGCCATCTTTGCGGCCGTGCGCGCCGAAATCGCCGAATCCGGTTACGCCGGCCTGACCATGGAGCGGGTCGCCGAGCGCGCCCGCGCCAGCAAGGCCTCCCTCTACCGGCGCTGGCCCGGCCGGGCGGCACTGGTGCTGGACGCCGCCTATGACGCGATGCCGGATTACAGCTCAACCCCGGACACGGGAAGCCTGCGTGGTGACGTCCTGGCCCTCATGAGGCAGATCGTCCTCCTGCTGGACGGAGTGGTGGGCGAAGCCATGATCGGACTGTTGGGCGAATCCCTGCAGAACCCGGACGCGGCGGCGCAGATCAGGGAGTTCGGCCGGGGCAACATGGTACGGACGATGCGCGAGATCGTCGGCCGGGCCGTGGCGCGCGGCGAATGCGACGCAGGCCTCGTCACCGAACGGCGGCTGGAAGCCGGACCGGCGCTCCTGCGCCAGCGCGTCATCTTCTCGGGCCTGCCCGTCAGTGACGACTACCTCCAGGAGGTGGTGGACGACGTCGTCCTGCCGCTGTTCGGAGTCCGTCCCGAAGTTCAGCCGGAAGGGTGAGTCGCGCCCGCCTTGCGGTGCCGTTACCCCCGGTGCGCTGCGAAGAAGTCCCGCAGCAGCGCAGCGCACTCGGGCTCCCGGACCCCCGGATAGACCTCCACCCAGTGGTTGAGCCGGCGCTCGCGGAGGATGTCGAACACGGAGCCTGCGGCCCCGGCCTTCTCGTCCCAGGCTCCGAACACCACCCGCGGAATCCTGGCCAGCACGATCGCCCCGGCGCACATGGCGCACGGCTCCAGGGTGACCACCAGGGTGCAGTCTTCGAGGCGCCAGCCGTCCCCGCCTTCGCCGAGTTCCCGGGCATGGCGCTGCAGGGCTGCGGCCGCCTCGCGGATCGCCACGATCTCGGCATGCGCGGTGGGGTCCCCGTGCGCTTCGCGTTCGTTCCGTCCGGCACCCAGCACCCCGCCGTCGGGCCCTAGAACAACGGCGCCGATCGGCACATCGTCGGTGTCCAGCGCGCGGCGGGCTTCGTCCAGGGCAAGGCCCATCCATGCCGCGTGTTCGGCGTGATACGGCTCGGAGCTGCTCATGGCTTCAATGATAGTTTTGGACCCATGCGCACACTCGTCGTGGACCACCCGCTCGTTGCCCACAAGCTCACCGTACTGCGGGACAAGAACACCCCTTCACCGGTCTTCCGCCAGCTCACCGAAGAACTCGTCACCCTCCTGGCCTACGAGGCCACCCGCGAGGTCCGCACGGAGACCGTGGACATCGAAACGCCGGTCACCAAGACCACCGGCACGGCCTTCACCAAGCCCACGCCCCTGGTGGTACCGATCCTGCGCGCGGGCCTGGGCATGCTCGAGGGCATGACCAAGCTGGTCCCCACCGCCGAGGTCGGCTTCCTGGGAATGGCCCGCGACGAGGAAACCCTGGACATCATCACCTACGCCGAGCGCCTGCCCGAGGACCTCACCGGCCGGCAGATTTTCGTGCTCGACCCTATGCTCGCCACCGGGGGCACCCTGCGCGAGGCCATCAAGTTCCTTTTCAAGCGCGGCGCCTCGGATGTCACCTGCATCTGCCTGCTCGCCGCCCCGGAGGGCCTGGCCAAGCTGGAGGAAGAACTCTCCGAGGCCAACGTCAAGATCGTGCTGGCCTCGATCGACGAGAGGCTCAACGACAAGGCCTACATCGTTCCGGGCCTCGGCGACGCCGGCGACCGCCTCTACGGCGTGGCGGGCTAGGCAATACAACGACGACGGCGGCGGTCCACTCCGGTGGCCGCCGCTTCCTTTGTGCCGCAGCGGTCCCGGGTTCCCGGACGTTCCCTCCCGGTTGCTTTGCTGCCCGCTCGCGGCGCCCGCGAAGATCCGCGGATTTCGGGGGGCCGTGGGCCGGCAGGCCCGATGCAAGTGGGGAGGAGCGTCGCCCCCGTTGTAGCTCCCGCCCGCCGAAGCCCCCTATCGTTTCCACCCGGGCCCCACTAGCCTGTGGCGCATGGACTGGAAACTGGAACTCGTATTTGTCCCTGTGTCCGATGTGGACCGCGCCAAGGATTTCTACGTCAACAAGGTGGGCTTCAACGCCGACTTCGACGAACGACCCATGGACGGTCTCCGGTTCGTCCAGCTGACCCCGCCGGGTTCGGCCTGCTCCATCGCGATCGGCGAAGGCCTCAGCGACGCCCCTGCCGGTTCGGCCCCGAGCCTGCAGATCGTGGTCAGCGACATCCAGGCCGCCCACGACCAGCTCAAGGAAAACGGCGTGGACGTCAGCGACATCGACATCCAGCCTTGGGGTCACTTCGTGTACTTCGCCGACCCGGACGGCAACAAGTGGGCCGTGCAGTACATCCCGCACCGGCCAAACGGCTGACGCCCGGGCAGCCTCGACACATACGGCCTCCCGCTTGGGCGCGCGTGCCCGGGCAGGCAGGATGGATGCATGAGCCTGCCCGCCTCCACCGGAACCAACACCGCCGGCACCATCGCTGACGCGACAACGTTCACCGTCCGTGCCGTCCTCTTCGACATGGATGGCACCATCGTGGATTCGACGGCGGTCGTGGAACAGGTGTGGGGCGAGTTCGCCGCCCGCTACGGACTGGACTACGCGGACATCCTGCGCACCTCACATGGCGTGCAGGCCCGCGACACCGTGACCCGCTACGCGCCGGCCGGGGCGGACATCGACGCGCTCACCGACGAACTCGGCGAGATGGAACGCACCCGGACCGACGGCGTCGTGGCCCTGCCCGGTGCCGAGGCCTTCCTGCGTGCCCTGCCGGCGGACGCCGTCGCCCTCGTCACGTCCGCGGACCGGGGGCTCGCAGAGATCCGCATGCGGGCGGCCGGCCTGGACATGCCCGCGACGGCGGTCACCGCCGAGTCCGTGACGCGCGGCAAGCCGGACCCGGAAGGCTACCTCGCGGCGGCCGCCCTGCTCGGCGCGGACCCCTCCGACGTGGTGGTCTTCGAAGACGCCCCGGCCGGGATCGCCGCGGCCCGGGCCGCCGGCATGCGCACTGTGGTGGTGGGCGACGGCGGGGGCCGGGCCACGGAAGGACTCGTACGCATCCCGGACTACGCCGCGGCGTCGGCCGCCGTCACCCTGGACGACAACGGCCGCCTCCTGATCGAAATCAGCCTCTAGGACCCTCTGCCGGCTCGCGTCCGGTCCGGCGGCCGGCCTACTTCCTCAGCTTGTATACGGTGGAGTTGCCCACGGTCTCGGCCGGGAAGTTCGCGGCCACCCAGGTGGCCACGTCGGAGCTTCCGCCGCCGAAACCGCCCATGCCGCCGGTAATGAAGTAACTGACTTCGCCGTTGGCCACCATCTGCTGGAATTGCGCCAGGGTGGGGTAGGGATCGTTGCCGTTCCAGCCGCCGAGCGCGATCACGCTCGTGCCGGAGGCGAGCTCAAGGTTCGCGGCCTGCGTGGCGCCCGATACTGCCGCGGACCACTTCGTGGTGGTGGCGGAAAGCAGGGCGGACAGCTCGCTGCTGCTTCCGGCATCAGGGGAGCCGCCGGGAGCACCTCCCAAGGCGCCCGCGCCGCCGTCGCGGTTTCCGAAGCCGCCCAGCGCGGCGGAGGCGGGGCCCGACGTCGGGATGGAACCAGAGTGCGGCACCGCGGCGGTGGCGATCGTCCAAGCAGCCGTGCCCAGCCCGCCTGCCAGCAAGGAGGCCACCACGGCGGCGGCGGCCGCCGCTTTCCGGAAGCGGCCGGCAATCAGGTCCACCCGCAGGAGCAGTGCCGCTGTGGCGAGCACGCCGAGGAACACCACAAGGACGCGCAGCCATGGCAGCCACGAGGGATCGCGGGCAAGCAGCAGGGCGGCCCAGATCGAGGAGGCGAGGACGGCGGCGGCGAGTACCGCCCGGGCCGGCCAGTGCGCCCGGCCGCGCCACAGTTCCACACCGCCGATGCCCACCAGGGCTGCAATCGCCGGAGCCAGCGCCACCGCGTAGTACGGGTGCACGATCCCGCTCATGAAGCTGAAGATGCCCGCGGTGACCAGCAGCCAGCCGCCCCACAACAGGAGCGCGGCGCGGGTGCGGGAGGTGCGGGCCTCGCGGCGGGTGAACCACAGGCCGGCGGCCAGCAGGAGCAGGGCGGCCGGAAGGAGCCAGGACACCTCGGCGCCGAAGCTGGTGCCGAACATGCGCAGCAGGCCGGCCGCGCCGCCGAAGCCGGCGTTGCCGCCGCCCGGACCCCCGCCTGCGCCGCCTATGCCACCCCCGCCGGGCATGCCTTCGCCCGAACCGGTGATGCGGCCCAGGCCGTTGTAGCCGAAAGTCAGCTCCAGGAAACTGTTGGTCTCCGAGCCCGCCATGTACGGCCGTGCCGAGGCAGGCGTCAGCTGGAAGAGCGCGATGTAGCTGCCGGCCACCACCAGGATGCCGCCCAGCGCGCCGAGCAGGTGCAGCAGCCGGCGGCGCAGCGTGGTGGGCGCTGCCCACAGGTAGGCCAGACCCAGGCCGGGCACCACCAGGAAACCCTGCAACATCTTCGTCAGGAACGCCAGGCCGATCACCGCGCCCGCGGCCGCGAGCCACCTCCAACCGGCGCGTTCGATGGCGCGGGTGGTGAAGTACGCTGCCAGGACCAGGCATAGGGTGAGCATGGCGTCCGGGTTGTTGAAGCGGAACATCAGCGCCGCCACCGGGGTGAGGGCCAGCGCGCCGCCGGCCAGCAGGCCTGCCGCCGGACCGGACACGCGCTTCACCGCCAGGTACAGGACCCCGACGGCGGCCACGCCCATGAGCGCCTGCGGCACCAGCATGCTCAGCGGCGAGAAGCCGAACACCCGGCCCACGAGGGCTGGGATCCAGAGGGAGGCCGGCGGCTTGTCCACCGTGATGGCGTTGCCGGCGTCGAGCGAACCGAAGAGCATCGCAGTCCAGTCCTTGGTGCCCGCCTGCACGGCTGCGGCATAGAAGGAGTTCGCGTAGCCGGTGGCCGCCAGGTTCCACAGGTACAGCACCGCTGTGGCCAGCAGCAGCCCGACGGCGGAGGGCCGCACCCACCGGGGCTGGCCGCCGAAAGCGATGCGGGACCAGTGGGTCTTCGTCCGGTGCGCCCCCCGGTGGGTGATGGTGTCCGCCGGGCTGGCGGGGGTCACGGTGGAGGTCATCGTGCTGCCGTTTCTGTTTCGACGGGACGGGAGCCTGCGGACCCGGATGCGGCACGGCCTGGCGTGGGAGGCGTCGGGGCCGGGATGGCCGGGGCCGGGAGGTTTCGTGGCTGCCGGAACACCCACAGCCGGAACAACAGGAAGCGCAGGACCGTGGCGGCGAGGTTCGCCGCCACCACGGTGAGGACTTCCACCCAGCGTTCGGGCGCCGTCGGGCCGTGATGCACCAGGGTGAGTGCACCTGAAGTCAGCCCGAGCCCGATGCCGAACACCAGGAGCCCCTCGAAATGGTGCCGCACGGCGCCGCCGCCCTGGATGCCGAAGGTGAAGCGCCGGTTGGCGCCGGTGTTGGCGATCGCGGTCACCAGCAAGGCCAGGAAGTTGGCCAGCTGCGGATCCATGAAGCCGCGGCAGAACAGGAAGAGGGCCAGGTAGGCCAAGGTGGACGCCGCGCCGATCGCACCGAACCGCACCAACTGCCCGAAGAGCTTGTTGCGCGGGTTCTTCTCGGCCGCGCGGTCGGAGGCAGGCAGCGGACCGCGGGCGAGGGCGGCGCGGAGTTCCGGCACCGGGATGCGGCCGCTGAGCAGGTCGCGGCTCAGGCGGGCCATGCCGCGGAGGTCGGCCAGGGCGGTGCGGACCACGTCCACGCTGGAATCGGGATCGTCGATCCAGTCCACGGGCACCTCGTGGACGCGCAGCCCGCAGCGTTCGGCCAGAACCAGCAGTTCGGTGTCGAAGAACCACTCCTTGTCCAAGGTGTGGGGGAGGACCCGCTGCGCCACGTCGGCCCGGATGGCCTTGAAACCGCACTGGGCGTCGCTGAAACGGGCACCCATGAGCGACTGCAGCATCAGGTTGTAGCTGCGCGAGATGAACTCCCGCTTGGGTCCGCGGACCACCCGGGAGTTGCGGGTCAGCCGGGTGCCGATGGCCAGATCGGAGTGTCCCGAGATCAGCGGCGCCAGGAGCGGCGCCAAGGCGGCGAGGTCCGTGGAGAGGTCCACGTCCATGTAGGCCAGGACAGGTGCCGGGGAGGCCAGCCAGACTTTCCGCAGCGCGTTGCCGCGGCCCTTTTCATCGAGGTGTACGGCGACCACTTCGGGGAGTTCCCGGCCCAGGCGCTCGGCGATCTTCAGGGTGGCGTCCGTGCTGGCGTTGTCCGCAATGGTGATCCGGAAAGGATGCGGGAACCCGGCCCGCAGGTGGCTGTGGAGCCGGCGCACGCACTCTTCGAGGTCGCACTCCTCGTTGAAGACGGGGATGGTGACGTCGAGGACGGCGGTGCCGGAGCGGGTGTCCACGGGAGCGTGCCGGAGCAGGTTCCCTGCGCCGGGCCGGGCATCTGTGTGGACGGACTGGAAGGAGCTGCCGCGGGCCCCCGATGGTGGGGCCGCGCGTTCTGCGCTTGCTGTTGAAGAGTCTGTGAGTGCCATGGATCCACACTGACCGCGCGGGATTTGCGTGCTTTAGGCGCAAGCTGTGCTGGGGCTGTGGATGCAGATCCACTAGCTGTGGATGCGAAAACGGCCCGTCCCCCGGAAGGGACGGGCCGTTGCTGTGGAGCCCGTAGTGGCGTCCAGTGAAGCCCACACTTATGCTGGCGAAATGGCCCGTAGCGCAAGAGAACGAATCGAAGGTGACCCGGTCTCATCGAGCATTTACGGCGCGCTCATGGATCAAGTCCTTGCCCTGGAAGGCTGCGAACTTCAGGAGAAGGCGTCATCCTTCCACGTGGCGCACGGGCGCGCATTCCTCGGGATCCATCCCCGCCGGGGCGGGATCCTGGTCAACATAGTTCTCGGGAGGGAGCTCACGTCCAACCGTGTGCACCGGGCGGAGCGTGTATCTGCCAACCGGTGGCACAACGAAGTTATCGTCACGGAGCCTTCTGGGATCGATGCCGAGCTACTGGGTTGGATCCGCGAGGGGTACGCGCTCACGGCCTGACGCCGCGAGATCCGGCTCAGTACCAGTTGTTGGCGTAGTGGAAGGACAGCGCTGCCGACGGCGAGCCGTAGCGTTCCTTGATGTACTTCAGGCCCCAGCGGATCTGGGTTTTGTAGTTGGTTTGCCAGTCCGCGCCCTCGGTGGCCATCTTGTCGCCGGGCAGGGACTGCACGATGCCGTAGGCGCCGCTGGAGGCGTTGACGGCGGTGGTGGTCCAGTCCGATTCCTTGGTCCACAGGATCCGCAGCGAGTCCATCTCGCCCGGACCCCAGCCGAAGGAGGAGAGCAGGCTGGCAGCGTAGGCCTGGGCACCGGCGGGGTCGTTCACCGCAACAGGCTTCGCCGGAACGGCAGGCTTGGCCGGGGCCACCTTGGCCGACTGTGCGGTCACAGGGGCCGGCTTCACGGCCGGTTTGGCCGGCGTGGACGGCTTAGCGGCAGGCTTGGAAGCGGCGGCCGACGGCGTCATGCTCGGAGTAGCGGTTGCGCTGGCTTCCGGGGCGGACACGGAGGTCCGGGCAGCGTCGATTGCCTGGTTGCTTCCTTGGCCGGCGACCTGTCCGGCAGCGCCGGCACCCACGGCCAGGGCGAGAACGCCGGCCGTGACGGCGAGGCGCTGGCTGGTGCTGCGCAGGCCCGCAGCTTTCTTCAAAACGGTGCGCGGGGCAGAAACTTCCCCGCGGCGGCGCCCATGCAGGCGCGACTGATCCTTGGCAGGAGACATGGTGGTTTACCTCTCAACGCCTGCGGAGTTAGCTGTCGGGTTCGGATGAGGTCATCCGGCCGCACCAGCGGAGATTCTGGTTCTGCGGCTTCACCCCAAGGACCGGTTCGTGAACGCGAAGCGGCCCGGAGACTCTGGGTCCCCCGTCTCTGCCTGCGTGTTGGGGCGCCGGGGAGTGGCAGAGCTCGGCGTCTGCCCGGCGGTGGTCCGGAATATCCGGAGCACCCTTTCGACGGTACAGGAGCCCGCCGTGAAAGTCACATTTAGGTAACGGACATCACGACGGCGGTGAGTCGCCTTGCGCGGGCGCGCTCCGACGTCGCGCGTTGGGCCTCTTCTCAGGGAAGGGGCAGCCGCACGACGAATTCAGTGCGTCCCGGGCGCGAGCTGACCTCCACCGAACCACCGTGCGCCTGCACGATCGACTCGACGATCGACAGGCCAAGTCCCGAGCTGCCCTCGGTGCCGGTGCGCGCCGCGTCGGCCCGGGCGAAGCGGGAGAAAATCCGGTCTTGGAACTCCGGCGGGATGCCGGCGCCGTCGTCGGTCACGGTGATCACGGCGTTTCCGTCGGCCGAGCGCATCACCCCGGTGGTGACGGTTGTGCCGTCCTCGGTGTGCTTGCGGGCGTTGGAAAGCAGGTTGGCCAGGACCTGGTGGAGCTGGGTGGGGTCGCCGCGGACCGTGAGGGGCTCGCCAGGGAGTTCCAGCTGCCAAATGTGCCCGGGGGCCATGACTTTCTCGTCGCTGACGGTTTCGACCACCAGCTGGGTGAGGTCCACATGGCCGAATTCCGTCGGCTTGCCTTCGTCCAGGCGGGCCAGCAGCAGGAGGTCCTCCACGAGCGCCGTCATGCGTTCGGACTGGCTCTGCACCCGGCCCAGGGACTTGCGGCCGTCCTCGCTGAAGTTCTCGGTCATGCGCAGCAATTCGGTGTAGCCGCGGATCGCCGTCAGCGGGGTGCGCAGCTCATGCGAGGCGTCGGCGACGAACTGGCGCACCTTCGTTTCGCTCCGCTGGCGAGCCTCCAAGGCGTTGGAGACGTTGTCCAACATGAGGTTCAGGGCGTGGCCTACGCTGCCCACCTCGGTGCCGGGGTGCGCGGCGGTCTTCGGGACGCGCACCGCCAGGGCCACCTCGCCGGCGTCGAGCGGAAGCCGCGAAACCTTGGTGGCCACCTCGGACAGCTGCTCCAACGGGCGCATCGTGCGACGGATCATCACGGTGCCCGCAAGCCCGATCAGCCCGAGTCCGCCCAGGGACACCAACACCATGGTCCACACCAGCGACGCCTCCGTGCCCTGCTTTGCGGCGAGCGGAAGCCCGGTGACGATGATGTCGCCGTACGGCGTTTCGCTTGCCACGAGGCGGTAGTCGCCGTTGGACAGGCTCCGGTCCACGTGCGCGCCGTTCCCGGGCAGATCCAGCAGTACTTGTTCGTCGGCCTCCGAGAGATCGGCGCGGACACCGTCGGCGTTGATGAATCCCGCGCTGCTGACCGTGGAACCGAAGATCCGGGCGTTGATGGTTCCGGCCCCCTGGCCCCGCGCCTCAAGCGGGTCCGGGCGTCCGATGGGTGCTCCCGACGGCGGCCTGCCGAACTCGGTTGCCCGGTGCGCCGCCTGCGTGAGCTGTTCGTCCAGCTGGCGGGTCAGGAAGAGGTCCATGGAGGCGTAGCTGACAAGGCCGATGGCGCCGCAGATCGCCACGAGCAGGCCCATGGAGACGAGGATCAACCGGGTGCGAAGATGCCAGGTGGCAGGGTTCAGCCAGTACCGGCCTGCCCGCCGGGGTGCTCCCGAAAGTTTGGACATGCCTGCCCCTACCCGGCGGGCTTGATGACGTATCCGGCGCCGCGCACGGTATGGATCATCGGCGGGTGCTCGGCGTCGATCTTCTTGCGCAGGTAGGAAATGTACAGTTCCACGATGTTGGCCTGCCCGCCGAAGTCGTAGTCCCAGACGCGGTCCAGGATCTGTGCCTTGCTGATGACCCGGCGCGGGTTCTCCATGAGGTAGCGCAGGAGTTCGAACTGGGTGGTGGTGAGGGCGATGTCCTGGCCGGCGCGGGTCACCTCGCGGGTGTCGACGTTCAGGGTGAGGTCGCCCACCACAAGTTCCGCGGTGTCCATGGCGGCCACGCCGGAACGCTGCACCAGGCGGTGCAGGCGCAGGAGGACTTCCTCCATGCTGAACGGCTTGGTGACGTAGTCGTCCCCGCCCGCGGCCAGCCCGGTGATGCGGTCCTTGACGTCGTCCTTGGCGGTGAGGAAAAGCGCAGGGACTTCCGGCGCGAACGCGCGGATCCTGCCCAGCAGCTCCACGCCGTCGAACCCTGGCAGCATGACATCGAGCACCAGCACGTCCGGGCGGAAGTCCTTGGCCAGCTTGACCGCGGCCGGGCCGTCACCGGCGATCTCGACCGACCAGCCGGCCATACGCAGGCCCATGCTCATCAGCTCGGCGAGACTCGGTTCGTCGTCAACCACGAGGGCACGGATGGGGGAGCCGTCCGGGTGGCTGAGCTGCGGAAGGTTGTTGGTGGAGTGCGAGGATGCCATGGAACAAGCCTCCGATCCGGCCGTTTGACGCGCCTTTGCGCTTCCTGTGAGCGCCCTGTGAGTGCTAAGCCTAGTTCGCGAGGGCCCCGAACTGGGCGAAGCGAAGTTTGGGGCCGAACTAGGCGCTAGTCCCCACCGCCTCCCTAACCTCCGCTGCGCTCCGGCCAGGGAACCCGTGCTCACAGGAGGGGCTTCCGTGCGACACAGCCCCTGCACAGCAACGCGGCCGAGTCTGGGTGGGACAAAACGATCCCATCCCACGATTCGGAGAAGACCAGACCATGGAACGACAGGAACCTCCCGCAGCCCACGGCCCCGTGGGACCGGCCATCGGCGCCCAGGACCCGGAAAACCGGCAGACGTCCCAGCCGGTCCAGCCAGGACAGTACCCGACGGCGGCCCAGCCCTCTGCCGGCTGGGGTGCACCCCCGCAACAGACCCAGCCGTCTTTCGGTTGGGGTGCCCCGCCGTCGGGCCAGCCGACCGCCGACTGGGGTGCCGCTCCCGCCCGGAACGCAGGGCCAAACGCACCGGGCAGCGGCATCGCTGGCAAGTGGACCCTGAAGAAGGGGCTCATTGCAGGAGGCGTGGCTGTCTTCGTTGCTGGAGCAACCGCCGCCGGGATCTATGCCGCCGGCAACGCGACGGCGGCTGACACCGGAACTCAGGGCCCCGGCGGCATGGCCGGGCAGAACGATATGTCGGCCCAGGGCGGGCCGGGCGGCTTCGGCATGAACGGCGGCGGTTTTGCACCGGACGGCCTGGGCCTGGGTGCCGGCGGACTCGGCGCCGCCGTCCATTCCGAATACGTGATCCTGAGGAACGGGAAGTACGTGAACATGGGTTCGCAGACCGGCACGGTCTCCCAGGTTTCGGCGGACTCCGTCACGGTAAGGAGCGAGGACGGGTTCACCCGCAGCTACAGCCTCGGCAGCGACCTCGTGGTGTCGCAGGGGATAGGTCGCGGGATGAACCAGGGGAGGAGCACCCTAAGCATTTCGGACGTGCAAAGCGGCGCCGTCGTACGCATCACCGCGCTGCAGGAATCCGGAAGCTACACGGCCGAAACCATCCAGCTGCTCACGGCAATATCCAGCGGCCAGGATTCGGGCACCGGTGTTCCCGGCTCGGGATCCGGGCCGGGTGCTTCGGATCCGGGCACAGGCTCCGCCAGTAACTGATGCCGTCGTAGGAGGACTGCGGGCTGCCCGGATGCTGCCCGCAGGATCCTCACGGTGCACCTGCACGGGGTTCCAGGGAGGCCTTCCTGAGGTGTTCCGGAGGGTCCGCCCGGACCCCAGGGAACCCTCCAGTCACACCTGCCGAGGCGCTTCCGAGCCTTTTAGCAGACGATTCAGGGAAAATTTTCCGTCGGCGGTTGTATCCCGATTGGACAAGAGTTGTTTCATATCTTGAGATTCAGGTATTCCGGGAGATTTCGCGCCAAGATTCCAAAACAGCCACTCGTGGCGAAGGATGTTCGATTATTTCGCCTCAGACTTGGATTGTGACGAAGCCAGGTCGGTCACATTTGGACATTCTGGAATTGTGATCTGGCGCACAATAGTCCTTTGCGTCTCAGGATGTGGACGGATCTGCGCTTTGTTACTTGCAAGTTCCCTTTATTACGTTGCACACTTCAAATGTGAACAAGAACTCAACAGCACCTGCAGCCGCAGCAATCGGGACCAGCGCACCCGCTGGCATCGCGATGAGCTGTTGTCGAATGTACGCCTAACTTCCGACCCCCAAGAAGTTTCAGGCATTCGTCCCTTGCCCAGCGTCGGGCGCCTTCCCCAACTCATTGCGGGGACCGTATAAGCATTCGAAGCCGCGATGACGGCCATTCACATTGAGGTAAGTACTCCTATGTCAGTTGCATCCGGATACGTCCACATCTCCGTCCGAAACGCCAACAAGGCGGCGTCCAACGCCGGCCTGCGTCCTGGCTTGGGCGGCCGCCCCGGGTACGCCCAGCCCGGCCCCGCAGGTGCGGGCCAGGCCCCGGGCTACGTTCCCCAGGGCTACAACCCCAACTCCTATGGGCAACTCCGGGCAGTTCCCGCCAACGAGGCCGCTCCCATGACCGCACCTACCCCGGTCCTGGCACCGACCGAGCGTGCCATCCGCCCCGTCCCCGGCGATAACGTTGCCCGTGGCTTCGTGCTCTACATGGGCATTGACGAGGACACCGCCGCAGCCGCGGGTACTTCCATCGCCAAGCTGGCCCAGGAAATCCGCGCCTACGCCCAATCCCTCGTGACCGGCGCCGAGAGCTACGCCGCCGTTGCGGTTGCCCCGGCGAGCGCCCCTGGCTCCGCCCTCGACGTCGTCCGCTCCACCTTCGGCGATCCCACCGTCGGCAACCGCCAGCGTTCCGAAGCCGTCCGCCCGCAGCCGCAGCAGGAAGCCCGCCCCTCCGGCGTGCTGATCGACCTCGCCCGCCGCGAAGTGCACCTCGACGGCGAATCCCTGAACCTGACGTTCAAGGAGTTCGAGCTCCTGAACTACCTGGTGGAAAACGGCACCCGCACCGTGGGCCGGGACGAACTCCTCGAAGGTCTGTGGCGCAACGCCGAGGAAGTGCCGAACGAGCGCACCATCGACGTCCACATCCGCCGCCTCCGCTCCAAGCTGGGCCGCCTCGCCAACACTGTCCGCACGGTCCGTGGCCAGGGCTACCGCTTCTACGAGCACCCCGAAGTCATCGTCTGGGCCGCTCCGGAATACTCGATCTAGTCTTTGCAACCCTCGACGGCGCCCGTTCCCTTGCTGGGGCGGGCGCTTTCGCTTTCGCGGCATTTCGCCGTGCCTTAGACACCTCCTTCGTTCCTCAGTCGGCGATGCGGCACTACGCGAAACACCGCTTTCGCTGCAGCGCCCTCTCTTGGGGGCGGGAGCCGTCGCGCGTTCTGGGCAAGAGAGCATGTGTCTCCGCGGCTATAAAGTTGGGGCATGAGCGAGCACCACATCAAGCGGCTGGTCATCATGCGCCATGCCAAGTCCGACTGGCCCATGGGTGTCGACGACCATGACCGGCCTCTGGCGGAACGCGGGCACCGGGAGGCTCCCTTGGCCGGTAAATGGCTCCTGAAGCACGGGGTGGTTCCGGACTTCATCCTGTGTTCCTCTGCCCTGCGGACCCGCCAGACCTGTACCTGGGTGTGCAACGAGCTCGGCGAGAAGGCCCCGACGCCGAAGCTTGAGGGCGGTCTCTATGCCGCCCCAGCGCTGCGGATGCTCAGCATCATCAACCACGTGCCGGATACGGTCGGCACGCTGATGGTCTTCGCGCACATGCCGGGCGTCCAGGACCTTGCCATGCACTTGGCCTCCCGCGACTCGGACCATGAGGCCTACATGGACGCCGCCAGCCATTACCCCACCAGCGCCTTGACGGTCCTGGAATTGGAGAAGCCTTGGGCCGAGCTGGACGGGCAGGACGCCCGCCTCACGCATTTCGCCGTGCCCCGTCCGAAATAGCCCGTTCCGAAATAGCCCGTGCAGGTCCGCGCCGCACCGCGTCAGCGAATACCACGACGGCGGTCACGGCCAGTCCCAGCCCGATCGACGCCAGTACGTCGCTCATCCAGTGGTAGCCGAGGTAGATGCGGCTGAAGGCCACCAGGAGCGTCCCGGCGAGTGCAGCGGCCGGGGCGAGCACCGCCGTCGAACGCCGGCCTGAACGCGACGCCAGAAGATACGCGAGGACGAACAGGAACACCGCGATGCCCGCGGTGTGGCCTGACGGGAAGGACAGGGCGTCATCGGGGCCGAGGAGGAAATCCCGGGCCGGCGGGCGGGGCCGGTCCACCCATTCCTTCACCACTGCGGTGACCACCACGGTGAAGCCCATGGCGCACAGCAGCAGGGCGGGGCGCCACAGTTCGCGGCGGCGGACCCACCACGCCACACAGAATCCCACGCAGATCACGGACATCGCCAGGGGCGACGTCGCCGCGGAAACGGCACCGAACAGGGCAGTGAGGACCGGGCCGCGGATTCCCAGGAGGAAGTCGTGGGCCGGGCCGTCGAGCAGTACGAGGCCTGAGGTGGTCTGCACCTGGGAGTACAGGGTCCAGAACAGGGCATCACCGGCCAACAGGAGGCCGGCCGCCCAGAAAAACAGGGTCCGCTGGGAGGAGCGTGGCGCGGGCGGCGGCGCGGAAAATTGCCGGGCGCGTTCCCGGAGGGCAAGGTGCATGTTCCGATGATCCCCGCCCGAACTGCGCGAAAACGGGGAGCTTGCTGGAAGCCGGCTGGGTCCGCCCTGGTCCGCCTACGCCTCGTCCAACTCCGCGGCTGCTTCCCGAAGCAGGCCCACGACGTGCCGGATGCTCGGGCTCGACCGCATCGTCTTGCGGTAGACGATGCCCACTTCCCGCTGCTGCCGCGGATTTTCCACCGGCACGGCCACCACGCCAGCGGGAAGCTCCGGCCTGCCGAGCCGCGGGACGAGCGCCACGGCCACGCCCTGCCGGACCATGGCGATGTGGGTGGAGAAATCGGGGTCGTACATGCGGATGTCCGGTACCTGGCCGAGGCCCGCGAAGATCGCCAGCAGCGCTTCGTTGCAGATGGCGTTGGACGGCGTGCTGATCCAGGACTCGCCCAGCAGATCGGATGCCTCGACGGCGGACCGCCCTGCCAGGGGGTGCACGGAGTTGAGCAGCACGTCCGCGGTGTCGGTGCACAGCTCTTCGTGGACCATGTTCCCGGGGATGAGCAGCGGCACGGAGTTCCAGTTGTGGACCACCCCGAGATCCGCTTCGCCGGAGGCCACGCGCTGCACGGCTTCGCGCGGGTCCTCGGCCAGGACGCGGATGTCCAGCCCGGGCTCGCTGTCGTCCGCCGTCGTGCGGCCGAGCTTCCCAAGCACCGGTCCCACCAGCCCCCGGCAGGCCGTGGAGAATGCCACGAGCCGCAGCACGCCGCTGGGCTTGGCGGGATCGGCCAGGAGCGTGGTCTGCAGTTCCTCCAGTTCGCCGAGGATGCGGCGTCCATGCTCCGCGAGGGCCATGCCGCGATCCGTCAGGAGCACTCCGCGGCCGTGGCGCTCGAGAACGGACACGCCGCTCTGCTTCTCGAGCTTCTTGATCTGCTGGGACACGGCGGACGGGCTGAAGCCCATGATGTCCGCTGCGGCGATCACCGAGCCGTGCTGTTCAACTGCGACCAGGGCACGCAGCGCTGCCATCTCAATCATGAAGCAACGGTACATGATTTCATGAAGAATTCAACGCTGGTGCTTCATGGTCCTGGAGTGCCACAGTTGGATCGTGAACCTGCGCCACTCCGCCCTTGCCGTCCTGGTCGCCGTCCTTTGGGGACTCAACTTCGTCGCGATCGATTTCGGCCTGCACCCCTCCGACGGCCATGGTGGCACTGCCGCTGTCCCGCCGCTGCTGTTCGTGGCCATCCGCTTCGTCCTGGTGGTCTTCCCCTGCATCTTCTTCATCCCCAAGCCGGACGTCGGCTGGAAGGCGATCGCCGGCGTCGGGCTCTTCATGAGCGCGGGGCAGTTCGGGCTGCTCTACCTGGGCATGGCACTGGGCATGCCCGCAGGGCTGGCGTCGCTCGTCCTCCAGGCGCAGGTGCTCCTGACAGTGTTGCTTGCCGCCCGGATCCTCGGCGAAAAACCCGGGAAGCGGCAGCTGGCCGGGGTGGTGCTCGGCGTGGCCGGACTCGCCGTGGTGGCCGTCGGCCGGAGCCTCGTCGCGCCGGTGGTGCCCCTCATGATTGTTCTCGCCGCGGCACTGTCCTGGGCGATCGGGAATGTGATCGTGCGCAAGGCCAAGGCAGCCTCGGGGCTGGGCCTTGTGGTGTGGTCCGGGGCGGTGGTGCCCCTGCCGCTTGCGGCACTGTCCCTGCTGGTCGACGGGCCCGACGCCGTCGTCGGCACCCTCACGCAGCTGCAGCCGGCCACCATCCTCAGCGCCCTCTACACGGCGGTCTTCGCCTCGCTGCTCGGCTACGGAATCTGGAACCGCCTGCTCAGCCTGTACCCGGGCTCGGCGGTCGTGCCATTCACGCTGCTCGTGCCCGTGGTCGGGATGACCGCGGCGTGGCTTCTCCTCGGGGAGATCCCGACGCCGGCCGAACTGGCGGGCGGACTGATCCTCCTGGCCGGCGTGGCGGTGGCAGTGCTGCAACGGCGGCAGGCATCGCCCCTGAAGATTCCCCAACTGACCCGCACCTAACGTCGTATTGAGGGCTCAAACGACACAAGTGCGAGCTACTTGGGTCAGCGGCGGCGGGCCGGAGAGTTTTGCCGGTTCCCCTTGGCGGGCGCCTTGGGCTGGGACGCAGCTCCCGACGTCGGCCGCTTGGCAGGTGTCGGCGGCACCTTGGCGGCGGGCCGCCGCCGGGCCGCCGGCGCCGGGCGCCGGGCAGTGCTTGAAGCCGGCCGACCAGCAGGACGCGGTGCGGGCTTGCGCCTTGCAGGGCGTGCCGGGGCGGTCCGGCGGCCAGGCCACACTGCCCCGACGAAGAGTACGAGCAGGGACGCGCCGCCGGCGGCGAGAGAGAGGTAGAAGTAGCTGTCCGAGTCCTTGCTGCTGACCGCACTGCCCAGGGAGTTCTCGCTCAGGGTGAAGGCCAGGCCCCACATGCGCAGGAAGGCGATACCGAAGGCGATGAACAGCGTGCACCCGACAAAGGCCACGGCCAGGACCAGGTAGCGGCGCCGGGCGAGCACCTGGGTGAGGGAAGCCAGGTAACCCAGCAGCACGGCGCCGAAGAACATGAACAGCACCCACTCTTCGAGGGTGATCGCCGCCAGGACCAGCAAGGCCCCGGCCACCACCGCGGAAATGACCGCGAGCTTTCCACTGTTCCCCATACGACGCATGGATCCATCATCCCCGAGCGGACGCCGGCGCCCGCACCCCCGCCACGCCGCGGCAGATTGCAGTTGCGTACCGTTTAGCGCAGCACGTAGCCGTGCATGAGGGTCATCACCGCGGCCACGCTCTGTTCCTTGCTGCGCTCCGGGTTGTAGGTCTGGCGGTCCAGGCCCACCACGAAGATGGCACCGAACATCGCCGCTTCCAGGCTGCCCCGCGCCACTCGCGTGTCCACGGGGTACTTCCGGGCCACGTTTTCCAGGGCCGCTCCGATGACGCCGATCAGTTCGGCCCGCAGCTCCGCAAAGAGCTGGCCCCATTCGTTCGGCGTCTTCCAGTTCTCGCTGACCCAAAGCCGGGCGAAGGACGGGTAGTCGTCCATGAAGTCCATGGCTTGGCCCACCATGGCATCCATGGCATCCAGGGGATCGGCTTCCGGATCCGCGATGCTTTGCAGCCGGCCCAGCATGATGTCCACGCCGTGGCGCAGCAACTGGGCGATCAGGTCCGACTTGCTGCCGAAGTTGTAGTACACCGTTCCCTTGGACACCCCGGCCGCGGCCGCGATCTCGTCCACCGTGACCCCGGCCGCCCCGCGCTCGCCGATCAGTTCCATCGAGGCCTCGAACAGGCGCTGCTTGGTGGCGTTGGTCCGTGCAGGGCGCAGCTTCCTGCCGGCGTCATCCTTCCTGCCCGCGTCATCAGGGGTGCTCATACGGCTATCTCCGGCTTCAGGGTCTTCAGGGTCCAATACTTGTGCTTGCGCACGGCCAAGGTGGACAGGGCCGCGCCCAGCAAAGTGTAGCCAAGCAGCCCGAGCACCGTGGGCAGGATCATCGACAGGTCCCCGCCGTAGACCAGGTGCCGCATGCCCGTGACAACATAGCCCATCGGCATGATCTGGTGCACCACGTGCAGCGGTTCCGGGGTGGTCTGCCAGGGGAACGTGCCGCCGGAGGACACCAGTTGCAGCACCAGCAGGATGAGCACCACGAACTTCCCGGGGGTGCCGAGCAGTGCCACCACACCCTGGATGATCGCGCTGAACGCCATCGCGGCGGCCAGCATGAACAGCCACATCAGCACCGGGTGGGCCGGGTTCAGCCCGAGCCCGAGGTCCACCACGAGGGTCAGGATGCTGGCCTGCAGCACGGACACCGCGAAGAACGGCAGCCAGCCGCCTACGGCGATCTTCCACGAGGGCGCGTTCGAGGCCAGCGCCCGCTGGGTGATCGGCCGCATGGCCTGCACCAGCATGAACACGCCGATCCACAGGGCCAGGGTCAGGAAGAACGGCGCGAGCCCGGCGCCGTAGGATCCGGCCTTGGCCTGCGAAACGTTGTTCACCGCCACGGGGTCCGCGATCACTTTGGAGACCTCGCTCTTCTGGGCGTCGTCCGGATTCGGGATCTTGCCTGCACCCTTGGCGAGTTCGTCCGCCAGGGTGCGCGAACCGTCCGCGGCGGTGGCGGCGCCGCTGGCGAGCCGGGCGGCGCCGTCGTCGAGCTTCGCGGCACCGTCCGCCAAGGCGGAGGCACCGTCCAGCGCCGTCTGCTGTCCCGCGGCGAGGGTGGCGGCTCCGGTGCTGAGCTGCTCGGCGCCCGCCGAGGCCTGGCCGATCGCCCCGGTCAGCGCGGGCATCGCCTGAGCGAGCTTGGCCGCTCCGGCGCTCACGGCTGCCGAACCGTCGGAGAGTTGCTGGATTTTCGCGGCGTCGGCGGCGATCTTCGCCTTCGCACCGGCGACCGGTGCCGATGCCGCGCCGGTGTCGTAGTCGGCCAGGATCCTGTCCGCCTGCTCCTGGGTGATCACTCCCGCGTCCATCAGCCGCGCATTGGCGGCGACCACGCGGTCCCGCGCCCCGGCGTCGAACGCTTCCAGTTGCCCGACGACGTCCTGCACCTTCGCGTTCAGCTGCGCGTTTCCGGCGGCCACCTGCGCGGCGCCGTCGGCGAGCTTCCGCGAATCCGCCGGGAGGCTGGCGGTCTTGTCCCTGAGTTCGGACAGACCCGCACTGAGCTGGCCCGCCCCGGCGTTGAGCTGGTTCGCTCCGTCGCGCAGCTTGGCCTGGCCGGCCGCGAGCTCAGCGGTGCCGCGGCGCAGCTGGGCGGTGCCGTCATGGAGCGCGGCGGCGCCGGAACTGAGCTTGCTTACGCCGTCCGACAGTTTCGCGGCGCCGTCTGCCGCCTTCACGATTTGGGCGTGAATGGTGCCGAAGCCGGTGAGGAGCTGGTTGGCGGTCTCCTCGCCCACTTCCTTGGCCACCGTGGAATGCACGGCCGTGGTGAGCTTGTCCACGATCGTGCTCAGCAGGTAGTTGTTGGCATCGTTCGTAGTGACGTTGAGCATCGCCTGGTTGGCGGCGTCGAAACTGCCGGGCGAAACCAGGTTGGCGGAGAAATCCTTGGGGATCTTCAGGGCGAAGGCGTACTTGCCGCTCTGCACCCCGGCGTCCGCCTCCTCGGCAGTGTCCACCTGCTGCCAATTGAAGACATGGCCCTCCACCAGCGAATCGGCCACCTTGCGGCCGGCCTGCAGTTGTGTGCCGTCGGAGGACGTGGCGCCCGCGTCCTGCACCACCAGTGCGGCGTCGATCTTGTCCAGGTTTCCGTACGGGTCCCAGTTTGCGTACAGGTACACGGCGCCGTAGAGCAGCGGAACCATGGTCAGGGCAAGGATGGTCAGCTTGGGCAGCAGCCCGCCGGTCATGCGCTTGAGTTCGGAGCGGGCCAGCCGCAGAACAGTCACTGTGCAGTCCTTTGCAGGGTGTCGGGCCTTTGCAGGGTGTCGGTCCCGGGGACTTCCGGAGCGGAGTCCGCTTCCTCGGGTGCACCTTCTTCGGTGTCCGCTTCCCTGGCGGGCTCCGGCACGGCGTTGCCGATCGTGGCCGAGGCGCCATCCCAGCCGTCCGGGAGGGCGGAAACGACCGCGACGACGGCGAGCGGCCGCCCGGCGTCGTGCGCCAACTGCTCGAGCCGGGGGAGCCAGTCCGCAGGATCGGAGCTGTGCCGGTCCGGGGAGTCGAGCACCAGGAGGTCAACCGCGGGGTCGGCGAGAGCGAGGGCGGTCAGCAGTTCGAGGCGCCGCGCCGCGGGGAGTTGCTCGATCCAGAGTCCTGCGATGTCCTCGAAGCTGTTCACCTTGAGCCAGGGCTTGCTGAGCAGGGCGCCGCGGTACCGGCGCGGGATGAGGGCAAGGTCCTCGGTAACGAGGTCGCGCACGCTCAAGTGCTGTTCGGGCTCGTTGATTCCGGGGGAGTCGAGCAGCGCGCCCGCCGAGCGGATCTTCCTGGTCCTGGTGGCGCCGTCCCAGCTGAGCAGCCCGCTTCCGGGCTTCATCCGGCCGCTGAGGGCGAGGGCGAGGGCGGTGCGCTGTTCCTGCCCGTCGCCGCTGATGAGCAGAAGCTGGCCGCGGCGGACCTCGAGGGAGGTGGGCGGCAGCAGGTCGGCGCGGCGGCCGTTGATCTGGAGTTCCTGTGCGGTGAGCACCGATGGACCTTTCGAGAGCCTGATGTCACCATCATTCTATTTGAACTGACTAGTCAGTTCAAATAGAGCTCACAGGCCGTATTTTTCCAAGAGCCGCAGCCACACCTCGCTCAGGGTGGGGAAGGAGGGCACCGCATGCCACAGACGCTCCACCGGCACCTCGCCCACGATCGCGATCGTGGCCCCGTGCAACAACTCCGCCACGCCGGGTCCCGCGAAGGTGGCGCCCAGCACTACGCGCCGGTCTTCGTCCACCACCAGCTGCGCCCACCCCTTGTAGTTCTCCGCGTACAGTTGCGAGCCCGACACGTTGATGGGCAGGTCCACCGAGCCCGCCCGGATGCCGCGCTCCTGCGCCTGGGCCAGGCTCAGGCCGACGCTCGCTACCTCGGGATCCGTGAAGACCACGCTGGGCACCGCGTGTTCGTTGGCCGTGCTGGTGACGTGGCTCCAGGGTTTCGGGGCCCGGTGCAGCTTCCCCTCGGAGCGGGCCACGATCGCGTCACCCGTTGCCCGCGCACTGTACTTCCCCTGGTGGGTCAGCAGCGGAGTGCCCGCGGCGTCGCCTGCCGCGTACAGCCACAGCCCGCTGGTCCCGTCACTCGCGGCCCCCTCCACCAGTCCTGTCGAATCGGTGCTGAGCCGCACCGCCGCCGGGCCGCCGTCGTCCTCCACTTCCGCGAGCCCGACGCTCTCCAGCCCGAGGTTGTCCAGGGCCGGCCGGCGGCCCGTCGCCACCAGGAGCTTGTCGGCGTCCAGGACTTTGCCGTCGTCAAGGGTGACGGAGAAGGACTGCTCGTTCGTCCGCACGCTCAGGACGGCGGCGCCGGTGTGCAGCGCCACGCCGTCGGCGCGCAGCCCGGCCGCAACCAGTTCCGCCGCTTCCTCCGGGAAGGCGCTGAGCAGCCTGCCGCGCGCCACCACCGACACCTGCGATCCCAGCCGCGCAAAGGCCTGCGCGAGTTCGACGCCGGCAACGCCGCCGCCCAGCACCACGAAGCGCTCCGGGACCTCGCGCGCCGAGGTGGCCCCGCGGGTCGTCCAGTAGGGGGCCGAGCGAAGGCCTGGAATGTCCGGAATGAGTGGTGTGGAGCCGGTGGCGATGACGACGGCGTGCCGTGCCTTGAGCGCGTAGCTGTTGCCGTCCACCCCGTCCACCTGGACCTCCCGCGGCCCGGTGATTCGGGCGACGCCGCGCACCAGCTCGATTCCGGCGTCGGACAGCCACTGGACGCCGCCGTCGTCCTGCCAGCGGTTGGTGAAGTAGTCGCGGTACTTGAGCACGGGCGCGGGGTCCAGGACCTTCGTGACGGAATCGGCGGCGCCGGGGACGGATTGTGCGCCATGCAGCGCGGTGCCCGGGCGGAGCAGGGCCTTGGACGGAATGCAGGCCCAGTAGGAGCATTCTCCGCCCACCAGCTCGGATTCGACGATGGCTGCTGTGAGGCCTCCCCGGACGACGCGGTCGGCGACGTTTTCGCCGGCGGCTCCGGCACCGATCACGATGACGTCGAATTCCCGGGAGCGCTCCTCAGTCATGAGAGAAGCCTACGCCTGTCCTTTCGCCGCGGTATCCGGGCCCGCAGGCTTGTTTCCCGGGCGGAGATGGGACATCCGATATTGTCTTGAGATGGACGGAACGGCGCACTAAGCTCGCCTCAACATCGTCACCGGAACGTTCGCGCCCGCCTTCCTCGGGATCGGCGGAACGGCGTCCGTCTTGGGAGGGGGCACGGATGGAATCCGGCATGGTTCGGCAGGCGCGGTACGGCGCCCAGACCCGGCTCAGGGCCCTGCAGTCGGACATCATGGACCTGATCCTCGAGCGGGAACTCGAAGCGGGGGACCCGCTGCCCACCGAAAACGAACTCGCTGCGTCCCTCGGGGTGGGTCGCAATACCTTGCGGGAATCGCTCAAGGTGCTGCAGGCGATGGGTGTGGTGGAGATCCGCCACGGCTTCGGGATGTTTGTGGCCCCCAGCAATTTCGACGCTTTTGCGGACGGGCTGGTGTTCCGCGGCCGCTTGTCCCTGCGCCAGAACGGCGAGGACGCCCTGCAACTGCTCGGCATCCGGGAAGCACTGGAGACCGGACTCCTGCCGGCTGCGGTCGCCGCGACCACTCCCGGGCAGCTCGCCCGGCTGGCCGAAGCCGTTGAGCATGTGGAGCAGCTCGCGGAATCGGGCGAACACTCCGCCGCGGCCGACGCCGAATTCCACCGCCGCCTGTTCGAGCCCCTGGGCAACGATCTGCTGCAGCAGCTGCTCGAGGTCTTCTGGAAGGTCTACCGCAGGATCCAGCTGGAGGCAGGTCCCTCCGCTGACGATGCCGCGGTGGTTGCGGCGTTGCAGCGGAAGATCTGCGACGCCGTCGCCGCGGGTGACGCTGCCGCTGCCGGCGGTCTGCTCGCGTCCCGTTTCGAGGAGCTCCGGGGGAGGATCGCGGCGCTGGTGGCCGGCCACTGAGGATGCCATTGTGGCGGTAAGGCCCGACGCCGGTGCGGGTGCCGTCCGTGGCGGGCACCTACCGTCGTACTACTTACCGGGGTTTGTACAGGATCGCCGCCAGGGCGGCCTGCACTTGGGGAGAGCCCTGATCGCCGCACGGCTCTATGACGAAAAAAGACAACGAAAAAGGCCCGCACCGCCGAAGCGGTACGGGCCTTGTCTGTGTTGTATCAACAACTGTGCGCCCAAAGGGATTCGAACCCCTGACCTTCTGTTCCGTAGACAGACGCTCTATCCAGCTGAGCTATGGGCGCATTCAGTGCTTTCAGCACCGTGGTCCGTGGGCTTCGCTTTTTCGCTCGCCCCCCGAACCTCAATAAACTTTACGCGAGATCGGCCCATCCGCCAAATCGAGAACGTGTAATCTGGGCAACTATACCGGTCTATGTGACCTTGCTCACTAAAATCGTCGGTTTTTGGGTCGCAATCGTTGATTTTCCGGGCTTTTGCCCCGAAAGGCCCATGAGGTCCCACGTCCTAAGCCGAAATGGTCTACTCCGCGAGACCTAGCATTTAGGACACACCACTGACCCCGACGAAGGGAACCGCAATGGGCGACCTGGCGCGACTGCCGCTGCTTGAGAAGGCACCCACTACGCACGCACGCCTGCTGGCCTGGGTTGAGGAAGTTGCAGAACTCACCCAGCCTGACCGCATCCACTGGGTGGACGGCAGCGAGGGCGAATACAAGACCCTGACCGAGGAACTCGTCGCAGCCGGCACACTGAAGCCGCTGAACCCGGAGACCTTCCCGAACTCCTTCGCGGCGTTCTCCGATCCGGCAGACGTTGCGCGCGTCGAAGAGCAGACCTTCATCTGCTCCGAGAACGAGCGCGACGCAGGCTTCACCAACAACTGGATGGCCCCGGCCGAGATGAAGCAGAAGCTGCGCGGGCTGTTTGCCGGCTCCATGCGCGGCCGCACCATGTATGTCATCCCCTTCGTCATGGGGCACCTCGACGCCGAGGATCCCAAGTTTGGCGTCGAGATCACCGACTCCGCCTACGTTGTGGCCTCCATGCGCATCATGGCCCGCATCGGAACCGACGTGCTTAACCGCATCACCGCGACCGACGCGTTCTTTGTGCCGGCGCTGCACTCCCTGGGCGCTCCGCTGGAGCCCGGCCAGCAGGACGTTGCCTGGCCGTGCAACCCCGAGAAGTGGATTGTGCACTTCCCTGAAGAGCGGTCCATCTGGTCTTTCGGTTCCGGGTACGGCGGCAACGCCCTCCTGGGCAAGAAGTGCTACTCGCTGCGCATCGCTTCCGTCATGGCCCGCGATGAGGGCTGGCTGGCCGAGCACATGCTGATCCTCAAGCTCACCTCCCCGGAGCAGAAGGTCTACCACGTGGCTGCGGCTTTCCCGTCCGCATGCGGCAAGACCAACCTGGCGCTCCTGGACCCCACCATCAAGGGCTGGAAGGCTGAGACCCTCGGCGACGACATCAACTGGATGCGTTTCGGCAAGGAGGGCGAACTCCGTGCCGTGAACCCCGAGGCCGGCCTGTTCGGCGTCGCTCCCGGCACTGGCTGGGGCACCAACCCGAACGCCATGCGTGCCATCGCCAAGGGCAACAACATCTTCACCAACGTCGCGCTGACCGACGACGGCGGTGTCTGGTGGGAAGGCATGACCGAGGAAACCCCGGCGCACCTCATCGACTGGCAGGGCAACGACTGGACTCCCGAGTCCGGCCGTCCCGCAGCGCACCCGAACTCCCGCTTCTGCACGCCGATCGACCAGATCGACATGCTCGCCGAGGAGTACTTCGCTCCGGAGGGCGTGAAAGTGGACGCAATCCTGTTCGGTGGCCGCCGCAAGACGACCATCCCGCTGGTCACTGAGGCCCGCAACTGGACCAACGGCATCTTCATGGGGTCCACGCTGTCCTCCGAAACCACGGCCGCTGCCGCGGGTGCCGTCGGCGTCGTCCGCCGCGACCCCATGGCCATGCTGCCGTTCATCGGCTACGACGCAGGCGACTACCTGAACCACTGGGTGAACCTGTCCGCCAAGGCCAACCCGGAGAAGCTGCCGAAGATCTTCCTGGTCAACTGGTTCCGCCGCACCGCCGACGGCGGCTTCGCCTGGCCCGGTTTCGGTGACAACTCCCGCGTCCTCAAGTGGGCCATCGAGCGCATCGAAGGCAAGGCCGACGCCGTCGAGACCCCTATCGGTTTCGTGCCGACCGGCGAGTCGATCGACCTCGAAGGCCTGGACATGACTCCGGCCGAGGTCGAAGCGGCCGTCCGTGTGGACGCCGCCGAATGGGAAACCGAACTGGCCTCCATTGAGGAGTGGTTCGCGAAGTTCGGCGAGTCCCTCCCTGCGGCCCTGCAGGCCGAGCTGGACGGGCTGAAGAGCCGGTTGGCCTAGTCCCCGCTGCGGCCCCAATCTCGCAAGCTCGATTGGGGCCCCTCGGCAGCGTGGGCCCACCTGGCCTAGACCACTCAGGGACAATGGCGTCCCTGAGACGACGGCGGTCCGTCACCTTTTATACGGGAAAGGTGACGGACCGCCGTCGTGCGTTAAGGGCTCTAGCTCGCGAGCCAGACGTCCGGGCCGAACACTTCGTAGTGGATGCGGGTGGCCGGGATGCCCGCTTCGATGGCTTCGTCGCGGATCTTCTTCATGAAGGGCAGCGGGCCGCAGAGGTAGAGCGAGGCGTCCGCGGGAAGGTCGACCTCCCGCAGCGACATGAACCCTTCTTTGGCGCCGGGCTGGGGCGTCTCAAGCCACAGCAGGAGATCGGCGTCGATCTTCGCGGCGTCCGCAGTCATCTGCCCGCTCAGTGCCCAGCTGTCCATGGACCGTTCCGCGTGCAGCACCAGGACATCGCGCTCTGTACCGGCGTCTGCGAGGGAGCGCAGGATCGACGCCGTGGGGGTGCAGCCGATGCCGGCGGATGCCAGGACTACCGGTCCGTGGCCGTCCTTGAGCGTGATTTCGCCGTAGGGGTTGGAGATCTCCAGGATGTCGCCGGGTTCGACGTCGGCGTGCAGGGCGGAGGACACCTCTCCGTCGTCGTTGAGCTTGGTGGTAAAGCTCCGGCTGGTGCCGGCGTCACCGGACAGGGAGTACTGCCGGACCTGGCGGAGGCCGTCCGCCACCCGGACCTTGACGCTGATGTACTGGCCGGGTTTGGCTGCCGTGACGGGCGTGTCATCCGCGGGCTCCAGGGTGAAAGTCATGGAGGCCTTGCCTGCTGCCTCTTTGGCAATCACCCGCCACGGCATCCACATCCTGGTGTTCGCCTGTGCTGCGTAGAGGTCCTTTTCCAGTTTGATGAGCGCATCGGCCATGAGCCAGTAGACCTCGGTCCAGGCTTCCGCGATTTCCGGGGTGATGACGTCGGCCAGGTCCGCGGCGATGGCTGCGAAGAGGTGCTCGTACACCACGCCGTACTGCTCTTCCTTGATTCCCAGGGACGCGTGCTTGTGGGCAATCCGGGACAGGACCTTTTCCGGAAGGGTGCCCGGGTTGTTGACCAGGTGGGTGGCGAAGGCCGCAATACTTCCGGCCAGGGCCTGCTGCTGTTCGCCGGAGCGCTGGTTGGAGCGGCTGAAGAGTCCGTCCAGCAGTTCCGGGTGTGCCGCGAAAAGGCGCTTGTAGAAGTCGGCGGTGATTTCGCTGATCCTCGATCCGACAAGGGGGAGAGTGGCTTGGATGACAGGACGCGACTTCTCGGAAAGCATTGGTTCTCCTGCGGGTAGGGCCGGGCAGTTCACCCGGGCGATCAATATTCGTATTTGAAATACGAGTATTTGTGCTCAATTTCTACCCCTTGTAGAAAAGAAGTGCAAATCGACCCTTCTGCGCGCCTGGGACGCGTAACAGCGCTCAGCGCCGGGCTGCCGGCTCCTGGAATTCCGGCCGCAGGCCGATGCTCCCGAAGACGGGTGCCATCTGGCGGGCATGGGGGAGGGAGGAAATCACCACGGGGTCGAGTTCGCGGTAGAAAGCTTCACGGGCGCGCCCCATGGCGTGCCGGAGTGCGCATTCGGTGATGAGCGGGCAGTCGCCGTTGCTTGACTGGCATTCGGCCGGGTCCTGCCTGCTGTCGAGCTGGCGCAGCACTTGACCCACCGTCGCGCGCCGTCCGGCAGTGGTCAGCTGCGATCCGCCGTTCCTGCCCCGTTCGACTGCGATCAACCCGAGTTCGCGCAGCTTGGCCAAGGCCTTGCTTACGTGGTTGTAGGGGGTCCCCACGGCGTCCGCCACCGCTTGAGTGGTTAAAAGCGCGCCCTCCGGAACCGCCGCCAGCACCATGACGGCGCGCAGGCTCACATCGGCGAACGCGTTGATTTTCATGTACTCAGCTTAAGCAGAGCTTCGCATTGATGCCGATTCGCGTGCCTGGAGCTGCTCATGCAGGGCTGGCCGAAGCTAGTCCGACCAGACCGTGGGCTCGTGACCGTCCGCCTCGAGCGGGCGGAAGCTGAAGCCTTCCGTCGTGACGTCGTAGGGCACGACGGCGGCCATCAGGCCGCCGCTGCGGTGCTCGGCCGCGGCGTGTATCCCGTCCGTGCCGTGCTCGGGCAGGGTGACGTCGCTGGCGAACGCCACGGCTCTGTACCCCTCGCGGCCTTGGCGGAGGAGTCCGATGACATCGGTGAGCATCGTCCCGGCGTCGATGTTCCCATCCGCATCCAGCTCACCAGGCGAGATCATCACGAGCCGCAGTTCGCCGTCGTCGGCCAGGGTGACGCCAAACGGCAGGAAGCCGCCGTTCTGCTCCATGTGCTCCTGCGCCGTGCCAAGGGCGGCGCCCAGGACCTCGCGCAGTTCGCGCGAGATGGTTTCCTGGGCGGATTCCTGCACGGCGCCTTCTTCCTGCACGGCGCCTTCTTCCTGCACGGCGTCTTCCGGCGTTCCGGAAGCGGGCGTTCCGGACGCCTGCGGGCCGCCCGGCGGGATGTTTTCAACCATTCTGCTGCTTCCTTAACCGCGGACGATTGCCAAGACGCGGTCGCGGACCGCGCTCATGGTTTCGGCGTCCTTGGCCTCGGCGTTCAGGCGGAGGAAGGGTTCGGTGTTGGACGGGCGCAGGTTGAACCACCAGCTGCCGTCCTTCGCGCTGAAGGTGCTGCCGTCCAGGTGGTCGATATCGATGTCTTCGCCTTCGAAGTCGGCACGGACGCGTTCGATCGCGGCGGCCTTGTCCTCGATTTCGGAGTTGATCTCGCCGGAAGAGACGTACGGTTCGTACTGGCGGCCGAGCTCGGACAGCGGCCCGTCCTGTTCGCCGAGGGCAGCGAGCACGTGCATGGCGGCGAGCATGCCGGTGTCCGCGTTCCAGAAATCCCGGAAGTAGAAGTGCGCGGAGTGTTCGCCGCCGAAGACGGCGCCTTCTTCGGCCATGACGGCCTTGATGAAGGAGTGGCCCACGCGGGTGCGGACGGGGCGGCCGCCGTCTTCTTCGATCAGCTCCGGAACGGCCTTGGAGGTCAGCAGGTTGTGGATGATGACCGGGACCTCCTCACCCGCGGCTCTTGCCCGCGCGATTTCGCGGCGGGCCACCATGCCGGTGATGGCCGACGGCGACACGGGCTCGCCCTTTTCGTCCACCACGAAGCAGCGGTCGGCGTCGCCGTCGAACGCCAAACCGATGTCCGCGCCATGCTTGACGACTGCGGCCTGGAGATCGCGGAGGTTCTCCGGCTCCAGCGGGTTGGCCGGGTGGTTCGGGAAGGAGCCGTCCAACTCGAAGTACAGCGGGACGATCTCGAAGGGCAACGCAGGGAGCAGGGCGTCGCCGAGCACCGCGGGCGTGGTCAGGCCCGCCATGCCGTTGCCGGCGTCGACGACCACCTTCAGCGGACGGGAACCGCTGAGGTCCACCAGCTTGCGCAGGTAGGCAGAGTAGTCCTTCAGCACATCGCGGACAGCGATGGTCCCCACGGCTTCCGCCTCCGGGATCGCGCCTTCGTTCAGGTACTGCTCGGCGAGGGCCTGGATTTCCTTCAGTCCGGTTTCGGAGGAGATCGGTTGGGCGCCGGCCTTGGCCATCTTGATGCCGTTGTACTGCGCCGGGTTGTGGCTTGCGGTGAAGGTGGCACCGGCGGCGTTCAGCGCCCCGCAGGCATAGTAGAGCTCATCGGTGGAGATGAGGTCGAGGAGCTGGACGTTGGCACCGCGGCGGGACGCGCCATCGGCGAATGCCTTGATGAACTCCAGCGAGGACGGCCGCATGTCACCGCCGACCAGGACAGTCTGGCCCGCAAGGCCAAGGGTGTCGACAAAAGCAGCGCCCACAGCCGTCACGATTTCCGCGCTGATGGTTTCGCCGACGATGCCCCGCACGTCGTAGGCCTTGAAGGAAGCCGAGAGGTCGAAAGTGTTGTTCTGCTCGCTAGTCACGGGCTCAATCCTACTGTGGCGTCGGTCCGGTACACCCACACGGACCACGTATGTGGACAGACTTCACAAGTTTCCCGGTTGTCCACATACCGAAGGTCCCGGCTGCCGGCTGTCGGACCCGGCTGAAATACTGGAGCCATGTCCCAGGAGCCATACACCGCAGAAATCACCAGCACACGCCAGGAAGCCCTGCAGGTCCTCCGGGAGCTTGTCGGCAACCCGGAAGCCGGGTTCCATGACGGCCAGTACGAGGCCATCGAAGCGCTCGTTGACGCCGGCCGCCGGGCGCTGGTGGTGCAGCGCACTGGTTGGGGAAAGTCGGCCGTTTACTTCGTCTCCTCGCTGCTGCTGCGGCGCCGGGGGAGCGGACCTACCCTCATCGTGTCGCCGTTGCTGGCCCTGATGCGGGACCAGGTGGCCGCGGCGGCCCGCGCCGGTGTCAGGGCCGTGGCCATCAACTCCGCCAACCAGCTGGAATGGGACACCGTGCACGCGCAGCTCGCCGCCGATGAAGTCGACGTGCTGCTGGTTTCACCCGAACGGCTCACCAACCCTTCCTTCCGGGAAAACCAATTGCCGGAATTGATCCAACGCACAGGCCTGCTGGTGATCGACGAAGCACACTGCATCTCGGACTGGGGGCACGACTTCCGACCCGACTACCGGCGCATCGCCGACTTGATCGGCCGCCTGCCGGATGCAGTGCCGGTCCTTGCAACCACGGCAACGGCAAACTCGCGCGTGGTCCACGACATCGAGGAACAGCTCGGCGCCGGAGTGCTCACCATCCGCGGTTCCCTCGGACGCGAATCGCTGCGCCTCGGCGTGCTGAACCTGGCCAATTCCCGGGACCGGCTTGGCTGGTTGCTGACGCACTTATCGGACATGCCCGGCAGCGGCATCATTTACGCCTTGACCGTCTCAGCCGCCGAGGACACCGCAAGGCTGTTGGCGGAAGCCGGCCATGAGGTCCTTGCGTACACCGGGCGTACGGATCCTGCGGACCGGGAGCGGGCCGAACAACAGCTCAAGGACAACCAGGTGAAAGCGCTCGTTGCCACCTCGGCCCTCGGCATGGGCTTCGACAAACGGGACCTTGGTTTTGTGATCCACTTGGGTGCGCCGTCCTCACCGGTCGCGTACTACCAGCAGGTGGGCCGTGCGGGCCGAGGGGCTGCCAACGCGGACGTCCTGCTCCTTCCGGGGCAGGAGGACCGGGACATCTGGCAGTACTTTGCCACGGCCTCCATGCCTTCCGAGGAGAAGGCAGCGGCGGTGCTCCAGGTCCTGGGGGAGGCCGGGACCGCACTGTCCACCGTCGCCCTGGAGGCGCGAGTCGACCTGCGCCGCACGCCCCTGGAACTTCTGCTGAAGGTCCTTTCCGTGGACGGGGCGGTGGAGCGGGTCGGCGGCGGGTGGAGGGCCACCGGGCAGCCGTGGTTCTACGACGCCGAGCGCTACGCCAGGATCGCCGAGGCACGGGTCGACGAACAGGACTCGATGATCATCTATGAGGACACCGCAGGCTGCAGGATGGAGTACATCACCGCCGTCCTGGACGACGACACCGCGCGCCCCTGCGGCCGCTGTGACAACTGCGCGGGACGCTGGTTCCCGGCGGACATCGCTGCAGAAGCTTCCGACGCGGCGGGCCGCACGCTCAGCCGCGCTGGAGTCGCCGTTGAACCGCGGCTGCAGTGGCCAAGCGGCATGGACCGCCTGGGCGTGGCCATGAAAGGCAAGATCAAGGCCGGGGAAAGTATCGCGGAGGGCCGCGCGCTGGCCCGCCTGAGCGACCTTGGCTGGGGCGGTGCCTTGCGGGAACTGTTCGCGGCGGGGGCTCCGGACCGCGAGGTCGATCCGTCCATGCTGCAGGCCTGCGTCCAGGTGCTCAAGGAATGGGCTGCAGGCAGCGCCGGCCGGGGCGGTTGGAGCGGCGAGGAACGCCCGGCTGCCGTGGTCAGCCTGCCGTCCCGGGGCAAGCCGCAGCTCGTGGACTCCCTGGCCCGGGGAATCGCGGGCATCGGCCGGATGCCCTACCTCGGCTCCCTCCAGCTTCAGCACGGCGGGCCCACCGGCGGCCGGGGAGGCAACAGCGCCTACCGCCTGGCCGGAGTCTGGGACCGCTTGGTCGTGGGTCCGGACTTGGAGGAAGCGCTCGCCCCCATGGCGGGACGGAGCGTCCTGTTGGTTGACGACCTGGTGGACAGCCGGTGGAGTGTGACGGTTGCCGGCCGTGCCCTCCGGCAGGCGGGGGCAGGTGCGGTGCTGCCGCTCGTCCTCGCGCAGGCGGGCTGACGCCGGCCCGGGGGTGGGGTTGGTACCCGGCGGGCCCCGCGCCCCAGGTACGCAAAAGGCCCCGGTCCAGGACCGGGGCCAAAACGCGGAGACGGGGGGATTTGAACCCCCGGTCGAGTTTAACCCCGACCCTTCATTAGCAGTGAAGTCCATTCGGCCGCTCTGGCACGTCTCCAATTGCTATTGCTAGCCCACCAAGGATACGCAGAACACGGCGTACAGCGCAAAACGGCCGGTTCCCGCGGCTTCGGTACCGGATTGCCGCCGTCGGAGGCTCACCACCGGCACCGGCGAAGCTGCTCTGTACCGGGGCATCACCGCAGGCGGGGGCGGCTACGGGACCCCATGCCAGCCCGCCTCGCCGAACGGGCGATGCGGGCTCCGCCTTTTCCGGTCCAAGGTGGGTTAAGCGCCCTGGGCCCGGATGTCTGCGGTCAGTGCACGCCAGAGGAACTGCTGGCTGCGGGCCTGCAGTGCCGCGGCCTGCCGGTTGTCCGAGGCGCCGGCGTGGCCGCCCTCCAGGGTTTCGTGGAACCAGACATTCGGGATGCCCATCGCCTGCATCCGTGCGGCCATCTTGCGGGCTTGGACCGGGCCGACGCGGTCGTCGGAAGTCGAGGTCCAGATGAACGTCTCGGGGTAATCCACGGCGTCGTGCAGCAGATGGTAGGGGGAGAAGGTCTTGATGAACTCCCACTGCTCAGGAATGTCCGGGTCACCGTACTCGGCGATCCAGGAGTATCCCGCGGACAGCTTGGTGTAACGGCGCATGTCCAGGAGGGGCACGCCACAGGACACCGCCGCGAAGAGTTCCGGGTACCGGGTCAGCATGTTGCCCACCAGCAGCCCGCCATTGGATCCGCCCACGCAGCCCAGCCGTTCGCGGCTGGTCACGCCCCGGGAAATCAGGTCCTGCGCCACCGCCGCGAAATCCTCGTAGGCGCGGTGCCGCTTCTCCTGCAGGGCCGCCCGGTGCCAGGCCGGGCCGTACTCTCCGCCGCCGCGGATGTTCGCCACCACGTACACACCGCCCCGGGGCCCGCCGGCGACGGAACCGCTGCGCCGTTCCAGCCAAGACCGGCCGATCGCGCCGCTGTATGCCGGCGTGCGGGAAACCTCGAAGCCGCCGTAACCGGACAGCTGGGTGGGATTGCCGCCGTCGAGCACCAGGTCCTTCGACCCGATCTGGAAGTACGGCACCCGGGTACCGTCCGCGGACACCGCGAAATGCTGCTGCACTTCATAGTCGCCGTCGTTGAAGAACGACGGCGAGGTCTTCACTACGGCGTGCGCGCTGGTGACGGCGGTGCTCCCCGACGCCGCGCCCGAGGCCGTGAGGGTTCCCCGCATCAGGGTCGTAGGGGTAGTGAAACCCGTGGCGACGAGCCAGAAATCGTTGCCCGCACCCTCGCTTTCATCCTCATCATCCACCGCGTAGGCGTTGACATCGTGGAGCGGCGGGCAGGCATCCAGCGGGGCCATAGCCCAGCCGCCTGCCGCCACCGCGCCGTCGGTTGCCACCGCTCCGTCGAACGCGCCGTCGGCGCCGTTCTGTCCGACGCCGCCAGGCCCGCCGCCCGGCTCGACGGCTGCGTGCTTGCCGGTCGTCGACGGACGCGAGGGGTCGAGCACCAGGATCTTGGAGGAGACGTCACTGAGCAGGTTCAGGATGAGGAAGTCCCGGGTCCAGCTCCAGGACTGCAGGGACGTGCGCTCGTCCGGCGTGAAGAGCACTGTGAAATCCCTGCCGCCGTCCAGGTAGGACTGCAGCCTGGCGGCGAGCAGGCAGCCGGCCGGGAACACGGTATCCGCCGCTTGTCCGCCGTCCACCGTAGCGCCGGCAACGGTCCAGTCCTGGCGCGGACGGAACAACAGCCACTGGCGGTGCGTGCTGATGTTGACGTCGGTGGGAACCTCGATTTCCAGCCACCCGCCGTCGCGCTGCAGGTAGGTGCGCTGGTTGAAGAAATCGATCCAGTCCACGGCGAAGGTGCGCTCGAAGCCCGGCGTGGAGTCGTGCGCCACGAGGGCCATCATGTGGTCTTCCGCGATCTCGAAGATCCGCTCGGCCTGGTCCAGGCCCTGGCCACGGGACAGCCTCACTCCCGTGCGGGCGTACGAGGAACTGGTCTTGGGCAGCCCCTCGGCGGTGCTGGCAACCAGCAGGGTATCGGCGTCGAGCCAACTGACGTTGCCCTTGGCGACCGGAAGGTCGAAGCCGCCCTCGGCGGGGTCCACGAAGCGGCGCTGCTCGACGTCGAACTCGCGGTAGCGGTTGGCGTCGCCGCCGTCGGGGGAGAGCGACACCATGGCGAGTTTGTAGGGCTGGCCGGCTGCGGGGCGCAGGAAGGATGCACCGTGGAAGACCCACTCTTCGTCCTCCGCGGCCGCGAGGGCGTCAATGTCCAGCAGCACGTCCCATTCGGGGTCGTCGCGCAGGTAGCTTTCCCAGGTAGTGCGCCGCCACAGACCCTTGGGATTCTGCTTGTCGCGCCAGAAGTTGTAGTAGTGCCCGCCGCGCTTGGTCACCATGGCGATCCGGTCAGTGGAGTCCAGCACCTCCAGGATCCCGCCTTCGAGGCCGGCAAAGTCCTCGTCTTCGAGCAGTTCCTCGGTGCGGGCATTCTGTTCCCGGACCCAGGCCAATTGCTCCTCGCCGTGGATTTCCTCAAGCCAGATGTTCTCGTCAACAGGCTCCGGGGCCGTGGCCTTTCCGGGAGCGCCTTCAGGGCTTTGTCCGGCTGCAGTGGTGGTCATGGCCCCATCCTAGGGTGCCCTCGCAAGCGGGAAGCAAGTCACGGTGAAAGTAAGCTTGGGCGGTGGGCAATTCGCAGAAAACCAAGGTGGCACTGATCGGTGCGGGGCCTCGTGGCACCAGTGTCCTGGAGCGTTTGTTCGCGAACTGGGCGGCGTCGGCGCCGGCCGGGCACACCTTGCAGGTCGACGTCGTGGACCCGTACCCGGCGGGTCCTGGCAGGGTCTGGCAGCCGGGGCAGTCGCGCCTGTACCTGATGAACACGCAGTCGTTCTACCCCACCCTCATCCACGAAGATCCCACCCTTGCCCCTCCGTTGGCGGGCGGCACGTTCGAGCAGTGGCGGATCCACCGCCGGGAGGACGGCCGCGGGCTGGCCAGCGATGAGCAGGCCGAACTTTCGGAACTCGGCACCGGCGGCTTTCCCAGCCGCGCAATCTACGGGCGGTACCTCAGCGAAACGCTGGACGCCGTGCTGGAACGCAAGCCCGACGGCGTCGACCTCACTTTCCACCGCAACGCCGCGGTGTCGGTCCGGAAGAACCCGGACGGGACGTCCGCGTTCGACGTCGAACTCGACTCCGGAGCGCACCTGGCCGTCGACCGGGTGGTCCTTGCCCTCGGCCATCTGGAAGCCCAGCTGAACGCCGAGCAGCGTTCCTTCGCCGGCGCCGCGGCCGGGCTGGGACTGCTGTACCTGCCGCCGGCGGCCCCGGCCGACGTCGACTGGTCCCGGGTGCCCGACGGCGAACCGGTGCTGGTCCGCGGCATGGGGCTGAACTTCTTCGACGTCATGGTGCAGCTGAGCGTGGGCCGCGGCGGACGGTTCGAACCGTCGGGCGGCGGCCCGGGCCCGCTGAGGTACGTGCCGTCCGGGCGGGAACCGAAGATCATCGCCGCGTCCCGGCGCGGAACCCCGTACCGGGCCAAAGCCGGGCTGGACGGCTACTACCCGAAATCCATCCGGCTGCGCTACCTGAACGAGCGCGCCCTGGCACGTTTCGCTGCGGCCGGTATCCAGCCCGGGTTCGATCACGACCTCTGGCCCCTGCTGCACCGGGACACTCTGTGGGCGTACTACTCCACGCTCGCCGCCGCCCAGCCCGCTGCGATCAGCGACACCGGGGAATTCCTTGCCGCGCTGGAGGACGCCCTGCAGCCCCACGCCCATGCCGCCGGCAGCTGGGAGAAGCCGGTTGACGAACTGGTGACCAAGCACGTGGCGGCGTCGCGCCGCCTGGACTTGCCCGGCCTTGCCGCCCCACTTGCCGGACGGTCCTTCGCCGGACGACGGGAGTTGGATGCCGCCGTCGTGGAGTACCTCGATGACGACGCGCGCCGTTCCGCACTCGGCGAGACGGACCCCATGAAAATGGCGATCGGCGCCCTGCACACGGGCCGGGCTGTGCTGAAAAGCGTGGTGGCCGACGGCGGCATTACCGATGAGTCCTGGCTGGGGGAACTGCGGGGCTGGTTCGAGTCCTTCGTCGAAGGCCTGGCCAGTGGGCCCCCGGCGCTGCGGGTGGAGCAGTTGGCAGCCCTGGCGCGGGCCGGCGTCGTCAGTTTCACCGGACCCGACCCGCGCTTCAGCGTGGACCGTGCGCAGCATCTTTTCGCGGTCTCGTCCCCCTGGGTGGGGGGACCGCCGGCCACGGCGAAGACCATGGTGGAAGCCCTGGCCCCGGCGAACCGGGTGGGCACCACGGCGTCCCCGCTCATGCGGCAGTTGCTGGCCGACGGCCTGGTGCGGCCCAAGGTCATGCTAGGCGCCGAAGGCGTCCCGGTGCAGGCGACGGGCCTGGACGTCGAGCCGCACCCGTACCGCGCCGTGGGAGCCAACGGCTCGGTGACCGAGGGCATGTACGTGCTTGGCCTGCAGTTGTCCGCCAACCAATGGGGGACAGCTATCGCTGCCGAGGCGGTTCCCGCGGACGGCCCGGCGTACCGCAGCGGGCAGCGGACCCTGCGCGACGCGGACGAAATCGCCAGGGCCATCCTGGGGCTCTGAGGCCTAGCATGTCCCTCCTGCTGGGCCTACGGAGTTAGCCCTTCAGGCACTTCTGGTATTCGATCCACGCAATCGCGTAGCGGATCCAGCCGATCACGTCGTACCACTTCGGCGGAACCGGTGCCGTGCACTTGGGCGGCAGCGGCGCGGCCACGTTCACCGCGGCCTTAACCACCGTTCCGGACTCGACGGCGGTCAGCGCCAGCGTGCCCGTTCCGGCGGCGGCCGATGCGGGAACCGTCAGTTCCACGGCCGCAGCGCCCCCGCTCACCGGAACGGAACCCAGCTGGGTGGCCACGCCCTTGGCGTCGGTGAACACCGCGGTGAGCGATTTGTTCACCGGGCTGCCGAGGGAGGTCAGGTCCAGCTTGGAAACCGCCAGCGAGATCGCCCCGCCGCCCTTCACCTCGGCTGCCGTGTTATTGACGACGGCCACCGAGCGGCGGCCGAAGTCCGGCGATACCGGTTTGTGGGCCTGCAGGTACTTGATCCAGGCGTCCCGGTCCACCAAGCCGCTGTCCCGGGTGTTGGCGCCCTCCTTGAAGATCCGGAAGTTGTCGCCGCCCGCGGCCAGGAAGCTGAACGTGCCGATCCGGTAGGACTTCGCCGGGTCGATCAGTTCGCCGCCTATCCGGATCGAGGTGACCCGGTCACCGGCCGGACGTCCGGCGTCGTACGTGTAGTTCACGTTCTTGGACAAGCCCAGCTGCAGGTACGGCCGGCTCGGCACTGTCCCGTCCGGGTTGCTCTGCCACTGCTGTTCCAGGAGGGTCTTGAACTGCGCGCCGGTCAGGGAAGTGGTCCAGAGGTTGTTCACGAACGGCAGCACCGCGTTGGCCTCGGCGTAGGTGATGGTGCCGTCGGGTGCGTAGTAGAGCTCGTTGCGCAGGCCGCCGGGGTTTACGACGCCGATCTCGGCCCCGCCCAGTTCCGGTGCCTTGAGCGTGTCCACCAGGGAGTCCGCCACGAGGTTGCCGAGGGTCGATTCGCTCGCGCGGTCGTCCCGCTTCGGTGCGCCGCCCGCCGGGTCCGGCGTGAACGCCGTCGTGATGTCCGCCGTCACCGCACCCACCGGCTGGTTCCCGACGGCGGCGGCTTGGGCCAGTGCCTTGTCAACGATCGTCTTCACCTGCGCCGCCCGTGGATAGGTGCCGGAAAGGTCAGTGGTGAGGCGCTTGACGTTGGCCGCGGTGTGCGCCGTGATTTCCTTGCTGGCGGTGTCCACGGTGAGGGTGATGCGGCCGATGTTCTCGCCGTAGTTGCCGGTCTGGACGATCGGGCGGGTCCGCGTGGTGGGCTGGCCGTTGGCGTCATACACCGGGGCGTCCCAGGCGTACTCCTTGTGGGTGTGGCCGGTGAAGATAGCGGCCACGTCCGGACTGGTTTCCTTCACCAGCTTCGCGAAGGGTCCGCCGGCGGCCACTTCCTGCTCCAGGGTGGCGCCGTCCGGTGTTCCTGCGCTGGCGCCGTCGTGGTTCTCCGCGACGATCACATCGGCGAGCTTTTCCGCTTTGATCTTCGCTGCCACCCGGTTGATGGCGTCGACCGGATCCCCGAAGTCCAGGTCAGCGATGCCGGTCGGAGTCACCAAAGAGGGCACTTCCTGGGTGACGGTGCCGATCACGGCAACCTTGATTCCATTCATGTCCAGCACCGTGTACTCCGGCAGGGCCGGGGTGGTGGTGCCCTTCTGGTACACGTTGGCGCCCAGCATGGGGAACTTCGCGTTGGCGCCGCCGGCGATGACGCGGTCGCGCAGGTCAGCCCAGCCGCCGTCGAACTCGTGGTTGCCCACCGCCGAGGCCTTCAGGTCCAGGGCGTTCAGCACGTCGATGGTGGGCTGGTCCTTCGCGATCGCGGAGGCGAACAGCGAGGCGCCGATGTTGTCGCCGGCCGAGATGAACGCGGTGGGGCCGGCGGCCTCGGCGCGGAGCTTTTCGATGGTGCTGGCGAACAGGACCGTGTTGCTGTCGATGCGCCCGTGGAAATCGTTGATGCCCAGGAATTGCAGCTCCACGCTCTGCGGAGTTTCCGTCACGGGCAGGTTGAGTCCCACCAGCACGGGGTCGTGGTCGCTGGCGCGGAACTCGTCCGGCACGTAGAAGTTGCCCACGTTGTTGTTGTAGCGGCTGTACTCCAGGGCGACGGACTCCACGGAGTTGATGTTCCAGATGTCAGTTCCCGTGACTGCTGCCTTGGCCGCGGGTGAGGCGAGGACGTGGTCCAGGGAGCCCACCATGCCGCCGAACACGTAGGAGTGCTTTCCGGTGCCGGCCTCGAGATCGGTGTAGCCGGCGTCGGTGAGTGCCCGGATGGGGTCTTCCTGCGAGTAGGCGTTGAAATCGCCGATCAGGAACACCTTGTCGGTGCCTTGGGACTGCTGCAGGGTTGCTGCGAACTCCAACAGGGACTGTGCCTGCTTGGTGCGGGCAAGGTTGGACGCGCCCTGGCCCTTGTCGGTATCGTCCGGGGTCGCGGCGGAGCCCTTGGACTTGAAGTGGTTCACGATCGCGATGAACTTCTTGTCATCCCCGGCGCCCACGGGCTTGAACACCTGGGCGAGCGGCTTCCGGGCGCTGGCGAAGGCCACCGTGTCGTTGTGGATGATCGACTCGCCCAGCGGTTCGGCCGTGGCCTTCTTGTAGATGAACGCGGTGCGGATCATGTCCTCGTCGCTGAGCGGCGGGGCATTGGCGGGCGTGCGGACGTAGTCCCAGACACCCGGAGTCTTGACGTTGAGCGCCGCGGCCAGTTTGGCCAGGGCGTCGTCCCGGTCCTTGCCGAACTGGGCTGAGTTCTCGATCTCCTCGAGGGATACCACGTCCGCCCCGGCCTTGGTGATGGCGGCGACGATCTTGGCCTGCTGGCGTTCGAAGTTCTCCGCGTTGGCTGCGCCGCGGGCGTTGCAGCCGTCCTTGACCGTGATGGGGTTGCCGTCCCGGTCCGTGTAGTAGGTGCAGCCCGTGAGCTGGTCGCCGGTGGTGGGGAAGTAGTTGAGCACGTTGAAGGAGGCGATCACCAGGTTCCCGCCCACATCGGCCGGCCCGGCGGGGCGGCTGGGGGCGAAGGAGGCCGGCTGCACGGTGTCGGCATTTTCCGGGGCCAACTGGGCGAGCGGCTGAAACTTCCAGGAGTTGTTGCCGTAGCCCAGGATGACGTTGGTGCGGAAGGTCGCGGCGGAGCCGACCCGGACGGGGTCGCTGTTGCTGAGATAGGGCAGCGGCAGTGCCTTCGTTGCGGCGTCTTTAAGGAAGTTGGTGGAGGCGCCGTCGTCGAGCTTGATGCCACGGAGTGTATTCCCGGTGGCCGCGGCGGTGTTCTCCGGCGAGCCGTACGGCGCCAGGGCGTTCGGCTGGACCAGCGGGGTGGTGCCCGCAGCCAGGCCGATTTCGCCATATTGGTTCAGGGAGTAGTTGTCCGTGACCGTGTATGCATCCTGCGGCGCCACGAGCATGCCTTCATAGCGCTCGCGGGTGGCGTCGTCCGCGGGCAGGGCGAAGTTGCTCGGCTTCACCTCGGGTGCCGCCTCGGCCAGCACCCTCAGCCCGGTGGTGTCGACGGTCAGTTGGGTCTGGTTCGCGAATTCGCTGACCGTCCCGGTGAGTTCCAGGTAGTCGCCGGCGTGCACGCTGGCCGCCGTCGACGGCGAATAGACGAACAGAGCGTCCGACGCCGTCCTGGCCGCCGGATCCGTGTCCCCGCCGCTGCCGGGCGTCTGGACGTAGTAGCCGTTGAAACCGCCCGTGGCGTACACGGCGGTGACCTTGCCGCGGGTGGTGACTGTGCTGCCCGCCAGCGGGCTTGCGGCTCCGGTGCCTTGGATTTCGGCGATGGTCCTGGTGTCCGTCCCGGACGGCGGGGGTGTCACGGTGCCCGAGGCCGTGGGGGTGATGGTGGCGCTCAGTGCAAGGTCGGCCGCGTTGTTGTTGCTGTCCGTTCCGTTGCTGCGGTTCAGGCTCTTGACGTCGGTGTTCCCCGCCGGCGCGGTGGCCGCCGCGGTTTCAAAGGTGTTCGAGGTGCCATAGCCGAGGAGGTCGGCGACGGCAGCGTTCCCGGTGACCGATCCTGCGGGCAGCGGACTCACTGCCGCCGCCTGCCTGGCCAGCACAATGGTTCCGGTGGTGCCGGAAGGATTGAAAGTGCCCGAACCGTCAACGTCAGCGGCCGGAAGTTCGGGGGCCGTGGAGCCGGTGCTGTTGCTGGCTCCCTTGATGAGGAAGTGGCCCTTGGCCGGGATGCTTCCGGACAGGGCAGTGACCCCGCCGGGCGCCGACGTGCTGGTGCCGGAGCGGTACTGCAGGGACCAGCCGCCAAGGTCCACGGCGGTGTCGCTGTTGTTGTAGAGCTCCACGAACTTGTTCCGGAACGCGGCGCCGGAGCTTCCGCCGCTGAGGTAGGCCTCGTTGATGACGACGCCGGGGAGCGGTTCTTCAGCCACCGCAGGCAGGGCAGTAAGCGGCGCCGCCAGCAAGGTTGCCGACAGCGCCGATCCCGCCAGGAATTTCCAGTAATTGCTATGCATCCGTTCTGACTTTCTCTCGAGAACCGGTCAGGTTCTTTGCACACCGTTGCCGCGTTGTACCTGGCGACGGCGATTGGACCGTACAGGGGAGGACTACGTGTTGCCGGGAGTACCGGGAGCCGGACTTCCCGCCGTGATTGAACTTACCGGGAGTAAAGAAACGTTCGTGGCATTCGAGCAGGACAAAATGAACCGGGGGTTGCCGGCCGGCAAAGGGACAGCCACCATGAGCGCCTTAACGCCCGGCGTGCGCCGTGAAGATGACAACATCCGGTCCCCCAATGTTCCGGTAGTGCTATTTCTTGGAGCCCCTCAGGCTTCCTTTGCTCTGTGCGCCCGCGGCGCCGCCGACGAGGCAGACAATCTCCTTGTCCCCGGTCTTCCAGCTCTCGCTGGTGGGGAAGAAGTACGTCATTTCGAGCCCGGATTCGTCGAAGGGCTTCCCAATGAAGGTGGCGAACTCCTTGCTGCAGAAGTCCTCGGCCTTCTGGGTGATGGCCGCGTCTCCCGGGTAGGCAGAATCCTGCAGGTTCGTGGCCGCGAAGGCCTCGAAGTCGTGGTCCTGGGGGCAAGGAATGATGGTGACGTCCTTGACTTCCGAACCGCCGGGTTTCTCCAGGCAGTCGCCGACCTTCACCTTGAAGGCGTCGGCCTTCGACGATTCGGTGGCCACGCCGGAGGGATCCCGTTTGGCGTCCCCGCTCCCAAACAGGGAGCACCCGCCCAGGGTGAGGGTGAGCGTGCACAGGGCCGCGGCCATGGCCGCGGTTTCCTTGCCGTTGCGGCGTGTGGCAATGCGCGGGATGGACATCGGTGTCCTCATTTCGAGAGGTCTGCTGCGTTCCGGGCGGTCTGGGACGTTCGGGCTGTTCGGGCTGTTCGGGCCAGGACGCCGGGATCGGGAACCTGAATGGGTGCGGGTGGTGGTGGTGATGATGGTGCGGTGCGGGTGGTGCCGGCGGATTCCCCGTATGCCGGCGGAAACGCTCCCCGACCGGCATCGTGCCGGCCGGGGAACAGCGGTTCTAGCCCTTGAGGTTGACGTCCTGGACCAGCCGGAACACCGCTCCCGTGGGATCGGTGAGCGCAGCGAGGCGGCCGAACGGAGTGTCCTCCGCAGGCTGGATGACGGTGGCGCCCAAGGCAAGGGCCTGCTCGACGGTTGCATCGGCGTTGTCCACCGCGAAATACACGGTCCAATAGGAAGGCACCTGTTCCGGCAGGAATCCCGAGGCGTCCATGATTCCGGCCTTGGCGTCGTCCCCGGTGCCGAGCGTCGTGTAGCGGAACTCGGGGGTGTCGCCGACCACGGTGGTGTCCCAGCCGAAGACCTTCTGGTAGAAAGCCACGGCGTTCTCGTAGTCCTTGGAGTGCAGTTCATGCCAGGCAGGGGCGCCGTTTTCGGCTGCAAGCTGGTAGCCCTTGTGCTCGCCGAACTGCCAGAGCCCGATCGCTGCTCCCGAGGGGTCGCCGACCATCGCCATGCTGCCCTGCTCGGGCACTTCCATGGGCTCGAGGAACACCTGGCCGCCGTTGGCCACCGCGGCCGCGGCGGTCGCCTTGATGTCATCGGTGCGCAGGTACGTGGACCAGACGTCCGGCATGGGGCCCATGTCCTCCTGCTTCTGCATGATGCCGGCCACCATCTTGCCGTCTTTCCAGGCGGTGATGTAGCCGCCGTACTTTTCCTCATCGCCGGTTTCGTAGCTCCAACCGAACAGCGCGTTGTAGAAGTCCTTGGCCTTTTCGGTATCCGAGGTCATCAGGTCGATCCAGCAGGGTGCGCCGGGCGTGATCTCAGGGGTGGGCATGTTGCTCCTTGAGTTTGTTCCGTGGCGGATCGCCGCGGATTTCTTGGGCATTTGGTGGAGACAGACAGCACCCTATGCCGGGGGTCGGACAGTTTCAATGATGCGGAGCGGAACCGGGTTGCCCGGACCGGAATCCTTGTTGCTGTCGGTACCCCGGCGTAGCCTTCGGGCATGCCAGAAGATCGCTTCCCGTCACCGCTGAACGCTGCGAAGACGCCCCTTCCCAGGGAAACCCAGGCGCTCTCCAGAGTGGGAAAGGTTCCGGTGCTGGCCTACCTCGAATGGCCGCGGTTCGGGCAGTACGTTCCGGCCATGGTGGTGCGGACCGCGCCCGGCCGGGTCCTGGTCCAATGGTGGCCGGATCCGTTCAAGCCGGGCGAGCGGCATACCTGGCTGAAGGATACGGATGTGCGGCGTGACCTGCGGGTAGCCCGCGGCAGCCCGCAGGCGCCGGGCGCGGCCTGACTGGCCGTGACGCCGGGTGGCCAGGCCTTCAATCCGGGCGGCCGGGCCGTGACGCCGGCCTTCACGCCGGAAGGCGCCTCAAGCCACGGGGTTGGGGACCTCGACCAGGCGGGTGTTCCCGTCCACGAGGTCCACGGGGCGGAGCTTCCACGGGGACGCAACGTCGTCGGCCTCGGGCAAGGCAGCTTCCAGTTCTCACGCACCCGACGGCGCGGCGCCACCCGGGGAACGAAGCCGTAAGGCTGGGCGCTGCCAGGCGCCCGGAAAACACCGAAGGCCGGCAACCGCCCACCGGAGTGGGCCGTCAACCGGCCTCTGGCCTGCGCAAACACCTCAACAGGGCTGCGCCACGCGGAAGGTAAGGGATTTGAACCCTTGGTACGGGGTTACCGCACACTGGTTTTCAAGACCAGCTCCTTAGGCCGCTCGGACAACCTTCCCTGCCTAGTAGTGTTTCATAGGGAGTTGGCTGCTTCAAAAAACCTGCAGCGCCCACCGGCCGCCGCGGCCGCGCACCAACAAGCAAGAAATCGGGAGCACGCATGAAAGCCGTCTACATTTCGGAGCCCGGAGGGCCTGAGGTACTTGAGGTCCGTGATGTTCCCGCGCCGGTTCCGGGCCCCGGCGAGGTGCTGATCGACGTCGTTGCGGCCGGACTGAACCGGGCGGACGTCCAACAGCGGCGCGGCTTCTACCCGCCGCCCGCGGGAGCCCCGGAGGTCCCTGGCCTGGAGGTTTCCGGCCGCATCGCGGCGTTCGGTCCGGAGGTCAGCAAGCCGTTCACGGTGGGGGACAAGGTGGTGGCGCTGCTGGCGGGCGGCGGCTACGCCCAGCAGGTGGCGGTCCCTGCCGAACAGGTCCTCAAAGTGCCCGACGGCGTCGACCTCGTCACCGCTGCCGCCCTGCCTGAGGTGGCGGCAACCGTCTACTCCAACCTGGTGATGACCGCCCAGCTGCAGCCGGGCGAAACGGTACTGATCCACGGTGCCACCGGCGGCATCGGCACCATCGCGATCCAGCTCGCCAAGGCTTTCGGGGCGGTCGTGGCCGCCACGGCCGGCTCAGCCGAAAAACTCGGCACCGCCAAGGCATTCCTCGGTGCGGACATCGTGATCAACTACGCCGAAGAAGACTTCGCCGCAAGCCTCAAGGCACAAAACGGGGGCCGGGGAGCAGACGTGATCCTCGACGTCGTCGGGGCGAAGTACCTGAAGCAGAACATTGCCGCGCTGGCCGACTACGGCCGCCTCGTGGTGATCGGCCTGCAGGGCGGCGCCAAGGGCGAAATCGATCTCGGCCAGTTGCTCAACAAACGCGCGGCGGTCATCGGAACCACCCTGCGTTCCCGTCCCGTCGCGGAAAAGGGCATGATCATGAACGCGGTCCGCGAGAACATGTGGCCCATGTTCGGCGACGGCCGCATCAAGCCGCTCGTAGCGAAGTCATTCCCGCTGGAACAAGTCCGCGAAGCCCACCAGTATTTCGATTCAGGCGAGCACATGGGCAAGGTGCTCCTGCTGCTCTAAATGGGCGGCTGCCGCAAGGGAGGGACATGGCGATCCGGTACGGCATCCTGGCACTGCTCCAGGACAAGGCCCGCTACGGCTATGACCTCAGGGCAGAGTTCGAGGCCCGGACAGGCGCGGTCTGGCCGCTGAATATCGGTCAGGTCTACTCCACGCTGGACCGCTTGGAACGGGACGGCCTGGTTACCCGCGACGGGGCCGACGGCGAGGGCCACGTGATCTACAGCCTCAGCCCCGCGGGCGCGGACGAACTCGGGCAGTGGCTGTCGACGGCGGTGGGCCGCGACGCCCCGCCACGGAACGAGCTCGCCATCAAGCTGTCGCTTGCCGCGACCATGCCCGGATCGGACCTTCCGGCCATTATCCAGGAGCAGCGGGCGGCCTCCCTCGCAAGACTTCAGGAACTCAGCCAGCAGCGCAAGGACGCTTCAGGCGCGCCACGGGCCGCCGACACGGCCCGGCTCATGGTCCTGGATTCGCTGGTGTTCCAGCTCGAGGCCGAGCTGCGTTGGCTGGACCTCTGCGAGGCCCGGCTGGTCCATAACGGGCAGATCGTCCCCGCCCCGCCCGGCGTCGGCCCGGAGACCGCCGGCTGAGCAGCGGCTTTGCATTTGACTGGCTTTGTCATGTTTGACTGACTCTGTCACAGGGCCTTGCTACAGTGCGCCTAACGCCAACCACTGTTCTCAGGGAACGGGTCTCAAGGAGGAGCCATGGGTACGCAGCCGAACACGGAAGACACCGAATCCGCTCAATCACACGTCCTCGAACTCGATCAGGAGCTGCCGCCGCCTGCGGTGGACGACGCCGTCAGGGAAGCCGAGGAGCGGCGCTGGACTCCCGGGAAAGTCGCCCTCTGGGTGGCCATCTCGCTGCTCGGCGCCGTGGCCTGGTTCATGGTGGCCCTGGTCCGCGGCGAGACCGTCAACGCCATCTGGTTCGTCTTCGCAGCTGTCTGCACGTACCTCATCGGATACCGCTTCTACTCCAAGGTGATCGAACGCTACCTGTTGAAACCCGATGACCGGCGGGCCACTCCCGCCGAATACAAGGCGGACGGCAAGGACTACGTCCGGACGGACCGGAACGTGCTCTTCGGGCACCATTTCGCCGCGATCGCGGGCGCCGGTCCGCTCGTGGGGCCGATCATCGCCGCCCAGATGGGCTACCTGCCGGGCACCATCTGGATCATCATCGGCGTCGTCCTGGCCGGTGCCGTGCAGGACTACCTCGTGATGTTCTTCTCCATGCGCCGCGGCGGGCGTTCGCTTGGCCAGATGGCCCGGGAAGAACTCGGCGTGATCGGCGGAACGGCGGCCCTCGTGGCCACCCTGCTCATCATGATCATCATCGTGGCGATCCTCGCGCTGGTGGTGGTGAACGCCCTCGGCGAGAGCCCGTGGGGTGTCTTCTCGGTGGGCATGACCATCCCGATCGCCCTGTTCATGGGTGTCTACCTGCGGTTCATCCGGCCCGGCAAGGTCATGGAAGTTTCGGTCATCGGCTTCGTGCTGCTGATGGCCGCGATCATCGGCGGCGGCATGGTGGCCGGCACGGAGTGGGGTGCCTCCTTCTTCCACTTGGACAAGACCACCATCGCCTGGGGGATCATCGTCTACGGCTTCATCGCCGCGATCCTGCCGGTCTGGCTGCTCCTCGCACCGCGGGACTACCTGTCCACGTTCATGAAGATCGGCGTGATCGTCATGCTCGCCGTGGCCATCATCGTGGTGCGCCCCGAGATCACCGTGCCCGCCTTCAGCGAGTTCGCGGGGCGGGAGAACGGTCCCGTGTTCTCCGGAGCGCTGTTCCCGTTCCTGTTCGTCACCATCGCCTGCGGTGCGCTGTCCGGCTTCCATGCTCTGATTTCCTCGGGCACGACGCCCAAGCTGGTGGAGAAGGAGCGCCAGACGCGTTTTATCGGCTACGGCGGCATGCTTATGGAGTCCTTCGTGGCCATCATGGCCCTGGTGGCTGCCATCTCCATCGAGCGCGGCATCTACTTCGCCATGAACGCCCCCGCGGCCCTGACCGGCGGCACGGTGGAAACCGCCGCCCAATGGGTCAACAGCCTTGGCCTGTCCGGCGTCAACCTCGCCCCGGCCGAGCTGGCACAGACCGCCCAGAACGTCGGCGAGCCGAGTATCGTATCGCGATCGGGCGGTGCGCCGACCCTCGCCGTCGGCCTGGCGCACATCATGCAGCAGTTCATCGGCGGCACCTCGATGATGGCGTTCTGGTACCACTTCGCCATCATGTTCGAGGCGCTGTTCATCCTCACAGCCGTCGACGCCGGGACCCGCGTTGCCCGCTTCATGCTGCAGGATTCCCTCGGCAACTTCGTCCCGAAGTTCAAGGAGGCGTCCTGGCGGCCCGGCGCCTGGCTGTGCACCGCCGTCATGGTGGGTGCCTGGGGTGCCGTGCTGCTGATGGGCGTCACCGATCCGCTCGGTGGCATCAATACCCTGTTCCCGCTGTTCGGCATCGCCAACCAGTTGCTCGCCGCGATCGCCCTCGCGGTCTGTATGGCCATCGCCGCCAAGCGGGGATCCTTCAAGTTCCTGTGGATCGTCGGGGTGCCGTTGGCGTTCGCCGCCGTCGTGACCATTACCGCGAGCTTCCATAAGATCTTCTCCCCGGTGCCTGCCGTGGGCTACTTCGCCAACAACGCCGCCTTCGCCAAGGCCCTGGCCGATGGCAAGACGGAGTTCGGCACGGCCAAGACAGTGGCCGCCATGGAGGCGGTGGTCCGCAACACCATGGTGCAGGGCGTGTTGTCGGTGGTCTTCGTGGTGCTCAGCATCATCGTGATCCTCACCGCGATCCTCGCCACGGTGAAGGCCTTCCGGGACGGCGGCGGCCACGACCACGAGGACGCCCCGCGGCCTTCGCGGGTCTTCGCCCCCGCAGGGCTGTTCCCGACGGCGGCCGAGCGTGAGCTTGCCGCAGCCTGGGCCAAGGTCCCCGAGGCCAAGCGCTTCGAGCGGCCGGGGCATCACTGATGGCCGGGCCGATCGGGCCGGTGACGGAGCCGCTGCTCCGCGGTCTCCGGGGCGTCGCCGCTTACTTCCGTGGCGTCATGGGCGCCGACGCCTACCGGAAATACCTCGAACACCATGAAGCCAGCGGCCACTCCGTGGCCCCGATGACTGAAAGGCAGTTCTGGCGGGAACGCATGGACCGGCAGGACTCCAACCCGCACGGGAGATGTTGCTGAAGGTGGAGCCACCATCGAAAGAAACGAACGACAGGCTGCTTGCGGCCACGTGAGAGTATGAAGCCATGAGCGATCTGGACGCGACCGAGGACAGCAAAGGCGTCGACGACATCCCCGTCGAAGGAACCACCCTCGACGACGGATCCGGCGTGCGCACCGCTGCGGCCGAAACCGGCAGGGACGGCGATGACAACGCCGGTTCCAAGAAGCCGAACCATCTCCAGGACCTCGTCGACGAGCCGGCCAAAGTGATGCGGATCGGCACCATGGTCAGGCAGCTTCTCGAGGAAGTGAAGAGTGCGCCGCTCGACGATGCCGCGCGTGGCCGGCTTGCCGAGATCCATGAACGCTCCATCAAGGAACTCGAGGACGGCCTGGCCCCGGAGCTGATCGAGGAGCTCGAAAGGATCAGCCTGCCCTTCCCCGAGGATAAACCGCCCTCGGACGCCGAACTGCGGATCGCCCAGGCCCAGCTGGTCGGCTGGCTGGAAGGGCTCTTCCACGGCATCCAGGCCGCAATCGCTGCCCAGCAGGCCGCCCGGGAACACGCCGCGGCCCAGCTGCAGCTACGCCAGCTTCCACCCGGAACCATGATCGCGCCCGGCGTCGTCATCGGGGCCAACGGCGAACCACAGCGCGCCCCGGCACGCCGGAGCGAGCACGGACCCGGCCAGTCCGGCGGTGCCGAGGATCCGGACCACGGCCCCGGCCAGTATCTCTGAGTTTCGCTTGGGTCTCTTTGGGGAACTCCGCCAGGGGCGGAGGGATGACACCGAACTTGGCAAGGGTCTGTGGCGGCGCGCCCATGACCGTTTCCACCGCGGTCTCGACCGGTACCACCAGGTGCTGGAGGGCGTGGAGGACGAGCAGCTGTACGGTGAGCTCGTGGTGATCGCCAATGAGCTGGCGGAGCTGTCTGCCCGGGTGCGTGCGGTGTGCATCGAAGCCCAGCGGATCGCACCCAGCGAGGGCCTGGACATCCCCGGGCAGCTCGCCGGTGTCCACCGCGCCTTGTCCAAGGCGGGGAACTCGCTTGCGACGACGGCGGAGGCCGCCGCGATGCTGCGCCTCGCTGCTCCTGCGGCGCAGGCGGGGGCGGCGTCCGTGCGCCGCCGGGCCGAAGCCGTTCACGAGCACGTCGACGAAGCCGAACGGCTGATGCGCCGCTGAGCACCGCGAATCAGCAAAGCGGCAATCAGCTGGCCAGGCAGATAGCTGCACGCGCGCTTATTCCAAGGGTGCAATTATTAAGCGCCTAGCTTAGCCGTCGCAAAAGCCGTGACCCGCCTCAGGCCCGGCTGGCAGGATGGATGCCATGACTTCGTCTCCGAATCTGACTCTTAATGACGGCAACACCATTCCCCAGCTCGGCTACGGGGTCTGGCAGGTTGAGGACGATGTAGCCGAAAAGGTAGTCCGCCAGGCATTCGAGGCCGGCTACCGCCATATCGACACCGCCAAGATCTACGGCAACGAGTCGGGTGTGGGCCGCGCGATCGCAACCTCCGGCCTGAAGCCCGAGGAAATCTTCATCACCACCAAGCTGTGGAATGCAGACCAGGGCTACCAGTCCACTCTCGAGGCGTTCGAAGCCTCCATGGACCGCCTTGGCCTGGAGACCCTTGATCTCTACCTGATCCACTGGATGCAGCCCAAGCAAGACAAGTACGTGGACACCTGGAAGGCACTCATCGAGCTGCAGAAGCGCGGCCGCGTCAAGAGCATCGGCGTCTCCAACTTCAGCAAGGAAGGTCTGCAGCGCCTGATCGACGAAACCGGGGTGGTTCCGGCGATCCACCAGATCGAACTGCACCCCTTCTTCAACCAGGCGGAGCTGCGCGAATTCAACGCCGCCAACGGCATCCTGACCCAGGCCTGGTCCCCGTTGGGCCAAGGCGGTGAACTGTTGGCCGACGAAACGATCGCCGGCATCGCCGCCAAACACGGCGCCACACCGGCCCAGGTCGTCATCGCCTGGCACCTGGCCATCGGCAACGTCGTGATCCCGAAGTCCGTCACCGCGTCCCGGATCGTGGAGAACTTCGAATCGCTGGACGTCACCCTTGACGCAGCGGACATCGAGGCCATCAACGGCCTGGACCGCGGTGCCGAAGGCCGGATCGGCCCGGACCCGGCGGTTTCCGACTTCGCCTAGACACGGCTCCACAAAGGGTCCCGCGCTCGCTCACGAGCGCGGGACCCTTTGGCGTTTTTCATGCTCCGTCGTACCGTTCCCTGGCGGCGGACACCTCCGGCATGTTGTCTTCGGCCCAGAGCTTCAGTTGGCCCATGACCTTCAGCAGGGAACTGCCAAGCTCCGTCAGGGAGTAGGTCACGGTCACCGGAACGGTCGCTTCGACGTCCCGATGCACCAGGCCGTCACGTTCGAGGTTCCGCAGGGTTTGGGTCAGCATTTTCTGGCTCACCCCTGCCACAACCCGGGCGATCTTGGAGTAGCGTGCGGGCCCGTCGCCCAGTTCGGTGAGCACCAGGACCACCCACTTGTTGGATATACGCTCCAGGAGCTGGCGGCTGGGGCACGCCGCGAGGTATGCATCGTAGTCGTGCTTCCGCGCTGCCCGCTGCTGTGCCGCCGTCGTCGTGGCCATGTTACCTCCGAGGGGGATACGCACTCTGAGGTGCCTACTTACCAAAAGAGAGTACGGCCGGAAGGATCGGAGAGGAAAACCGCCGAATCCTTGAAGGAGGACAAATGAAGACCGCCATCGCCACGCCCGACGGAATCGAACTTCGTAAGCTGGAGCAGCTGCCGCCCGGTGCGGGTGAAGTATTGCTCGAGGTGCGGGCCGCTGGTGTGAACCCGGTAGACGCGATGATCGAAGCGGGCGTGCCGCGGGAGCTGGGCTGGGTTCCCGCAGACGCCCCGATCGGTCTCGGCGCGGATGTCGCTGGGACCGTGCTCGCGGTGGGTCCCGGTGTTTCCGCAGACCGTCCGGAACTGGTCCCGGGCACCCGGGTGGCCGGGTTCCGCGGTGACTTCGTCTCGCCCCGCGGCACCTTCGCCCATCACGCCGTGCTGCCCGCGGCCTCGCTCGCGGTCATCCCGGATGCCCTGGACTTCGTCGGGGCGGCGACCATCCCGCTGAATTCCTCCACGGCTGCCCAGGCCATCGCCCTCGCGGGGGAACCATCCGGAACGTTGCTCATCACCGGGGCGGCGGGTGCAGTCGGTGGCCTGGCCGTCACCCTCGCCCGCCGCGCGGGATGGCGGGTCGCGGCGTTCGCCCGGCCCGCCGACGTCGGCTTCCTTGAGGAGGCAGGCGCCGAGGAAATCGTTGCCGGCCTCGGGACGGCCCGTTTCGACGCGGTGCTGGACGCCGCGGCCCTGGGCGAGCCGGCCGTGGACGCCGTCGCCGACGGCGGGACGTACGTCGGGCTGGTTCCCCCGACCCTGCCTGACTCGGACCGGGTGACGACGACGGCGCTTGTCGCGGTCCCGGACAGCACCGAGCTTGCCGGGCATCTTGAGTTGGCGGCCGACGGCGTGCTGGCGCCGCGCGTGTTCGCCACCTGGCCGCTGGAGCGGGCTGCCGAAGCGATCGCGGCCGTCGCCGCGGGCGGCACCAGGGGCCGCTACGTCCTGGTGCCGTGAGGCCCACTTCCGGCCGCGCGGCTGATCGCATGCTTGGCCGATAGCGCGCAGGAAACAAACAAGCCCCGCCATTCATGGAATGGCGGGGCTTTTCCGAGCTTCGTATCAGAATCGAACTGATGACCTTTTCATTACGAGTGAAACGCTCTACCGACTGAGCTAACGAAGCACCGCGGTTCTTCCGGAAACACCGGCTGAATCACGCAAGACACAACTGTAGTGGAGCCACCGCGCCCGGGTCAAAACGGTTCGGCCCACCCGGCAGGGGCGGCCCGGAGGAGGCCGGAACAGGGTTTGGGGTGGTGTTCATCAAGCCGTCAGGCACGGTTCAGCGGGCCGTCGCGGGCCGGGCGGAAGCTGGGCGGAATACCGTGGCCGTTGATGGCGGCCGCCGAGGCCGGGACCCGCACAGGTCCCACCAGCAAAGGGGAACGATGAGCATGGATATCGTGGGGTCAACCGGGAACCGTGACGGACACACACGGCCTCCGCGACTGAGGCTGGCGGTGCTGGACATGGTGGGCACCACCATCACCGACGATGGCCGCACCGAGCAGGCCATGGCGCGGGCCTTGCTCGAACACGGCGTGGAGCCGGGGTCCGCACGTTTCGAGAGCATGCTCGGCTACGCCCGGGACACCATGGGGTACTCGAAGGCGACGGTCTTCACCCACCTCTTCGACGACCCGCGCACAGCCGAGAGCGCCAACAAGGTCTTCGAGCTGGCCTACGACGAGCTGATCGCCGACGGCGGGGTCCGCGCCATCCAGGGCGCCGCGGAAACCATCGCCTGGCTGCGTGACGCCGGCATGAAGGTCTGCCTGGCCACCGGCTTCGGCCGGCACACCCAGAATATGGTCCTTGAATCCCTCGGCTGGATGGGGGAGGCGGACCTCAGCCTGTGCCCGGATGACGCCGGCCGTGGCCGCCCCTACCCGGACATGATCCTCACCGCAGTCCTGGCCCTCGACGTGGACGACGTCAGAGAGGTCGTGGTCGTCGGCGACGCCAGTTCCGACATGCTGTCGGGCGTGCGGGCGGGCGCTTCCGCTGTGGTGGGAGTCCTCAGCGGATCCCACTCGGAGGCGACACTCCGCGCTGCGGGGGCTACCGACGTCGTGCCTTCCATCAGGAACCTGCCGGCACTCCTGGAACCCCGCGCGGCCCGGCTCTAGCGGGGCGCCCGGCTGCAGCGGAGTTAGCAGCGGGTGCCGTCGACGGGCAGCTTGCCGTTCAGGAAGTAGTCGTCGACGGCGGTGGAGACGCAGCGGTTGGAGCGGCCATAGGCGGTGTGTCCTTCGCCCTGCCAGGTCACCAGGGATGCGTTCCCCAGCTGCTTGCGCATGGCCTCGGCCCAGGCGAGCGGAGTGGCGGGATCACCAGTGGTGCCGATGACGACGATCGGGGACTGGCCCGAGTACTTGGCGGGCTCCGGGGAACCGACAGGCTTGAACGGCCAGTCCCTGCAGTTCAGTCCGCCGTAGGCAAAGTAGGGGCCGAAGGTGGGCGCCACCTTCTTGAGCCGGGCAGCCTCGGCCCGCATTCCTGCTGTATCGGTGACCATGGGATAGTCGAGGCAGTTGATGGCGTTGAAGGCGAACCCCGTGTTGGAGCTGTAGGTGCCATCCGGGTTACGGTCGGCACCCAGGTCGGCGATGCGCAGCATGAGGGAGAGGTCTCCGTCGAAGGCGGAGCTCAGCGCCTGCGTGAGCACGGGCCAGGAGGAGTCGTCGTAGAGCGGCGTGTACAGGCCGCTGACCAGTGTGGGGCCGGTGACCAGCCGGCCGTCGTCGGCCGGTTCCGGATTGGCGTCGACGCTGGAGACAAGGTCCTGGATCTGGCGGATGCCGTCATCCACGCTGCCGGACAACGGGCAGTCCGACTGACCCAGGCAGTCCTCCACGTAGCTGCGGAGGGACTTTTCGAAGGCGGCTGCCTGCTGGGACGTCAGGTCCTCGTTGCTGAGGGCCAGGTCAACAGCCCCGTCCAGCACGAGCCGGCCAACGTTGTCGGGAAACTGCTCAGCGTAGGTGGCCCCGAGGGACGTCCCATAGGAGAAGCCCATGTAGTTGAGCTTGTTGTCGCCGAGCAGGGCCCGGAGGATGTCCATGTCCTTCGCCGAGCTGACGGTGTCGATGTGGCCGAGGGCGGGGCCGGATTTCTCAACGCATTTGGCGATGATCTCCTTGTTGTCGGCAATGGCCGCCTGGAGGCCGGCGTCGGTGTCGTAGTGGTACACCTTTTCGCGGGACTCGTCCCGCTCGATGTCGCTGAGGCAGGTAACGGGGGCCGAGCGCTTCACACCGCGCGGATCGAAGCCCACCAGGTCAAAACCGGCCCTCAGCTTCGCCGTGAAGTGGCTCTTGCCGGCGTCCCGGACGAAGTCGTAGCCGGAGGCGCCAGGGCCGCCGGGGTTCACCAGGATGGAGCCCTTCTTGCCGCCGCGTGCAGGGAGCCGGATCGCGGCGATCACAATGTTGCCCGCTTCGGGGTGGGCGTAGTCGGTGGGCACCTTGATGTTGGCGCATTGGAAGCCGCTTTCGCAGGAGCTCCAGCGAACGTTCTGGGAGTAGAAGGACTCAAGCCCTTTCGGAACGGACTTGAGGCTGTCCTGGTTCGGGCCGCTGCTGGTCGTGGAGCCGCCTCCGGAGCTCCCGCCGAGCGGCAGGGAGAACACGCAGCCACTGAGCAGGAGGCCGGCCGAAAGTGCCGCCGCAATCGCGCCCGCGACGCGGCGCAAGGGGGGCCGCCGGTGCTGTCCGGGCCGGAGTGTTGCGGGGTTCATGCGGTTCTCCTCATTACTGCGCTGGATGCGGGTGCAGGGGTACTGGCTGTTATTGAATCAGGCTGCTTGCCATGGACTCCACCGCGAGCAGCGGTGCCACATTGCTGGTGGTGATCCGCACCCGTGCCTTGTTGATGGCGTCCATGCGGGCCAAGGTGATCTCCGGGGTCGAACCCGCGGCGTAGGCTTCCAGTTCGCTCCTGAGTTCAACGTTGACCAGGTCCACGGCGTTCCCCAGCTGGATAATCAGGACGTCGCGGTAGAAGGAGAGCAGATCGGTGAGCGTGCGGTCCAGGGAGTCCGTGATGGAGCGTTTGGCGCGGCGCTTCTGGTCGTCTTCAAGCTGTTTGACCTGGCTGCGCATCGCGGGCGGCAGTGTCCCGGTGTCCGGTGCCCCGAGGCTTGCCAGGAGCGCGGCCTTTTCGGCGGCGTCGCGTTCCTCGTTTGAACTGTTCGCCTCGTCCGTGGCGATCTTCACGAGCTTCTCGGCCATCATGACGGCGGCGGTCACGCCGCGCAGCCCTAGGGGGAAACGGACCGTTTCCAGCCGCCGGGCGCGGGCCTCGGGGTCGCGGGCCAGACGCCTGGCGATCCCCACATGGCTTTGCGCCGCCCGGGCCGCGCGGTCGGCAAGGTCCGGTTCGACGCCGTCGCGCCGGACCAGCAGCGCGGCGACCTCGGCCGCCGGCGGAAGCCGCAGTCCCACCGGGCGGCAGCGGGAGCGGATGGTAACGAGCACGTCCGCGGGGGAGGGGGCGCACAGCATCCAGATGGTGCGGGGTGTGGGTTCCTCGATCGCCTTCAGCAGCACGTTCGTGGTGCGCTCGGCCATGCGGTCGGCGTCTTCCACCACGATGATCCGCCAACGGCCCGACGACGGCCGGTCACCTGCCTTGGCCACCAGCTGCCGGGCTTCCTCGATGGTGATAGTGAGCTTCTCGGTGCGGACGAAGGTCACATCCGAATGGGTTTCGGCCAGGATCGTGTGGCAGGAATGGCATTCGCCGCAGCCGCGCAGGGCGACGTCTTCCTGTTCGCAGTTCAGGGCAGCGGCAAAGGCCTTGGCGGCGTTCGACCGCCCCGAACCCGGCGGTCCCGTGAACAGCCAGGCATGCGTGAGCCCCTCGCCCTGCGCAGCCTGCCGGAGCTGGGCCACCACCGGTGCCTGGCCCTGAAGGTCGTCCCAGACGGTCACGGCCGGCCTCCGGAGACGGGGGATTCCAGCAGTTGCCTGACCCGTTCGAGGATGCGTTCGGCGAGGTCCTCCACCGGGTCCTTCGCCGCGAGCACCAGATATGATGCCGGCCTGGCCGCCGCCAGTTCCAGGAAAGCGTGGCGGATGCGGGAATGGAAGTCGTCCGGTTCCGATTCGAGGCGGTCCTCGCCGGCGTTGCCGGCGGTGCGCCGCTCGCGGCCGTCCTCCGGGTGGACGTCCAACAGCACCGTCAGGTCCGGCACCAGGTTTTCGGTGGCCCATTCGTTCAGGTTGCGGACCTCGGCGGTGCCCAGCCCGCGGCCGGCACCCTGGTACGCCACCGAAGAGTCGATGTAGCGGTCGGTGATGACGACGGTGCCCTCCGCTAAAGCAGGCCGGATCACCTGGTGCGCATGGGCGGCCCGTGAGGCGGCGAACATCAGTGCCTCGGTGCGGGCGTCGATGGTGCCGTGGCCGTGGTCCAGCACAAGGGAACGCAGCTTCTCGCCGATGGGCGTTCCGCCGGGCTCACGGGTCCGCAATACGGTATGGCCAAGGGATTCGAGGGCCTCGGCCAGGCGGGCGGCCTGCGTGGACTTGCCGGCTCCGTCCCCGCCCTCGAAGGCGATGAAGATTCCTCGGCTCTGCGTAGTCACGGATCTAAGGTTACAGAGGATCCCTGACAGGCTCCGTTCGTGGCCTTCGCTGGGCCCACGCTGCCCGGTTCCGTGGTGGGTGGGCCCACACCGGCGAGGGGCCCAAGTCGAGCGCAGCGAGGCTTGGGAGCTGGTGGGGACGCAGCGGAGGTTAGGGACGGCGGGTGGGGAACTACCCTTGTAGCCATGAGCCTTTCGCGAGAGCATGCCGCTGAACTGTCGGCCGATACCGTGGTGGTCGCTGCCGGCCGCCCCGAACGCGCGCACGACGAAGCGGTGAACCCGCCCATCGTTCTGTCTTCCACCTACTACGGGACGGGTGCGCTCGGCGACGGCGACCGGGGCTACGGGCGGTACGCGAACCCCACCTGGGACCCGTTCGAGGAAGCGCTGGCGCAACTTGAAGGCGCGGAGCTCCCCGGCCTTCTTTACGCCTCGGGACTTGCCGCGGTCAGCTCTGCCCTGTCACTGATCCCCGCGGGCGGGGTCCTGGTCATGCCGTCGCACAGCTACTCCGGCTCCCTCGTGATGGCCTCGGAACTCGCAGCCAAGGGGCACATTGAACTGCGCACAGCGGACATCGCGGACACCGATGCCGTGAAGGCACTGCTGGCCCCGGAGGACGGCAAGGCCGCGGACATGCTCTGGCTGGAAAGCCCCACCAACCCGATGCTCGGCATCGCCGATGTCCGGGCCCTCACGGACGCGGCCCATGCCGCCGGGGCGGTCGTCGTCACCGACAACACCTTCTCCACACCCCTCGTGCAGCAGCCGCTCGGCCTGGGCTCCGACGTCGTGCTCCATTCGGTGACCAAGTACCTGGCCGGCCATTCCGACGTCGTCCTCGGCGCTTTGGTGACGTCCAACCCGGAGCTCCGCGCCGAACTGCTGCACCAGCGCACCATCCACGGCGGCATCGCCGGGCCCTTCGAAGCCTGGCTCGCGCTGCGGGGCCTGCGCACCCTGGCGCTGCGCGTGGAGCGCTCACAGGCCTCGGCAGCAACCCTTGCCGAGCGGCTGAAGGACCATCCGCGGGTGGAAAGCATCCGTTTCCCCGGCCTGCCGCACGACCCCGGCCATGAGCGCGCCAGGAAGCAGATGAAGGGCTTCGGCTCCATCCTCTGCATCCAGGTGGCGGGCGACGCTTCCCGGAGCGCAGCCGACGCCGCAGACCAGTTCGTGAAGGCGCTCCGCCTCTGGATCCCGGCCACCTCCCTGGGCGGAGTCGAGTCCCTCATCGAACGCCGGCGCCGGCACGCAGCCGAACCGCAGAGCGTCCCGGAGAACCTGGTCCGGATGAGCGTGGGCATCGAGAACGTCGAGGACCTGTGGGCGGACCTGGAGCAGGCGCTGGCTTCCCTCGACGGCTAGTTCGGTACGCTTAGCCCGTGGACGGAAAATTCTTGATCGGAACCATCCAGGCCGGAATCTACTTCATCCTGGGCTTGATTGCCTTCGGGCTGGAGCTGTGGGCGCTGGTGGACTGCCTGCGCTACAAGCCCGCCCAGTTTGAGGCAGCGTTCAAGCGCACCAAGACTTTCTGGCTCGCTATGACCGGTACTTCGGCAGTCATCGGCGCTTTCACCGTCTTCGTCGGAGGCGGCAGTCTGGGGATCTTCGCCGTCGCAGCCGTCACCGCGGCCAGCGTCTACCTGGCCGATGTCCGCCCGGCCCTGCGGGAAATCGGCAACAGCGGCCGCAGCCAGGGCCCCTACGGGCAGGGCCCTTACGGCTGGTAACCGCTCCCGGGCGGGGCCACCGCCATCCAGTCAACGGTCAGTTCGCCCAGCCGCCAGCGTGAAGGCCCGTCCTGGACCGGCCAGCCGGCGTCGTGCAGCGCAGCGCACATCGCCGTCCAGCGTTGGCGCTTGCCGAAGGACGCCATGGGCGCGGCCGCCAGCCATGCCTGGTCCATCGCCTGCAGGAAGGTGTGGATTTTTTCTCCGGGTACGTTGCGGTGGATGAGGGCTTTGGGCAGCCGTTCGGCGATGTCGGAGGGCAGTTCGAAGCTGCCGAAACGCACCGAAAAGCTCAGGCTCAACGGTCCGCCGATACCGAGGGCCACCCAGCTCATCCGCCGGCCGATCTCGTCGCAGGTGCCGTCGATGAACAGTCCGCCCGGAGCCAGGCGGGAGCACACCAGTTGCCAGATCGCCGCCACATCGTCCTCCTCGTACTGCCGCAGCACGTTGAAGGCGCGCACCAGCACCGGTCTCCCGGGAACCGGCAGTTCGAATCCGCCCAGCTGGAAGCTCAGTCCGGGCCGCTCGAGTTCCTTGGCCAGGCGCACGCGCTCCGGTTCGATCTCGATCCCGCACACGCGCACATCCGGGCGCACGGCCTGCAGCCGCTCAAAGAGTTCGACGGCGGTGGCCGGCGAGGCGCCGTAGCCCAGGTCCACTACCAAGGGGTCGACGGCGGCGCGCAGCCGCCAGGCCTGCGGTCCGGCCAGCCAGCGGTCCAGCCGGCGCATGCGGTTGGGATTGGTGGTGCCGCGGGTGATGTTGCCTACCGGCTTGCCGTGCCTGCCTGTTACCCGTTCCGCTTTCTGGACCACTCTCCAAGGTTAGCCGCCGCTCCGCCCGGTCAGGCCGCCGTCGGGCGTAACGCCCGGCAACGGCAGGTGCCGCTCGGATAGGATGAGGACCATGACTTACAAGCTGATTCTGCTGCGCCACGGCCACAGCGACTGGAACGCCAAGAACCTGTTCACCGGCTGGGTGGACGTCGACCTGAACGACCAAGGCCGCGCGGAAGCAGCCCGCGGCGGGGAGCTCCTGGTTGAGAACAACGTTCTCCCGGACATCCTCTACACCTCCTTGCTCAAGCGCGCGATCAACACCGCCAACATCGCCCTGGACAAGGCCGACCGTGGCTGGATCCCGGTCAAGCGCGACTGGCGCCTCAACGAGCGCCACTACGGCGCCCTGCAGGGCAAGGACAAGGCCCAGACCCTCGCCGAGTTCGGCGAAGAGCAGTTCATGGAATGGCGCCGCAGCTACGACACCCCGCCGCCGCCCCTCTCCGACGACAGCGAGTTCTCGCAGGTCAACGACCCCCGCTACGCCGGCCTCGGTGACGCCCTGCCCCGCACGGAATGCCTCAAGGACGTCCTCGTGCGCCTGCTGCCGTACTGGGAATCGGACATCAAGGAAGACCTCAAGGCCGGCAAGACCGTCCTGGTCACTGCGCACGGCAACTCCCTGCGGGCCCTCGTCAAGCACCTCGACGGCATCAGCGATGACGACATCGCCGGCCTGAACATCCCCACCGGTATCCCGCTGGTGTACGAACTGGACGAGGACTTCCAGCCGATCAACCGCGGCGGCACCTACCTCGACCCCGAGGCCGCTGCCGAGTCCATCAAGGCCGTCGCCGCCCAGGGCAAGAAGTAAAGCTCCGCGTGCCCTTCGCCGGGTGCTGCTCCTTCGTCGCTTTGACGCACTCCGGCCGAAGGACACACTCCGCGTTGTGTTAAACGACGTCGGCCGCTTACCTCGCAAGGCAAGCGGCCGACGTCGTTTGTTAAGGCAGTGTCAGAAGCCTTCCGGCTGCCACTCGCCGGTGACCAGGTAGCTGACCTTGCGGGCAACAGAAACACCGTGGTCGGCGAAGCGTTCGAAGTAGCGGCTCGCCAGGGCAACGTCCACGGTAGTCGACGGCGTCTCCTGCCAGGAGGGCTCGGCGATCGCCTTGAACACGCTCAGGTGCAGGTCATCGAGGGCGATGTTCAGCTTGACGATGTCGCGGGCAACCTCGAGGTCGCGGGTTTCGAGCAACTGGGTGACCTTGAGGCTGATGTCGAGGTCGATCTGCGCCATTTCCTTGAAGGTCGCGGTCAGGGCCTCCGGAATCACGGTGGCCGGGAAGCGCAGGCGTGCGAGCTGTGCCACGTGGCGGGCGAGGTCGCCCATGCGCTCCAGCGAGGCGCTCATCCGCAGCGAACCCACGATCATGCGCAGGTCGCTGGCCACCGGCCCCTGCAGGGCGAGGATATCGATGGCGCGCTCGTCCAGGCTGTTCTGCAGGAAGTCGATGCGGGCATCGGCCGCGATGACATCCTGTGCGAGGTCCACATCGGCTCCCTCGAACGCCGTGGTAGCGTTCCGGATCGCCTCCGTGACCAGCTTTGAGATCTCGATGAGGTCTTCGCCCACCTGGGTGAGTTCCTCCTGAAAAACCTTGCGCACGTGGCGTCCTCTCTCTGTACGTTCCTGCAGTACATTCGTGCAGTGCATCCCCGCAGCGCGGCTGTACGGCGCGCACTGCTATATTGTCCAACCAGCAAGGGTGGCAGTGCGTGGTGAACGGCTGCGCATCTTTAGATGAACGTTAGTTGAACCGGGCCCGTTTGGCTGCCCGAGCCGAATTCGACGTGTTGTGAACGCATATGCTGGAGGCGTGGATCCAGTGCTCGTCGGTGTCATCGCCGGCCTTATCGGCTTGTCTTGCGGTGTCTTGGGGGTGCTCGCTTTCAGGCTCAGCGAGCGGCAGCGCACCATCGTCGATGTCGAGGTCGACGAACCCCTCCTGCCGGAAGGCGCCGCGGAAGTCCTCTCCGTCGTCGGGCGCGCGTTCGTGGTGGTGGACGCAATCGACGGAGTCGTCCGTGCCAGCCCCGCCGCCTACGCATACGGTCTCGTCCGCGGGCACACCGTGGTTCACAAGCAACTCCTGGACATGACCGCGAAGGTCCGCCGCGACGGCGTCATCCTGGAGGAAACCCTCGAACTTCCCCGGGGGCCGATGGGCAAGGGCAGCATCGTGGTCCAGGTCCGGGCCGCCATGCTTGGCTGGGAATACATCGTGCTGCTTGCCGATGACCGCACCGAGATCACCCGCACCGAGGAGATCCGCAATGACTTCGTTGCGAACGTCTCGCACGAGCTGAAGACCCCGGTGGGCGCGATCTCGCTGCTCGCCGAAGCCCTTGAAGCCAGCCCCGACGACGAAGAAGCCGTCCGCCGCTTCGCCCGGCGCATGCACAAGGAGTCCGGCCGCCTGGCCGCCCTGGTGCAGGACATCATCGAGCTTTCCCGGCTGCAGGGGGCCAACGTGGCCCAGCAGGGCCATGCCGTGGACATCAACAACGTGGTGGCAGAAGCCGTGGACCGTTCCCAGCTCCCGGCCGAGAGCAAGAACATCACGATCGTGGTGGGCGGGCGCTGCGAATCCCATGTCTTCGGCGACCAGGACCTCCTGGTGACCGCCCTGCGCAACCTCATTGACAACGCGATCCGCTACTCGCCGGAGAACACCCGGGTGGGCGTCGGGGTCCGGTCAAAGGAGGGCGTCGTCGCCATTTCGGTTACCGACCAGGGCGAAGGGATCAGCCCCGAGGAACAGGAGCGGGTCTTCGAGCGCTTCTACCGGGTGGATGCCGCCCGGTCCCGGCAGACCGGCGGCACTGGCTTGGGCCTGAGCATCGTCAAGCACGTGGTGTCCAACCACGGCGGCGAAGTGACGCTGTGGTCCCAGCCCGGCCAGGGATCGACCTTCACCATTCGGCTGCCTGAGCTTGAGGGCCAGGGCGCCGACGACGCCGGGGCACCAACCCGCGGCGCCATTCAGACCGCGGGCGCGCCAGGCGCCCATGAGCAAGGAGCGAGTGCTTGAGCAGGATACTCATTGTGGAGGACGAGGAGTCCTTCAGCGACCCCTTGTCCTATTTGCTGGGCAAGGAGGGCTTCGATGTCCAGGTGGTGGACAACGGCACTGACGCCCTCGTGGAATTCGACCGCAACGGTGCCGACCTCGTGCTGCTGGACCTCCAGCTTCCCGGTACCCCCGGAACCGAGGTCTGCCGGCAGCTGCGCCAGCGTTCGGGCGTGCCGGTCATCATGCTGACCGCCAAGGATTCGGAAATCGATAAGGTGGTGGGACTGGAGCTCGGCGCCGACGACTACGTCACCAAGCCGTATTCCTCGCGTGAATTGGTGGCCCGGGTCCGTGCCGTGCTCCGCCGCCAGGGCGAGCCCGAGGAACTCATCACCTCCACCGTGCAGGCCGGCCCCGTACGCATGGACATCGAACGGCACGTCGTCAGCGTCAACGGCGAACAGGTGGCGCTGCCGCTGAAGGAGTTCGAACTCCTGGAAATGCTTCTGCGCAACTCGGGCCGGGTGCTGACCCGCGGCCAGTTGATCGACCGCGTCTGGGGATCCGACTACGTCGGCGACACCAAGACCCTGGACGTCCACGTCAAACGGCTGCGCGGCAAGATCGAACCGGATCCCTCGGCGCCACGCTACCTGGTGACCGTGCGGGGCCTTGGCTACAAGTTCGAGCCGTAGGCACAGAGCCGAAAGCAGCGCCCACGCGAAAAGGAGGGCCTCCATGGGAGGCCCTCCTTTTGGTCCGCCTGGACCGGCGGAATGCCTTAGTGGCCCGACTCGCTCGGCGTCGCTGCCGGTTCGCTCGCGTGGTCGCTGGCGCCTTCGCTGGAAGTCGAGCCGGGCGTCGCCGTCGGGCTCGCGCTGGCCGGCAGGTACTTCTGGTACTCGACCAGGGAGCCGTCCATGACCGGGACCTGCAGCTTGGACGAATCCGAACCCGCGGAGATGGACACGGTCACCAGGGAACCGGGCTTTCCTCCGGTGCTGCTGAGGATGGCAGCATCGCTGTCCTCGTTGAGGTAGGTCTGGGACTTCGCCTTCACCGGGATGCTGGTCTGGGCGCCGTTCGCGCCGTTGATCACCAAGGTTGCGTTGCTGGAGGACTGATTGAACACGGCACCGATCACTCGGCCCGGCTTGTCCTCAGCGGTGGAGACAATCATGATGTTGCGCAACTGCAGCGAACCGAGGTCTGCCCTGACCCCGTCCGAGGCTGCGTACTGGTGGCTGGTCTGCTGGGCGTTGATGTAGCCGCAACCCGTTACGGACAGAAGGCCGGCACCGATGGCCACAGCCGCCATGGCCAGCTTCCCGCGCTGGACACGGTTCATCGCAGTTTTGCGCACGACACGTACTCCTCTAAGAGGTCATTGGAACACTTTTCAGCCATAGCCTATCGGCAAACTACACGAAACAAGGATTTGTGTGCGCAATGTGGCTGCCGTCCCGCGGAGCGTCCAGGACCCGCCCAGGACCCGCGCCACCCGCCTGAATGCACTTTTGAACGCGTTCGTCAAGGGGGTTCGCCGGGGGCAAATTGGCCGATTTCCGCGTGATTCCGGGCTTCCCGCCCGCCGCCAGGGCCAGTCGTATGCCTTAAACGTGATAAACTAGTCTGCGGGAAAGGGGAAAGTCCACATGGTTTTTGAGGTCGGCGAGACAGTAGTTTACCCTCACCACGGTGCAGCGAAAATTGAGGAAATCAAGATGCGCACCATTAAGGGCGAAGAGAAGATGTATCTCAAGCTCAAGGTGGCTCAGGGTGATCTGACCATTGAAGTTCCAGCAGAGAACGTTGACCTTGTTGGGGTTCGTGACGTAGTGGGCAAGGAAGGCTTGGAGCACGTTTTCGATGTCCTCCGTGCCGAGTTCACCGAGGAACCCACCAACTGGTCGCGTCGTTACAAGGCAAACCTGGAGAAGCTTGCTTCCGGTGACGTCATCAAGGTCGCAGAGGTCGTCCGTGACCTGTGGCGCCGGGATCACGACCGGGGCCTGTCCGCAGGTGAAAAGCGGATGCTGGCCAAGGCCCGGCAGATTCTGATTTCGGAATTGGCCCTGGCGGAAAAGACCGACGAAGAGAAGGCAGCAAGCGTTCTCGACGAGGTCCTGGCTTCCTGAGAATTGAACCCCGGCGGCACCTACGGTGCCGCCGGGGTT
>NZ_QRCU01000007.1 GCF_003369445.1 Arthrobacter silvisoli
CGGGGTCGTTGTGGTTGTATCCGGGGAATGGTCGTGGTGGGTGGTTGGCGCGGGTGCGTGTGGGTGGGGGGTGGAATGTGATGTCGGCGTTGGTGGGGCCGGGGGATTTCAATGGTGATGGCCGGGTGGATGTGTTGGCGCGGGATTCGTCGGGGTCGTTGTGGTTGTATCCGGGGAACGGGCGTGGTGGGTGGTTGGCGCGGGTGCGTGTTGGTGGGGGGTGGAATGTGATGACGGGCCTGGTGGGGCCGGGGGATTTCAATGGTGATGGCCGGGTGGATGTGTTGGCGCGGGATTCGTCGGGGTCGTTGTGGTTGTATCCGGGGAACGGGCGTGGTGGGTGGTTGGCGCGGGTGCGTGTTGGTGGGGGGTGGAATGTGATGACGGGCCTGGTGGGGCCGGGGGATTTCAATGGTGATGGCCGGGTGGATGTGTTGGCGCGGGATTCGTCGGGGTCGTTGTGGTTGTATCCGGGGAACGGGCGTGGCGGATGGCTGGCGCGCGTGCGGATCGGCGGCGGCTGGAACGTCATGACCGCCTTGGTTTAAACACCGGTGGGACGCGCCGGCCATGCCGACGCGTCCCACCCGTTGCCACCTTTGTCGAACCGGTTCCTACTGAACGGTGAACCTCCCGCCCGCCAGCTGATCATCGGCGAGCTGATCATCGATGAACTGCCCTTCCGCGAGTTCCTCCCCGGCGGACCGGCCGCCCTTGGACCGGTCGCCCGTCGACCGGCCGCCCGCGGCCAGCCGCCGGATCAGCTCCGCCTGCGCAGGGAACCCGGCCACGAGCGCCGCCACCTGCTCCTCCGTGGGCTTCGCCGAATCCGCCGGCTCGTAGCCGGGCGACAGGCTGCAGCTGACCAGCGCGAACCCCGGTCCGGCCAGTTCCGCGCCGAACCAGGTGGAATGCGGCGCGGCTCCGTGCAGGACCTGGCCGGCGTCCGGATCCGGCCCGAACACCGTCTCCGCATACCCGTCCTCCCCGGAGAAGACGTGCAGCCGGATAGGCGCACCCAGGTGGAAGAACCACAACTCATCCTGCTTGAGCGTATGCAACTGCAGGACCTCGCCGGCCTCCAGCAAATACCAGTTGGAGCTGTAGAGCGGATGGTCGGCGCCGCCGAAACGGGACGGCAGCGCCGCGCCGGGGATGGCCTCCTTGCTCACCATTGCCGGTGCGAACCAGCCGCCAACCCCCGACGGCGTCATGCCCAGCCGCTTGATCCAGCCCGCTGCGTCGGGTCCGCCCATGCCGATGTCACTCACTGGGCGGATCCGCCAGGGAGAAGCACACCGTGATCCCGATGATCGCGCCGGTGTCCAGGGACCGCAGGAGGCCCTTCTGCGTCACGATGTCCACGTTCACCCAGCCGCCGTCCTTGAGGGGCACTTCGATGGTTTCGTGGAAGTTCAGCAGGGGCTTGCCGCTTGCCATGACCTCCTTGTCGTGGGCCACGTGCTCGGCGCGCGAGTCCTGGTGGCCGATCAGTTCGTCCTTGGTCATGCCCACCAGGTCGGCGAAGTTCTGGTTGACCCACAGGAACACCGAGTTCGCGTCCTTCACCACCCAATAGACGCCGTCCTGCTTGTCCAGCACATCGGCGATGGTCATCGGCGGAACGGTGGGCAGGACAACTCCTTCCACCGCCGGGACCGCCGCGGTCACTGCGAAACTCCCTTGCCGCCGTCGGCCTCCAGTCTTTCGGCAAGATCCTGGGCGAGGGCCACCATGGTCATGGTCGGGTTCCAGGAACCGCCGGTGGGCCACAGCGCGCCGCCGGAGACAAAGACGTTCTCGACACCGTTGAGGCGGTAGTCGGTCCCGACGACGGCGTCCTCCTCTTCGCCGATGGGCAGGCTGGAGCTTTCGTGGACCAGGCCCGGGACGCGGCGTTCCGGGATCCCCGGACGCTCGGTGCTCCAGCTTCCGTTGTTCGGATCGCCGTGCCAGTACTCCACGCGGCCGGCCCCACCGGGGGAAAGCACGCGCTCGAGCATCTGGAAGGTGCCTTCGTCCATCGTGTCCCAGGTGACGTCGTCAGTGGCGTTGGCCAGCACCTGCAGCGTTACGTTGGTGGTGGGGTCCGCGCCGCCGGAGAAACGCAGGTGGTTCTCCGGATTCGATTCGTCCAGCTCGCCGAGCACCGCACAGACGAACACCAGGTAATCCTCCGAGGACAGCAACTGCGCCATGGACGCGGTGGCCACCACGTCCGGGGCATAGCGCTCGGACTTCTGCGCGTTCTCCGCCGGCTTCCGGTCCGAGAGCACGGACAGCTGCACGTGGTACTGCATGCCTGCCGGGCTCTTGCCCGCCATGTAGATGGCCGCCAGTTCCAGTTCGCCGAGGGCTTCGCTGAAGTCGTAGTCCTGCCGCGGGACCCTGGCCACCACCGAGGTGATGAAGTGCGCGCTGAAGCTTTCGCCGGCCCGCTGGACCTGCGGGAAGGAATTGAGCACCAGCGTGGCCGGGGGAAGCGTGCCCATGGCCAGGACCAGGTTGGCGTTGCCGACGTTCACCACGCCGCGGCTCGTATCCAGGGCCGTGGCCCGGCCGTCCTGCTGGAACACGGACTTCACGGTGCAGTCGGTGACAACGCGCAGTGGCGAGCCTTTGCCCTGCGAGGCGAGGGCCTGCTGCCTGTCCGAAAGCTCAAGCAGTACGGCCGGCGTCGAGAACTTCGCGAAGTCGATGCCGGAGTTGGCGCCTGAGGCCGCGGCGAGCGGCGCCGGCATGGAGCGCGTGGCCGAGTCGATCTCGTGCAGGCCCGCTGCGAGCCGCTCCTGCAGGGCCTTCTGCATGATCCCGTACACCGGGCGGGTGTTGTTGATGAGGTCAACGACTTCGGCCGGGAGCCCGGCGTCGATCTGGTCCGCCGGAATGACATTGAGCAGGTCCTCGGCCGTGGCGAAGTGCGCCTTCGCGGCGTCCATGACGGCCCGCGGCCAGCCCCGCATCTCGTCTTCCTCCGGGCGGGGACACCAGGCGCTCCACATGATGGAGCGGCCGCCGTAGAACGGGACCATGCCGTGCTGCCAGGAGATCTTGCCGGGCGGCTGGCTGGCGGTGGCTGCGGCCAGGGTCCAGGGGAAGGTCTCGGAAAGCCCGCCGAGCGTCTCCCGGTACGGCAGGGGCAGGTTCTGGAAATGCTGGGGCAGGAAGAACGGACCACGCTCGATGATGAGGATCCGGGCCTGCGGGTTGACGGTCAAGGTCCGCTCTGCGAAGGCGTAGCCGCAGAACCCGCTGCCGATCACGATGTGGTCGAATTGTTCTTCTTCGCGGACCGTTTTCCATTCGCCTTCACTCAGGAAAAACACATGGTCCATCACTTTTTGCGGTGAGGGGTCCTGGGGTCCGGGCGTGGGAAATCCGTGGTTGAAATTCTGGGACGAAGAAACTGCACTCACAATGAAGCCCCCATCAGTCTGGTTTGTCTCACGACGTCGTGAAAACAAGCGTCCTGCCGGGCAGAGAGGAGTTTCACCCGCCCCAGCGCGGATCACTGGCATTAGTGAACCACTGATGGAATGCGTTCACAATAGGGTTTGCCGCCGACTTTCGGCGGCCTGTATTGCGGACGTAATTGCAAGTCAGGTATCGATTAATATCCGAGAATTGAGTGTCAAATAAAGTCGATAAGACGTGACCCGCCGGGAAATTCGGGAATCGGTGCCGGGCCCTATTCGATTCCGGCGAAAAGCTCGTTCAGTTCGTCCGTGAGCTGCTTGCGCAGGGCCGGGGTGCCGATTTCCCTGCCGTCCACGTGGTTGACCGGTGCGATCAGCCGGATGCTCGAAATCAGCCAGACGGCGTCGGCGTCGTACAGGTCCTGGGTGACCAGCGGGCCGTAGCCGAGCTCCCAACCCGCCGCCTTGGCCTTCGCGAACAGCGCGCCCTGGGAGGTTCCGGGCAGGATGCCGCTGTCCAGCTGCGGGGTGATGAGCCGCTTGACGGTGCGCTGGGAGCCGCTGCCGTCGTCGAGGGTTTCCACATGCGCCAGCAGCACGGTCGACGTCGGGCCCTCCAGGACGCGGCCGTCGCTGGAGATGAAGATCGCGTCATCGGCGCCCTGCTTGTGCGCGTAGCGCAGCGCCGCCATGTTCACCGCGTAGGACAGCGTCTTGGCGCCGAGCAGCAGCCACGGGGCGCGCTCGCCCGCCTCGGCGTCGAAACCGCGGTCCAGCAGGACGACGTCGATCCCGGTCTCCCGCTGCCGGCGGCTGCCCGCGGGGGACGGCGAGGCCTGGATCCAGCACGTGGGGGCCGAGGCGCCTTCGACGCCGCGCGTCACCAACAGCTTGACCACCACTTCGTCGGACTCCGGCTCGGGGGCGGGGAAAGTCCCGCGGTATTCGGCGATCGCCGTTTCGATGGCGCGGCGCCAGGCCTCCTGCTCCGGGATCACGAGGTCCAGCGCGCGGGCCGAGGCCTGCAGGCGGTTCAGGTGGGCGTGCACCTTCCGGGCATGGCCGCCGACGGCGAGCAGGGACTCGAAGACTCCGTCACCGCGCGTAGCCCCGAGGTCCGTCGCCATCAGCTGGGGCTGCGTGGCATCGGCGATGCGGCCGTTCTCGAACGCGGGGTCAAGGAACACGAGAACCGTGGGGACGGGGAGAGTCATGGTTCCAGCTTAGTGCGGGCGGACGGGCCTGATCCGCCCAGCCCACGGTGCCCCTTTCCCGGGCCCATGGCTATGGCGCAAGACTGCCCAGGCCGCTGCTTGGCACTTTCTCCAGCCTGCCTCTGCCGGTTTCCGCGTGATCTTTCCGGGTGCGGGCCTCACCGGGCCACCGTTTCCGGGGTGGGAGCCCGCGCTGCTTCGATTGATGCCGCGGAATCCTACGTGGCCACGGACAGAACAATGCGCCCCGCCGGTTACGCTGGTCCCTAACGGCAGTGGGAATCGTGGGGGTTTGAGTGCTTTTTCCTTTCCAGGTGGGGACCGATTGGACCTGGCCCTTGGCCTTGTGGGCGCTCGCCGAAATCATCCTGCGCATCGTGCTCCTGGGCACCATTCCCGGCAACCGCCGCCCCACTACCGCCATGGCCTGGCTGCTGGTGGTCTTCCTGGTCCCTTCTATCGGCTTCGTGCTGTTCCTGCTCTTCGGCAATTTCCGGCTGTCCCGGCGCCGCCGCGAACAACAGGCGGAAGTCAACGAACGGGTGCGCTCGGGCGTCTCGGCGATGGCCGACGTCGTGAGCAAATACTCCGGTCCTGAGTGGGTGAGCTCGGCCGCAGAGCTCAACCGCCGGCTCGGTTCCCTGCCCATGGTGGACGGGAACTCGGTGCAGCTGATCCCCGGTTACCAGGAATCGATCGACGCCATGGCCGAAGCCATCCGTGGCGCCCGCAGCTACGTCAATGCCGAGTTCTACATCATGGGCAGCGACTCCGTCACGGACGGCCTGCTCACCGAACTTGAGAAAGCGGCCGAGCGCGGAGTTGAAGTGCGGCTCCTGTTCGACCACATCGGAACCCTAAGGGTGGCCGGCTACCGCCGGTTGATCCGCCGGCTCAGGGCCAGCCGCATCCAGTGGAAGCGGATGCTGCCCCTGCTGCCCATCCACGGCCAGTGGCGCCGGCCGGACCTGCGGAACCACCGCAAGATCCTGGTGATCGACGGCGAGACAGCCTTCACGGGATCGCAGAACCTGATCGAGCCCTCCTACAACAATCCGCGGCACCGCCGGGCCGGCCGCAAATGGGTCGAACTCATGGCCCGCTTGGAGGGCCCGATCGTGGCAACCCTCAATGTCGTGTTCGCCACGGACTGGCTCAGCGAAACCGACGAATCCCTCGAATCCCAGCTGCGGCTGCCGGAAGACCCGCGCCGGGGACAGGTCACGGCCCAGGTGGTGCCCAGCGGGCCCGGGTTCGTCACCGAAAACAACCTGCGCCTGTTCAACACCCTGATCTATTCGGCCCAGCACCGCATTTCCATCTGCAGCCCGTACTTCGTGCCGGACGATTCCCTGCTGTACGCCATCACCACCGCGGCCCAGCGGGGCGTGGATGTGGAACTCTTCGTTTCGGAAAAGGGCGACCAGTTCCTGGTCCATCATGCCCAGCGCTCCTACTACGAGGCCCTGCTCGAGGCGGGCGTGCGCATCTACCTGTACCGCGCTCCGCAGGTACTGCACGCGAAGCATTTCACCATCGACGACGAGGTCTCCGTGCTGGGGTCCAGCAACATGGACATGCGCTCCTTCTCGCTCAACATGGAGGTGTCGGTGATGCTCCTGGGCGCGGAAACCGTGGACCTGATGCGCTCGGTGGAGCAGAGCTACCGGGAGGCGAGCTTCGAGCTGACGCTGGGGGACTGGCTGCACCGGCCGATGCTGGCCAAATACGTGGACAACGTGGCGAGGCTGACCGCGACCCTGCAATAGTCTGCGCCGCAGTGTCAGCCTCCGCCGCATGGGCAGTCTTGCCCATGGCAGCGCTGCCGGGCTCCATGCAAGGATTTGGGGACGCCGTACGCCGACCGCACTCTTTCCCGGGGGAATCATGACCTTCTTTGGAGCTGATGTAGACCAGCTTCGCGCCTTGGCCAAGGCGGCCGACAAGGCTGCCACGCTGCTGAGCACCAAGGCTGCATCCCTGCAGGGCCAGATCATGGCGGCCCCCTGGAAAGGCAACGACGCGGAACGCTTCAAGCACGACTGGACGGGCAGCCACCGCCCCAGCCTGGACAAGGTAGTCGAAAGCCTCCGGCAGAATTCCAGGATCCTGCTCAAGCACGCCGACGAGCAGGAAAAGGCCTCCGACCGCGGCACCGGCGGGACCAGCATGACCTTCGCGGAGAAGGCCCAGGAGAAGATCGACGCCGCCCGGGAATGGCTGGCGGAGCGCGCCAAGGAAGCGGCCGAGCGGGAGGAACACCGCAAGGAGCTCACCGAAGGCGCCGAAAAGATGCTCAAGGCCAGCCCTGAAGAGCAGGCAAAGTGGTGGAACAGCCTGTCCGACGAGGACAAGAAGTACCTGCTCAACAACGAAGAGACCGCCAAGCAGATCATGGAGATGGACGGCGGAGTCCCGGACTCCGCCCAGGCAGAGGCCCGCAAGTACCTCCACGAACAGGCGAAGGCCGACATCCCGGTCTACAAGGAAACCGGCAAGGCCGCGATCGAAGCCCGGGTCGCCTGGGTGCACGGCGGCGCCGAGGTGGGCACCGAAATCGTGCAGAACGCCGACGGCTCCGCCACCATGAAGGTCCATGGCAAGCTGGGGCTGGGCGTGAACGACCCGTCCGGAACGGCCGGGGCGACGCTCAGCGGCGAGGTCTCCCGGGAGTACACGTTCGACAGCGTTGAAGAAGCCAAAGCGGCGCAGGCACAAATGTTCAGGGAACTCCCGCCGGACAGCATCGGCGACGTCAAGGACGTGGCGTCGAACCCGCCGGACTACATCCTCGACCGGATCAACGATGCCGCCGAGGACAACGGGGCAGACGGCCACGTGGACAAGGCAAAGGGCACTCTGTCCCTCGAGGCGTCCGGCAAGGCCGGCACCGACGCCGAAGGCGGCGTGAAACTGGACCTGTCCTACGAAAAGAACCTGAGCGACGGCACGTCAAAGGCCAGCGGCGAGGTGTCCGCCTCGGGACAGCTCGACCTTGACGGCCAGCGCTTCGAGGCCTCCGGCAAAGGCGGCCTGGAGGTCAATATGAACAAGGACAACAACATCGACTCCGTCTCCCTGTCCCTCGAGGGCACCGTTGCCACGGGCGCCGTCGACGGCGTTGAGGCCAAGGGTGTGGGAAGCGCCGAGTCGAGCATCACGGCCGGCACCCAGGGCACGGTCAAGATCGACATTGACTACACTCCGGAGAACAAGGAAATCATCGACAGCTACATGCGGAACGTCGCCACGGGCAACACCGCGGCTGCGGCATCCGATGCCGCGAAGCTGTACGACCACGGTTCCGCCACAGTCCAGGTGAACAACGTGGTGACGGCCAAGAACGAGGCCGGCGTGGACCTCAAAGCCGGCGAAGTGAAGGTCAGCACCGAGAACCAGGTGACCACCAATGTGACCACGTACCACAAGGTCGAGAACGACACGAAGCTCGAGAAGCTCTAGGCAGCCGCGCAGGCAGCCGCACCGAGTCCTCACCGAAGGAGCAGCCACATGACAGTGCACATCGAATCCCCGCTGGGTTTCACCGCGGACTTCCCCGAATTCACCCAGGTCCTCCCCGAATCCACGGCCGGGCCCAACACCGAACAGTACGGGCTCCTGGGCGGCGTCCTGGTGACCGTCGTCAAGGACGATGGCGCCGTCACGGACGCGCCCCAGGCCACCGGTTGGGCGCACCTCATGGCCGCCTACTACGTGGACGAACGCGGCGGCACCCAGCTCGCCGAAGGTTCCCTCGACCTGCCCGGCAAGGACTCCTACGCCGTCATGGTGGGCTTCGAGGATCCCGACGGCACAGCGAAGGTGGCCTCCGCCGTCGGCGTCCTTGAGAACGGCCGGTTCATCGGCGTCCTGGTGGTCTGGCCCGTGTCCGACGCCGGGAAGGAACCGCGCACGGACCGCCTGAAGGAGATCGTCGGGGCGATCAGCCTCGGCTGAGTTCCGCAGGCCCAGCCGGGTCCTGTACAGGCAAACAGAAGCGCCGGGCTCTTGCTGAAAGGGCCCGGCGCTTCTGCTGCGTCCGGGGTGGGACCTCAGATCCTGAGCGTGACGCCCTCCGCCGTGCACGGACCGGAGCTGGCCAGGAAAGCGTCCCGGATGGCGTCCTTGGATTCCTGGGACGGGGCGTCCCCGAGCGAACGGTCCAGCGCCAGCAGGCTCAGGGCCGCGAACAGCCCCGACACTTCCTCGGGGGCGGAGTCCTTGGCGTCGTCCGAGCGCAGGTAGATGTCGTCGAAGCCGTCGGCGTCGTCCTTTCCCGTGGCGGCGTATTCGGCGTAGAGGGAGTTGAAGAGCTCGCAGGATTCCTTAACGCCGCCCGCCGCAGCCGACGACGGCGTCCCCTCAGCGCCGCCCGACGGCCCGGCACTGCTTGAAGCGCTGTTCGAGAGGCTTGGCGGCGCGGTGCCCGGTGCCGCTCCGGCGCCGCCCGGCGAGCAGGCGGTCAGGCACGCGGCGCCGGCGAGGGCGATCGTTGCGAGGAGGTTCTTCATGGTCCCCCACCCTACGTGGATCGGACAGGCGGTGCACCGGATGCGCATGGGGAGTTCTCCCCTCCGGAGGCAGCCCAGCTATTGTTGCCCGCTCAGTCGTCCTCGGGGAAGTCCGTGCCCAGCGCGGAGAGCACGCCGAATGCCTTGGTACGGATCTCTTCGTATTCCTCCGCCGGTTCGGAATCGGCGGTAATCGCGCCCCCGACGCCGAGCGAGAGCGCGTGTCCGCGGTCGCCGTCGCGGTTCATCACCAGCGTGCGGATCACGACGGCGAGGTCGCTCGCCGCGTTGAGCGAAAAGTAGCCGATGGCTCCCGAATACACGCCGCGAGGGCCGTCCTCGAGCCGGTCCAGGATGTCCATGGTGCTGATCTTCGGGGCCCCGGTCATCGATCCTGCCGGGAAGGCGGCGGCCACCGCCTCGGCCCGCGGCGCGCCGGGGCGCAGCTGCGCGTCGATGGTGCTGACCATCTGGTGCACCGTGGCGTAGCTTTCGATCGCGCAGAGCCGGCTCACGGTCACCGACCCCGGCACCGCGAAGTGGCTCAGGTCGTTGCGGAGCAGGTCCACGATCATGATGTTCTCGGCCCGGTCCTTGGGCGAGCGGGCCAGGTCGTTGCGGAGATGGGCGTCGATCACGGGGTCGTTCGCGCGGGCACGGGTGCCCTTGATCGGTTCGGCCCGCATGGCGCCGTCGGAAGCGATCCGCAGGAAACGCTCGGGGGAGGTGCTGGCCACCGTGAGGCCGCCGAAGCGCAGGTAGCTGGCGAACGGAGCCGGGTTGCGGCGGCGCAGCGCGAGGTAGCTCTCCCACGGATCGAGCCCCGGGTCCGGCGCGCTGACGGTGGTGGTGAGGCAGACTTCGTAGCTGTTGCCTTCGGCGATTTCTTGCTGGGCTTCCTTGATCTTGCGGAGGTAGTCGGTGCGGCCGTCACGGCTGGCGAACGACGGCGGCTCCGGCGCTTCCGGCGAGGGCCCGACGGTGGCAGGCCCGGCTTTTTCCGGCGCCGCTGTGCCCGGCTCTGCCTTGAACGGCTCAGCCGCCGCCTGCACCGCCGCGCGGGCGTGCGCCAGCCAGTCCCCGGCGTCGGGGGCGTCCAGCGCGAGCAGCCACGCTGAACCTTCCTGGTGGTCGAGCACCACGGCCCGGCCCGCGAACAGGAGCGCAGAGTCCGGGGTGTCCGAGGGAACGTCGTTGCCGCCGGTCTCGCGCTTGAGCTCATAGCCCAGGTAGCCGAGCCAGCCGAGCGTGAATTCGCAGTCGTAGCCTTCGGGGGCGCGTACGGCCCGGCGGCCCCACACGGTATCGAGCCAGCGGAAGAAGGGGGAGGCAACCCGGGCGGTGGCACATCCGGCGGTGACCCGGGTGGTCCCGGAATGGTGCAGCACCGACTGGCCGAAGGTTCCGCCGTCGTCGGCCAGGACGCTGAAGCGGCTGCGCGCCGCCGCCTCATCGCCGGCGGCGCTCGCCGTTCCGGCGTTCGAGGAATCCAGCCAGACCGCGTTTTCCGATGTTCCGTACAGGGCCTGGAACAGGGTTTCGGCGCGGGGCTGCGCGTCGATCCGCTCAGACAAGAGCCGCAGTCCCCGCCGTGCGGAGAGTTCGGGTGCGAGGACGGCCGAGAGCGCCGGAAGGTAGTTCAGGGCCTGCATCAGGTCGTCGGGGGCGGCGCCGTCGGCGCGGTTGAGGACGTGGATGTCGGCGTGGGCAGGGACGTCGTCCGTGTCCAGCCATTCCTGTTCCTGTGCTGCCCAGGTGTCCCAGTAGGGTCCGTAGCTGCTGCCGTCGCGGTCCAGGGCGCGCTGGCGGCGGTCCTCCTCGGGTGACTCCACCCAGACCACCGCGTCCACGAGGGGACGGGCTGCCTCGGCTGCCGCACCGACGCCTTCGACGACGACGATCTCCGCCGGGAGGGTGGTGTGGGTGCCGCCGTCGTAGTGCATGTCCCAGTCCCAGCTGACCCATTCGGCTGCCATGCCGCGGCGCAGGGGTGCCAGGACCGTGGTGACGTAGCGTTCGACGCCGGCGGCGAGCCCGTTCCAGCCGGGGTAGATGTCCTCAAGATGAAAGAGCGACACCTTGTGGTGCTGGCGCAGCCGCGCGGCAAGTTCCACGGCCAGCGTGGTCTTTCCTGCTCCTGAGCGGCCATCGACGGCGATGATCACGGGTGCTGGAGTCATGAAGTAGAGCGTACCTGCTGGGTGTCGTCCTGTTTTCCGGCGATGGCGTTCCGCGCGAATCCGACGATGCCTGGAACGGCCGCGTTGATGAGGTCCCAGGTGGCGTCGAAGTCGCGGTGGCCCCCGTACCAGGGATCGTCGATGCCAAGCTCCAGGGTGTTGCGGCCTGCCACGGCGGGATCGAAGCTGCGCAGCATCCGGATTTTCGCCAGGTCCGCCTGCCCCCGGGCAGCCTGCTGCAGCCAGCCGTAATGGTCGACGTCCAGTGCGAGGATCAGGTCGCGCTCCTGGAACCATTCCGGCCGCCAGACGCGGGCGATGTGGGATCCCGAACGGATCCGGTGGGCCGAAAGCTTGCGGGCGGCGCGGGGGTCGATCGGCCGCCCCACCTCATAGGACGTGGTTCCCGCCGAATCCACCGTCACGACGTCGGCCAGCCCCGCGGCACCGAACGCTTCCACCAGCATGAGTTCCGCCATCGGGGAGCGGCAGATATTGCCGGTGCAGACGGCGATGATGCGATACGGCCGGGACGCTGAATACATGTCGTCAAGCATTGCCGGTGCCGCCGCTCTTTGGCTAGTTGAGGGCTTCCGCTCCTGTCACGTTTCCGGGCAACTCCGGTGGGATGGTATCGACGGCGGGTTCGCGCCGGGACCGGCTCAGCGGCTCGCCAGGTCCCGGCGCCGGTAGCCGGCCAGCCCGGCGAGCAGCAGGCCGACCGCCAGCAGCAGGGTCCACGCCACCGGCAGCCAGTCGGGGTTGGACTCCATCACATTGGGCACCACGTGGAACGGGCTGGTGCCAAGCAGCCAGTCCGGCGCTTTCAGCACCGGCCCGAACATCGTGAGCAGCAGCCAGTACACCAGCAGCAGCCACGCCCCCGCCCGTGCGCGCGGGGCCAGGCCCACCAGGAAAAGCGCGACGGCGGCCGCTAGCCACAGTGCCGGAACCTCCGCCAGGCCCTGGAACACCACCTTCGCCGTATCCAGTTCGGACCCGGCCAACCGGGCTGAGGTGGCCAGCGCTGCCGAACCCGCGGCCATGCCGACGGCGGGGCCCACCGCAGCGAGCACGACCGTTGGTCCCACGTAGGACAGGCGGGACAACGGCGCCGAGAGCATCCACTCGGCCCGGCCCTCGTCCTCCTCGGTGTGGAAGCGCAGGACCACCTGGATGCCGAAGACACCGCCGATGAAGGCCAGCACCAGCAAAAGGACTTCCACGAAGGCGAACAGCAACTGCTCCTCGGTGGCCAGCCGGAAGGCGATCATCTGCTTCACGAAGGGATTGTCGTTGAAAATGCCGGACATCGTGGTGGCCACCAACCCGTACACGGAGCCAAGGGCGACGAACACAACGGCCCACGTCAGGAAAGCTCCCCGGTTCAGCCGTGCGGTCAACCCCCAAGTGCCCAGCCGTCCCCGGGCAGGTCCGCCGCGGGGAGCGATCAGCCCCATCCCGAAGTCCCGTCGCGATTCCAACCAGGCCGCCAGCACGGCCAGCATCAATGCCGCCGCCAGCAGGAGCAGCAGTGGCCGCAGCTCGTTCTCCGACGCCGGCCGGATCTTTTCCGCCCAACCCATCGGGCTGGTCCACAGCAGCCACTCTGAATCGTCCAAGGTGTCGCCGAGGCCGCGGAGCAAGTAGCTGACGCCCAGCACGGTGGCGGCGAGCGTGTTCGCCGTCCGGCCGGTCGACCCGAGCTGCGCGGTGACGGCGGCGACCCCGGCGAACGCCAGACCCATCCCGCCGAACGCGCTTCCGAGCGCGAAGGCCGGCACCGGCTCCGATCCCGCCACCATCAGCGCTACGCCGACCAGGACCGTCACCGCGGCGGAAGCAAGCCAGGCCAGCACGACGGCGGACGCCAGCCGGGCGTGCCGGCCCACCACCCCGGAATCCAGGAGTTCGGCCCTGCCGGATTCTTCGGCTGCCCGGGTATGCCGGGTGACGGTGAAGACCGCCATCAGGGCCGCGAAGAACATTCCGAACATCTGGACGCGCCACGCGGTGAAGCCCGCCGCTGTCCCGAGATCGGTGGCCGGGCCAAAGAGCAGTGAGAAGGCCGGGTTGGTGCCCAGGCTGAGCTGCAGGGCCTTGGCTTCCAACGGCGTGGAGAACAAGGAGCCGTACACCGAGTAGCTCACGGTGGGAAAGATCCCGATCACGAGCAGCCACGGCAGCAGTTTCCACCGGTCCAGCCGGAGGGCGTGCCGCAGCAGGGCCAAGGTTCCGGTCAGGGGTGTTCCGGTGAGTGCGATCCGGGTGAGCGGCGTCCGGGAGGTTTGGGTCCCGGCGGTGCGGATCGCGGCGTGGCGGCCGGTCATTGGGTCCGTCCCTGCCCGCCGCGCTCGCCGTAGTGCTGGAGGAAAAGGTCCTCAAGGCTCGGCGGGGTGACCGTCAGCGCGCTCACGCCGAGTCCGGTCAGCACGTTCATCGCCGCCGCCAGCCCGCCGGCGTCGACGTTGAACTGCACCCGGCTGCCCTCGATCCGCAAACCGTCGACGCCGGGGACCGCCCCGAGCTGAGGTGTTGCGGAGAGCCGGGTGGCGCCGTCGCTGAGGGTGGCGGCCACATTGGTGCGGGCGTGGCTGCGCATCTGGTCCAGGCTTCCGCTTTCCACCACTTTGCCCCGGCGGATGATGCTGATCCGGTCCGCGAGGGATTCCACCTCCGCGAGGATGTGGCTGGAGAGCAACACGCTGCGGCCCTGGGCCCTTTCACGGCGGATTTCCTGGCGGAACGTGGCCTCCATGAGCGGGTCGAGGCCCGAGGTGGGTTCGTCGAGGATGAGCAGCTCGGCGTTGGACGACAAGGCCGCGACGATCGCCACCTTCTGCCGGTTGCCTTTCGAGTAGGCGTGGCCGCGCACCGTGGGGTCCAGTTCGAAGGTCTCCAGCAGTTCCGCCCGCCGCCGGTCGTCCAGGCCGCCGCGCAGCCTGCCCAGCAGGTCGATCGCTTCGCCGCCGCTCAGCCCGGGCCACAGGCTGACGTCACCGGGGACGTAGGCGATGCGCCGGTGGAGGGTGACGACGTCGCGCCAGGGATCGCCGTCGAGCACGCGGACGGTGCCCGCATCGGCACGCAGCAGCCCCAGGAGGATGCGGAGCGTGGTGGACTTCCCTGCGCCGTTGGGACCCAGGAAACCATGGACTTCGCCTTCGCTGACCTCGAGGTCCAGGCCGTCCAAGGCCATGGAGTGCCCGAAGCTTTTGGTCAGGCCCGCGATGCTGACTACGGCAGCCATGGACCGAGACTACTCCTGGAACCCCGCCCCCGGAACGGGTGCCGGCAGCCGGCCTAGCCCGACGTGGCCCCTTGCTTTCCATCCGCGGCGGGGCGTGCGCCGGGGCGCGGGATGCTGGCCGCGGCGACCAGCACTGCGAGGGCACCGAGCCCGAACGGCAGGGCGCTGACGGCGGCGATCCCGCCCACCAGGAGCGGCCCGCCGGCGTCGCCGAGTTCCCGGCCCAGTTCGGCCGACCCCATGGTGCGGCCCATGCGGTCGGGCGGCGTGGTATTCGCCAGATGGGCAAAGCCCAGTGGTGTTGCCATGCCGACGCCGGTGCCGATGGCCGCCGCCGAGAGGAACAGTGTCACCGGGCCGGGCGCGACGGCGATGACCGCCACGCCGGCGGCGGTGAGGAGGAGGCCGGCGGCCATGCCCCTGCCGTCACTGATGTGTCCCTCGTCCCGCATGCGGCCCACGCGCGGCTGGGTCAGCAACGATGCGATGGCCAGGACGCTGACCGTTGCCGTGCCCGCCACCGGGCCGAGTCCATGCCTGGTAGCCAGCGCGGGTAGGAAACCGATCGCCGCGCCCATGGCCGCCATCGATGCCGCCAGGACCAGCGTGGGTACCAGGAAGCGCCGCTCGGTGACCTGGCGGAAGAGGTCCACCACGGTGTAGCGCTGGCGGGGGAGCGGCGGGAGGTGCGGCACCCCGAGCAGCACCCAGAGTGCGGCCGCCAGTGCGAGCCCGGACAGGACCGCGAAGAGCAGGGCGAAGCCGCCGAGGAAAATCAGGCCGGCGCCCAGCAGCGGGCCGATGACGTAGCCCAGGCTCTTCCAGGAGCCGTACTTTCCGAAATAACTGCCGGCGTTCTTGCCGGCGGCCAGCCGTGCGACCATCGCAGAGGCGGCGGGGGAAAAAGCCGACGCCGCCGCACCCTGGCCCAGGCGCGCGATGCCGAGCATGACCGGATCGCTGCCGCCGAGCCCCGGGAGCGAGAGCACGGCGAAGGCCAGCAAACCGGCGACGATCACGGGCTTGGTGCCGATCCTGTCGCTCAGCGCACCGAAAACGGGCTTGAGGAAGACCTCGGAAATGTCGTAGGCAGCAAGGAGAACGCCGAGGCCCAGAAGCGTGAGGCCGATGTTTTCGCTCTGGGCACCCATCCCGGCGGCGATGCTGTGGGCGCCGAACGCGGTGACGAAGCCGGCGGCGTACAGCGGTGCGGACGTTCCCCGCGCGGTGGGCGGGGCGATGGGCCGGGTGCGGTTCACACGGGGCTCGGGCGTCACTCGGGGCTCCTTGCCTGCGTCGGTGCCGGGCGGCTTGGCGCTGCGTGGTTTGGGTTCTTAGTGGATGGCGGCCAGCAGGACGCCCACCGCAACGAAGAGGCAGCCGAAGATCCGGTTGAGGATCTTTTGGCCGCGCTGATCGTGGGTGAAACGCTGGAATGTGCGGGCGGCGAGGGCGAAGAAGAACCACATCACCAGGATGTCGATCGTCACCACCGTGGCGGTGAGGACGAGGTATTGCTGCAGCAGGGGCTGGTCCGTGCGGATGAACTGCGGCATGAAGGCCAGGAAGAACACGATGGCCTTGGGGTTGAGCAGGTTCACCCAGACGCCGCGCTGGAACATCGAAAGCGCAGGCTCATTCCGGCGGTCCTCGACCTTCTCCTTGTCGAGGTCCGGCTTGTGCAGGAACTGCCGGATGCCCAGGTACACCAGATACGCGGCACCGGCATAGCGGATCACGTTGAAGACCACCGGGGAACCGGAGACCAGCACGCCGACCCCGAGCGCGACGATCACGATGTGGATGATGAGGGCCAGTTGCTGGCCGAGGACGCCCCAGATGGAGCGGCGGAAGCCCGAGTTGAGCGAGTTGCTCATGGTGGAAATGGCCCCGGCACCGGGAGTGAAACTGATCAGGGTGCCGGCACCGACAAGGGCCAGCCAAAGGGAAAACTGCACTGATCCAGCTTAGGCCCGCCCGGAGCGGGGAACGGACGAAGCTGTTCGGGCCGCGATCAGGCTCCGGTGCGCCGCGCCGACGTTCAGCTCGTCGTTGGGCCGTTCGACGTGGAACCGGCGGCCTTCCACAACAGATAGTTGCGCTCCTGGAGGCTTCCGGTCTTCTTTGCGGCGGCCACGAAACAGGCTCGGGCCGCGGCAAGGTCGCCGGTCATTTCGAGCAAATGCCCGCGGACGGCGTCGAGCCGGTGCGTCTGGGCAAGCTCGCCATCCAGGCCTGCCAACAGCGCCAGCCCGGCCTCCGGCCCGTGCACCATGGCGACGGCGACCGCCCGGTTCAACGTCACGACAGGGCTTGGTGCTACGGACTCAAGTACGTTGTACAGGGCGAGGATCTGCGGCCAATCGGTGTCCTCCGCAACGGTTGCCTCGGCATGAACCGCGGCGATGGCTGCCTGCAGACGGTACGGGCCCGGGCCGTCGATGGTGAGGACCGACTCAAGCAGCACCAGTCCTTCCCCGATCTGCTCCCGGTCCCACAGTCCGCGGTCCTGTTCGGCGAGCGGCACCGGCATGCCGTTGGGCAGGGTGCGGGCCCGGCGTCGGGAATCCGTCAGCAACATGAGGGCCAGAAGCCCGCCGGTTTCCGGTTCCTCCGGCAGCGCCGAACGCAGTAGCCGTGCCAGGCGGATCGCCTCCGTTGTCAGATCTTCACGCTGCATGGACGGACCTGAGCTCGCCGCATAGCCTTCGTTGAAGATCAGGTACAGGACCTGGAGCACGACGGCGAGCCTCGCCTTTCGTTCACCGGGATCCGGCAGCGCGAACCGGGCTCCTGCCTTCTTGATTCCCTGCTTTGCCCGGCTGATCCGCTGGCCCATGGTGGCCTCGGGCACCAGGAAAGCGCTCGCGATCTCCGCCGTCGTGAGCCCGCCGACCGCCCTCAGTGTCAGCGCCAGCTGGGACGGTGCGGAGAGGACGGGATGGCAGCAGAGAAACAGCAGGGCCAGGGTGTCGTCGGCGTCCTGCGGTGGCCTGTCGGTCGGGTCACCGGGCGGGGCGGCTTCCAGGGCAGCGGCACGCTCCTCGCGGGAGCGCCGCGCGGCCTCGCTGCGCCATTGGTCAACCAGCCGCCGGCCGGCCACCGTCAGCAACCACGCCCTCGGATTGTCCGGGACGCTCCCGGACCGCCACGCCAGGGTGGCCTCCAGCAGGGCCTCCTGCACGGCGTCCTCGCACTCGGCGAACTGCCCGTGCCTGCGCACCAGCACACCGAGGACCTGCGGCGCCAGCGTGCGCAGCAGGTCCTCAAGGGCGGGATCCCGGGGAACAGCGGCCAACAGCTAGACCTCGGGAGGACCGTCCGGAATGGCGCGCAACTCCACCACCTGCGAATACTTCACGATCCCGGAGCAGATCTCGATGGCCCGTTCCTCGCTGGCCACGTCCACCACCCAGTATCCGATCAGGGACTCCTTGGCCTCGGCGTAGGGGCCGTCCGTGGTGATCACGCCGTCGGGCGTCTGCTTGACCAGCTTCGCCGTGGAACCGTCCGCCAGACCGGCGTTGAACACGAGCTCGCCGCAATCACTCAGGTCCTTGTCGAGCTGGACCATGTAGCCGATCATCTCTTTGACCCATTCCGGATCCGCCGTGGCCATCATTCCTTCGGCGGAACCGAACATCATGATCATGTACTTCATCTCGAACTCCTTGGGAAGGAGCCCCCGGTTTGGGTGCTCTCACTGACGGGTCGGACCTGCCTGCCGGATTTCTACATGCCCGCGGGACAATTCACGGAAAACTTCCGGAGGCCGCCCCTGGGGGCCTACGCCCGCGCGATCACCTCGCCGTTCGGGATCAGGAACCAGCCGTCGTCGGTGGATCCCCAACGGTGCCATCCCGCGGCGATCCGGGCCAACTCTGCCTCCTGCGCGAAGCCGTACTCGAGGGCCTGCTCGGCGAAGGCCGAGTGCAGCACCCGTTCGCTCCACACCCGCGCCTGCCAGCGGCGCTGCTGCGCCGTGGCGTACAGCCAGTTACTGCTGCTGGGTGCCACTTCGGTGAATCCCGCCTGCTGGGTCCAGGAGACCAGGCGGCGGCCGGCGTCGGGCTCTGCCCCGTTGCGGCGCGCGATCTTCTGGTACAGCTCCATCCAGTCGTCCAGTTCGGGGACCTCGGGGTACCAGCTCATGCCGTGGAAATCGGCGTCGCGCACGGCGACGATTGCTCCGGGCTTCGCCACACGGCGCATCTCGCGCAAAGCTGCCACGGGGTCGGTCAGGTGCTGCAGGACCTGGTGGGCGTGCACGAGGTCGAAGGTCTCGTCCTCGAACTCGAGGTCGTAGATGTTGCCGGTGCGGAACTCGATATTCTCCACTCCACGTTCGGCCGCCAACGACGCCGCGTGCGCCACAACATCGGCCGAACGGTCCAGCCCGACGACCTGCGCAGGGGCCACCAGATCCGCGAAATCGCAGGTGATGCTGCCGGGTCCGCAGCCGACGTCGAGCACCGAGGTTCCGGGGGTGAGATGGGGTATGACGAAGGCCGCGGAGTTCTCCGCCGTGCGCGAGGCATGGGCCCGCACAACGGACTCGTGGTGGCCGTGTGTGTAGACGTCGTCCGGCTTCTGCTCACTCATAGGGAAACGCTACTCCCCGGACCCCGGATTTGGCGGCAGCGTCAGCCGGCCCGGCCGGGTGGCGTGCGCGGGCCGCCCGGGTCCTGGCGGGAGGGCTCCGGAGGGCCGGGCTCCTGGCCGGCCGCGGCCGTGGCCGCAAGCATGTCGGACATGAAGCGGTGCACCAACTCAAGGTCCGCGGCGCTGTAGGGGGCCATCGCCTGGCCCATCGCGGAGGCGAGGGGCATGAACATCGCGCTGCCGTCACGGTAGGCCTTGGGGGTCATCCGGAGCTGGACCTGGCGTCGGTCCGTGCCCAGCCTTTCGCGGACGACGTGTCCGGAGGCGCAGAGCCGGTCCACCAGCGCCGTGGTGGCCGGCGAGCTCAGGTGCAGTTCGCTGCGCAGGACTCCTGGCGTGACCACGCGGTCGGCGGCCGAGTGCCGCATGATCACCGCCAGGGCGTTGAGGTCCGTCCGGTGCATGCCGTGCTTTCCGCCGGCGGTATCCGCATAGCGGTTGGCCTCCAAGGTGAACTCCCGGAGGAGCCTGACCAGCTCCTGCGCGGGGGAGGACTCCGCAGGGGAGGACTCCGCGGGGGAGGACTCCGCGGGGGAGGGCTGCTCGGCAGGAGCAGCCGACGGCGGAATGCCGGCTTTGCCGTCACGGTTTCGCGGCATGCCTCCCTCCTTACTCTCCTCGGACTGCTGCCTTCCGGATATTACCCGCGCGGACAGGCTGAACCGAAGTCGCCGCCCACAGGCCGCACCGGTCCACCCCAATTGTTTCCATGATGGAGATAGTCTATCTTGGAACTAGCTTGCGCAGCTTGGACATTGCGCACTGGCGCGGAAACGCAGGGAGGAAAGAGGGGATCCCGATGAAGGCAGGCAGGACCATGGGGTGGCTGCGGTGGCTGGTCCCCGCAGTGCTGGTGATGGCGTGGCTCGGGATCGCGGGCGTGGGTGGCCCGACGTTCGGGCGCTTGGACGAGGTCTCGGCCAACGACCAGGCGTCCTTCCTGCCCCGCTCGGCGGAAGCCACCGAAGCCGGCGACTGGCAGGCGAAGTTCCGCGACTCCGACGAGGTTCCGGCCGTGGTCGTCGTCGAAAGCGACACGGCATTCACTCCGGCCCAACGTGGCGAAGCAGCCCGGTTGAAAGCCGGCATCGAGGCACTCAAGCTGGGCAGCGCCGTCGTCGGGCCCATCCCGTCCCACGACGGCAAAGCCGTCCAGTTCATCGTCCCGATCGCATCCTCCGGTGAATTGCGGGACGCGGTGAAGGAACTGCGCGACGTGGTCCGGCCCGGCGCCCCGGACGGCATGCGCGCCTACGTCACCGGCCCCGCGGGGCTGACGGCCGACCTGGTCAACGCCTTCGGCGGCATCGACGGCGTCCTGCTGCTCGTGGCGCTCGGGGCAGTCTTCGTCATCCTGCTCCTGGTCTACCGCTCGCTGGTACTCCCGATCATGGTGCTCGTCACCTCGATGTTCGCCCTCTGCGCCGCCATCCTGCTGGTGTTCGGGATGGCCAAGCTCGGCTGGATCCAGTTGAACGGCCAGAGCCAGGGCATCCTGTCCATCCTGGTGATCGGCGCCGCGACCGATTACGCGCTGCTGTTCGTCGCGCGGTTCCGCGAGGCCCTGACCCACACCACCCACCGCACGCGCGCCGTCCTGAGCGCGTGGAAGGCATCCTTCGAACCGATCCTCGCCTCGGGCGCCACCGTGATCATCGCGCTGCTGTGCCTGCTCTTTTCGGACCTGAACTCCAACAAGGCACTCGGCCCGGTCGCAGCGGCAGGCATTGTCTGCGCCCTCTTCGCGGCGCTCACCCTCCTGCCGGCGTTCATGGCGCTGCTGGGCCGCGCCGCCTTCTGGCCCTTCCGCCCCAAGCTCCTGCCCGACGACGAACACGAACCTGCCTTGGTCACCGGCCTTGAGGGGCAAAAGGGCCTGTGGCACGGTGTGGGCACGCTGGTGTCGCGGCGGCCGCGCGTTGTGTGGATTGCTTCGGTGCTGCTGCTCCTGGCCGCCTCGGCCGGAGTCCTCCAGTTGAAGGCCAACGGCGTCCCGCAGACCGACGTCATCCTGGCCGCGTCCGACGCCGTGGACGGCCAGGCCGCGCTGGCGAGGCATTTCGACGCCGGCAGCGGCAGCCCCGTCGTCGTGGTTGCCTCCGAAGGTGCCGCGCAGCGGGTGCTGGACAAGGTCAAAGCCGCCGACGGCGTGGGGGACGCCTACCTGCTCGCAGAGGGCAGTGTGCCGATCACGGGAGCCCCCGGCACGCCCGCCGACCCTGCCGTTCGCGACGGCAGGGTGCTGATCAACGCAACGCTCAACTCCGCGGCGGACTCGGCCGAGGCGGAAGACGCCGTACAGTCGCTGCGCGCCTCCGTCAAGGACGCCGATGCCGGAGCACTCGTGGGCGGGGTCACGGCCATCGCGCTGGACACCAACACCACTGCGCAGCGCGACCTGGCGGTCATCATCCCAGTCGTGCTGGTAGTCATCCTGTTCATCCTCATGCTCCTGCTGCGCTCCGTGGTGGCGCCGGTGCTGCTGGTGCTCTCGGTGGTGCTGTCCTACGGGGCCGCGATGGGCGTCTCGGCCTGGGTGTTCAACGGGATCTTCGCCTTTCCGGGGGCGGATGCCACGGTGCCGTTGTTCGGCTTCGTGTTCCTGGTGGCGCTCGGGGTGGACTACAACATCTTCCTGATGAGCCGCGTGCGCGAGGAGTCACTGAAGCACGGCACGCGGCCGGGAATCCTGCGCGGGCTTGGCGTGACCGGCGGGGTCATCACCTCGGCGGGCGTGGTGCTGGCTGCGACCTTTGCCGCGCTGGGCGTCATCCCGATCATGTTCCTGGTGCAACTGGCCTTCATCGTGGCCTTCGGGGTGTTGCTCGACACCGTGCTGGTGCGCTCGCTCCTGGTTCCCGCGCTCGCCTACGACCTCGGCGCGCGCATTTGGTGGCCCGGCAAACTCTCGAAGGAGCCCGGCAGGCTCTCGAAGGAGCCCGCCGACGTGGCCGGGCCGGCGGCCCGTGAGGACGGCGTGGCGGAGGGGCACACGGTCCGCTGACGCTACTTGAGTGAGGCCAGGCCGGCCACCAGTGCGGCGAGGCCCAGCTCGAAGGCCTGGTCCGCGCGGGACAGGCGCGGTTCCGCAGTTTCGCCGGCCCGCAGGGCCTGCGTGTAGCCGGGGACTTCGCCGGCGAAATCGCCGGGTTCCATCATGTCCGGCGGGGCCACAGCATCCAGGGCCGAGCCAAGGATGAAGTTCTCCAGGGCCACGATGGCGCTGACGATCTTTTCTTCGGGCCAGCCCGCGGCGCGGAAGCCCTGGGATACTTCCTCGTACATCTGCAAGGTGGGGTGCGCGCCGGTGACCGGCACTGTGGCCAGCAGTGAGATCGCATAGGGGTGAGCGGCGAAGGCGGCCCGGTAGGAGCGCGCCCAGATGACGGTGGCCTCGTCCCAGGGCAGGGCCTTGAACACCCCGTAGTCGATGCCCGCCGTGACGAACTGGCGCATGCCGGCCAGGATGTCATTCTTGCCGCCCACATGGTGGTACAGCGCGGGGGTCTTGACGCCGAGCTCCTTGGCCAGGGCCGCCATGGTGAAGTCCTCCGGCCCGGTCCGGTTGAGCACGGTGATGGCCGTGGCCAGGATGAGGTCCCGGTTCAGGACGTTCTTGGCAGGCCTTCCCGCGCGTCGTTCCAGCGTTTCAGACATTTTTCCCTTCGCCCTTGATTGTTGCCTCAATCACACTCTATCCTCAATGCAGGAAATTTAATCCCGTTAAATTTATTTGGAGCGGCAATGACCTTGACCATCTTCCACGGCGGCACCGTCGCAGCGGCCTCGCCGGCCGGAACCACCGGCGGCGGCCGTGCCACCGCGCTTGCCGTGCGGGACGGCGTCATCGCCGCCGTGGGCGAGGACGCCCGGGAGCTGCTCGGCGAGGCCGACGTAACGGTGGACCTGGAAGGCGGCTACCTCTCGCCGTCGTTCGCTGACGGCCACGCGCACCCGCTCTACGGCGGGCTGGAAGACCTCGGCCCGCAGCTCCGCAGCTGCGGTTCCGTCGAGGAAATCGCCACCTCCGTGCGGGACTGGGCGGACGCCCACCCGGACGCGGAATGGATCATCGGCGCCAGCTACGACGCCACGCTCGCCCCCGGCGGGATGTTCGATGCCGCGTGGCTGGATGCCGCCGTCGCCGACCGCCCGGTGCTGCTGCGCGCCTGGGACTACCACACGGTGTGGGTCAACAGCGCGGCCCTGAAGGCCGCCGGCATCGACCGCGACACCCCGGAACCGGCGCTCGGCCGGATCGCGCGCCGCCCGGACGGCACCCCGCTCGGGACACTCCTGGAGCCCGGCGCGATCGACCTCGTGGCGCGCGTGGCCCCCGGATTCTCCCTCCAACAGCGGGTGGATGCCCTGGCCTCGGCCACCGAACGCTACGCCGCCGCCGGGGTCACTTGGGTGCAGGACGCCTGGGTGGAACTGGACGACCTGCCCGCCTACGAGGCAGCGGCCGCGGGCGGCCGCCTGGCCACCCGGCTCAACCTCGCCTTCCGCGCCGACCCCGCCGGCTGGCAGCACCAGCCCGAGGCCTTCGACGCCGCCCGCGGCCGGGTCAAGGTCCTGGACAACCCCCTGCTGTGCGCCAACACGGTCAAATTCTTCATCGACGGCATCATCGAAAGCCACACAGCCTGCATGCTGGCCCCCTACGCCGACGCCCCGGAGGAGAGCGGCCTGCCCAACTGGGAGCGCGAGGACCTGCACAACGCCCTGGCCGCCTTCGACGCCCTCGGCTTCCAGCTGCACCTGCACGCGATCGGCGACGGCGCCGTGCGCATGGCCCTCGACGGGCTCGAGGAGGTCCAGCGGCGCAACGGCCGGCGCGACCGCCGACCCGTGATCGCCCACCTGCAGGTGATCGACCCCGAAGACATCCCGCGCTTCGCCGGACTCGGCGTGGTGGCGAACTTCGAGCCGCTGTGGGCCTGCTCCGACGACGTCATGCAGCTGCTCACCATCCCGCGGCTCGGCGAACCCCGCGCCGCACTGCAATACCCCATCGCCTCCCTCGCTGCCGCCGGCGTCACCATCTCCTTCGGCAGCGACTGGCCCGTCACCGGACACCACCCCGTGCCGGGACTCGCGACGGCGGTCACCCGCCAGACGCCCGACCACCTCCCCGAAGGCGGCTGGCTACCCAACGAAAAGGTCGACGTCGAGACCGCCCTGGCGGCCTACACCGCCGGAGTCGCCCACCAGGCTTTCGCCGAACGAACCTGGGGGCGCCTGCTGCCTGGCATGAGCGCGGACCTGGTACTGCTCGCCGAGGACCCGGCGACCCTGCCCACCGAGCGGATTGCCGGCATCGAGGTCCTCGGTACCTGGCTCGCCGGGCGCCCCACCTTCCAGAAGCTGCCCGAGCCAGTGCGCTAGCGCGCATACCCCAACCCGCCCCCAACCCCGCCCCTCCCCAACCCGCCCCTCCCCAAATATGGGCGCGAGCCCTCCAGCCGAAAGTCTTCCGATGTCCGCGAACCATGGGCGCGAGCCCTCCAGCCGAAAGTCTTCCGATGTCCGCGAACCCCAATAGCAACGCTGCTCCGGTGGCTGCCTCCCCTGGCGCCCCGACGAGCAACCAGCCCCATCTGCGCCGGGTCCTTGGCCTGGCCGCCCTTGTCATGTTCGGCCTGAGCTACATGGCCCCGGTGACTGTCTTCACCACCTTCGGCACCGTCACCCAGATCACGGACGGGCACCTGGCCGCCGCGTACGTTGTTGCCCTGGTGACCATGATCTTCACGGCCTTCAGCTACGCCCACCTCTCGAGGGTGATCCCGGCCGCGGGCAGCGCCTACTCGTACGCCCAGAAGACCTTCGGCGGCCACATCGGCTTCGTCACCGGCTGGACGCTCATGCTGGACTACCTGTTCCTTCCGATGATCAACTTCCTGCTGGTGGGCCTGTACATGAACTCGGCGTTCCCGGCCATCCCGGCCTGGGTCTTCGCCTTGGTGAGCATCGTCCTCGTCCTGGCCTTCATCGCCATGGGAGTGAAGTTCGTGGGCAAGTCCAGTGGCGTCATCGTGGCCATGGCCGTGGCCATCATCGTGGTGTTCGTGGCGCTGTCCTTCTCCTACCTCGCCGGGAACCCTGCGCCGTCCGTACTGGCCCCCTTCGAGTTCGGCGCCGACGGAGCGAGCCCGATCTTCGCAGGCGCGGCCGTCCTGGCCCTGTCCTTCCTGGGTTTCGACGCGGTCTCCACCCTTTCCGAAGACGCCCGTGACGCCCAGCGGAACATCCCGCGCGCCATCGTCATCACCACGGTCCTGGGCGGCATCATCTTCATCGTGGTCGCCTGGGTGGGCGGCATGGTCTTCCCCGACTGGCACAGCTTCGCCGCCTTGGACACCGCCGGCATCGAACTCGTGGAAAAGGTGGGCGGCCCCGTCCTGAGCGCCATCTTCATCGCCGTGTTCGTGGCCGGCTGCATCGGCTCCGCCATGACCAGCCAGGTCAGCGTCAGCCGCATCATCTACGCCATGGGCCGCGACGGCCTGCTGCCCCGCGCCTTCGGCAAGCTCCACCCGCGCTTCGGCACCCCGGTGTTGGCAGCTGTCTCGGTTTCCGCAGTGTCTCTCTTGGCGCTCGTGCTCAGCCTGGAAATGGCCGCCACCATGATCAGCTTCGGCGCCCTGTTCGCCTTCTCCATGGTGAATCTCTCGGTCATCAAGCACTTCTTCTGGGACGGCAAGCTCCGCGACGCCGCCGGCGTGGTGAAGTATCTGCTGCTGCCCTTGGTGGGCTTCGGCCTGACGATCTGGTTGTGGACCTCGCTGGCGCCAACCTCGTTCGTCGTGGGCCTGTGCTGGATGGCGGTGGGCATCGCCTTCCTGGCCTTCCGCACCAAGGGCTTCCGCCAGGCACCGCCGAAGCTGACGTTCGGGTAGGGGTTCGCCTCCCGCTGTTCCCTCTCCCAACTGACTCGCAGTTGTTGTCGTTCTGATGCCTCATGGCGACAACAACGACTGCGAGTCAGTTGCGGTTTTGGGCCTGATCAGCCGGATCCCTCAGGATGGTGCAATGCAAGATGTTCGGCACAACGTTCGCGAGCTGATCCGGCCGAGTAAAGAGGAGTGGGCCTCGCTGCCCAGGCGGCGGTCCGGTGTGCGCCCGACGCTGCTGGCTTGGCTGCTGGGGCTGCTCACTGTCGGCGGGGCATTCGTAGCTGACCGCGGCTGGGAAGAGACTCCGCTGGGGTGGGAGGAGTCGCTGCTGCCGGTCAATGTTTTCGGCGGCATGGTCACAAATACCTCGATCCTGATGGTTGTTTTGGGGTGGTCTCTTGGGAGGCGCTTGCCTTTCGCCTCGGCCGCTCTCCTGGGGACGTGCGCCGTTGCCTATGCCAGCGTGGGCGCAGCATCAACAACGGCCTGGGCCGCGGGCGCGGTACTTTCGGCCGTCCTCGCCACCGCGGAACTCGTGTCGTCCCCTCCTCAGCTCAGGGAAATCCGAGAGCTTTCAGCAAGGTTGAGAGATGGCATGACAACAGTCGTAGGGGAGAAGGCCTTCTTGGCTGAACGGAGGGAACTCGCCTTAGGCTGGTGGGTCGCTTTCGGCCTAGCGTGCGTTTCGGCCGCGCTGTGGGCGTGGTTCGCTGCGGACTGGACGACAGCCCGGGCCACCACCCCACCGTCCGACCGGGAGTCCTTTGAACCAAACGAGGCAGTTTTCGCCCTCGCCGCCACCCTGCTGCTCGCGGTCTTCTGTGGGAAGGCCGCGCATCGGTGGTGGGTGCACCGCTACGCGAGGCAATTCGTGTGGATCGTACCTGGTTCCGGTGGTCCCGTTTGGGCGCAGGGGCTGGATCCCTCATACGGAGGCAAGTTGGAACCCAAGGAAAGCGATGCTCCAGGCTGCACCTGTGATGAGGAGACCGAACGCCGCGATCCGGAATACGAAGAGTCTCCCGTAGGGTACGTACTCCTTGACGATTACTGCGCTGCCCATGGCATAGACACTGTCAACGCCATGAACCACGATGCCTTCCGCGCCATCGCCCGCTCGGCCTGGCTGTGGGACGAGAGCTCGCGGGTCCCGCAAACGAAAGACGACGTGATCGCGTCATCCACCGGCCTGCTGGCATTTGCCGGGCATGTGTTCGGAGGTATCCCGGTGAAGCGCGACGCACGTGGCATGGATGCGGTGGATCCCAGCGTGGGCAAGGCAGAAGAACTGAAACAGAGCGATCAGGACATTCCTGCATGGAATGAACCCAAATTCCTCCCACCCACTGAGCAAGGCATCCTCGACACCATTGATCTCGCACCGGCAGGCCTGACTGGAACAGCGGTCCGCTACCGCCACGGCCGGGCCTGGCTCCGCACCGACGGGCCGTAGCTGGCATCCGCCGGACGGCTGGTTGTCACGCAGACGTCCCGTCCGGCCCCAAAAGCGCTGGTTTTCACGCCGCCTCAGACACTCCCAAAAGAGCGCGCCTCTGCCACAATTGAGCCATGGCCGCAGGGAGGCGGGGTCCGGGCTATTTGGCGGGTATCACTGGTACCGGCGCACTTCGTGACGGGCCGTCGCCCGAGGCGATCCGCAAACCGTTCTTCATTGCCGCCGTCGTGGTTTTTGCCATCGCCGTCCTGGCCGAGATCGGCATGTCGCTGCTGCTGGGCGGGACCGCCGTCGAGCCCGTCTCCCCGGGCGACGCTGCCAAGCTGGGCGTCCCGCTCGACGTTTTCCTCAAGACACAAAAGGCCGACGCCGAGCCGCCCGGGGCGGGGATCGGTTTCCTCGCGTTCCTGGATGGTCTGCTGCTGTTCACCGTGGTGATGCTGGGGCTCAGCCTGATGATGGAGCTGCGGCTCTACGGGCGGATCCAGGGGATCGTGACCCTGATTGTCACGTTCCTGTGGGTAGTGGCGGCGTTCTTCGCGGCGATGCTGGCCATGGCGAAGCTGTTCCTGATGTTCGGGCTGTTCGTCGCCGCGCCATTCGGGACCCTCGCCTACTTGGCTTTGTGGGGGAGCTTCCCCACGGGGCAGGCGGCGGCGATCCTCGGGCTGCTGCTCTTGCTGAAGGCCGTGTTCGCGGTGCTGCTGATCCTGAGCCAGCCCAAGTTCCTCAAGGTCACCGGGCTGGTGGTCCTGCTGGTGGTGTCCGTGCTCCTGCAACTGGTGCTGGGCCTGATCCACGGCTTCCTGCCTGGCCCGCTGGTGTCCATCGGCGACCAGTTCTGGGCGCTGGTGACCGTGATCGTGGCGCTGGTCTGGGCCCTGATAATGCTGATTCTGTCGATTCCGGCGATCATCAACGCCCTCCGCGTCAGCGGCTCGGCAGGAGACTAGTTCGCGTCTGATTCCGCGCGATCATTCCGGGACCGGTGCGGGTGGGACCAAGCAACGCTCGGCGGGGGATTCTCCGGCGGCGAATGATGGCGCGGAATCCGTCAATGCCCCGGCTCGGCGGGGGACTGAGCGCGGCTCTTATCCCTACACCCGGGCCCGGTACGCCGCGAGGAACGTCGAAATCCGGCGCACGGCTTCCTCGATTTCACGCTCGGCCGGCAGGATCACGAAACGGAAGTGGTCCGGCGTCGGCCAGTTGAAGGCGGTGCCGTGCGAGACAAGGATCTTCTGGTCCTGCAGGAGTTCCAGCACGAACTTTTCGTCGTTCTCGATCGGGTAGATCTCCGGGTCCAGGCGCGGGAACAGATACATGGCGCCGGCCGCAGGCACGCACGAGACTCCGGGGATCGCCGTCAGGAGTTTCCAAGCAAGGTCCCGCTGCTCGCGAAGCCGCCCGCCCGGCCTGATGAGTTCCTCGATGCTCTGGTAACCGCCCAGGCAGGTTTGGATGGCGTGCTGTGCCGGGACGTTGGCGCACAGGCGCAGCGACGCCAGCAGCTCCAAGGCCTCACGGTATTCGGCGGTGGCGGCATGCGGCCCGGTGACGGCCACCCAACCCGCCCGGTATCCGGGCATGCGGTACGCCTTGGAGAGCCCGCTGAAGGTCAGCACGCAGACATCGTCCGCCACCGAGGCCGTGTGGATGTGCTTGGCCTTTTCGTAGCGGATCTTCTCGTAGATTTCGTCCGAGAACAGCACCAGGTCGTGCTTGCGGGCCAGGTCAGCGAACTGTTCCAGGATGTGGCGCGGGTAGACGGCACCGGTGGGGTTGTTCGGGTTGATGATCACGATGGCGCGGGTGCGGGACGTGATCTTGGCTTCGACGTCGGCCATGTCCGGCCACCAGTTCCGGCCCTCGTCGCACAGGTAGTGCACAGGATTGCCGCCGGTGAGCGTCACCGCGGCGGTCCACAGCGGGTAGTCCGGGGCAGGCACCAGGACCTCGTCGCCGTTCTCCATGAAGGCCTGCAGGGTCATGGAGATGAGCTCGCTGACGCCGTTGCCGATGAAGATGTCCTCGACGCCGATCGTCATCAGGTTCTGGGTCTGGTAGTACTGCGAGATCGCGGTGCGGGCCGAGAAGATCCCCTTGGAGTCGCTGTAGCCCTGGGCGCCGCGCAGGTGGTGGATCATGTCCACCACCACCGATTCCGGCGCCTCCAGCCCGAACGGTGCCGTGTCCCCGAGGTTCATCTTCAGGATGCGGTGCCCCTCGGCCTCCATGGCCTTGGCCGCCTGGAGGAGCGGGCCGCGGAGTTCATAGCGGACGTTCTGGAGTTTGCTGGAGTGCTGCATCGGACGCATGGTTGATCTTTTCACGGAGGCGGGCCCTCTGCCGAGAGTTACGGGCCGGTCCAGGTATTAGGCTGGCCGGTAACCGCAACGGCGCACAGCACGGGGGACCGATGGAAATCCACGAACTCCAGGGTATTGAGCTGGCCGCCGACCGCCGCGGACCGGAGGATGCCCCGGCGGTGCTGCTTATCGCAGGTGGCGCGCAGTCGATGGACTGGTGGACGCCCGGGTTCTGCGAGCTGCTCGCTGCCGGGGAACTGCAGGTCATCCGTTACGACCACCGGGATACCGGTCAATCAAGCACCTGTCCGCCTGGACACCCCGACTACACCGGCGATGACCTTGCCGCCGATCCCCTGCGGCTGCTCGATGCCTTGGGCATCAGGAAGGCGCACCTGGTCGGCATGTCGATGGGCGGCGGAATCGCGCAGGTCATCGCCGTGCGCGCCCGTGAGCGGGTGCGCACCCTGACACTCATCGAAAGCAGCCCCGCCGGCGGCCGGTATGGCCAATTGCCGCCGCCGAGTCCCGGGCTCGCCGCGGGCTGGGAAGAACCCCAGACGGAAATCGACTGGAGCGACGAGACCGCCGTCATCGACTACCGTGTTGACAGCGAACGGCCGTACGCCGGCCCGCTTGGCTTCGATGAGGCCCGAGTGCGTGCCCTGGCAACGCTCGAAGTGGGCCGCAGCCGCAACATGCAATCATCCATGTCAAACCATTTCATCGCGGAGCCCGGTTCTTCGGTGGATCCGGCGGAAATCCGTGTGCCCACCCTGGTGTTCCATAGCGAGGACGATCCGATGTTTCCCCTTCCGCACGGAGAGGTTCTCGCCAGGATGATCCCGGGAGCCGGCTTGGTGCGCCTCAAGGGGATGGGCCATGAAATCCCGCCGCCCGCCCTGTGGGACATAGTGGTTCCTGAGCTGCGCAGGCACCTGCTGCAGGGCTGACCAGGCCCTATCCGCCCACCTTCACGCATTGGCTGTTCTTGCACAGGTTCGGGAAGGTGTTGTTGTCGATGAAGATCTTGGACCGCAGTTCCGTCCGCACCAGGACCAGGGCGTTCAGGTTCACCCGGGTGCCCACGTCCGGGTTCACGCCCAGCACCACGCAACGCTGCAGGCTCAGCTCCGGAGACTTGGTGCACGTGGAACTCGCCGTGAAATCCAACTGGATCTTCGCAGCGGCGAACTGGGACTTGGCCGATTCGACCGTGGCTCCCAGCACCGCAGGAACGGTCGTCCGCACCGGCACCGCCACCTCCAGGGCCACCGTGGAGCCGCGGCCCACGGTCCGTCCGCCCTCCGGTTCCTGGCCCACAACGGTTCCGGCCGCCTGCGTGCTTTCCTTCTCCGTGACCGAGGTGCCGAATCCGGCGTCCTTGAGGATCTGCACCGCCTCCGCCTGCGGCTTGCCCACCACCGGCGGCACACTGGCGTCCTTGAACAGGAACCACAGCACGGCCCCGACGACGGCGAGCAGCACTACGCCGCCGATGATCACCCAGAGCCACGGGAACCCGGGAGCCGGGGCCGGCGTCGCGGGTGCCGGCACCTCGAGCGTGACCACCCGGGCCTGGTCGGCGTAGTCCTCCGGGGCGTCGTCGGCCGAATAGGCGATGAGCTTCACCGGGTAGCTGCCGGGCTTGGCGCCGGCGGTGTCGAACGTGGCCAGGTACTGTTCCGTGGCTCCAGCCGCGATGGTCCGCAGCGGATCCGGGATCTCCGTGTAGGTTTCGGGGGCGGCGCCTCCCGGGAACGCGCCGAGCACCACGCGCGCGGACGCTCCGGTGCCGTTGGTCACGGAGGCGGTCAACGAGCCCTTCCCGTCCTTGAGGACCACGGTGGGGGAACTAAGGGTCATGGTGATGGTGCCCATGGGATTCTCCGGCCGTTACGGGGCGCTGTGCAGCGCCGCCTCGTCGTTTTCCTGCTTGGTCCTCGTCCGGGTCTCACCGGTCACGCAAACCTGGTCGCCATCGTACGCATCCCGCCACACGAAGCCCTGGAGGCAGGTATTGATGCCATATGGGCCGCCCGGAGGATTGGGCTTGCGCGCCGACTGGGTGCTTGCGGCGTTGTCCTCGAGGACCTGGGCGGCGGATGCAGGCGTCACGCACACTTTGTCGTCCGGAGTCACCCGCCGATAGACATAGCCGGGCTGGCATTTGTCCGCGGCCCGGGCGATCTCCACGCTCACCGTGCTCCCCTTCTCCGCGGTACCTCCCGCCGCAGGGTTCTGGCTGATGACGGTGCCGGGCGGCTCAGTGCTCACCACCTCGGTGGAACCCATCGAGAAGCCGGCGCCGATGAGGATCTGCGCCGCTTCGCCCTGCTGCTTGCCCCGCACATCCGGGACGTTGCCGCCGCCGCGCACCAAGAACCACAGCACCGCGCCGATCGCCAGGAGCAGCACCACCCCGCCGATGATCACCCAGAGCCAAGGAAACGTCGACGGCGGTTTGCCCGGCGCGGGTGCCTGGCTCACCGTCAGGGTCACCACGTGGGCCTGGTCCGCGTAGTCTTCCGGGGCGTCGTCCGCAGAGTAGGCGATGAGCTTCACCGGGTAGCTCCCGGGTGCCGCCCCGGTGGTGTCGAAGGCCACGAGGTACTGGTCGGTGGCTCCCGGGCCGATGGTGCGCAGCGGGTTGGCCACCGTGGTGTACGTCTGCCCGCCGGGCTGGCCGGGGAAAGCCCCGAGCACCACGCGTTCGGCCTCGGCGGAACTGTTGGTCACCGAAGCGGTCAGGGAACCCTTGCCGTCCTTGAGCTCGACCGTGGGGGAACTGAGTGTCAGGGTAATTCCGGTCATGTCAGCCTGCCTCCGCTAGTTGAAGCACACAGTTTCCCGGTACCAGGCAGCGGATGCCGAGGCTCCCGCCCGAGGTTCCGAACGTCAGGTCCACGGTATCCCCGGCGCTGGCCGATTGCTCGGTACGCGTGCCTTCCACGGAGAGTGTCACCGTCACGGCCTGCTGCGGGAGCAGCCGCGCCCGTTTGGTGGGCGGGCCGAAGTCGAACAGCCCGCCGAACTTGCCCACCTCGAAGGTGCAGCTCCCGGCGACCGCGAGCTGGCCGCCCGAGGCCGAACAGGAGCCACCCGCCGGAGCCAGGTCCGCCGTCGTGAGCTTTCCGCCCCCGGCGGCCTTCGCGAACCCCGACTGCCAGCCCGGCGCCCCGGCGTTGTTGCTGCCGCTGCAGCTGACCCCGAGCACCAGCACCAGCGCCGCGATGACCGCGCAGATCGCCACCACGATGATCGGCTTGCGGTTCCCGCTGTTCACGCGTCCATCACCTCGATGGCGTCGGTGACGTGCGCCGGTTTGATGCCCTTGACGATCCGCCGGACGAGCTCGAGCTGCCCGGCGGCGTCGGCCGGCACCCGCACCGTGATGTGGAAGGCCCCGGGCTCGGACACCACCTCGAAGCCCCGGACGCCCGTGGCCAGGTGCAGGAAGCGGGTGAGCCCGTCCACGGTGCCGCGGCGCGCGGACAGCCCGGCGGCGCAGGCGATCAGGTCCCGCTGCCGGGCCACCGGGATCCCGGCGGAACCCGTCCCGGTGGCTTCGGGGCCGGGCAGGGTGAGCCAGTCCAAGTCCACCCAGCGGGACAGGAAGGGAATGAGCGACGACGGCGAGCGCCCGGGATCCGGGACGGTGTGGATCCGGTCCAGGACGTCCCGGACGGGCCCGTGCAGGTCCTCGGCCACGGCCAGCAGGGCCTGCAGCGGCAGGCTGCTTTCGGCCGCCACCTGGTACACCTCCGGCAGCACGCGCACCAGCCGGGAGTCCTCCAGCCTGAAGTCGCCGTCAGTGGCCATGCACTACCTCGATCCGGTGCTCGCCCGAACAGAAGAGCCAGGTTTCCGGCAGCGTCACGACGTCGTCCACCACCCGGCGCGTGCAACTCGCCCAGGACGCAGTGTTGTCCGTGCTGCGGTAGATCCCCTTGGGCCCGGCGGCGAGCAGCAGTTGCGTGCCGTCCTCGCGCACGGCGCCGGAGACTCCGCGGACGGGTTCGAAGCGGGTGCGGTCACGCAGCGGCAGCCCGCAGTTCACGTCCGGGGTGCTCCACTGCTGGGATGCCTGGCCGAGCTGCAGCCGCAGCACTCCGCCGCTCTGCGTGGCGGCGAAGGCTGCGTTGCCCATGACGTGCACGGCCCAGCAGCTACCCCCCGTCCAGCCTGCGCCGAACTGTTCCCAAGCGGCCTGCAGGGTGTCGAGGTCGGTGCGGGCGAGCTCGTCGATCTTCAGCCGCAGGCAGCCGGTGCCGCCGCCCTCCGGAACGGAACGGCCCAGCCACAGGTAGCTCGCACCGCCGTCGTACTGTACGGTCATGCAGCGGATGTCCTCCCCGGCCGCCTTGACCCGCTTGAAGCTGCCGGCCATGCCGGCGTCGGGGGAGAGCCACACCCCGGCCGAGGCCTCAGCGGCCACGGCCACCCCGGTGCGGCCGCGCACGTCCACCAAAGCGTCCACCGCGTAGAAGCCGCGGTCCGGCTGCCCGGCGTCCACCACGTTCTGGACCGGGATGGCGCCTTCGCCCATGGGGAGCTCGTAGAGGCCGCGCTCGCCGGCGAGCAGCAGCACGGGCGCTCCCTGCCGGTCCACCCAGCACAGGTCGGCCACGACGAAGCCCAGTTCGGCGGCACGGCGCCAGGATTCGCCGAGGTCTTCGCTGATGTAGATGCGCGAGGAGGTGCCGGCCACCGTGCTGACCGCGACCATCCCCGGGTGCTGTCCGACGGCGGACCGTCCCGGGGCGGGGGAACGGAACGGTGCGATGGACCGCACCGTTTCCGTGGCCGCATCGCCGTTTGTATCGGCCCCGCCGAATTCGGCGCAGGCTTCCCAGCCGTCGCCGGCGTTGGTGGTGCGGAACAGCAGACCGTCCTGCGCCACGAACCAGGTGTTGTCCTGCCCCTCGGCCTGCACCAGTCCCATCGCATCGCTGTCCGGGACCTTGTCCACCTCCAGCCGCACGCGGTCCACGTATTGCACCCCGGGCTCGGCCTCCTCCATGGCCCGGTACAGGTTGGAGACCCGTAGCGGTTTGCCGAAGCCCGAACCGTAGCCGCCGGTGTCCGCGTGGGACGGGCCCTGGCTGAGCGGGCTGATGCCCTCGGCGAGCCGGGCGGCGATGCGGGACCTGACGGCGTCGGCGTCCTCATCGGGGCGGACCACGATCCGCGCGTCCACCAGCACCTGCTTGTACAGCCCCCAACGCACCACGGGTTCGGCGCCCACGGTGGAGCGGCGGCGCAGGTACTGTTCGACCTCGTCCCGCACCTCGGCGCGGGCCTGCGCGGCCAGTTCGTCGGCGGTGACGGGGGTACCTTGGGCGCCGCCGGTGCGCGGCACGAACGGCACCAGCACCACCTCCACCTCGCCGGGCTTCGCGAAGGCCCACAGGTCCTTGCGGGTGAACGCCCGGGCCCGGTCCACGCCGCCGTGCCGCATGGCCAGCACCTCGTAGTCGCGCACGGTGACGGCGCGGTCGCGGGCCTGGAAATCCTGCGGGGCGCGGCGGAGCGCATTCTCCAGGGCCTCGCCGTCGCGTCCGCCGGTGGCGGGTTCCGGGTTGTCGACCCGCACCCCCGGCACGGGGGTGCGGAGCACCGTGAGCTGCCCCGCCCCGACATTCCCGCGCTGCCCGCCGCCGCCGCGGTACCAGGCGCGCACCTCGGCGCCCGGACCCGGGACGGGCGGGTTCTCCTGGCCGCCGGCCCCCTGCCCGCCGAACGCCTCGTCCCACCAAGCGAACATCACGACGCCGGCACTCCGGTCGATCCGCACCGGCACCTCCCCGGGCCGGGCATCGGCGAACGCCTCCACCTCACGGCAGTACCGGAAGGGCTTGCCGTCCACCAGCACGGCCTCGCCGCTGCTGAGCCGGGTCCCTGCAGGCACTTCGATGGCTACGGACAGCCCGGCCCCGGACACGATCGGCGCGTTCGGAACCACGAAGCTCTGCCCGGGCCGTCCGGTTCCGGTGCCGATCGGGACGGCGTCGTACAAGGTGACATCGGCTGCCGGGACCAGCACACTGGCCTGCCCGGCCGGCAGCACGGCCGCTGCCGTCGTCGTGAAGACCGGCTGCGGCGCCCCGGGCACGCCGGGCGGACAGCTGACCTGGGTGCCGCGCGGGATCCGGATCTCCGGGGCCTCCCCGCCGGTCGCCACACGGGTGAACTCCAGCATGGTCTCGGCGCTGCCCGGCGGGTAAAGGCTGGTGCCCAGCAGGTTCAGGTACACGGCGTACAGCTTGTCCGGGACCCGGTTGAGCCGGTACATCAGGGTGTCCGTGAGGTAGGCGAAGGCCTCCATGATGGTGATGCCGGGGTCGTGCACGGACAGGTCCGTCCAGTCCGGGGCGACCTGCCGGATGCGCTCGCGGGCACCTGCCACCAGCTCCGCGAAGCTGCGGTCATCCAGGTTCGGCACGGGAATGCTCATGCTGCACCTCCGGAATCAACGGGCAGGGTGATGGCCAGTTCGTCCTGGTGCTGGGTGGCGCGGACCCGGTACCGAAGCCTGACCTCCAGCAGTTCCGGGCTTTCCTGCGAGCGCGAGGCGTCCAGCGACAGCACCGTGATCCGCGGCTCCCACTGCTCCACGGCCCGGGCCACGTAGTGGATGGCCAGGCCCGCGGTGGTGTCGTCCGCCGGGGCGAAGGCAAGCCGGAAGAGGTGGCAGCCGTACGTGGGGCGGTTGATGCGCTCGCCGGGCCGGGTGCTCAGGAGCAGCAGCAGGGCCTGCCGGACGGAGGCGGCGTCCGTGACGGTGGCCAGCCTGCCGTCCGGGGTGAGGTTGAGGCCGGAAATCCCGACGGCGGCGTCGAAGTCAGGGTGGACGAAAGCCACCGATTTGTACCGGGGGGCGCTCATGGCCGGGTTCTTTTCATGACTGCGCTCCTCATGATGCTGCCGCCACGAATTCCTGGCCCGGCCGCCGCACGGTGTATTTGACGGCGCCGGGCGGGGTGCCGTCCGTGAAGCCTTCCACGGTGTCCAGGCACATCCTCTTCCCGCCGATCCGGATGAACGTCGAGTACCCCTTCACCACGGGAAGGGTCTTTTGGCAGGGCTTGATGTTCAGGCCGATGTTGGGGCACATGGAGATGTCCCGGCCCACGGGATCGGCTTCGACCAGCACGGGGGAGCCCGCCACCCGCACCCATTCCTGCGAGGGGACGTTCTCCACCTTGCCGTCGTGCCCGCAGCGCAGGATGGCCTCCTTGACCAGGATTTTCATCGCCACCTCAGGCCTCCTCGAAATCGACGGTCTTGGCACGGATCTTCATGGCCTTGCCCGGGGCCTCGAGCAGCAGGTCCGTGGCCGCGGTGATCCGCAGCGTTGACGGCCCGAGTTCCACCGTGGAGCCGTGGCCGTCCGTGAAGCTGACGGTGCGGGCACCGCCGTCGAGCACCAGCTGCTGGCCGTCTGCGGAACGGAAGGTGTAGCGGCTCTCCCGGGCGGTGGTCACGCCGGCGTCGGGGGTGTGCCCGCGGCCGTAGAGCCCGCCGAGCACGATCGCCTGGGCCGGGTCCGTGGCAGGCAGCAGCACCAGCACCGTGTCCTCCGGCGCGGGCGGCAGCACCAGGCCCTTACCGGAGCCGGCGGCCCCGGACAGCACCGGCGCCCAGCCGCTCTCCAGCGGCGGGTAGGCGGGCAGGCGCACCCGCACGCGGCCGCGCTCTTCGGGATCGTCGACGTCGGCCACCACCCCCAGGGTGAACACGTCCGGCTGCCGCGGCGGCGGGGTTTCGGGCGGCCGGGTGGTGATGGTGGTTTCGTAGCCGTTGCTGTCCAGCCGGTGGGCGGCCGAGGCCACCGTGTAGGTGCCTTCCAGCGAGGAGGCCAGTCCCCGCACCCGGACCCGGCCCCCGGCACGCAGGAGCGGGTCGCCGTCTGCCACGAACACGGCGCTGACCTGGCCGGCCATCCGCACATCCAGTTCCGCCTGCGCCAGTTCGTGCGCCGCGGCGTCCGAAGCGAAGGCCTCGTTGCCGCGCTGCAGTTCGCCGCCCGCGCCGACGCTGGCCAGCGCAGGATCCGCGGACACTTCGGCCTTCGCGTCACTGCCCGACGCCGATCCCTCCAGGGCTTCGGCGTCGCCGGGGTTCCAGCCCGCCGTCCGGGCACCAAGGTAGGCCGGTTCCTGGCTGAGCTCCACCTCGGCCGAGTGCAGGCTGCTGCCCAGTTCCAGCTCCACGGGCTCGCCCTCGCCGGCCAAGGGGGTCAGGTGCAGGGCGTCGCCGTCAACCACGGGGTAGACGCCCACCCGGGCGCTTTGCTCCACCAGCAGGCCCAGGTCCGAACGTGCGCACTGGTACACCTTGCCCAGTTTTGCCGCACCCCCGGTGACCTGAAGCCCGGTGCCCTCGCAGAGCGTGCGCGCCAGGCCGGCCAGGTCAAGGTCCCCCTGTTCGCCTCCGTGCAGCCGCGTGAACTGGCGCTTGCGGAGGCGGTGGAGGGCGTCGTAGGCGCGGACCCGGATTTCCTGGGAGAGGTCGGCGCCGTAGCTGCGCTCCACCACGGTCACCTCGCCGACGAACAGCGGAGTGCGTCGTCCGCCCAGTTCCACCCGGAGCGCATCCCCAGGTGCCGGGTCCACGCCCCGGGTTCCCGGGCCTCGCTGGCCACCTGCCGGCCGCCACGTGATGAGGCACTGGGCCGGGCGGGCAAGGGAGCTGAGGACCTGAACGGACACGATCGCGGCGGTGTCGGCCGCGGAAAGCCGGCGCCGCCCGAGGGTGACGATCAGTTCGGGCAGCCCCTGCAGCTGCCTCATGGCGCCTCCTTGGTGGCCCGGTTCATGGCGCCTCGCCCATCGGCGGCACGGCCAGCGGGCCCGTGAAATGTGCGGGGTCGTCCACGTTGTTGTACTCCAGCAGCAGCTTCCACAACAGCGGCGTCCCGAAGGCCTGCAGGCTCAGCCGCCCCAGCTCACCCGGCGGCACCTCGGGAAGCGGCTCGCCGCCGTCGGGGGCCAAGGCGTCCCGGTCCGTGCCGCCGTCGCCGGTCACCGTCAGGGTGTCCACGGGCGGGGCCGTCAGGTCCACCGGAGGCAGGCGCTGGGCGAGCTCGTAGTTCTCGCCGCCTTCCTCGTCCGCGCTCTGGCCCACCCGCACGAACACCAGGCGCATCCAGGAACGCAGGGGCGAGCCGTCCGGGGCGAAGCGGTCGAAGCGTTCAGCAACCTCCGTGACGATTCCGGGCACATTCCACGCCCTGCCCCAGACGAAGCGGACCGACGGCGGCCGGCGCTGCCGCTCTACCTCCGCCGAGTTCTCCGCGAGCGCCCAGATGGGCCGGGTCATCTGCCGGACGTCCTGGACGTTGAGCGACGCCGGTGCGAGATCGACGTCGAACAGCAGATCCAGGCGGAGCTCGGTGTGCCCGCCGCCGGTGAAAAGCAAGGGATCGTCCGCGAGTCCGCTGCCGGTGAGCTTCCCGCCCGCGCTCCTCCGGGGCTCCACACCGGCGCTGCGCTGCATCACCACTGTCTCCGGGTTGAGCAGGCAGCCCAAGTGCTCGCCGGTGTCTTCGATGAGGAACGCGACCCTCTCCATCTCACACCGCCGACCGTTCGTGGTTCAGCCGGGCGGCACGGGCCAATGCGTGTTCGAGGTGTTCGCTGCCTGGTGTGGTGCTCGTCTGGGGGCTTGGTTTCGGGGCGAGTTCGGGCCAGGTGCCGGTGAGCGGGGCCTTGGGAGCGGGGTGCTGGGTGGTGCTGGCGTGCGGGGCCGCTGTGTTTGGAGTTTGTGGTTTCGGAGGCTGCGCTTCCGGGGCGTGTGGTTCCGGGGCGTGGGGTTGCGCGACGTGTGGGAGCACGACGGCGGCGGGCGGGGTCGGGCGCCCTTGCTTCGTCGTGGCTAGCCCATCGCTTGGTGCCTGGGGATTCGCCGTCGACGGGTCCGGGGGCACCGGCATTGGCCCGGCTGCCCGTTGTGAGGCCTGCGATACGCCCTTTGAGCGCGCCAAAAGACGTAGAGCAGGCCTCACAACAGGTGGGGCACCACGTGGTTCGGTGGTTTGGCCTGGCGTGGTTGGAGGTTCCGGGGCGGGGTGCGCCTGGTAGGGCTGGCCCGGGCCGGGTTGCGCGAGGCCGGGCTGCGCCGGGGAGGTCCGTGTTGCGCGCTCCGGCCCCAGGCGCAGCACAGGCACTGCCTCGTTGCCGCGTTGCGCGGCCTGCTCTACGTCCTTTGAGAAGGGGAAAGGACGTAGGGCAGGCCCCGCAAGTGGAGGAGCCACGGCATCGGAGGCTTCGGAGCCAGGGGGAAGGGCTCCTGTTTCCTGAATCCGCATGTCCGGAGCCGGGGTTTCCTGCCGGTATGCCGACGTCGTGGGGATCGTTGGTTCAGCGACGCGGGACGGTGTCCGCTCCGTGGCTGGCCGCAGCCTGATTTTCCGTAGCCGGGACAGTCCAACGTGCCGGACGGATGGTGCATCGATGGTTGGCGCATCGACGCTTGGCACATCGACGCTTGGCACATCCATCGCCGAACCACTCTCCGCAGGTGCCAGGCCGGCATCGCGCAACAGGCGCACCCAGTGCTCGGGTGCGCCGGAGAGATCAAAGGCGTGGGCCGGCGTCGGGCCCGCGGCCGGGCCCTCTGTCCCCACACCGGTGCCCGGCGGGGTGCCCGGCATGACGCCGGGGACCGAAGATCCCCGGCCGGCGGGGTCGAGGCGCTCCGCGAATCCGCGCAGCCGCGCGGCCAACCCCCGCCGCCACCCGGCCGGACCGTGAGACCCGGCCGGACCGTGAGACCGGGCCGTACTGTCAGACCCAGCCGTGCCGTCAGGCCACGGGCGCGCGGGCATCGTCCAGTTCCAGGCGGTCGTAGGCGATGGTCACGGATTCGATGGCCAGGTCCTTGCCCAGGGCATCCAGCGGTGCACCGAACCACTCGCACAGCCAGGCGCCCAGCAGGTTCCAGCGCCGGACCTCGGCCGAGCCGGAATCGTTGAGCATGGCGATCGACACGTTCCGCCGCTCCACCTGGCCGTTGGCTGCCTTGAAGAGCCACTGCAGCATTTCCGTGGAATCCGTGAGCCCGTATTTCAGGGTCACGGGCGTGTATTCGACCTGCCCCGGAATGACCCGCACCGTGCTGTTCTCGCCGCCGGAGCGGTACAGGATGCGGTCGATCTTCATGCCCAGGCCCTCCACCTTGGTGAAGTGCCCCTGGACCACGCCCTGGATGACCAGCTTGAAGTTGTAGGCGCGGTACGGGTCCACCACGTTGCCGGGCTGCGCGGCCGGGGCCGGGGTACTTGGCTGCACGCTCATCTCAGGCTCCTGCGCTTTCTGTCTCGCTGGTGGCTTCGGCCGACTGCATGAGTTTGAAGATCACGAACTCCGCCGGTTTCACGGGCGCGATCCCGATCAGGGTGACCACCTGGCCGGCGTCGCGGACTTCCGGCGGGTTGGTTTCCTCGTCGCACTTCACGAAGAACGCCTGCTGCGGGGTGGTGCCCAGCAAGGCGCCGTCCCGCCAGACGTTGGTCAGGAACGCGCCGATGTCGCGCCGGATCGACTTCCAGAGGGTGTGGTCATTGGGTTCGAACACCACCCACCGGGTGCCGTCCGCCACCGATTCCTTGATCATGTTGGTCAGCCGGCGCACGTTGATGTAACGGTATTCGCTGGCCTCGGGCGCCTTGGTCCGCGCGCCCCACACCCGGATCCCCTCGCCCGGGAAGTAGCGGATGCAGTTCACTCCGGCCGGGTTGAGGACTTCCTGCTCACCGCGGCTGACGCGCCGCACCAGATCCAGGGCGCCCTGGATGGGCTCATTCGCCGGGGCCTTGTGCACGCCGCGGCTGCCATCCACCCGCGCCCAGATCCCTGCCATGTGGCCCGACGGCGGCTGGGTCACCTTCTTGCCCGACACCGGGTCCGTCATGACGATCCACGGGAAATACAAGGCGGTGTACCCGCCGGGCGACTGGGGTGCGCCGAGCGCGTCCTCGCCGGTGGCTCCCGCACCCGGGGCGGGTTTCCCAGCCTCGGGCTTGTCGGGCTTGGGCTTGTCAGTTTTGTCCGGCTCCGGCTCCGGCTCGTCAGGGACGCCGGAGGTGGCCGCCCGGGTGAGCGCTCCGACGTCGTCCACTTTCTCCACGGTGTCCAGGATCGCCATGCGGTCCTGGCGCAGCGGGTGTTCCACGTGGGCCTGCAGGGCCGCGTAGGCATCGGCGTTGGCGTAGCCGGGGGCAACCACCATGGAGATGTCGTCGATCGCTTCGAAGAGGGTCAGGCCAGTGGGTTTCCTGGCCGTGCCGGTGAGGCTGCCCCCGGTGCCGATGTTGACTACGTAGCAGCGGCCGCCGCCGTTGGCGAAGAAGCCGAACACCGCATTGGATAGCGGCGTTCCCTGCGTGGCCTTCCCGACATACTGGTCCACGAACTGGGTCCAGTTGTCCAGGACGCGTGCCTCATCCAGATGCGCCAGCGGATCCGGAGCGACCCCCACGAATCCTGCGATGCTGGTGCTGACCTGCCCGATGGAGCGGGCACCGCTGGGCACTTCCTGCACATACACTCCAGGTGCCTGATAATTCACCATGGTGCGCTCCCTTTACTCCCACCGGATGGTCACCGGCAGGCTGCTTGTGCTGGCTGACATTTCACGTTCCGTGCCGCGGACTGCCACGGCAAAGTGCTGGAGTTCGTCGGCCGAGGCCAGGACCTCGAAGTGGCCGGTGGCGTCGCTGACGACGGCGATGGCGGACGAATGCGCGCGGATGTAGGCGTTGGGGATGCCTTTGTTGTGGATGTCCACGAGCCGGCCGTGGATCCGCCGCGCCACCGTGGTCTGGGCGATGAGCGGTTCCAGGACGGGCGGGCCGGACGGTTCCTCGAAGGCCAGTGACACCGGGACGCGGACCAGGAACCCCAGTCCTCCACGGATGCTGGCACTGTACTCGCCGGGCTCGAACTCTCCGGTGGAAACCACGGAGTACTGGCTGTGGCGCTCCACCGCGAGCAGCAGCTGTTCCATGGTGGTGAGGCAGTCCCGGCCCCGCGCCTCGACGGCTACCTTGAGTTCGAGGTCCAGGAGCGGACCGTTCCTGCGGGAGCGGCCCACGCGGTTCAGGGCGACGGCCCGGACGGTCACCACCGCATCCCGGGGGGCCTCGGCAGGGGCCTCGGCCGGGGCATCGGGAGGGGAAGGCTCGCCGTCGTCCTCGAGGTGGACCGGCACAGGTGAGGCGGCATCCGACAGCAGCCCGAGCAGTTCGGTCAACGAAGCTTGCACAACACCCACGGTGACACCCCAGTCGACAAGGTGGTCCAGTACAGCGGTTGAGCTTAGGTTACTCCCGCGACGGTCCCTCAGTCACGATGTCTTGCCGGTAAGTCCATTCGTTTGAAGATTGTGTTGAGCGTGCGTCCCGGCGAATCCTCACGCCTCCTGCTGCCGCCACCAGGCAATAGTGGCTGCGGCTGCCTCCGGTAGCGGCGTGGGTGCCAGGCCAAGCCGCGCCTGGCTGGCCGCAGAGTCCATGACGAAGGGCCGCTCGAACTGGTACAGCGTTTCGGCGAGTTCGCGCATGGATGTGGATGCCAGGCCCAGGGCCTTCAGCAGCCAGCCCGGGATGGTGCCGAGCTTCACCGCCGGCAGGCCCGCGGCGGTGGTGAACGCCGTCGCGAGTTCCTGCTGGCTCAACGCGGGACCGGTGGGGGCGTGCAGCACCGAGTTCCACAGCCCAGGCGTCTGCGCGGCTTTGACCATCGCGGCGGCGAGGTCCGGCACGTAGGTGAAGGAATGCGGCAGGTCCGCGCGCCCGATCACCTGCAGCGATTTCCCCTTCAGCAGCACCGGCACCATGCGCTCGCCGGCATGTGCGCCGCGGACCCGGGGGCCGAAGAAGTCGCCCGCCACCACGCTCACGGTGTCCGCACGGTGGACCCGGCGGGCCTCGAGCAGCGCCGTGCGCACGCCCCGCTTCCCGCCGCTGGCCCCGCGCGGGCTGTCCTCCCGCATCGGCTTGTCCGGCTCGCTGTACGAATACAGGCTTTCCGGGAAGACGACGACGGCGCCCGCCTCCGCGGCCGCGTCCAGCACCGTCCGTTCGGCGCGGGGCAGTTCGGCCTGCCAGGCTTTCGCGGTGTATGCGGAGCCGTGGATGCAGTGAAAGACCGCCGCGGCGCCGTCGAAGGCGTCCGCCAGTTGGGCCGGGTCCGAAACGTCGGCCTTCCGCCGCTCGATCAGCGGGTGCTCCGGGCCGGAGCCGGAGCGGGTGAGCAGCCGGACCTGGTGGCCTTGCTCCGCGAGCAGGCTGGCAATGGTCGAGCCGACCGGGCCGGCTCCGGTGACTGCGTAGGTGGTGGTCATGGCGGGGCTCCTTGATGGGCTTGCTTGGCTGGCTTCAATTTTCGAGAGCAGTGCTCTCTTGTTTCCAGAATGAACCTGTCGTTCAAGGAAGTCAAGAGCACTGCTCTCTTTTGTTGACGCCGCTCTCCTTTGTGGCATGCTGGGGGCATGTCGTCCACCGCGAAACCGCAGGCCCCCACACCGCAGGCCAAAGCCCCCACGCCGCGGGAGCGCGCCCGGGCCCGGACCATCGCCGACATCGTCCGGATCGGCCGCGAACACCTCGCCGTCCACGGTGCCGCGGCGCTGTCCCTGCGGGCTGTGGCGCGGGACCTCGGCGTCGTGTCCTCCGCGGTGTACCGCTACGTCGAGAACCGTGACGAACTCCTCACCCTGCTGCTGGTGGATGCCTACAACGAGCTCGGAGATGCCGTGGATGCCGCCGTCGACACCCTCCCTGAAGGTGATTTCGCCGGTCGCTTCCATGCGCTGGGGCACGCCGTCAGGAACTGGGCCCTGCGCGAACCCGCCTGTTACGCGTTGCTGTTCGGCAGTCCGGTCCCCGGATACAGGGCGCCGGGGGAGCGGACCATCGTCCCCGGCACGCGGGTGGTGTACCGCCTGGTCCGCAACGTCGACGCCGCCCACCGGGCCGGTGCGCTGGCCGCCCCGGCGGGACCCGCCGTCGTCGTTCCCGACAAGCTTGCCGGCGACCTCGCCGCCATCCGCAGCGAGCTCGGCCTCGAGGTGCCGGAGGAACTGGTGACGCGCGGTGTGCTGATCTGGACGTCCTTGTTCGGGGCCGTCAGCTTCGAAGTGTTCGGCCAGTACGGTGCCGGCACTTTCGCGGCCCGGGACGAACTGTTCGCCCACCAGCTCGGCTTGCTCGCCGGGATCATCGGCCTGGTGTGAGGAGTAGGGTGGCTGCATGGTTCGCGGCTTGGCGGATATCGGGGCGGAAGCCGTGCTGCTCGCCGGGGCCGGATCGGCCATCCTCCTGCAGCTCGCCGATCCGGCGGTAGGACGCGGCGTCGCCGAACACAGCACCTTCGCCGAACGGCCCCTGGACCGGCTCGCGGCAACCATGGGCTACGTCTACGCCGTCATCTACGGTTCCGAGGAACAACTGACCGCGGTGCGCCGCGCCGTCAACCGGGCCCACGCGCCGGTCCGCGGAGAGTCCGACGGCACCTCTCCCGGCTATAACGCCTTCGATCCCGAATCCCAGCTCTGGGTGGCGGCCACGCTGTACAACACCGCCGTCCGTATGTACGAGCGGGTGTACGGAATGCTCGACGGCGAAGCGGCGGACCGCGTCTACCGCGAGTATGCGCGGATCGGGACAGTCCTGCAGCTCCCGGCCGAACTCTGGCCCGCGGACAGGGCGGCCTTCACCGACTACTGGAATAAGCGCCTGGCGGGGCTGGCCCCGGCGCCAGGGGCTGTGCGGGTGGCACGGGAGTTGCTGCACCCCGCCGTGGGACCGGCGTGGCTGCGCATGGTGATGCCCCTGATGCGGCTGCTCACCGCCGGGCTGCTGACGGAGTCCCTGCGCGCCGCGTACGGATTGCCCTGGGATCCGCGCCGGCAGCGCCGATTTGACGGGGTGATGCGGATGCTGGCCATTGTGTATCCGAGGCTTCCGGAGCGGATCCGGCATAAGCCGAAGGACTACTACCTTGGCCGGATCGATGTGTCCGGTGTCCGGTGGAGCACCGGGCGTGGACGGCTTACTGAGCGCCCCGCGAGGCGGGAGGCCGCGGATGCGTAGCCTGACCGCCGTCGAACAGTTCCTGCATGAACGCGCGCACCGCTTCCTGGGGCCCGCGCCTGCCGGCGGTTTGCGCTGGACGCTGGCCGAATTCCTGGTGTTCGGCCTGAAGCAGGCATGGGCCTGCATTTTCGGCGCCTCGCTGTTGGCCGTGATCTTCGGGGCGAGGCTCTGGTATCCGGAGGACGCGGCCCTTGCCAGGAACGACTTCCTGACCATTGCCGCCGTCGTCATCCAGGTCGTGATGGTCGCCGCCAGGCTGGAGACCCTGCGCGAACTCAGGGTGATCGTGCTGTTCCACCTGGTGGGCACGGTCATGGAACTCTTCAAGACCGGCGCCGGCTCCTGGAGCTACGAGGCCGAGGGCGTCCTGCGGGTGGGCGCAGTGCCGTTGTTCAGCGGGTTCATGTACGCCTCGGTCGGCTCCTACATGGTGCGGGTCTACCGGCTCTTCGACCTCCGTTTCGCCCGCTACCCCCGGCGCTGGATCACCGCGATCGTGGCCCTCGGCATCTACGCGAACTTCTTCTCGCACCACTACGTTTTCGATTTCCGCTGGGTCCTGCTTGCCGCCGTCGTGGTGGTGTTCGGGCGCTGCGTGATGCACTTCCGGGTGTTCCGGCGCAGCCTCCGGATGCCGCTGCTGGTGGCGTTCCTGCTGGTGGCGCTGTTCATCTGGATTGCCGAGAACATCGCCACCTGGTCCCACGCCTGGCTCTACCCGAGCCAGGTGAACGGCTGGCACCTGGTCTCGCCGGACAAGCTGCTTTCCTGGTTCCTTCTGATGATCATCTCCGTGGTGCTGGTGGCCTGGGTCTACAAACCGGTGGCGCCGGATGGTGCGGTGGCGCCGTCGGGCCCGCTCGGGGGCGGGGCCGCCGGGGTGGAGCCGGATTCGCCGGAATGGTGCGGGGTCGCCGGAACGTTGCAGCGACCCCGCAGCTCTCCCGCGATGTCGGCGCGCCGCCGGATCCAGAGTTGAGCGGATATCACTCAACTTTGGCTTGACTTAAATCGGCGCCCGGGTACAGTTGAGTGAAGAACGCTCAACTAGCCGACTGTTGAGTGGTCCCAGGCACTCCTCCGCAAGGACGCACGCCCGGGTGCAATCTCGAACATCGGCATTGAAAGCAGTGAAAGGAAGCAACACACATGTCACGTGCAGTAGGTATCGACCTCGGAACCACCAACTCCGTTGTCTCTGTTCTCGAAGGTGGCGAGCCCACCGTTATCGCCAACGCCGAAGGCGGCCGCACCACGCCGTCCGTCGTTGCCTTCTCCAAGTCCGGCGAAGTCCTGGTCGGCGAAATCGCCAAGCGCCAGGCCGTCAACAACATCGATCGCACCATCGCCTCGGTCAAGCGCCACATGGGCACCGACTGGTCCGTCAAGATCGATGACAAGAAGTACACCGCGCAGGAAATCTCCGCGCGCATCCTCATGAAGCTGAAGAACGACGCCGAAAGCTACCTCGGCGAAAAGGTCACCGACGCGGTGATCACTGTTCCGGCCTACTTCAACGACGCCGAGCGCCAGGCCACCAAGGAAGCAGGCGAGATCGCAGGCCTCAACGTCCTGCGCATCGTCAACGAGCCCACCGCGGCCGCCCTCGCCTACGGCCTGGACAAGGGCAAGGAAGATGAACTCATCCTCGTCTTCGACCTTGGCGGCGGCACCTTCGACGTCTCCCTGCTGGAAGTCGGCAAGGACGAAGACGACTTCTCCACCATTCAGGTCCGCGCCACCGCCGGCGACAACCGCCTCGGCGGCGACGACTGGGACAACCGCGTGGTTGAGTGGCTGCTCAGCCAGCTCAAGATCAAGGGCATCGACCTCACCAAGGACAAGATCGCCCTGCAGCGCCTCCGCGAAGCCGCAGAGCAGGCCAAGAAGGAACTCTCTTCCTCCACCAGCACCAACATCTCGCTCCAGTACCTCTCCGTCACCCCCGACGGTCCGGTCCACCTGGACGAGCAGCTGACCCGCGCCAAGTTCCAGGACCTCACCAAGGACCTGCTTGACCGCACCAAGAAGCCGTTCCACGACGTGATCGCCGAAGCCGGCATCAAGGTTTCGGACATCGACCACATCGTGCTGGTCGGTGGTTCCACCCGCATGCCCGCCGTCTCCGATCTCGTCAAGGAACTGGCCGGCGGCAAGGAGCCCAACAAGGGCGTCAACCCGGACGAGGTGGTTGCCGTTGGTGCAGCCCTGCAGGCAGGTGTCCTGAAGGGCGAGCGCAAGGACGTGCTGCTGATCGACGTCACCCCGCTCTCCCTTGGCATCGAAACCAAGGGCGGCGTCATGACGCACCTGATCGAGCGCAACACGGCCATTCCCACCAAGCGTTCGGAAACCTTCACCACCGCTGACGACAACCAGCCGTCCGTGGCCATCCAGGTCTTCCAGGGCGAGCGCGAGTTCACCCGCGACAACAAGCCGCTGGGCACCTTCGAACTGACCGGCATCGCCCCGGCTCCCCGTGGCGTTCCGCAGATCGAGGTCACCTTCGACATCGACGCCAACGGCATCGTGCACGTCTCCGCCAAGGACAAGGGCACCGGCAAGGAACAGTCGATGACCATCACCGGTGGCACCGCACTGTCCAAGGAAGACATCGAGCGCATGGTCGCCGACGCCGAAGCACACGCTGCCGAGGACAAGGCCCGCCGCGAAGCCACCGACACCCGCAACTCCGCCGAGCAGCTCGCCTACTCGATCGAGAAGCTGCTGTCGGAAAACGACGACAAGCTGCCGGAAGAGGTCAAGACCGAGGTCAAGGCCGACGTCGACGCCCTCAAGAAGGCGCTCGAAGGCACCGACGACGCCGCCGTCAAGACCGCGTTCGAGAAGCTGCAGCAGTCCCAGACCAAGCTGGGCGAGGCCATCTACGCACAGGCCTCCGCGGCTGGTGCCGAAGGCGCCGAAGGTGCTGCGCCGGCCGGTGACAAGAAGGCCGCCGATGAGGACATCGTCGACGCCGAGATCATCGACGAAGACGAGAAGAAGTAACCATGCCCCACCACGGCAACGAATCAGAGCACTCGGATTCGGAGCAGGGCAAGCCGGTCATCCGGGACAACCGCAAGGTTGACCCGGAGACCGGGGCCGCCCGGCATCCGCACCAGGAAGCAGCCCGCGACGCCGGTACCCCCGCAGGTACCGGAGGCGCGGCTGCCGGGGGCGATGCGCTGTCCCAGGCTGAGGAGATCCTCAACGGCGTCGAGGTTCCGGCTGAGGAGTCGGTAGCCTCCGGTGCCTCGGCCGAGGCCGAAGCCGCGGAACTGCGCAACGACCTCCTCCGCCTCCAGGCCGAGTACGTCAACTACCGCAAGCGCGTCGAGCGTGACCGCGCCGTCGCGGGGGAAATGGCCGTCATCGGCGTCCTGAACTCCCTGCTTCCGGTGCTGGACGACATCGACGCCGCCCGCCAGCACGGCGACCTCGAAGACGGCCCCTTCGCCGCCATCGCCGCCAAGCTGGAGAACTCGCTGAAGACCTACGGGCTGGAACGGATCGACGCCACGGGTGTGGAGTTCGACCCCACCATCCACGAGGCCCTTATCCAGCAGCCGGGCCAGGACATCGAGGTGGACACGGTCAGCCAGGTGCTGCGCTCGGGCTACCGCTCCAAGGAGCGCGTCCTGCGCGCGGCCCAGGTGATTGTGGCTGTTCCGGCTTAGCTGTTCCGGCCTCACCTCTGCCTTCGCGGATGAGGGGGCCGTATCACCGCGAAGCGAGACAAGGGGCCCCGCCCCTTCGCTGGGCGGCTCCGGTCCGCGAGGACCGAGCCGCCCACGCGTAGGGGCGGGGGCCTATGCTCTGCGTAGCGCGAACGGAACGCAAAACCGACGCGTAGCGTGTACGTAAGACAGAAACGAGAAAGGACACACACTTGGCAAGCCAGGACTGGGTTGAGAAGGATTTCTACGCGATCCTTGGTGTGGCCAAGGACGCGTCCGACGCCGATATCAAGAAGGCGTACCGCAAGCTCGCGCGCCAGTATCACCCGGACACCAACGCGGGCGACGCTGCCGCGGAGAAGAAGTTCAAGGACATCTCCGAGGCGTATTCCGTGCTGTCCGTCGCTGAAGACCGCCAGCAGTACGACGCCATCCGGGCCATGGGCGGCGCCCGCTTCGCTCCTGGTGCCGGCGGCCGCGGAGGCCCCGCGAACGGCGGCTTCGAGGACCTGTTCGGCGGCCTGTTTGGCGGCGCGCGGCAGCCTGCCGGCGGCGGCATCCCGCCTGAATTCGCCGACCTGTTCGGCGGCGGCTTCGGTGGTGGCCAGACCGGCTTCCAGCGCACCCCGCAGAAGGGCTCGGACCGCACCGCCACCACAAGCATTTCCTTCAAGGGCTCCATCCAGGGCACCACGGTGAGCCTGCGCGAAAACAACGGCAAGGTGATCGACGTCAAGATCCCGGCCGGCATCAAGGACGGCCAGAAGGTCCGCCAGCGCGGCAAGGGCAACCCCGGCCCGGCCGGCAACGGCGATCTGATCATCACGGTCAACGTCAAGCCGCACGAGTTCTTCACCCGCGAAGGCGACAACATCCGCGTCCACGTCCCGGTCACCTTCCCTGAAGCCGCGCTCGGCGGCGAGATCGAGGTCCCCACGCTCGACGGCGGCCAGGTGAAGCTCCGCGTCCCCGCCGGTACCAACTCGGGCCGGACGCTGCGGGTCAAGGGCCGCGGCGTCCATACGCCCAAGGCGAGCGGTGATCTGCTGGTGACGGTCGACGTCGTCGTTCCCCAGAATCTGCCGAAGAACGCCGAAGAGGCCGTGAAGGCCTTCGCCGAGGCGACGGCGGACGCCAACCCGCGCCGGGACCTGGCCGCCAAGGCCAGGTTGTAGGAGCCAGCCATGGGCATCGACGTCAACCAGCCGATCTTCGTCATTTCCGTGGCGGCGGAGCTGGCTGACATGCACCCGCAGACGTTGCGCCAGTATGACCGCCTGGGCATCGTCTCGCCCAGCCGTGCCCCCGGCAAGTCGCGGCGCTACTCGCAGCGCGACGTCGACCGGCTGCGCGAAGTCCAGCGGCTCTCCCAGGAGGGCGTCTCGCTGGAAGGGATCAAGCGAATCATGCAGTTGGAGAACAAGGTGGCCGCGCTGCAGCACCGCGTTGCGGAGCTGACCGAGGAGCTTGCCCGACGCCGGGAGCCGGTGGATGCGCGGATCTTCGCCGCAGGCGCGGCCGGCGACGTCGTCAGCTTGGCCCGCGGCCAGCGTCCCCGTCCGCGGTCCCAGGCCCTGGTGGTCTGGCGTCCGCGGGACTGACCTTCCTCCGAGGGCGGTCCCTCAGGGGGCGGTCGCTCGGAGGGCGATCGCGAAGATCAGTTGCTCCCTGCCCTTCCTGGTGGCTTTCCTTTCCAGGTGCAGTCCGGCTTTCTGCGCCACCCGCTGCGAGGGGAGGTTCGCGGGATCGATGATGGCGATGACCCGCGTGATCCCCGCGGCCGCGGCGAACCGGAGGCACTCCCGGGCGGCCTCGGTGGCGTAGCCCTCGCCCTGGTGCACGGTGACGACGTGGTAGCCGACTTCCACGTCCGCCGTGCCGTCCACGTGTTGGATGGTCAGGCTGCAGTCGCCGATGAAATTGCCGTGGTGGTCCTCCATGATCCAGAGGCCAAAGCCGTGTTCGGCGTAGTTGCGCTTGTTCCAGTCGATCCAGCGTTGGGCTTCGGCCCGTGTCTTGGGGGCGGGGTAGTAGCGCATCACCTCGGGGTCGCCGAGCATGGCGGACATCTGCTCGAGGTCGTTGTCCGTCATGGGCCTCAGGCGGAGCCTCGCGGTTTCGATCACGGCGTCACATGCTGTTGTCGGCCTGTCGCGCGGGATCGCCATGAGTGCCAGCCTACGCCAGGGTGCGCCGGGGCCCGAAGGCCTGGGAGGCGCCGGCCCCTCCGGGGCCGGCCAGTTCGCTTTCCGTGCAGCATCCCTGCGTACAATCGACTGAAACCGACCACTTGAGGGACCATGAAAAAACTCACCACTGTTCTGCTCGCCGCCGGGCTCCTTGTCTCGGCCTCCGCCTGCACCGCGCCGAAGCTGTCCACGAAGGAAACCTGCGAGCGCCTCAACCTTGTTGTGTCGAACCCCGGAACGGGCAAGGCCGCGATGAACCGCATCGCTAACGCCCTGCGTCCCCTCGAAGCCGTGGCGTCCGAGGAGCTCCAACCGTCGCTGAAGTCGCTCCTGGAATACGCCGACGAATCCGCCAAGCAGAACCCGGACGAGAACAAGCTCGGCAGCCTCACCGAGGAGTACCAGAAGGCCGGCGCCAAGTTCAGCCAGCTTTGCAGCGGAGCCTGATCCGACGCATCGAAGCCGCAGTTTGTGAAGCGCCGGGAGTTACCGGAGCACGAAGGATTCCCCGCCCCGTCCTTGGACGAGGCGGGGAATTTTCTTTAAGTGCTGGTTGACGCAATCGCTATTTCCTATAGGATATTTGGTGGGCAGCATCACAGGGCCCACTGATCTACAAGCGCAATGGAGCACTATGCCAATCGAGCAGCCCCCTTACACCGCCGAGACTTGGCCTATCGCCACGTGCCTGCACGGCTTCCGCACCGTCGGCCGTGACGGCACCGCCATGCACGACGCGCCCGCCGAGGTGTGGGACGATATGTTCGCCCAGGTGGCCGACGTCGGATTCACCCTCGCGGAGCTTGCCGACAGCCACGTCCGCCCCGCAGACCTGGAAGCATCCAGGCGCGAGGAATTCCTCGCGATAGCGCAGTCCCACGGCGTCGGCATCCCCTCCGTCCACCTGCAGCGGCAGAGCGTGATCATGCCGGGCCACGAGGAACGCAACCTCGAATATGCCCACCGCACCATCGACGCCGCCGCCGAATGGGGCATGGATGTCTTCTCCACCGGACTGCACCAGCCCTTCAGCCAGGCACAGCGCGAGGCCCTCTGGTTCTGGACGGCGGAGGGGCCGAAGGACCCCGACGACCGGGAAATGTGGGACACCGCCGTACGCCGCATCCGCGAACTCGGCAAGCACGCGGCTGAACTCGGGCTCATCATGTCCCTGGAGATGTACGAAGACACCTACCTCGGAACCGCCGACAGTGCCGTGCGCTTCATCGAAGACGTCGGGCTGGAGAACGTCGGCCTCAATCCGGACGTCGCCAACCTCATCCGCCTGCACCGACCGGTGGAGGACTGGCGCGAGCTGTACGACAAGACCCTCCCGTACGCCAACTACTGGCACGTCAAGAACTACACCCGGGACGAAGCCGCGGACGGCAGCTGGGCCAGCTCGGTGCCGTCCACCATGGAGATGGGGCTGATCAACTACCGCCAGGTGTTCCGTGACGCGGTGGCCGCCGGTTTCAACGGCATCATCCTCGCCGAACACTACGGCGGAGACAGCCTCGGCGTCTGTGCCACCAACCAGAAATACATCCGCACATTGCTCCCCAAAGCCCAGGAGGCATCATGAGTGAGCTGACCATCGCCGTCGTCGGTTCCGGATACATGGGCGGAGGCATCGCCCAGGTGCTCGCCCTGTCCGGCGCGACCGTCCGGATCGCCGACGTCTCCGAAGAGGTGGCGCGGAAGAACTACGAGCGCTTGCTCGAGGAAGCCAGGCAGTTCGTCGCCGACGGGCTTTTCCCGGACGACGCCGTCGCCCGCCTCGAGGCGAACCTCTCGCCTTCAGCGTCCATCGAGGAAGCTGTGGCGGACGCCGACTTCATCGAGGAGGCCGTGCCCGAAAAGCTCGAGATCAAGCACGCGACATTGCGCCGGATCAGCGCCGCAGCGCGGCCGGACGCCGTCATCGGTTCCAACACCTCAACCATCCTGATCGCGTCGCTGGCCGAAGCGGTGGAACGTCCGGAACGCTTCCTCGGCGTCCACTTCTCCAACCCGGCCCCGTTCATCCCGGGAGTCGAACTGATCCCGCACCCCGGCACGGACGACGCCGTGCTCCCGGTGGTCGAACGCATCGTGGCCGCCACCGGCAAGGAGAGCGCCAGGGTCAAGGACGCCACCGGCTTCGTGCTCAACCGTCTCCAGTACGCGCTCTTCCACGAAGCCACCCAGATCGTCGAGGAAGGCATTGCCAGCCCCGAAGACATCGACACGATCGTCCGCACCACCTTCGGTTTCCGGCTGCCGTTCTTCGGCCCGTTCGCCATCGCGGACATGGCAGGCCTGGACGTCTACTCCTTCTGCTACGCGTCCCTGCAGACCCGCTGGCCCGAACGCTTCGCCACTCCCGAGTCCCTCAAGGAACTGGTGGACGCCGGGAAGTTCGGCACCAAGAGCGGCGCGGGCTACCTGGACGTTCCGGCCGAACGCACTCCCGAACTGGTCGCCTACCGGAACCGGGCCTACGTGGCCATGCAGCGCCTGATCGACGAACTCGGCCCCGCCCCGGTCCACCCCGCTCCCGCCACTTCCGCGGTCAACTGACACCCCCACCTGAACTGAAGGACACCATGAACGATTTCGCACCAAGCCCCGCTTTCCCTGCCGAGCGCAGCGTCATCCTCACCGGCGCCGCCTCGCCGCGCGGCATCGGCCGCTACGCCGCGCACTACCTCGCCGAGCGCGGCTGGAACGTCGGCATCCTGGACCTGGATGCCGAGGCCTCGCAGAAGCTGGCCGCCGAGATCGCCGAGAAGCACGGGGTTGCCGCCGCCGGTGCCGGCGCCAACGTGGCCGACGAATCCCAGGTCCGTGCCGCCTTTGATGCCCTGGAAGCCCAGCTGCCGCAGCTCGTGGCCGTCGTGAACCTGGCCGGCGTCTCCTCCCCGGTCCCGTACCTCGAGGTGTCCGCAGAGGAGTGGCACCGCGTCATCGACATCAACCTCCACGGCGTCCACCACACCACCAGGCGCGCCGTCGAAACCATGGTGCGCCACGGCGTCGGGCGCGTCGTGAACCTCTCCTCCGTCTCGGCGCAGCGCGGCGGCGGCACCTTCAGCAAGACCGCGTACTCGGCCGCCAAGGCCGGCGTCCTCGGCCTGACCCGCAGCCTGGCCCGCGAGCTCGGCTACCAGGGCATCACGGTCAACGCCGTCTCGCCCGGCCCGATCGACACCGACATCATGGGCGGCACCCTCACCGACGAGCGCAAGGAGAAGATGGCGGCCGACGGCGTGCTGCCGCGCATCGGCACCCCGCGGGACATCGCTGCCGCCATCCACTACCTCATCGGCGAGGACGCCGGATTCGTGACGGGCCAGACCCTGAACGTTGACGGCGGCCTCTACATGCACGGATGAGCGCCCGCCGCTGGTCGGCGGGGAGGATCGTCTTCCTCCTCGTCGGCCTGGCCCTGGTGGTCTTCGGCGTCGCCCAGATCGCCCCGGCCCTGTTCCAGTAACCCTGCCCCGGCACCACCTCCACAAGTCCCACCCCTTTCGCACCACCCCACCACCCAACGCATCCCACTCAAAGGAGAGCGGACATGTCCTCACCCACGCAGGTCATCGACGTGCTCAGCACGAGTCCCGTGCTCAAGACGGCCATCAAGAAGGCCGCGAAGCATCTCATGCCGATGCTCATCATCCTGTATTTCGTTGCCTTCCTCGACCGCACCAACGTCGGCTTCGCCGAGGCCGCCCTCAAGGTCGACCGCGGCGTTTCGGACGGTGCCTTTGCCCTCGGCGCCGGGATCTTCTTCATCGGCTATGCCCTCTTCGAGATCCCCTCGAACCTGCTCCTGAAGCGCTTCGGTGCCAAGTTCTGGCTGGCCCGCATCGCCGTCACCTGGGGCATCACCGCGGCGGCTTTCGCCTTCGTCACCGACGAGACGATGTTCATCGTCCTGCGCTTCCTGCTCGGCGTGACCGAGGCCGGCCTCTTCCCGGGCGTCATCATGTACCTGGCTGCCTGGTTCCCGAACAAGGTGCGCGTGCAGATGTTCGCCCTGTTCTACCTGGCCCAGCCGTTCTCGCAGATGCTCGGCGCCCCGCTCTCCGGCGGACTGATCGCGCTCGGCGGCGCGACCGCCTGGCACGGCTGGCAGGTGATGTTCTTCGCCGAAGGCATGCTCGCCGTCGTCGCCGGTGTTGCCGCACTGTACTTCCTCATCAACTCCCCGCAGGACGCGAAGTTCCTCAACACGGAGGAGAAGGAGGCCCTCGAAACTGCGATGGCCACCGAGGACGCCGTGCGCACCGCCGACGGTCCCAACGGGATCTGGGCCGCGATGGCCAACTGGAAGGTCTGGTACTTCACGGTCATCTACTTCTGCCTCCAGATCGCCGTGTACGGCACCACCTTCTACCTCCCGCAGCAGGTCGCCTCGCTGCTGGGCAAGAAGGTCGGCTGGGAGGTGGGCGTGGTCTCCGCGATCCCGTGGCTCGTGGGTCTGTTCGTCTGCTACTTCGCCGGCCGGGCCGCCAACACCGTGCTGCGCCGCCGCAACTGGGGCACCCTCTGCTACCTGTCGACCGGCGTCTTCATCCTCGGCTCCGCCTGGGCCGGCGCCAACGGCCAGCCGATCCTCGGCATCGCCTGCATCACCTTCGCCGTGGCCAGCTTCCTCACGGTCGGGCCGATCACGTGGGCCTACCCGACGGCGTTCCTCACCGGTTCCGCGGCAGCAGCCGGCATCGGCCTGATCAACTCCCTGGGCAACCTCGGCGGCTTCGTGGCCCCGATCATGCGCACCAACATCAACGCATCGGTCCCCACCCCGTCCGGCGCCTGGGGCGTCGTCTCCCTCGGCGTGTTCGCCTTCCTCGCGGCGGCCATGCTGTTCTCCACGAAGTTCTTCAAGGGCGCCAAGTCCGACCAGCTGCTCGACAATTCGACTGTCGGCCACTGAAATTACGACGGCGGCCGGTCACCCGAAAGGGTGGCCGGCCGTTTTGTCTGTCAGCGCGAGTGTCAGCGCGCGGCGGTGTCCTGCCTGGCACGCTCGCGGACCTTCTCGATGTGGTCGCGCATCGCGGCGGCAGCGGCCTCGCCGTCGCCGTTGCGCAGCGCATCAAGGATGATGCCGTGCTCGATCACGGCATCCGGGGCGTCGGTGACGCCGGCGTTGACTGTCTGGCGCATGCGGTGCACACGGATCGAGATGGCCTCGGACATATCCAGCAGGAAGGGGTTCCGGGTGCCTTCGAAGATGAGGTGGTGGAACTGCCAGTCGACGGCGAAGTATTCGCGCAGCAGGTCAACCGGGGCAGGCCCGCCGGCTGCGAAGGCCCCGCGCACCTTTTCGCCGAGTTCCCGCTGCTTCTCGAGGGTGGCGTCGAGCTCCGGGACGACGTCGGCGGCGTGGCTGGCGGCAAGCTCCGTGGCCCCGCATTCGAGCACGAGCCGGGCGTCGAACAGGGCTTCCAGCTGCCCGCTGTGGATCGGCGGTGCCACCCGGTAGCCCTTGAGGGCTTCCCGGGTCACCAGGCCGGTGCGTTCGAGTTGCACGAGGGCTTCGCGGACGGGAGTGGGGGAGACCTTCAGGTCGCGGGCGATGACGTCGATGGACAGCCGGGTGCCCGGGGCGATGTCCGAGGTCATGAGCATGTTGAGGATGAGCTCATAGACGCTGTCGCGCAACCCCTTGCGCTGCGGGGTGTTTCCCGCAAGGGGATATACGGTCTCAGACATCGGTTCCTCCTGCACCGATGCTATCAGCGGGGATGGTGCCGGTTCCGGCGTCGGACGGCTTGTGACCGGCGATGTTGCTCACCTCGTCGAGGATGGCGGCGACGGCGGCCGGATCGTGGGCGAAACGGCCCAGGAACAGGCCGTCCACCGCGTGTCCGATCCGGCTGAGGAGTCCCGGCCCCGCGCTGCCGCCGTAGATGACGGCGGAGCCGGTGTGGGCGGGCAGGCCGCGCAGGTGCTCCCGCAGGGCCGTGCAGACCGCGGTGATGTGTTCCGGGGCTGCGGGTTCCGGGGCGCCGATCGCCCAGTGCGGTTCATAGGCGACGACGATCCGCCCCGACAAGCCGGACGCCCCGGCCGAGGCCAGGGCGTCGTCAAGCTGCCGGATGCATTCCGCGGCGGCGGCGGGTGGTTCACCGCGTTCGGCTTCGCCGAGGCAGAGCAGGGGAACGAGTCCCGCGCGCAGGGCCGCAGCGGTTTTGGCGCGGACCGCGGCGTCGTCCTCGCCGAAGAGGCGCCGCCGCTCGGCATGGCCGATCTCCGCCAGTTTGCAGCCAAGCTCGGCGGCCTGCCGGCCGCTCACTTCACCGGTGAACGGCCCGTGGTCCTCGGCGGCGAGGTCCTGCACGCCCACCATCGCGGCGCCGTCGGACCCGTCCGGGGCGGCGAACACCTCCAAGGCCCCGGGCACGGAGAGGAAGCCGGGCACGACGAAGAGCGCCGCGTGCCTGTCCCGGATGGCCGGATGCGTGTGGGCGATGCCTGCCACGGCGCGGCACCATTCCATGGTGCGGGCGTGGCTGAAGTACATCTTGGTGCTCGTGCCGATGAGGAACCGTGGAAAACCGGCCATGCTCAGACGCCTTCGTAGCTGCAGATCTCGCGGACCTTGTCGTTGGAAGCGCTGGCGGGGTCGAAGACGTAGCCGAGCCATTCGCGCACGTTGCGGCGGGCCTGTTCGATGCCGACCACCCGCTGGCCCATGCACAGGATCTGGGCGTCGTTGGAGAGGATGCTCCGTTCCACGGAGAAGCTGTCGTGCGCGGTGACGGCCCGGATGCCTTTGACCTTGTTCGCGGCGATGGCGACGCCAAGGCCCGTGCCGCAGAACAGGATGGCCCGGTCCGCGTCGCCGCGGGCCACCATCTCCGCCGCCGCGGTGGCGACCGCCGGGTAGTTGGTGTGGCCGTCCGCCGCAACGCCGACGTCGGTCACCGCTGCCACTGCCTCGTTGCCTTCGAGATCGCGCTTGATGATTTCCTTGTAGTCGAAGCCGGCGTCGTCCGAGCCGACGACGATGCGCCAGGGGGTCATGTCTCTCCTTGGGTTGGTGGCTGTACCAGGCGGCGGTCAGGCCGTGGCGGCCGCGGTGGCGGCTGCGGTGTCGATTACTGTGTGCACGCGACGGGCGATGAGGGCGAGGGAGACCGCGCCGGGGTCCGGGACGCCGAGCGATTTTTCGCCGTGGGTGCGGGCGCGGCCCATGCCGGGCAGCAGCTTTGCGGTTGCTTCGGCGGCGGCCGTTGCGGCGTCTGCGGCGGCCAGCCAGGCTTCCGCGAGATTCCCGCCGGCGGCCACGCGGGCCGCCAGGGTGTCGGCGAAGGGCACCAGGGCATCCACCAGGGTCTTGTCCCCCACGGACGCCTTGCCGTAGGCCATCACGGCGTCCTTCGCGGCGGTGACACCGCCGGAGATCCGCCCGGGGGTGGCCTGCTCCTCGTCGCCGAGGTGTTCGCCGAGTGTCCGCAGGATGAGGCCCCAGATGGCGCCCGAGGTGCCTCCGGCGCGGTTGGACCACTCGTTGCCGGCGCGCTCCAGCAGGGTTTGGGCGCCGGCGCCGCGGGCGGCCAGGGCGGACGCGAGGGCGGCCGCCGCGGCGGTGCCGCGCTGCATGCCGATGCCGTGGTCGCCGTCGCCGGCGATCGCGTCGATCCGGCCGAGCTCCTCGGCCGCCTCGTCGATGGCCGCGCGCATCACCTCCAGGACGGCCGCGATGCGGGCGGCTGCGCGCCGGGAGTCTTCGCCGGATTCGGGGAGGGTGCCATCGTCAGCTGGCAGCGCGCCGTCGTCGTCCGCGACTGCCTGGAGGGAAGCGGCGTCCACGGCTCCGGTCCGGAACGCGGGCGTGTCCGCGGGAGCGAGCCAGAGGCGTTCCAGTTCCTCGTCGAGCCAGAGGAGGGTGAGCGACACCCCGGCCATGTCGAAACTGGTGCAGAATTCGCCTACCTGCGGGTCCACGATCTCCACGCCCGCCTCCTCCAGGAGCCCGGCCACGCGGGAGAAGACCACGAACAGTTCCTCGCTCTTGACCGAGCCGAGCCCGTTGAGCACCGGAACTACGCGGGCGCCGCGGGCCTGGACGCCCTCGGGGAGTTCCGCGCCGCCGAGGAGGTGCCGGATGAACAATTCGGCCAGGCCGTCGGCGCTGGGGATGTCCGTCAGTTCGATGCCGGGTTCGCCGTGGATGCCGAGGCCGATGGCCATCCGGCCTTCCGGCACGGTGAAGAGCGGGGCGTCGGCGCCGGGCAGGGTGCAGCCCGAAAAGGCGACGCCCATGGTGCGGGTGCGGGCGTTTGCTGCCCGGGCGACCCGTTCGACGTCGTCGATCCCGTACCCTGCCGCGGCGGCGGCACCGGCGGTCTTGAAGACGGTGAGGTCGCCGGCGATCCCGCGGCGCCGGTGCTGTTCGGCGGGCGGGGCGCTGAAGATGTCGTCGGTGACGAGGACCGTGCGGCAGTCGATGCCGTCCTTGCGTACGGCCTCCTGGGCGGCGCCGAAATGCAGCACGTCGCCGGCGTAGTTGCCGAAGGTGAGGAGGACGCCGCGGCCTTGTTCGCTGGCGCGGACCACCGATTCCACCTGCTGTGCCGAGGGCGAGGCGAAGAGCTGGCCCATCGCGGCGCCGTGGGCGAGGCCGGGTCCGACGAGGCCGCCGAACGCAGGATAGTGGCCCGAGCCGCCGCCGATCACGACCGCCACCTCGGGCTCGGCGGAGCGCGTGGAGCGGGAGACGCCGCCGGGGACGCGGCGGACCCAGCGCCCGTTGGCGCGGACGAAGCCGTCCACCACGTCGTCAGCGAATGAAGCGGGGTCGTTCCAGAGCCGGGTCATCAGATTTCCTCATCGTCGAGTGCGCAAAACATGTTTCCTATAGGATATTGGAAGATGTGGGGCCGTCAAGTGGGACGGTGGGGAAAAAGAATTCCCCGCCGCGTTCGAAACGCGACGGGGAGTCTTCGTGGTGCTCTCAGGGCTGGCCGAGGCCGGCGCCTGCAAGTTTGCGGGGATCGTCGTTATCGAAGCGCTCGCGCAGCTTGAAGTGCTGCAGTTTGCCGCTCGGGTTGCGGGGGAGTTCGTCCACGAAGCGGATTTCGCGCGGGTATTTGTACGGGGCGATGGTCCGTTTGACGAAGTCCTGGATTTCTTGGACCTTCGCGTGGCCGGCGGGGACGCCGGGGCGCAGGACGATGAAGGCGCAGACCACCGCGCCACGGGCCTCGTCCGGGACGCCGATGACGGCGTTTTCGATGACGTCCGGGTGCTGGTCGATTGCCGCCTCCACCTCGGGGGCGCCGATGTTGTAGCCGGAGGAGACGATCATGCTGTCCGAACGGGCCTGGTAGCTAAAGTAGCCGTCGTCGTCCCGGGTGAAGATGTCGCCCGTGACGTTCCAGCCGTTCACCACGTAGTTCGCCTGGCGCGGATCGTCGAGGTAACGGCAGCCGGTGGGACCGGCGACGGCGAGGCGGCCCGGTTCGTTCGGGCCCAGTTCCTTGCCGTCCTCGTCGAGGATGGCCGCCCGGTAGCCGGGGACGGCTTTGCCCGTGGTGCCCGGCCGGATGTCGTCGCCCGCGGCGGAAATGAAGACGTGCAGCATCTCCGTGGCGCCGATGCCGTTGACCAGGCGCAGGCCGGTGGCGTCGCGGACCGCTTCCCAGGTCTCCTTGGACAGGTGCTCGCCGGCCGAGACCGCCAGGCGCAGGCCCTGGAGGAGGACGCCTTTGCTTTCCTTGAGGATGGCCCGGTAGGCGGTAGGGGCGGTGAAGAGGATGGTGGCCCCTGCTGCGGCCGAGTGCTCAGCCAGCTCCGCCGGGGTGGCGCGCTCGGTCAGCAGTGCCGAGGCGCCGAACCGGAGCGGGAAGATGACCAGTCCGCCGAGCCCGAAGGTGAAGGCCAGCGGCGGGGACCCGGCGAAGACGTCATCCTCCGTGGGCCGGAGGATGTGGCGGGCGAAAGTATCCGCGATGGCGAGGATGTCCCGGTGGAAGTGCATCGTCACCTTGGGCACCCCGGTGGTGCCCGACGTCGGACCCAGCAGTGCGACGTCGTCGGCGGCGGTGTCCACCGCGGTGAACTCGCCGCTCTTGGCGGCACAACGGGCGGCGAGGTCGCCGTCGTCGTCCGATCCGTAGGAAAGGACCGCGACCTCGTCGCCCGCCGCGGCGGCCAGCTCACCGAGGAAACGGTGATCGGAGACCGCGAGCACGGGTTTCGTCAGTCCGATCAAGGTGGCGATCTCCCCGGAGCGCAGCATCGGCATGGTGGTCACGACGACGGCCCCCGCCTTGAGCACGCCGAGCCAGGCCGCGACGAGCCAGGGGTTGTTCGGTCCGCGCAGCAGGACCCGATTGCCTGGAACCACACCGAAATCTTCGGTGAGCACCTGGGCCACCTGATTCGAACGAAGCTGCAGGTCACCGTAGCTCCAGACCCCGCCGTCGGGAGTGCGCAGGGCCGGCCGCCCGGCACCGTGGGTGGCAACGGCGTCGTCGATGAGGGCGGCCGCGGCGTTCAGTTTCGCCGGGTACTGGAGCTCCGGCAGGGTGAATTCAAGAGTTGGCCAGCTTCCGGCGGGCGGCAGGTGGTCACGGGTGAAGCTGTCCTTGTGGGCCGATGTCGTCATTGTCATGGCCGTTCCTTTCAGTACTAAGTATGAGCGGATCAGGCGCGGATCATGCCCTCCTGGGCAACCGTTGCGAGCAGGCGTCCTTGCCTGTCGAAGAAGCGGCCCAGGGCCAGGCCCCGGTTGCTTTGGCCGGACACCGCCTCCTGGGCATACAGCACCCAGTCGTCCGCGCGGCCGTCCCGGTGGAACCACATGGAATGGTCCAGGCTCGCCGTTGTGAGGCCGGGACTGGACCAGTGCAGTCCGTTGACCCGGAGCAGGGGCTCCAGGATGGTGTAGTCGCAGACGTAGGCCAGGGCCGCGCGGTGCAGATCGGCCGTGGCATGCGCATCGGCCAGGTCCGGCAGCCGGTCGAAAGCCTTCACCCAGATGGCCTGCTGCGGAACGGCCCCGCCCTCCAGCTCCACGTACACCGGTCCGGGAATGTGGCGCATGTCGAAGCTCCGGCCCGAGGACCAGTACCGGGCGGCCGGGCTGTCGATTCCCTGCAGCACCTCCGCGGCGCTCCGCAGTGAATCGGGGTCGACGGCGGATTCGCGCCCGACGGCGGCAGGCGCCTCCGGCTGGAAGTCCGGGCCGTCTTCGGGAACCTGGAAGGAGCCCATTGCGGTGTAGACGGCCTTGCCGTTCTGGTAGCCGCGGACGCTGCGGGTGGAGTAGCCGCGGCCGTCGCGCAGCCGTTCCACCTCGTAGCGGACGCGGGATCCGATATCGACCGGGCGCATGAAGTAGCTGTGCATGGAATGCAGGGAACGGTCCGCGTCCACGGAGCGCATCATGGCCGCCGCGGCCTGGGCTACCATGTCGCCGCCGTAGGCCTTGGGCCACGGGACGTACTGCGTGGTGGCCTCGTAGGCTTCGTCGTGGACCTGCGCAGGGACCGCGGTCAGCTCGACGGCGTTGAGGAAGGTCTCGGAGGTCAGGGTTCCGGTGGTCATCTGCTCAGGCCCTGCGGAAGCCGGCGAGGGTGTCGTCGGCGACGTCGGGGAGGTTGACCACGAGGTTCTCCGGCGTGCGGGCGGTCAGCCAGACCAGCTCCTCCGTGACGGACATATTGGCCTCCACATGGGGCATGAACGGCGGGACGAAGACCCAATCCCCGGCCTTCATGTCCAGGAACTCAGAGTAGTCTTCGCCGAAGTAGATGCGGCCGTGCCCGCGGAGCACGTAGCCGCCGGTTTCCGCTTCGCCGTGGTGGTGCGGCAGCGAACGGTAGCCGGGAACGTTGGAGACCTGGCCGAACCAGATCTTCGTAGCAGGGGTGTGCTGGATGCTGACTCCGGAGACCCGCACGCAGTCGCCGGACTGGGCGGTGTTGGTGTCTTCTTCGCCGGCGCGCGTGACAACGGGGATGACTTTGCCGTCGGGCTGCGCGTAGATGGAATTGTCGCCCTCGAGGCGGTAATCGGTGATGGTTTCGCTCATGGTCCTACTCCTTGGTGTTGATTCGAACGAGGTTTTCAAGCCGGCCGATGCCGTCGATTTCGGTGGTGACGACGTCGCCGTCCTGCAGGAAGCGCGGCGGGACCATGCCCATGCCCACTCCGCCGGGCGTGCCGGTGAGCACAAGGTCGCCCGGACGCAGCACGGTGAACTGCGAGATGTAGGAGAGCAGCCGTGCCGGGCCGAACACCAGGGTGGCGGTGTTGCCGCGCTGCACGGGTTCTCCGTTGACGTACCCCCGGACCTCGAATCCGCCGTCGGCCTCATCGGCCGTGAGCATGACCGGCCCCAGCGGGGTGGTCGCGTCGAACGCCTTGCCCTGGAACCATTGCAACGTCCGGTTCTGCCAGTCCCGCATGGAGAGATCGTTGGCAATGGTGTATCCGGCGATCGCCTCCCGGGCGGCGTCCTCGTCGGCGCGGAACAGTTCCGCACCGACGACGACGGCGAGTTCGGCTTCCCAGTCGACCCGCTCGCTGCCGTGGACCTGGATGGTGTCCGCCGGTCCGGTGAGGGTGTCAGCGTACTTCGCGAACAGCGTGGGGTAGGCGGGCAGTTCACGGCCCATCTCCTGGATGTGGTCACCGTAGTTCAGGCCGCAGCAGATCACTTTTCCGGCCCCGGGCAGGAGCGGCGCTAGGCGGTCCGGCGGGACCGTGACGACGGCGGACTCCGGCGCCGCGGCGTCGGCCGCCGCGGTTTCCTGTACCAGCGCCCGCCAGCCGTCGACGGCGAGGAGGGCTCCGACGTCGGCGGCAGGCAGCGGCAGGTAACGGTCGCCGCCCAAAGCGAGCGCCGCCGTCGTGCCTTGGCTGTCAGTGCGTAAGGTGGCCAGTTTCATGCGATCTCAAGTTCCAGGGTGTTGGAGGCCGGCGTCCAGCGCAGATGGTTGTTGGCCGTCTCGGCGTCGGCTTCCTTGAGGAGGGACAGGCGCGGACGGACGGCGTCGGTGCGCGAGCTCGGCGGCTTGCGGCGGCCGGCGCGGAACTGCGGGACCCACTGGGCGCCGGGGCCGTGGTACTCCTGCTCTGCCGCAGCATGCAGGGTCCATTGGGGGTCGTAGAGGTGCGTGCGGCCCAAGGCGATGAGGTCCGCGCGTCCGGCGAGGAGGATCGAGTTCACATCGTCGTAGCTGGAGATGGCGCCGACGGCGATCACGGCCACGCCTGCCGGAGCGGCCACCTCCTGGCGGATGCGGTCCGCGAACGGCGTCTGGTAGCTGCGGCCGAAAGCGGGCTTCTCTTCCTTGGCCACCTGGCCGGTGGAGACGTCGATGCCGGCGGCGCCGTGGGCAACGAAGGCACGGGCAATTTCAACGGAATCGTCGGCGGTGTTCCCGCCTTCGATCCAGTCGGTCGCGGAGATGCGCACCGTCACAGGCTTGCCGGCAGGCCAGGCCGCGCGAACGGCGTCGAACACTTCCAGGGGGAACCGCAGCCGGTTCTCCACGCTGCCGCCGTAGTCGTCGGTCCGCTGGTTGGCGGCCGGCGAGAGGAAGGAGGACAGCAGGTAGCCGTGGGCGGCGTGGATTTCGAGGAGGTCGAAGCCGGCCTGCTCCGCACGGACCGTGGAAGCCACGAACTCAGCCTTGATGGCGTCCATGCCGGCGCGGTCCAGCTCCGCCGGAGTCTGGTTGTCCGGACCATACGGCAGGGCGGACGGGCCAACAGTGGCCCAGTTGCCCGATGCGAGGGGCTGGTCGATGCCTTCCCACATGAGCTTGGTGGAGCCCTTGCGGCCGGAGTGGCCCAGCTGCGCGCCGATTTTGGCGGTGGAACGGGCGTGGACGAAGTCCACGATTTCCTTCCAGCTGTCGCGTTGGGTGTCGGTGTAGAGGCCGGTGCAGCCGGGGGTGATGCGGCCCGTTTCGGAGACGCAGACCATTTCGGTCATGACCAGGCCGGCCCCGCCGAGGGCCTTGGAGCCCAAGTGGACCTTGTGGAAGTCGCCGGGAATGCCGTCAACGGCGGAGTACATGTCCATCGGCGAGACGATGATGCGGTTCTTCAGCTCCAGCCCGCCGATGCGGAACGGCTGGAACATCGCCGGCGCCACCTCGGTGAGGCCCTGGGATTCGGCGAACTGGCGGTCCACGGCGTCGGCGAATTCGGGGTCGCGCAGGCGCAGGTTTTCCTGGGTGATGCGGCGGCTGCGGGTGAGCAGGTTGAACGCGAACTGCGTGGGGTCCTGGTCCTTGTACTGGTTGATGCGTTCAAACCATTCCAGCGAGGCCTGGGCAGCGCGCTGGGTGGACGCGACCACGGGCCGGCGTTCGGCCTCATAGGCGGCCAGCGCGGACTCGACATCCGGGTGCTCGTGCAGGCAGGCGGCCAGGGCCAGGGAGTCTTCCATGGCCAGCTTGGTGCCCGAACCGATGGAGAAATGGGCGGTGTGGGCGGCGTCGCCCAACAGGACCACGTTGCCGTGCCGCCAGCTTTGGTTGCGGACGGTGTTGAAGTTCAGCCATTTGGAGTTGTTGGACAGGACCTCGTAACCATCCAGTTCCTCGGCGAAAATCTCACGGATCTTGGAGATGGCCTTCTCATCGGACACGCCGGGAGGGAAGACGTCGTTGGCGGTTTCGTCGAAGCCCGCCGCATGCCACACGTCCTGGTGCATCTCGACGATGAACGTGGAGCCCTCATCCGAATACGGGTAGCCGTGGATCTGCATCACGCCCCATTCGGTTTCCTTGACGAAGAACTTGAAGGCTTCGAAGACCTGGTCCGTGCCCAGCCACATGTACTTGTTGGTGCGCGGGTCCAGGTCGGGGCCGAACGAGTCGGCGTACCGGGCGCGGATCTGTGAGTTGACGCCGTCGGCGGCGAGGACGAGGTCGTGGCCGGCTTCGAGTTCTTCGATGGGCGGTGCCATGGTGCTGAAGCGGACATCGACGTCCAGTTCGATGCAGCGGCGCTGGAGCAGTTCCAGCAGTTCCTTGCGGCTCATTGCCGCGAACCCCTGGCCGCCGACGGTGATCGTTTCGCCGCGGAAGTGGATGTCGATGTCTGACCAGCGGGCGAAGCGGCGGCTCATGTACTCCGCGACGACGGGATCGGCGTTGCCGATGCCGCCCAGGGTTTCATCCGAGAACACGACGCCGAAGCCGAAGGTGTCCGTGGCGGCGTTGCGTTCCCACAGGGTGATCTCGTGGGACGGGTCGAGCTGCTTCATCAGGGCCGCGAAGTACAGGCCCCCGGGGCCGCCTCCGACAATTGCGATCTTCATGGGAGGATCCTTTCTAGGCTTGGTGGGCTGCCGCATGGGCCAGCTGGTCGTTGGTGCTTTCGAGGCTCTGCCGCAGCTTGAAGTGCTGCAGCTTGCCGCTGGGGTTGCGGGGCAGTTCAGAGACGAAGCGGATTTCGCGCGGGTACTTGTAGGGGGCAATGGCCTGCTTGACGAAGTCCTGGATTTCCTTGACCTTCGCCGCACCGCCCTCGACGGCTTCCCGTAGGACGATGAAGGCGCAGACCACGCTGCCGCGCTCGGGATCGGGCTTGCCCACCACCGCGTTCTCCACGACGTCGGGGTGTTGGTTGATCGCTGCCTCCACCTCGGGAGCGCCGATGTTGTAGCCGGAGGAGACGATCATGTCGTCCGAGCGCGACTGGTAGGTGAAGTAGCCGTCCTCGTCCCGGATGAACGTGTCGCCGGTAATGTTCCAGCCTTGGGAGACGTACCTGCTTTGGCGGTCATCGTCCATGTACCGGCAGCCGGTGGGGCCGACGACGGCGAGCCTTCCGGGTTGGTTGGCACCCAGCTCGGAGCCGGCATCGTCCAGAATGGTGGCCCGGAACCCCGGCACGACCTTTCCGGTTGCGCCGGGCTGGCTGTCCTCGCTGACGGCGGAGATGAACACGTGCAGCATCTCCGTGGCGCCGATGCCGTTGACCAGGCGCAGGCCGGTGGCCTCGTAGACGGCCTGCCAGGTTTCCTTCGGCAGATGTTCGCCGGCCGAGACGGCGACCCTCAGCCGGCTGAGCAGATCGCCGCGTTCGGCCTTGAGGATGGCCCTGTACGCGGTGGGAGCCGTGAAGAGGATGGTGGCACCGGCAGCCGCGGCGTACTCCGCCAGTTCGACGGGGGTCGCACGCTCGGTCAGCAGTGCCGAGGCGCCGAACCGGAGCGGGAAGATGACCAGCCCGCCGAGCCCGAAGGTGAAGGCCAGGGGCGGGGAACCGGCGAAGACGTCGTCCTCCGTGGGCTGGAGGATGTGGCGGGCGAAGGTGTCCGCGATGGCGAGGATGTCCCGGTGGAAGTGCATCGTCACCTTGGGCACCCCGGTGGTGCCCGACGTCGGACCCAGCAGTGCGACGTCGTCGGCGGCGGTGTCCACCGCGGTGAACTCGCCGCTCTTGGCGGCACAACGGGCGGCGAAGTCACCGATGCCGGATCCTCCGTAGGGGAGGACATCCAGTCCCGCGCCGGCCGCAGCCACCAGGTCTTCCACGAACCGGTGGTCGGAGATTGCGACGGCTGGCTTCGTCAGCTCGATCAGGGTGCGGATCTCGGCGGCCCGGAGCATCGGCATGGTGGTGACGACGACGGCGCCGGCCTTCAGCACGCCGAGCCAGGCTGCAACGAGCCAGGGGTTGTTGGGACCGCGCAGCAGGACCCGGTTGCCTGGAACCACACCGAAATCTTCGGTGAGCACCTGGGCTGCCTGGTCCGAGCGGAGCTGCAGGTCACCGTATGTCCAGACCCCGCCGTCGGGCGTGCGCAGCGCCGGCCGCCCGGCACCGTGGGTGGCGACGGCGTCGTCGATCAGCACGCACGCTGCGTTCAGCTGTTCGGGATATTGAAGTTCGGGGAGGGTGAATTCGAGGGCCGGCCAGCTCGCAGCCGGCGGCAGGTGGTCCCGCGTAAAGGTGTCCACATGGGCCGAGATGCTCATGGCCACTCCTTCTTTGGTTCTCGTTTGCGAAGTCATGAGCTATGCCCGCCGGTAGCCTGCGAGCGTCCCGTCCGGAACGTCGTCGAGGTTGACGACGATGTTCTCCGGTGCGCGGGCGGTCAACCAGACGAGTTCTTCGGTGACGGACATGTTTGCCTCGACGTGGGGCATGAAGGGCGGCACGAAGACCCAGTCTCCGGCTTCCATGTCCTTGTACTCGGAGTAGTTCTCGCCGTAGTAGATCCGGCCCCGGCCACGAAGGACGTAGCCGCCGGTCTCGGCTTCCCCGTGGTGATGCGGCAGCGAGCGGTAGCCGGGAACGTTCGATACCTGGCCGAACCAGATCTTCGTGGCGGGAGTGTGCTGGATGGACACGCCGGAGACCCGGATGCAGTCGCCTGACTGGGCGGTGTTGCCGTCTTCCTGCCCGGCCCGGGTAACAACAGGAACCACCTTGCCCTCAGCACCGGCGTAGATCGAGTTGTCCCCTTCGGTGCGGTATGTGGTGGGTTCGGTCAATTCAGTCATGGTCTTTACTCCTTGAAGGTTGCGGAGCGACGGGATTGCGCGGATCGTGCGCTGCCTGCAATTTCGGGGATCAGGGCTGTCCGTCTCACAGGGATCGAGTCGGGTTTCCCTTCCCAAGCTTGGATATGTCGACTTTTTTACGATCGTCACATATCCTCAAGGTAGCACGGCGGGAACAGCCCAACAAGGGCCTTTTTGCCAAGGCGACCGGATATCGCTTTCAAGGAGGAACATCATGACCAAGAAGACCGTCAACCCCTCATCGCTGCCCAAGCCGTCTGGTTACGCGCACGGCATCCTTGCCGGGAACGTGGTGTACCTGGGAGGCCAGACCGCGCTGGATGCGGATATGCAGATCGTGCCGGGTGGCATTGTGAATCAGTTCCGGCAGGCCTTTTCGAACGTCCTGGTCACCCTCGCGGAGGCGGGAGGCCGGCCGGAAGACCTGGTGAGCGTCACCATCTACCTGACGGACGTGGATGACTACATGGCCAACGGCAAGGAGATCGGGCGGATCTGGCGCGAAATGGCCGGGTCGGAGTATCCCGCCATGGCTGGAATCGGCATCAGCCGCCTGTGGCAGAAGGAAGCCATGATCGAGATCCAGGGCATCGCTGTCATTCAGGACCGCTGAGCGTCGCGGCGGTTGTTCGAAATCCTTCTCGTGAACTATTTACGAGCGTCATGGAAGCGCAATATACTGTAGTCCGGCCACCTTGCGGCCGGGCACATCCCGTGACCCGGTCCATGGGCTCGACACGAGGAGACAAAGATGTCCGCTTCATACTCGGATGAAACCAAGGAAGATTCGCGGGAAGTGTCCATGCGGGCCTTGCTCGAGGAAGAATTCAAATCGGTGTTCGGTGGTACGAAGCCGGTCACCGTGCCGTGGGCAGGCCTGATCTATATCTGAGGATCGCACCGCCAAGCAGTGCCGCGGATGCTGCGCGCGGTCCGCGATGTAGCCTAGGACTGTCATGGAAACCCGAAAAACCACAGTCTGAGGTGGCGCCGAATGGCCACAGCCGATGTCGTTCCCGACATCACTCCGATGCCCCGCCATCAGCACCTGATTGTCACTGTCTATGGCCTGTACGCCCGCAACCAGGACGGCACCTTCGCCGTCGCCGAGCTGATCCAGCTGCTCGGCGACCTGGGAGTTGAATCCGCCGGCGTGCGTTCCTCGGTGTCGCGGCTGAAAAAACGCGGTGTTCTGGTCAGCTTGAAACGCGATGGCCTGGCCGCCTACAAGCTGTCGCCGGACCTCGAGGATATCTTTACGGCCGGTGATGAACGCATCTTCGCCCCCCGCCGGGCCAAGAAGGGCGATGCTTGGCTTTTGGCATCCTTCTCGGTACCTGAGTCCCAACGACACCTCAGGCACAAACTGCGCACCATCCTCACCCGCGCCGGCTGCGGCCAGGTCTCGCCCGGGTTATGGATCGCTCCGGGAAATCTGGCACGCGAGGTGGAACAGCAGTTTGATCGCGCCGGACTGATGGACTACGTGGACCTGTTCAAGGCAACCCACCTCACTGAAAGCCACATCCGCGAGAAAGTGGGCCAGTGGTGGGACCTGCCGTCGCTGGAAGCGTTGTACCAGGAGTTCGTGGAACGGCATCAACCCATCCTGCAGCGGTGGGAGCAGCTGGAAGCCGGCGACCCGGAATCCACTGAGCTCCTGAGGCAAGCCTTCGCGGACTACGTTCCGATGGTTACCCAATGGCGCCGGCTGCCCTACATGGATCCCGGCCTTCCCGAGGAATACCTCCCCGCAAACTGGCATGGCCTGGCCGCACAGGAGCTTTTCGCAAAGATGCATGCGCTCCTGGGCCCCAAGGCGCGGCGCTATGCAATGTCCATCGTGGGAGCAAACTGAGCCCGAAACGGAAGGGTCCGGGGCTCGTTTTCGCGAGTCCCGGACCCTTCCGCATTTACGGGGGCTGCGTCAGTGGCCTTGGAAGGCCTCTGCCAGCCACCACGCGCCGCCGTCCGAGGCGACCTTTGCGTCGATCACCAGGGGCCGCTCTTGCTTTCCTTCGCGCAGGACCGAAACCCAATCCCGCACTGGCGCCAGGTCCTCAAGTGTCCGGACAGTAACCCCGTCCGCACCGTAGCCGCGGGCAATCGCTGCGATATCAGTCTCGGGGAAGGACACGCTTGCCAGGTCCTCAGGGCCGTGGTTTTCGGCAAAATGGTGGACTTCTGCGCCGTATGCGGCGTCGTTGTAGACGATGCAAACCAGCGGCAGTTTGAGCCGCACGGCGGTCTCCAGCTCACTGATGCCCATGAGGAACCCTCCGTCGCCGGCCCCGAGGACAGGCAGCCTGTCCGGTTGCGCAATGGCTGCGCCGATTGCGGTGTACAGTCCAAGGCCAATGGCCTGGAAAGCCTGCGTGAAACAGAATCCGAACTCATCCGGAACCGCCAGGTACTGGCTGGGGTAGCCCATGAAGTTGCCGGAATCGACGGCGACGATCCTGTTGGCGGGGAGGATTGAATCGAGTTCCCGGCTGAGCACGCGCGGGTCGATCGACGTCTCAGCGGACAGGTCCGGCGTTTCCACGTCGCGCCACCGGGCGCGCTGCTTGATGTCGAGGGCGGCTTGTTCCGTGCGGTACTTTGCCGCCGGTGCGGCTTGGATTTTGCGCAGGGCGTCCAAGGCATCGTCGGCGGTGAGGGCGGAGTCGCCCAGCACGCCGAGGGAGATCGGCCTGTTGGCACCCAACGAGGCGTCCTCGACGTCGACCTGCACCACGGTTGTGCCGGGGGAAATCAGCCTGCCGTGACGCATGGTCCACATGTTCAGCGTGCAGCCCCACCCGACGATGAGATCAGCGTCCGTGATAAGTTCCGCGGTCAGCGGCGAGGAGAACCCTCCCGAAATCCCGAGGTTGTGCGTGTCGCCGTTGAACAGTCCGCTGGCCACCGCCGATGTTGCAACGAGCGCTCCAGCGTGCCGGGCCAGCGCCAGGATGTTTTCCCGGGCGCCCCGTCCTCCCCGTCCTGCGACGAACACAGGGCGCTCGGCCTCGGAAATGAGGGCCGCAAGCTTCTCCACGGACGCTGACTCAGGGCGGATCCGGGCAGCTTCCTGCACCGAAACGGTGTGGACCAGGTCCGGCGCCGAAGCGGCCTGCACGTCCAAGGGCAGGCTGAGGACCACGGTCCGGCGCTCGTTGACCGCAGTGCGGAATGCCCTGACAGTATCGGCGATAGCAGTTTCCGCAGAATGGATCCGTTCGGGAATGGCTCCCACACTGCGGACGAGGGTATCCTGGTCGATTTTGAAGTTGGACCGGACCGCCGCGCCCTGGGTGTCGGCGGTCAGGACGATGAGGGGTGTGCGGCTCTTGGCTGCTTCGCCGATGCCGGTGATGGCATTGCTCAGCCCGCAACCCTGATGAGTCGTCGCCACACCAACCTTGCCCGACATCCTGGAATAGGCATCGGCCATGGTCGCGGCGCCTCCTTCGTGCCTCGCGGCAGTGTAGGAAATTCCTTCCTTGATGAGGGCGTTGGTGACGTCGAAGTTTCCACTCCCGACCACACCGAAGACGTGGCCGACGCCGAGCCTGGCCAGTGTCCTGCCGACGAGGCCGGCTACTTGTGCCTCCATGCTCATGCCCCCTCCACCAACGCGAAGACGCGGGCGGGGCTGCCGGTGCCACCGACAATCGGCAAGGGCGCCACCAGGATTGTCGCTCCGGTGGCGGGGAGCCGCTCAATGTTGCGCAGCGAGGTGAGCCCATATTTGTCTGCGCCGAGCAGGAACGAGTGCACCGGAAACATCGGGTCCATGGCGGCAGCCTGGCCGGCGTCGACGCCGACGGTTTCGACGCCGAACCCGCTGATCCTGTCGTTATCGGCAATCCACTTCGCTCCCTCAACCGAAACACCCGGGGTATGCGGCCCGTTCTTGTCGGCGTTGACGAAGTCGGCAGCGTTGCCGCCCCGGGCAGACCAGCCGGTCCTGAAAATCACCCAGCAGTTTTCGGGGAGTTGCCCGTGGTCCCGTTGCCACTCTTCGAAGTGTTCGGGCTCCAGCAGGAAGTCGGGGTCCTGCGCGGCCTCGGCACTTTTGTCGAGGACGACGATGGGGCCGACCAGTCGCCAAGGCTCGATCTCGTCCACGGATTTTCCATCCCGCCCGGTAATCCAATGAACGGGAGCATCAAGATGCGTCCCGGCGTGCTCACCCACGGTGACGTCGTTCCAGGCCCAAGCGGGCCCGGCGTCGTCGAAATTGCTCACCGGGGTAAGCGAGAGTCCAACCGTATTGGCGAGGGGTTGGGGCAGGTTCAGGATCGGCGTATCACCACTGAGTGGAGTGGTGAGGTCGATGACCTGCACGGAGCCATCTGACAGGGCTGTAATCAGCCCATGTAGAACAGACATAGTTCTCCTGTCGGGGATTGAGGTGGGTTCATTTCAGCTTGTGGGCCACGAGATGGCCCGATCCACCGGACAGGCCGGGTCCGGGGTGGGTCGACGCACCGATGTGCCACAGCCCCTTGATCGGAGTTCTGTGGTTGGCGGCCTGGGGGAACGGGCGCCAGAGGAGGTTCTGGAAGAGTTCCGCGGATCCGCCATAGGGATCGCCTTTTACGGCATTCGGGTTCTCCGCTGCCAGATCCGATGGGGCAAGGATGTCCCACGCCAGCACGGAATCCCGGGTGCCGGGGGCGAACTCTTCAATCCGTGCCAGGACGCGTTCCATGAACTGTTCCTTGAGCTCCCGGCTCCAACCGTCGTCGACGTTGATCTGCCCTGCGGCGTCCCCGATCGGCTCAAAGGGTACTTCCTGCAACTGCAGCCAGAGAGTCGCCTGCCCGGCAGGCGCCCGTGACGGATCGAGGACGCATTGCTGGCCCACCACGACGGTGGGCTCCGCGGGCAGCAGCCCTGCCTCGGCCTGCGCGCACGCGATCCCCGTGCTGTTCGAGCCGTTGCTCAGGTGTACCAGGGGGACGGCATCCAAGCGCGGATCCAGCCATGCCATGGGCTTGTTCAGTGCGAGGTGGATCTGCATGGCACCCCGGCCATTCTGGTAGCGCGCCGCAGCTTCGGCTGATCCGGCCGGTGGCTCTCGGAGCAACCCCGCGTAGAGGGCCTGTGGGGACACGTTGGCCAGGACCGTGCGCGTCTGCACCACGCCGCGGGACGTCTTCACGCCAGAGACTCCCTTGGCGTCGACCAGTATTTCCTCAGCCTCCGTATCCAACAGGATCCGGACACCTTTGTCCCGCAAAAGAGACTCAAAGGCCCGGACGAAATTGGACGCGCCGCCCTTCACCACGGGAAGCCCATACGTGTGCATGCTCAAGGCCATGACCGGCAGCATGACGCCTCCGGTCGACTGGTCGGGGCCAAGGCCTGCATGAAGCAGCCAGGGTGACCAGAGCTGGTCGGTTTCCCAGCCGTCGAAGCGGCTTCTGAGGTAGTTGCGGCCGCTCATGACGGAGTCCCGTACGAAGGCTTCGGTGCCTTTGAGTTTTCCGCGCTTCATGGCGCTGAAGGCGATCCGCAGGACCTCCCTGAGGGACCGCAGTTCGGCGCCGAAGGCCCCGAAGATGGTGCCCGCGTTCGTGCCGAGATCTGCCAGCATGGCCAGGTACGCCGCCTCATCGCCCGGGGTCTGCAGAGCGGAGGCCGTGAGCGCGGGATCGCGATGGGCAATGGCGACCCGGGGCGTTCCGGACCCAGGGTCGGCGGCCACGCTGGCCGTCACCGCATTCTCGGTGTTGCAGTACTCCAGGCCACGGCCATGGAGCTCGTGCCCCAACACTTCGTAGGCCCCGCCCGAAACGAAAAGGGGGTGCCATGACGAGAAGGTGTCGTGGACAAACCCGGGAAGGGTCCGCTCCGCCGAATCGATGAAGCCACCGAGCCTGTCCTGGCGTTCGATGAGGCAGACATCCTTCCCGGCGAGGGCCAACTCCGCGGCAGCCACCAGGGAGTTGATCCCCGAACCGATAATTGCAATTTCAGCGGAAGCGTTCATGGAGCGCTCCTCTCCCTCAGAAGTCCGGATGGCTGGCAGTGGAGTGGTACTTGCCGCTGTGGAACACCAGGGGCGCGCCCCCGGCGTTGTCGTACTTCTCGACCTCGCCGACGTAGATGACGTGGTCGCCGGCGTCATGGCGGGACACGGTCCTGCACTGGAATGTGGCCACTGCTCCCTCCAGCAGCGGAACTCCGGCGATCCCTTCCGAGGTTTCCGCGCCGGCGAACTTGTCGATCGACGGTGTGGCGAACTGCCGTGACAACACGTGTTGGTCGCTGGCGAGGATATTGATGGCGAAATGGGTGGATTCCTCGAAATCCGCAAGGCTCGGCGTCTTCTTGCTGGGGCACCATAGGACCAGGGGAGGTTCCATCGAAACTGAGGTGAAAGAGTTGGCTGTCATGCCGACCTTCCGACCGTCGGCGCCGACAGTAGTAACCACGGTGACGCCGGTGGCAAACTGCCCGAGGGCACTCCTGAAGTCCCTGAGGTCGAAGGCCGCCGAATCTTCTTCCTTCCGGGCTTGGACGAACTCGGCTGCTGCCGCGGGGTCGAACCACCACGGGTAGAAGGTCCGGGGATCATCGAAGCCCTCGGCAATGCTGGAAGCAAGTGCCGGGTGCGCCGCGGCCTCGCCCAGCACGAGCCGCTGATGGTCCCTCCGCTGCTTGAGCATGTCGTTGGTCCAGGCCACGGCCCACTGCCCCCAGCCGCGCCAGAACTCATCGAAGGTCCGTTCCATCCAGTCCCTGTCGAACGGCTGCTGGCCCCTGCGCAGGATGGACTCGAGGTAGTAGCGGGCGGCCAGTGTGGCGTTGTTTGATCCTTGGCCGGTGAGCGGGTCGTTGAGGAGGACGGCGTCTCCCAGCCCGAACACGGGCGCTCCGTTCCCGAGCTCGCCAACCGCGGAGCGAACCGTAGGAGTGATCCGGCCCAGCAGGGTTGCGCCATCATCCGTTAGGCGTGCTTCCGAAAAGTTCTTCGACTCATGGGGGAAGAACTCGTCCAGGATCTCCAGTGAGCGCCGCAGTTGTTCCTCCGGCGTACCCACGTCGGCCCATCGGTCCATCAGGCCGCCCACAACACCTTCAAAGACCATCATCTGGCACGGTCCGGATACCGTCAGCCCGGGAAAGGTGAAGAACTCCCCGACTCCGGGCACCACGGACATGCGGATACTGTCACCGCGCTGCCCGGACTGTTCGACGCCGGCGGAACCGGTCGAGACGTAATTAAGGGCAAGGACCCGTTGCGGCCGGTCGAAGGGAGACTTCGACTTGTCCTTCGGGAAAATCTGGCCGATTTCCCCCTTTCCGGTGCTGACGATGACGAGCTCATAGTCGCGTGAGAGGTCCTCCAGCAATCGCGGGGTTGCCTTCTCTATCCGGAAGTCACCGCCGGCGGCCACGAAAGCCTCGATCCAGGCAGCGCTCTTGATCCGCTGATCGATTGAGCGGGCCGTACCCACCAGGGGAGCTTCCCATTCGATCGCATCGTCGGCCGAAGCCCCCTCAACATGCAGCCTCAGTGCGTTGATCCCGGGTACGGCCCCGCCCTCGTACAGCCCGGTCAGCGCTGGGCTCAACTGCGCTTCCGCAGCGAGGGCGGTCGAAAACATGCATTGGCTGGACATGACCTTGCCCGTGCGGATCTGGGCTGCCGAGCGATCGGAGACCAGGGTGATTGCGTAACCCTCACGCTGCAGGCCCAAGGCCAGCTGTGCACCGGATTCACCGGCGCCGATTATTGCGATCTTTCGCATCTTGGATTCCTTCGTGGTGGGATGAGAACGAAGTGGAGGGTCAGGGCGTTGCGACGGAGTTCACGCTTTCCAGATAGGCCGCAGCCTTGTCCGGATACATGAACCATTCCTGGAAGTCCGGCGGATTGTTGAAGCCGTTGGCGAACCGGCTGGCGATTTCGGGGGACTGCCCGGCTGCACCGAGGAGCTGGAGGACATGCGGCGGCGGGGGAGCAAGGAGGGCGTTCGTCCACTGCGCAACATGCTGGGCGTAGTTCCAGTACTTTTCAAAGGTCGCCTGCATGAATTCCGCGCCGAAGGCTCCGTCCTCGTGCTCCGTGATGCTCTGCAGGTACGAGGCGGCACATTTGCTGGCGTTGTTGGAACCCTGCCCGGTGATGGGATCGTTCAGGACGACGACGTCGGCCAGGCCAAGAACCTGCCTGCCGCTGGGCAGCGTTGCGATGGGGTGGCGGACGGTGGGAGCGAACCGGCCCTGCAGGAAACCATTGGGGTCGGTCAATTCGACGTCTGCGGCACGCGCAGCTTCCCACGGCAGGAACGTCTTGAGGATGTCCTTGGATGTCTCCAGGTGTTCTTCGGCGGACAGGCCCTTCCAGCAGTCCATGGGTCCTCCGGGGATCCCTTCAAAAACCATGATTTCGCAGGGACCTGTCTTGGTCAGCGCGGGGAAGGCGAAGTATTCGCCGACCCCCGGGATGAGGTTGAAGGACACGGCTGAGAATTCGGGCCTGGGTTCCAGCCCGTTGACGTAGGTCAGGGCCAGGGCGCGCTGCGGAGCATCGTAGAAGCTGCGGGCGGCGTCTCGGGCGAAAAGCTGGGCAATCTCGCCCTTTCCCGCGGCCACGATCACCAGCTCGGAGTTCAGGGTGTACCGTTCGAGGTCTTCAACGCCGGCGTCTTCGAAGATGAGCTCGCCTCCACGAGCCACAAACTCCTCCATGAACCTGGGAAATTTGACCCGCTGGTCGATGGATTGCGCGGGGTTGTCCAGCCCTGATGCCCAGTTGATGGCCTTCTGCCCGGGGACGTCGGGATGCGGGATGGTGAAGGAGATCCCGTCGACTGTCGGCGCTTCCGGCCAGAAGTCGAGCCCGAGTTTCCTTTCGTTTTCCAACGCGTCATGGAAGATGCACTGGCTGGACGAGACTTTGCCTTCATAGATTTCCTCGGCGGTGCGGTTGGAGATCGTGGTCACGTGGTATCCCGCGTCCAGCAGTCCGATTCCCAGCTGCAGGCCTGACTGGCCGGCTCCGACGATGGTGATGTGGCGCTGTGTCATGTTGTTGTCCTTGTCTTCTTGCTGTCCCGGCATCCGTGGGGGGCGCTTGGTTGGATTGGCCTCGGGGTTGGTTTGGGATGGATTCGCCCACAGCCCAGGAGGCCCATCTGTGCGAAAGGCAGCTGGACGAGCCTGACGTCGTTCACCTGTCCTCACCTCGTTTCGGCAGCGAGCAATGGAATGGTTTCTTCGGCGCGCTCGGGACCAAGGGCGGAATAGCCACCGTCCACGGCCCAATCCGCGCCCGTAACGAAGCTTGCCCTGTCGCTGGCGAGGAATGCCACGACATCCCCGATCTCTTCAGGCCGGCCCACCCTCTTCAGAATGTGGAAGGGTGCTGCCACCGCATCCGTCTTCTCGAGGTCGCCGTTCGTAAGGGAATCCATGATGTTGCTCCACACCCAGCCCGGGCTGACAGAGTTGACCCGGATGCCGTCTTCAGCGAAATCCACGGCCATGCTTCGGGTCAGCTGGACGAGCGCAGCCTTACTGGCGGGGTACAACCAGCGCCCGGTCTGGGCAACAGAACTCGAGATCGAGGTGAAGTTGATGATGGCACCGTGCTGTGAGGCCTTCAGATAGGGGCGTGCGGCCGCGCTCACCATGACCGCGCTGACCAGATTGACGTTCAATGCTTCAAGCCAGTCGCTGCGCTTGGATCCTGCGCCGTCGTCTCTGTAGGTGCAGGCAAGGTTGACGAGGATATCGATTCCGCCATGCAAGGCCGCGGTGTCACCAACCAGCCGGGACACTGCGGCGTCGTCCGTGATGTCAGTGTGCGAAAAGCTGACGCCCTCGCCCAGGGTGTCGATGTGGGCGCCCCCGTTGGCATCGATATCGGCGACGACAACCCTGGCCCCCGCCTCGCTGAGCGCTGCGACAACGCCCCGGCCGATCTTGGTTACTCCGCCTGTGACAATCGCTGTTCTGCCTGAGAGTCCTGACATGGCCAAACCTTTCGTGGTGAATTGGATCAACGCTTGTTTGTGCACGACTTCTGCCATGCGGGAGGTGCTACTTGGCCGTGGGCCTCGGTGCGGGCTTCGGATGGGTTCGCTCCCATTCCAGCCGGCGTTCGTGTACCAGCCTGATGTTCTTCATCGCTGCCCACCTCCCTCTGACGTCGTTGTTGCATTTCTATGACGTGCGTCATACTTGATCTGAAAGTGACTCTATTCACACCCCGAGGGCCGGTATATCCACATGGCGCAGGGCTCATCCGAAAAGCGAAACCCCTGGAAGTCAGGTGTGCGATGGTGAGGATCCTTCCTCGTGATGTCCTCCGGGGACGCCCGACGGTGACCACCTCAGACGTCGAGGATGCCCACCAAAAGATTGCCGAACTGTTCTGCCGGCATGATCTCGTTCCGCAAGCCCGGGGGACATCCGTTGACATGAAACTGCGGTCGCTTCATCGCGGCGACGTCGGGATCGAGTACCTTGACTACGGTGCCGAGGTGCGCATCAATCCGGAGGGCCTGGAGGATTTCCATCTGATCCAGATTCCCCTCTCCGGCCACGCCCTCATGCAAGTGGGTAAGGATGTGGTCGAGTCGAGCCCGAAGCTTGCAACGGTTCCGCCGGTCGACCGCCCGTTCTCGATGACCTGGGATGCTGGAACCCCGCATTTGATTGTTTACGTGCGGCGCCGCGCGCTCGCCTCCGTCGCAGAGCAACTCTATGGGGACAGCCCGCAAGGCGGCGTCAACCTCGGCTACGCGATGGACCTCAACGGTTCCCTGGGTCGCGCGTTCCTGAGGTCCGTCGTCGAACTCCACGACGACATGATCAGCGAGCCGGGACGCGGGGCTCCCGCCTTTGTCCAAAACCTCCTTGCCGACACCATGCTGTCGCGGCTGCTGATGGCCATGGAGAACAAACCTGCCGACGGCGACGTCCGGAATCCGGGTGCAGAGAGCAAATTGATCCGGCGGTTCCGCGAGCTCCTGGATCGACACGCATCCGAGGACCTTGCGGTGCCGGACATGGCAGAGAACCTTGGCGTCTCCGTCCGCACCCTCCAGTTGGCCCTGCGCGCCGAAGTCGGGGCAACCCCTTCGGAACTGCTTAGGCGGGTCCGGCTGGATCGGGCCCGCGAAATGCTGCTTGAAGCGGAGCCCGGTCAGGAGAACATCGTTTCGATCGCGGAGCGCTGCGGCTTCTCGCACCAGGGACGCTTCTCCGCCACGTACCTGGAAACATTCGGCGAACTTCCCTCCGAAACCCTGCGCCGGTGATTGCCGCCCCGAGGTGAGGGGCTTGTGCGAGCGCTCCGGTACGCCCTGAGCTCTGCGTCGCCGCTGTAGAAAAACGGCCTTCTCGCGTCCCCTGAATCCGCATCTGGTATTCCAATTTACATTCGACCTGCCTTCCATGCGGCATATCTAGTCGTAATCCGGGGAAATTATCGGTCTTTGCTGACCTGGGTATTGCCTTGGAATACCAAAGTCACTTACTGTGTGTATATCGAGACAAGGTGACGATCGTCACGGAATCGGGAGGTTTGGGATGCGGGACATGCTCATCGAGCGCGTGCGGCTGGCGCATGAAGCTCCGCTGGTCGACCTGCTCATCCAGGACGGCCGTATCGCGCAGATCGAGCCGGCCGGACTCACCGACGACGCGGCTGCGGTGCGCGAGGATGGCGCCGGTGCGCTCGTGCTGCCGGGAATGGTCGACGCCCATTGCCACGTAGACAAAACGCTCTGGGGCCGCGGCTGGGTGCCGCATTCCGCGGGGCCGGTGCTCGAAGACCGGATCGCGAACGGCGAGCGCGGCCGCGCGCAGCTCGGCCTGCCGAGCCGCGACGGCATACGGGCTCTGCTTGAGCAGATGACCGCCGCAGGAACAACCCTCGCCCGCACGCACACCGACGTCGATCCCGACATCGGGCTGCGCGGCCTTGAACTCGTCGCGACGGTCGCCGAAGAGCTTGCCGAGGTGATCGACGTCGAGCAGGTCGCCTTCCCGCAAGGCGGGCTCCTGACCCGCCCCGGCACAGCCGAGCTGCTCGAATCGGCCCTGCGGCAAGGACTGGTCGGATGCCTCGGCGGCATCGACCCCGCAGCGCTCGAGCGCGACTCGGTGCGTCACCTCGACCTGATCTTCGGGCTCGCCGAGAGCTACGGTGCCCGCCTCGACATCCACCTGCATGAGCGCGGCACCCTCGGTGCCCACACGATGGAACTCATCATCGAGCGGGTGCTGCGGCACGGCCTTGAGGGCCGGGTCGCGATCTCGCACGGCGTGGCCCTCGTCGAGGTCGACCGCGCCCACTCCGAGCGGATCTCCCAGGGCCTCGCCGAGGCCCGGATCTCCCTGCTGACGGCGACGGTCTACAACACCCCGGTGCTGCCGGTCGCCGAGCTGCGGGGGCGCGGTGTGAACATCGGCGCGGGCAACGACGGCGTGCGCGACCTCTGGGGTCCGTACGGAAACGGCGACATGCTCGACCGCACCTTCCACCTCGCATACCGCAACGGATTCCGCACTGATGAGCAGATCGCCGCGGCCTTCGACGTGGCCGTCAGCGGCGGGGCGGTGGCCCTCGGGCGCGAACCCGCCCGGATCGAACCCGGTGCACCCGCCGATCTCTTCCTCATCGATGCCGCGAGCATCGGCGAGGCGGTAGCAGCCCGGCCGCCGCGGCGGCTCGTGCTGAAACGCGGCAGGGCCGTCGCGCGCCACGGGAGCCCCGTGCGCGCAAGCTGACCCTGGCCTTGGCGAGCGGTACCCTGCTCGCTTCTTCCCCCAACCCGTTCCGCATCCCGCGGAACCTCGCCCGAAAGGCAAGAACAATGTCGTTCTACCGCACCACCTTCGCACGCCGCGCCGCGGCTACCCTCGCGGCCGGCAGCCTCGCCGTGCTCGCCTTTACCGGCTGCGGTGTCTCCGGTTCCTCAGCCACGGCGGCCGGAGGATCGGCGAAGCCCGCCGCCCTCGATGAGAAGGCGCCCCTCTTCAATCTGCTGCCGCAGGAGGTCAAGGACAAGGGCGTGCTCACTGTCGCCACCCAGCCTGACTTCGAACCGGCCAACTTCACGCCCGCCGGTGAAAGCGGCATCAAGGGCTACAACGTCGACCTCATGGAGGCGATGGCCAAGGAACTCGGCATCCCGGTCAAGTGGGAGAAGGTGCCCTTCGACCAGATCCTGATCGGCATGCAGAGCGGCAAGTTCGACGCCGCGATCGCCGGCATGACCGACCGCAAGAAGAGGCAGGAACAGGTCGACTTCATCGACTACCAGTGGGCCGGCACCGTCTTCATGGTGCAGAAGGGCAACCCGAAAGGCATCACGAGCGCCGTCGACGGCGGCTGCGGTGTCAAGATCGGCGACGTCAAGGGCTCCGACGCCAACCGCCTCGTTGACCAGATGGCCGCGGCGTGCATCGCCAAGGGCAAGCCCGCCACCCAGCTCATCTCCTTCCCGAACTCGAGCGACAAGAACCTTGCACTCACCTCCGGCCGCATCGACGCCATCTTCTGGCCCGACATGGCGGTCACGGTCATCCAGCGCGAAACCGGAGACAAGCTCGAGTCGCTCCCCGTCGACTTCGAAGAGAAGGTCTACCTCGGTATGACGTTCAACAAGCAGCAGACCAAGCTCCGCGACGCCTTCCTCAGCGCCCTCAAGGAAATCCACAAGGACGGCACCTACGGCGAGGTCCTGAAGAAGTGGGACGTCGAGGTCATCAACCTTGATACCCCCGGCATCAACCTGGCGCAGAAGTGATCATGTCGGAGCTGAACACCTCGTCATCCCCGGCTGTGACCGGGCCGGCGCATTACGTGCGCCGGCCCGGCGACGAGCCGCCCGTGCAGGAAGCGCCGATCCACGCGAAGCGGCGGCCCCAGTACGGTCAGATCGTCACAGGGATCGTCGCTATCGCCCTGCTCGCGCTCTTCGTCCAGTCGCAGGCGCAGAACCCCAACATGGAGTGGGGCGTCACCTGGGACTACATGTTCAACCCGGTGGTTCTGCAGGGCGTCGGCGTCACGATCCAACTGGCGCTTTTCGCCATGCTGATCTCCATCGCGCTCGCCTTCGTCATCGCCCTGATGATCCAGAGCAACAACAAGGTGGCAAGCGTCATCGGCCGCGGCTACGTCTGGTTCTTCCGCGGCGTGCCGATGCTCGTGCAGGTGCTGCTCTGGTTCAACCTCGCGGTGCTTTTCCCGACCATCCTCGGCCAGGACACGAACACCCTGATCTCGGGCTTCACCGCGGGCCTCATCGCCCTCTCGCTCGCCGAGTCCGGCTACATGGCCGAGATCATCCGCGGCGGCATTATTTCGGTGCCCGCCGGCCAGACCGACGCGGGAGTGAGCATCGGCCTCACCCGCAACCAGGCGCTTGCACGCATCGTGCTGCCGCAGTCGATCCGGGTCATCATCCCGCCGACCGGCAACCAGTTCATCGGCATGCTGAAGGCAACCTCGCTCGTCTCGGTCATCGGCGGCAGCGATCTGCTGACACGGGTGCAGCTGATCTACGGGCAAAACTTCAAGATCCTGCCCCTGCTCATCGTGGCGGTGCTCTGGTACCTGATCCTCGTGACCGTCGCGGGCATCGGACAGCACTTCCTCGAGCGCCGCTTCAACGCCTCGCAGCCCGGCTCACGCAAGCCCCGCAAGCGCACGCCGGGCGGCCGGGCGGCGGCAACCACCACGACCACGACCGGAGGTGCGCAGTGACGCAAACAGCCCCCGCAGGAATTGCAGCGGACACGATGCTGCGCATCGACGGAGTACACAAGTGGCTCGGGAACCTCCATGTGCTCCGCGGCGTCGACATCCAGGTGCGCACCGGCGAGATTGTCTGCATCCTCGGGCCGTCAGGCTCGGGCAAGAGCACCCTGCTCCGCTGCATCAACCATCTGGACCCCGTCGACGGCGGCGTCATAGAGGTCAACGGCGAGCGGATCGGACACGAACTGCACGGCGGTCAGCTTTTTGAACAGAGTGAACGCCGCGTGGCCAAGGCCCGCCAGCACATCGGCATGGTGTTCCAGCATTTCAACCTGTTCGGCCACATGACTGCCCTCGACAACGTCACCTACGGGCCCACCAGGATCCTGGGCCGTCCCCGGAAGGAAGCCGTTGCGCACGCGCGGCAGCTGCTGGCCAAAGTCGGCCTGGCCGACAAGGACGCCTCGTACCCGAGCCAGCTTTCGGGCGGCCAGCAGCAGCGCGTGGCCATCGCCCGGGCGCTCGCCATGGAGCCGCGCCTCATGATGTTCGACGAACCGACGAGCGCCCTCGACCCCGAACTGGTGGGCGAGGTGCTGCAGACCATGCGCCGGGTGGCCGAGGAGGGCATGACGATGGTCGTGGTGACGCACGAGGTCGGCTTCGCCCGCGAGGTGGCTGACCGGGTGGTTTTCATGGACCAGGGCCGCGTGCTCGAGGACGGTCCGGCGCGCGAGGTGCTCGACAACCCGCAGCACGAGCGCACGGCGGCTTTCCTCCGCCGTGTGCACTGAGTCCGCCGTGTGCACTGAGTCCGGAAGATAGGAAAGACAGAATGACTGACAAGAAGTTCACCCTGAGGAACGTGCGCCCGTGGGGCGCCGAAGCCTCGGACATCACCATCAGCGGTGGGGTCATCACCGAGGTGGCTCCCGCCTCGGGTGCCTCCGGGCCCGGAGACCTCGACGGCGGCGGGATGCTGGCCATCCCCGGGTTCATCAACACCCACGCCCACGTGGACAAGAGCTGGTGGGGCAAGCCGTGGGTGTCATACAGCTATTCCGACCACCCGACGGTTGAGGGCTGGATCGCGAACGAACGCGCCCAACGCGGGAACTACGACATCCCGAACGCGAACTCCGCGGCCGCGGTGTTGCGCGAGTTCCTCCGCCACGGCACCACCGCCACCCGCACGCACATCGACGTCGACCTCGGCATCGGGTTGAAGGGCCTCGAGACGGTGCAGACCGCCGTCGCCGAACTCGACGGGGCGATCCAAGTCGAGACGGTGGCGTTCCCGCAGGACGGCGTGCTGCGCCGGCCGGGCGTGATGCAACTGCTCGACGAGGCCGCCCAGGCCGGGGCCGACAGCATCGGCGGGCTCGACCCGGGAACCATTGACGGCGACGTCGAGGGCCAGCTCGACGGGCTGTTCCAGATCGCCGTCGAGCGGGGCGTCGGCCTCGACCTGCACCTGCACGACTTCGGCTCGCTCGGCGCGTACGAATACCGCCAGGTGATCCGCCGGACGGTCGACGCGGGCCTGCAGGGCAAGGTGAACATCTCGCACGGCTTCGCCCTGGGCACGCTGCAGCCGGGCGTGCAGGAGGAGATCATCGAGGGCCTCGCCGAGGCGGGCATCTCGTGGACCACTGTCGCCATGGGCGGCACGGCGCCGCTGCCGTGGCAGCGGATGCGGGAGCGGGGCGTTCCGCTGGGCCTGGGCACCGACGGCATCCGCGACCTGTGGTCGCCGTTCGGTGACGGGGACCTGTTGCGCGTGGCCTTCGCCTTCGCGCGCCTGCACGGGTTCCGCCACGACGACAAGCTCACCACCGCCGTCGAATACGCGACGAAGCATGGGGCGCCGTTCGTCGGACGGGAGCAGCACGACCTCGTCGCCGGGTCGCGCGCCGACGTCGTGCTCTTCGACGCCGAGAACGTGCCGGACGTGCTGGTGCGCTGCCCGCAGCGGCGCCTGGTGCTCTCCGGAGGCCGCGTCGTCGCCCGCGACGGCGACGTGCTGGTCTGACGCGTGCTGGTCTGACGGATAGGGAGTCCGACGGCGGCTTCACTCCTTCCGGGGTGAAGCCGCCGTCGCGCCGGGGGGAACGGTTACAGCCCGGCGGCCTCGCGGATGCGCTCGGGCCAGGGCTGGGCCGCCGCCGCGCCCGCGGGCACGTGGGCGGTGGTCACTGTTCCATATGCGGCGATCCCGCCCTCGGCGGTGCCGTGCGCGTGGCCGCGGACCTCGAACGCCAGGGTCATGGAGGTACGGCCGAGCTCGCGGATTTCCACCGTGGCTGTCACGCGCTGGCCGAACCACAGCTTGGACGTGTAGTTGATCACCTGCTGGACGCGCGGCGCGCTCGGGAAGTACCCGGGGAGCTCGAGCTGCCTGAACAGCTCGGCTTCCGCTGCCTCGACCCACCGCACGATGGCGGAGTTGTGCTGGTGGCCGGAGGCATCGGTGTCCACCCATTCCACCGTGCGTTCGATGCTGGCGTGCGGGCCCCGCGGTGCGTCGTTCATGGTGCAAATATATACAATGAGTGACGGCCGTTCACATAATGCCACATGGCGCCTACTCGGAGAACAGCCCCGCGAGGTCATCGGCGGTGAGTGAACCACCGGCCAGGGCGTCGCCCTCCATGACGTCGGCGAACAGCTGGGACTTCCTGGCCTTCAGTGCCATGACCTTTTCCTCGATGGTGTCCTTGGCCACCAGCCGGTACACCATGACGTTGCGGTTCTGGCCGATCCGGTGCGTGCGGTCCACGGCCTGGGCTTCGGAAGCCGGGTTCCACCACGGGTCCAGCAGGAACACGTAGTCCGCCTCGGTGAGGTTCAGTCCAAAGCCGCCGGCCTTCAAGGAAATCAGGAACACCGGCGCGGCGCCGTTCTTGAACTCGCTGACGACGTCGGCCCGGTTCCGGGTGCTGCCGTCCAGGTAGCAGTACTCCACGTCCTCGGCATCCAGCCGTTCGCGGACCTTGCCGAGGAACCCGGTGAACTGGCTGAAGATCAGGGCCCGGTGCCCTTCGGCGATGATGTCCTCAAGCTGCTCGAACAGCACGTCCAGCTTGGAGGAGCGCACCGCTGACAGGGACTCGTCCACCAGCGAGGCGTCCAGGCTCAGCTGCCGCAGCAGGGTGAGGGACTGGAAGATGGTGAAGCGGTTCTTGTTGACGTCGTCGATCAGGCCCAGGATCTTTTGCCGCTCCCGCTGCAGGTGGGTCTGGTACACCTTGTGGTGGCGCGGGTTGAGCACCACTTCGAGGACCTGTTCCTGCTTGGGCGGCAGGTCCTTGATGACCTGTTCCTTGGTGCGGCGCATCATCAGCGGGCGCACCCTTCGCCGCAGCTTGTCCAGCTGTGCCGTGTCGCCGTTCTTCTCCACCGGCTTCTGGTAGTTCTCAGCGAAGCGTTTGGGGGAGGAGAACAGCCCCGGCGCCACGATCGAGGTGAGTGCCCAGAACTCCATGAGGTTGTTCTCCAGCGGCGTGCCCGTGATGGCCAGCTTGAACGCCGCCGGCAGCTTCCGCGCGCACTGGTACGCCTTGGACTGGTGGTTCTTCACGAACTGCGCCTCGTCCAGCATCAGCCCGGCCCATTGCCGGGAGGCGTACGCCTCCTCGTCGATCCGGAACAGCGCGTAGGAGGTGATCACGACGTCGGCCCCCGCCATCGCGTCCGACGGCGATGCTCCGCTTTTCGCGAAGGTTTCGGTCATGGTCCGCACGCTCAGCCCGGGGGCGAAACGCTGTGCCTCGGCGGCCCAGTTGCCCACCACGGAGGTGGGGGCGACGACGAGGAACGGCGCGGTGCCTTGTTCTGCACCATTAGCCGCCTCTTTGCCAGCCGCCTCTTTGGCGGCACAGATCAGCGCGATGGCCTGCACTGTCTTGCCCAGGCCCATGTCGTCGGCGAGGACACCGCCCAGGCTGTGCTTGTACAGGAAGCTGAGCCAGTTGAAGCCTTCCAGCTGGTATGGACGCAGCTCAGCGTTAAGGGAGGCCGGCAGCGGCAGCCCGGTCACGCCGTCGTCGAGCAGTCCGCCCACCGACTCCCGCCACGCGGCCGCCTGCTCGTCCACGATCCCCAGCTGCGCGAACTCGTCCCACAGTCCCGCTTGGAAGCGGCTGATCTGCAGGGTGCCGTCCTTGTGCGGGTGCTCCTGCAGGGCGCGGGCTTCGTCGATCAGGGCACGGAGCTGGTGCAGTTCGGGCAGGTCCAGGGAGAAGTACGCGCCGCTGGGCAGCAGCATGCGGCCCTGCCCGGCAGCCAGGGCCGAGAAGACGGCGGCGAAGGACACCGGTTCGCCTTCCAGGGTGATGACGATGCCAAGGTCGAACCAGTCGCGGTTGTCCGTGGCCTTCGTGGAGATGGAGACCACCGGCGCCTCGGAGGCCTCGCGGTAGTCGGCGATGTCGCCGCTGGTGTCCACTGTGACATCGGGCAGTTCGCGCAGCCGGGGGAGCACCTCTTCGGTGAAGGCCTGGGTGTCCAGGCCGTTCAGGTCCACCGCCGCGGCCAGCCGGGGAGCACCCCAGCCGCCACTGGAAGATTCGCCGAGCGCGGCAACCACTTCCCACGGCCGGCCGAGGCTTTCCAGGATCCGTGCCTCGGTGGCGTCGTCCCGGTAGCCGTGGTCGTCCGGGTGGCGCCACAGCGGCTGGGCCGTAACGAGCTTGCCCGCTGTGTAGTGCCATTCCCAGTGCAGACGCACGCGGTGGTCGGCACCGTAGTTGGCCAGCAGGGACAAGCTGGGGACCGCGAGCACGGGCAGTTCCACCGACTCGTCCTTCGCGGTCAGCCGCGCACTCTGCCGCAGCTTCGGGTAGAAAGCCGTGAGGAAGCGTTCCTCGTCCTGCGCCGGGATCTGCAGCCGGGTGGCCTCGGCCACGAAGTCGAGCAGTTCCTGCGATTCCCCGCCAGCCAGGGGAGCCAGGGTGATGAGGTTCTGCGGGGACGGGACTCCGGGGAGTGCTTCGTGCCCGGTGCCGGACGGCGCGCCAGTAAAGAACAGGCCGTGCGCCGGGCGCCCGATCAGCCCCAGCGACGCCGGATCCACGGCGTCCCCGCCGATGGTGACCGACGGCGCGAGCTCCAGTCCGCCGTCGGGCGCGGTATCCGTGGCGCCGGCCCGGCTGAGGTCCAGCCCGACGACGGCGGGTTCCGCGGCGATGCGGACCGGCTCGCTGCCGCCGGAGTGCAGCAGTTCGAGGCCGATCTTTTCCGCCTCGGCGAGCAGTTCCCAGAGCTTCCTGCCCGAATAGTCGTTGAGCAGCAGCCACATGTTGGAGCCGAAGTTCCGGTGCTCGCTGCTGGAGTGGCCGGCCAGGAGTTCCCGCAGCAGTTCAAGGTGGGCCTCGTTGAATTCGCGCCTGTAGCCCAGGTAGTTCAGGTTCGTCCAGGAGGCGTCGCCCTTGATCCATTTGCCCTTGGCCCCCATCATCACGGGCCTGGCCTTGAGCTGGCGGACGCTGCGGAGGGGGTCGCGCCTGCCGGTGTAGGCGAAGTGCGGGGCGGGCTCCTCCACCTCGAACTGCAGGGCCAACGGCAGCCCGCGGCCGGGCTGCGGGGCGCTCCCGCCCGAAATCAGCCGGTCCAGGGCACGTTCCCAGGCGGGCCGCTGCAACGGGACAGTGCTTCCGGACGTTTGGCCGGGGGCGGGCACGCTCAGCAGCTGCGCCCGCACGGTGGGGTGGTCTTCGGCGGCGAACAGCAGGGCCGCCACATGCTTGCAGTCCTTGCGGACCGGGCAGCTGCACACGCCCACGGTGCAACTCCAGCCGGCCGGTTTGCGGACCAGCTTCGCGGAGGTCGAATACGGTGCGGCGCCACTGCCCCGCACCTTGCCGAGCATGAGGCCGGTGCCGGCGTCGAAGGTGATGTTGCTGACGCGGCTGCCCATCGCGTACGCCAGGCCGGCCGCGAGCGAGCGGTCATTGATGGCGGGAGTTTGAATCGCCAGATCCCAGGAATCGTCTGAGTGGGAAGGCATTCGGGAAGGCTACTTTCGGCTCGGGGCTATCTATGAATCCTACTGGCCCGGCCCGGCTCGGGCCGCCGCCGAACTTTGCAGCCTTGTTTGCACACGGCAGCAGGAGGGCAGGTCCACCGGCCCGCGGGCACTACGATGAGGCAGTGATGGCTTGGACATGGTTGACGAAAGCGCGCAGTTACGTCCTTCCGACGGGGATCTTGTTGGCCGGCGTCGCGTGCCTGGCCACGGGCTTGCTGTCGGGAGCCGGCTTCCAGGCCCTGGCGCTTCGGACCGTTCCGATTCTGTTGTTCGTGGTGGCCATGACCGTCGTGACCGAGTTGGTGGCCGAAGCCGGCCTGTTCCAAGTGGTAACGGACCGGATCGCCGTTCTGGGCCGTGGACGCGTATGGCTGTTGTGGCTCTTGATCGTCGCCCTTGCCGCGACGTCGACCATCTTCCTCTCCTTGGACACCACTGCCGTGTTGGTCACTCCGCTCGTCGTGCTGCTGGCCGTCCACGCCCGAATCCCGCCGTTGCCTTTCGCCCTGACAACTGTGTGGCTGGCCAACACCGCGTCCCTGCTATTGCCCGTGTCCAACTTGACCAACCTCCTGGCCCAGAACCGGCTGGCGTTTTCCCCTTTGGACTTCGCGAAGCTGGTCTGGGCTCCATCGCTGGTTGGCGTGCTCGTGCCGCTGCTGATCGTCGGTGCTGCCTTCCGCAAGCAACTGCGGGGGCGTTACGGCCCGCAACCCCGGCACCAGGTGACGGACCGCCCCTTGTTGGCGGTATCCGCCGCGGTTCTGGCGTTCCTGCTGCCGGCGCTGGTCTCCGGGATCCCGGTCCAGTTTCCAGCGCTCGCGGCGGTCATTCTTCTCATCGCCGTCTACGCATGGAAACGGCCCTCTGCGCTGAAATGGGCAATGATCCCGTGGCGGCCGCTCATGTTGACGGCCGGGCTCTTCATGGTGGTGGAAGCCCTTCACGAGAACGGCCTGGGTGCCGTGTTGGCCCGCGCGGCCGGCGACGGTGAGGGCTTCCCCGCGCTGCTCCAACTTGCGGGGGCAGGTGCGTTGGCTGCCAACGCGGCAAACAACCTGCCGGCCTATCTCGCCTTGGAACCCGTGGCTGGTTCGCCCTCGCGCCTGGCCGCCCTCCTTATCGGCGTGAACCTGGGACCACTCGTGACTCCGTGGGCTTCCCTCGCCACACTCCTGTGGCACGAACGGCTCCAGGCACTCAACGTCAGCATCCGCTGGAGCGGGTTTGCCCTTGCCGGTCTCGTCACCGTGGTGCTGGTTCTTCCGTCAGCGGTCCTTCTGTTGTGGTTGTCTTCCGGCATGGCCTGAATGCGGGCACGGGCTGAATGTCGGGGCATGGCCTGAGTGTTGGGGACGGGCTGAATGTCGGGGGACGGGCTGAGTGTTGGGCACGGGCTGAGTGTCCGGGCGCGGTCCGGCAATATTCGCCGGACGTTCATCTTGTCCTCGGCGTCCGCCGTGCCGGCCGCGCGTAGCGTGAAAGCGTTCATCCGCTTCAAGCAGTGAGGAATCCCATGACCAGCAACGAATCCACCCTTGGGCACCCGACAGTCCTGACGAAGGACAGCATCGGCATGACCGCCGCGGACGTCGTGGATGCGAACGTCACCGTGGTCAACGAGATGTACGAAGCACTGCTCAACCATGACGAAATCGCTCCCAACGCGCTGCGCAGCTACTACGTGGACTACTACCTGACCCAGGCACTGTCCGGCGGTTTCGCCCAGTACGTGTTCACCAGCCCGGAGCGCGAGGATGTGGACGTCCTGGTCCGCGAAGGCCTCGAGGCCATGGGTGCCACGGCCCACCTGGATCTCTTCAACCGCACCGCCGAGGCCTTCGACGCCCTCTCCGAAGAGGAAGCCGAAACGTACATGGACGGCGATCTGGACGAATCCGAGGCCCCCTCCGAGGCAGTTGCCGCGCTGGAGGAACTGGACGGCGAATTCGAAGCCCTCCTGGAAACCGAGGACATCATCGAGCTCAACGCGGCCTGGCTGCGCGCCCAGGACGGCGTGCTGTATCTGGACGAGGAGCAGCTGGAAGCCCACATCGCCGCCCGGGTGGCCCTCATCCCGGACCTTGAAGAGCGCCGGGCCGAGGCCGCCGAGGCCGAGTTGCTCGATGCTCCGGAGTTCGAACTCATCATCCGCGAACTGTGCGATGTGGCAGGCTTCGCCCTGGAAAAGATCACCATGGGCGATCCGAACTACGTCCACGACGGCGAGAAGACACTCGCCTGGCACTTCAGCACCGACCACGGCGACTACATCATGGTCGAAGAGGACGACGAAGCCTTCATGCTCCACCCGGAGACCAAGGAAATCGTCGCCGCCGTGGAGTTCGAGGAGGACGACGAACTCGAGGGTGCGGAGGCGTAGCTTCATCCCGACCCGGTGCCGGCCCGACCCGTGCCGGGGTCGCCGGAACGCTGCGGGGTCGCCGGAACGCTGCGGGGTCGCCGGAACGTTCCGGCGACC
>NZ_QRCU01000015.1 GCF_003369445.1 Arthrobacter silvisoli
CCATCATCTCGCTGCGCACCATCATCGGCTACCCGGCCCCGAAGAAGCAGAACACCGGCAAGATCCACGGCTCGGCCCTCGGCTCGGAGGAAGTCGCCGCCCTGAAGAACGTGCTGGGCTTCGACCCGGAAAAGTCCTTCCAGGTGGACCAGGACGTCCTGGCCCACGCCCGCCAGCTGGTGGAGCGCGGCGCCGCTGCGCGTACCCAGTGGCAAGCCTCCTTCGAGGCATGGCAGTCGGCCAACCCGGAGAAGGCCGCGCTGCTTGAGCGCATCGAGGCCAAGAAGCTGCCGGCCGAACTCGACGCCGCCCTCCCGGTCTTCGAAGCCGGCAAGGATGTTTCCACCCGCGCCGCCTCCGGCAAGGTCCTGAACGCCATCGGACCGGTGCTTCCCGAGCTGTGGGGCGGCTCCGCCGACCTCGCCGAATCGAACAACACCACCATCGAGGGCTCGCCGTCGTTCATCCCGGCCTCCCGTTCCACGGAAGCCTGGAAGGGCAACCCCTACGGCCGGGTGCTGCACTTCGGCATCCGCGAGCACGCCGCCGCGTCGATCGTGAACGGCATCTCGCTGCACGGCCGCACCCGTGCCTTCTCGGGCACCTTCCTGATCTTCTCCGACTACCAGCGCCCCGCGATCCGCCTCGGCGCGCTGATGGGTGTGCCGTCCCTGTACGTGTGGACGCACGACTCCATCGGCCTGGGCGAAGATGGCCCCACCCACCAGCCGGTGGAGCAGCTCGCCTCGCTGCGTGCGATCCCGGGCCTGGACGTGGTCCGTCCCGGTGACGCCAACGAGGTCGCCGTGGCCTGGAAGACCATGCTGGAGAACCACGAGAACCCGGCCGGCATCGTGCTGACCCGCCAGAACATCCCCACCTATGCACGTGGTACGGGCGATGCCGAGGGTGACACCTTCGCGTCCACCGCCGGCGTGGCCAAGGGTGCCTACGTTCTGGCCGAGGCTTCCAAGGACGGCGCCACCGTCCCGGCGGACGTCATCCTGATCGCCACCGGATCCGAGGTCCAGCTGGCCGTGGCGGCCCGCGAAAACCTGCAGGCCGAAGGCATCGCCACCCGCGTTGTCTCCGTGCCCTGCGTGGAATGGTTCAAGAAGCAGGACCCGGCCTACCGCGAATCCGTCCTGCCGGCCGCCGTCAAGGCCCGCGTCTCCGTCGAGGCCGGCCTGGCCCTGGGCTGGTCCGAGTTCGTCGGCGACGCCGGCCGCTCCATCAGCCTCGAGCACTACGGCGCCTCCGCCGACTACAAGCGCCTCTTCAACGAGTTCGGCATCACCGCCGACGCCGTCACCGCGGCAGCCAAAGACTCCCTCGCCGGCGCCGTCACCGCGGCAGCCAAAGACTCCCTCGCCGGCCTTTCGGCCTGATTACCAAGGAGAAACAGAAAATGACTACTCCCACCCAGCAGCTTTCCGACGTCGGCGTTTCCATCTGGCTCGACGACCTGTCCCGTGAGCGCCTCAACAGCGGCAGCCTCGCCAAGCTGATCGAGGAAAAGAACGTCGTCGGCGTCACCACCAACCCGTCGATCTTCCACGCGGCCATCACCTCCGGCAGCGACTACGACGCGAAGATCGCCGAAGAAGCAGCCAAGGGCGCTTCGGTGGAAGAAACCATCTTCGAGATCACCACCACCGACGTCGCCGATGCCTGTGACTTGTTCGCCCCGGTCGCAGCAGCCACCAAGGGCGTGGACGGCCGCGTGTCCATCGAGGTCGACCCGCGCCTGGCATGGGACACCGAAGGCACCATCGCCGAGGCCAAGCACCTCTACAAGAAGGTCGCCAAGGACAACGTCCACATCAAGATCCCGGCGACCGTTGAAGGCCTCGCAGCCATCACCGCCGTGCTCGGCGAAGGCATCAGCGTCAACGTGACCCTGATCTTCTCCCTGGAGCGCTACCGCGCCGTGATCAACGCCTTCCAGTCCGGCCTCGAGCTGGCCAAGGAAAACGGCCACGACCTGTCCAAGATCCACTCCGTCGCCTCGTTCTTCGTCTCCCGCGTGGACACCGAAATCGACAAGCGCCTGGACGCGATCGGCAGCGAGGAAGCCAAGGCCCTCAAGGGCAAGGCCGGCGTCGCGAACGCCCGCCTGGCGTTCCAGGTCTACGAAGAGCAGTTCTCCACCGAACGCTGGGCCGTGCTGGCCGAAGCCGGCGCCCTGCCGCAGCGTCCGCTCTGGGCCTCCACCGGCGTCAAGGACCCGGCCTACCCGGACACCCTCTACGTCACCGAGCTGGCTGCGGCCGGCGTCGTGAACACCATGCCGGAAAAGACCCTCGAGGCAACCTTCGACCACGGCGTGGTCACCGGTGACACCATCGCGGGCAGCTACGAGGAAGCGAACTCCGTCCTGGACGCCCTCGAAGGCCTCGGCGTCTCCTACAACGACGTCGTCGCCCTCTTGGAATCCGAAGGCCTGGACAAGTTCGTCGCATCCTGGAAGGAACTCCTCGGAGACGTCGAAGGCGCCCTCGCATCCGCACGGAAGGCTTCCTGACACCTCATGAGCTCACTCAGCTACGACGCAAGCGGTGCCGCACAGCAGGCCATCGAGCAGCATGTCCCGGCACTTGTTGAAGACCGGATCGCCAGCCGGATCTTCGCGAAGGACCACACCCTCTGGGGTACCGACGCGGAATCCGAATCGGCCATCCGCCTCGGATGGGTGGAAGCGGCCACCGTTTCCCAGCCCCTGGTCGAAGGGATCCTGGAACTCCGGGATGCCCTGAAGGCAGAAGGCATCACCCGGATTGTCCTGTGCGGCATGGGCGGCTCCTCGCTCGCCCCGGAAGTCATTGCCGGAACCGCCGGCGTCGAGCTGACCGTGCTGGACAGCACCGACCCCGAACAGGTCGGTGCTGTCCTCGCGGAGCGTCTCGCCGAAACCGCCATCGTGGTTTCGTCCAAGTCCGGCTCCACCGTCGAAACCGACTCCCAGCGGCGTGTCTTCGAAAAGGCGTTCAACGACGCCGGCATCGACGCCACGAGCCGCATTATCATCGTCACCGACCCGGGCTCGCCGCTGGACAAGGCGTCCCGCGAAGCCGGCTACCGTGCGGTCTTCAACGCCGACCCCAACGTCGGCGGTCGTTTCTCCGCCCTGACCGCCTTCGGGCTGGTTCCCTGCGGCCTGGCCGGCGTCGACATCCAGGCCCTCCTGGACGAAGCGGAAGAAGCCGCGGAAATCCTCCGCGAGGATTCCGAAGACAACATCGGACTGCGCCTGGGCGCCGCCCTCGGCGGCACCTCCCCGCTGCGCAACAAGATCGTCATCGCCGAAGACGGTTCCGGCATCGTCGGTTTCGCCGACTGGGCCGAACAGCTCATCGCCGAATCCACCGGAAAACTCGGCACCGGTGTGCTGCCCGTCGTCGCGGGCCCCTCGGCCCCCGAGGTCAGCGGCGGTGCCGACGACGTCCTGGTAGTCCGCTTGGTGGGCGCCGATTCAGAGGTCGAACTCGGAGCGAACGAAGCGGCGATCGCCGGTGGCCTCGCCACCCAGATGTTCGTCTGGGAATTCGCCACCGCCGTCGCCGGACGCCTGCTGGGCATCAACCCCTTCGACCAGCCCGACGTCGAAGCCGCCAAGGTGGCCGCGCGCGGCCTGCTGGACGCACGTCCCGAGCCCACCCCGGCCAACTTCACCGACGGTGCCATCGAGGTCCGCGGCGGCGCCTGGCTGGCCGGTGCAGCCACGGTGGAAGACGCCGTGAAGGCGCTGCTCGGCGGACTCGGGCAGGACGGCTACCTCAGTGTCCAGGCCTACTTCGACCGGATCGCCTACGCACCGTTCGAAGTCGTCCGCGACCAGCTCGCGGCAGTCAGCGGCCGTCCGGTAACGTTCGGCTGGGGTCCGCGGTTCCTGCACTCCACCGGCCAGTTCCACAAGGGCGGTCCGGCCATCGGCTCGTTCCTGCAGATCACCGCGGCCGGTTCCGGGGACGTCGAGATCCCTGAGCGCCCCTTCACGTTCGGCCAACTGATCGCAGCCCAGGCCGCAGGTGATGCCCAGGTCCTCGAAAACCACGGACGTCCCGTCCTCCGCCTGCACCTCGTGGAGCGGAGCGCGGGTGTCGCCCAGCTCCAGGAAATCGTCGCCGCGCTGGCCTCCCAGGCCACCGCGCTCGAAAGCTAAGGCACAATCCAAACATGCCAGAAACTGAAAACGGCAGGAAGACTGCCGTCCGCAATCCCCTGCGGGATCCGCGCGACCGGCGCCTGAACCGCATCGCGGGTCCGTCGTCGTTGGTGTTCTTCGGAGTCACCGGCGACCTCGCCCGCAAGAAGCTCATGCCCGCCGTGTACGACCTCGCGAACCGGGGGCTGCTGCCCCCGAGCTTCGCGCTGGTCGGCTTCGGCCGGCGCGACTGGAGCAACGAGGACTTCGCCAACGAGGTCCGGGAGAACGTCAAGGCGCACTCCCGTACCCCGTTCGACGAGGCGGTCTGGAACCAGCTGTCCGAGGGCATCCGTTTCGTCCAGGGCGAGTTCGACGACGACGAGGCGTTCAAGCGGCTCGATGCCACGCTGGCCGAACTGGACGAGAACCGCGGCACCCGGGGCAACCACGGCTTCTACCTGTCGATTCCGCCCAAGGCGTTCGAACAGGTCTGCCGGCAGCTGTCCCGGCACGGCCTGGCCCAGGCTGCGGACGGCCAGTGGCGCCGTGTGGTCATCGAAAAGCCCTTCGGCCATGACCTCGAATCCGCCCGGAAGCTGAACGACATCGTCGAATCCGTGTTCCCGCAGGACGCGGTCTTCCGCATCGACCACTACCTGGGCAAGGAAACGGTCCAGAACATCCTGGCGCTGCGCTTCGCGAACCAGCTGTTCGAACCGATCTGGAACGCCAACTACGTGGACCACGTGCAGATCACCATGGCCGAGGACATCGGTACGGGCGGCCGCGCCGGCTACTACGACGGCGTGGGCGCAGCCCGTGACGTCATCCAGAACCACCTCCTGCAACTGCTGGCGCTGACCGCGATGGAGGAGCCCATTTCCTTCAACGCGGACGACCTGCGCGCCGAGAAGGAAAAGGTCCTGGCCGCCGTCAAGCTGCCCGAGGACCTGTCCACGCATTCGGCCCGGGGACAGTTCACCGGCGGCTGGCAGGGCGGCGAACTCGTCCAGGGCTACCTCGAGGAAGACGGCATCCCCGCCGATTCCAAGACGGAAACCTACGCGGCCATCCGTTTGGACATCAACACCCGCCGCTGGAGCGGAGCACCGTTCTACCTACGGGCCGGCAAGCGCCTCGGCCGTCGCGTGACCGAGATCGCCGTCGTGTTCAAGCGTGCCCCCAACCTGCTGTTCCGGGACCACAGCGAGGACGACTTCGGCCAGAACGCCGTGGTCATCCGCGTCCAGCCGGACGAGGGCGCCACGATCCGATTCGGTTCGAAGGTCCCGGGCACGCAGATGGAAGTCCGCGACGTGACCATGGACTTCGGCTACGGCCACTCCTTCACGGAGTCCAGCCCCGAAGCCTACGAGCGGCTGATCCTGGACGTGCTGCTGGGCGAACCGCCGCTGTTCCCGCGCCACCAGGAAGTCGAGGAGTCCTGGAAGATCCTGGACCCCTTCGAGGAATACTGGGCAGGCTTGGACGAGCAGCCCGAACCCTATGCTCCGGGCAGCTGGGGGCCGGCTTCGGCCGACGAACTGCTGGCCCGCGACGGACGAAGCTGGAGAAGGCCATGATTGTAGATCTTCCAGATACCACCACCTCGAAGATCTCCAAGAAGATCACCTCGCTGCGCGAGCAGGGCGGCGTCATCGCCCTGGGCCGGGTGCTGACCCTCGTGGTCGTCACCAAGTCCGGCCTGGAGGAAGAAGCCATCGAGGCGGCCAACGAGGCCAGCCGCGAACACCCCTGCCGGATCATCGTGCTGGCCGACGCCGGAGCCGAGGCCCCGGACCGGCTGGACGCCCAGATCCGTGTGGGCGGCGATGCCGGTGCCTCCGAAGTCATCGTGTTGCGCGGTTTCGGTTCGTTGGCCAAGGAGAGCGAATCGCTCGTGGCCGGACTGCTCCTGCCGGACGCTCCGATCGTGGCCTGGTGGCCGCACGGGGCCCCGGACAACGCCTGCGAAACCTCGATCGGCCGGATCTCGCACCGCCGCATCACGGATTCGGCCAACGAGCCTGATCCGGCTGCGGCGCTGGAACGCATCCGCACCACGTACCGGGCCGGCGACACCGACCTGGCCTGGACCCGCCTGACGAACTGGCGCCTGCAGCTCGCCGCGGCACTGGACCAGGTGGACGACTCCCCTGTCACGGCCATCACCGTGGAAGGCGCCTCGGATTCACCCAGCACCCTGCTGCTCGCTGCCTGGCTGACCCTCTTCCTCGACGCTCCGGTGAAGATCGTGGAAGACCCTGCCGGCACCGGCATCCGCCGGGTGCTGCTGAGCCGTGCCACCGGCGACGTCCAGCTGCACCGTCCGGGACTCACCGTGGCCGAGCTGACCCAGCCCGGCCAGCCGGCGCAGCGCATTTCGCTGCCTCGCCGCAGCCTGCGCGATTGCCTCGCCGAAGAATTGCGCCGGCTCGATCCGGACGACGTCTTCGGCGAAGTGATTACTATGGGACTGCCCCGCACCGAAAGCAAGGAGTAGCGTTCCGTGACCGTTGAGCCCAGAGTAAGCATCCACCCCGACTCCACCGTCCTGATGGCCGCGATTGCGGCCCGCCTCATCACCAAGTTGGTCGATGTGCAGGACAAGCACGGGGAAGCCACTGTCGTCCTGACCGGCGGCACCGTGGGAATCGGAACCCTCAAGGCCGTGGCGGCCTCTCCTGCGGCCCCGGCCGTGGACTGGTCCCGGGTCAACCTCTGGTGGGGTGACGAGCGGTTCGTGGCCAAGGACAGCCCGGACCGCAACACCCGCCAGGCACGCGAGGCACTGCTGTCCGGCCTGCCGCTGGATCCGGAGCGCGTCCACGAGCCCGGGTCCTCGGACGAATTCGCCTCGGCTGAGGACGCCGCTGCGGACTACGCTGCCCGGTTGAAGGCCGCCGCCGAAGCCGAGCACGCTGCCGACACCTCGGACAACCGCCCGGCGGATGCCGGTGAGCTGCCGCGCTTCGACGTGCTGCTGCTCGGCGTCGGTCCCGATGCGCACATCGCCTCGCTCTTCCCCGAGCAGGCGGGCATCAGGGTCCACGACCGCACGGTGGTGGGCGTGGAAAACTCCCCCAAGCCGCCGCCGTCGCGCATTTCACTGACGCTGCCGGCAATCAACTCGGCGCAGGAGATCTGGATGGTTGTCGCAGGCGAGGACAAGGCCGGCGCGGTCGGCCTGGCCCTCGCAGGGGCGAACCCGGTGCAGGTCCCGGCAGCGGGACCGCACGGCCGCTCACGCACCCTGTGGCTGATCGACGAGAACGCGGCGTCCCGCGTTCCGCAGCAGCTAGTCCGCAAGGATCCCGCGGGAGCGTAACCTCTTCAGCGCTCCAGCCAGGACACGTTCGGCGTCCTGGCTGGAGCGCCTTTCTTTAACGTAATCGAGGTGGCTCTTGAAGACCTCGTCATCCTGGCGTTCGCAGGGTGCTATGCCGGGCTCCCGGGCGGCCACGAGGCCGCATTTCGGGCAGTCCCAGTTCGCCGGGATCTGGTCATCCGGCAGCTTAAGAAAAACAAGCCGCGTCTCGTGTCCATTGGCGCACCAATAAGGGACACGAATACGCGGCAAGTTTTCGCCGACAGTGCTGTCGGACTCGTTTTTGGGACCTGTACCGGCGGTCACGCCGGCCCTGGTGCCACGGAATCCTTGGCTGCCATGAACCATCGTCAAGCTCCTCGAGAGTCGGCTGCATCGCTTTAAGCCACGCAGCCAAGTCTAATGCCGGGAGCCCGACGGCGGCAGTGCCGGTTTCCGCGTCAGGAGCCTGGGGAGGCCAGGAGGTCAGGAATCTCCGCCGGAAGTGAAGCGCATGATCAGGCCGAGGCCGATGATCACCACGCCCCAGGTGCAGCCAAGCACGATGGTGAAGCGGTTGAGGTTCCGCTCCGCGACGCCCGAGGAGCTGAGGCCGGAGCTCATGCCGCCACCGAACATGTCGGAAAGGCCACCGCCGCGGCCCTTGTGCAGCAGGATGAGCAGGGTCAGCAGAAGGCTGGTGATGCCCAGCAGGATCTGCAGGATTACTTGAAGAACGTCCACGACGGCCTTTCAGGAGTGCGGAAAGCGGGAGCTACCAGGCCTAGGCCGCGGTGATGTGGCTCTCGAACCTGACAATGTTAGCAAACTCGGCCGGGTCGAGGCTGGCGCCACCCACAAGGAGGCCGTCCACGTCGGCTTCGGCCATGATCGCTGCAGCGTTGTTGGCCTTGACGGAGCCGCCGTAGAGGAGGCGGGTTCCGGCGGCCACGGCGTCGTCGAACAAGGAAGCCAGTTCCGCACGGATGGCGGCACACATTTCCTGGGCGTCTTCCGGCCCTGCGACCTCGCCGGTACCGATGGCCCAGACGGGTTCGTAGGCCACGACGAGTTCCTTGGCCTGCTCCGCCGTGAGGCCTTCGACGCCGGCGCGCAGCTGGGCGAGGGTGTGCTCCACGTGGGTACCGGCCTGGCGGATGTCAAGGCCTTCGCCAACGCACAGGACCGGGGTGACCTCGTGGCGGAAGGCGGCCTTCACCTTGGCGTTGAGGACCTCGTCCGTCTCGTTGTGGATGGTGCGGCGTTCACTGTGGCCCACGAGGACGTAGGAGCAGCCGAGCTTGTTGAGGAACTGGCCGGAGATGTCCCCGGTGTAGGCGCCGGAGTCGAACTGGGACAGGTCCTGACCACCGTAGACAACCTTGAGTTCGTCGCCCTGGACGAGGGTCTGGACGCCACGGAGATCGGTGAACGGCGGGAAGACAGCAACCTCCACGCGGCTGTAGTCGTGCTTGGCGTCGGACAGGGTCCAGGCAAGCTTCTGCAGCAGGGTGATGCCCTGGACGTGGTCCATGTTCATCTTCCAGTTGCCGGCGATGAACGGCGTGCGGACGAAGTTTCCGTTGGCAGAGGTTGTCACGTGTGCTCCAAAGAAGTAGTGAAAGGGAAACCGGCAAGGTGCTGCTCCGAAAGGAGCGGCACCTTGCCGGCCTGGTGCCTGCTGGCGGGTGTTGATGCCTAGCGGTCGAGAACGCTCAGGCCCGGGAGTTCCTTGCCTTCAAGGTATTCCAGGCTGGCGCCGCCGCCAGTGGAAATGTGGCCGAACTGCGAATCCTCGAAACCGAGAGTGCGCACGGCCGCGGCGGAATCGCCGCCGCCGACCACGGTGAAGGCTTCGGTTTCCGTCAGCGCCTGCGCGATCGCGCGGGTGCCGGCGGCGAAGGCCTCGAACTCGAAGACGCCCATGGGGCCGTTCCAGAACACGGTGCGTGCACCCTTGATCTGTTCGGCGAACAGTGCCGCCGATTCCGGTCCGATGTCCAGGCCGATGCCTGCGGCACCGAAGGTGCTTGCTTCGATGGCGTCAGCGGCGACGGTCTCGAATTCGGCGTCAGCGGCGAAGCGGCTTGCCACGACGACGTCGACCGGGATCACGAAGGTGGTGCCGGCGTCGGAAGCGCGCTTGAGATAGTCCTGCACCACCGGGATCTGGTCTTCTTCGAGGAGGCTGCTTGCCACCTTGTGCCCGGCAGCGGCCAGGAAGGTGAAGAGCATGCCTCCGCCCACCAGGATGGTGTCGGCCTTGCCCAGGAGGTTGTCGATCACGGCGAGCTTGTCCGAGACCTTGGAACCGCCGAGGACCACGACGTAGGGGCGCTGCGTGTCGGCCGTGAGCTTCCGCAGGACCTCTACCTCGGTGTGCACGAGGTCGCCCTGGTAGGACGGCAGGCGGGTGGCAACGTCGTAGACGCTGGCGTGCTTGCGGTGCACGGCGCCGAAGGCATCGTCCACGAAGGCACCGTTGTCCCCGGTCAGGGCCACCAGTTCGTCAGCGAAGGCGCCGCGCTCGGCGTCGTCCTTGCTGGTTTCACGGGCATCGAAGCGGACGTTCTCCAAGACGAGCACTCCACCGTCCTGCAGGCCGGCTGCGGCCTCCTTCGCGGCGGTACCGACGGTATCCGCGGCCAAGGTGACCGGAAAGTCAGCCAGTTCGGCGAGACGCGCCACGGCGGGCTTCAGGGAGTACTTGTCTTCGGGTGCGCCCTTGGGGCGTCCGAGGTGGGCGGTTACGAGCACACGGGCACCGGCGTCCGAGAGCTTCTTGAGGACCGGGAGGGAGGCCTTGACGCGGCCGTCGTCGGTCACTGTAGAGCCGTCGAGCGGCACGTTCAGGTCACTTCTGACGAGAACGTACCGCCCGCGGACACCTTCAGCGATGAGTTCGTTGAGGGTGTGAGATGTCATGTGTCTACCCTAGCCCAGCTTGGATGCGACGAGCTCCGTGAGGTCGACCAGGCGGTTGGAGTAGCCCCACTCGTTGTCATACCAGGACACAACCTTGACCTGGTTGCCGATCACCTTGGTCAGGCCGGAGTCGAAGATCGAGGAGGTGGGGTCGCCGACGATGTCGGAGGAGACGATCGGGGCGTCGGTGTAGCTGAGGATGCCCTTGAGGCTGGACTCGGCGGCGGCCTTGACGGCGGCGTTGACCTCGTCGACCGTGACTTCACGGGAAACGGTGACGGTGAGGTCGGTGGCGGAGCCGGTGGGGACGGGAACGCGGATGGCGTAACCGTCGAGCTTGCCCTTCAGCTCCGGCAGGACCAGGCCGATTGCCTTCGCGGCACCCGTGGAGGTGGGGACCATGTTGATGGCGGCGGCGCGGGCGCGGCGGAGGTCGCCGTGCGGGCCGTCCTGCAGGTTCTGGTCGGCGGTGTAGGCGTGGACGGTGGTCATCAGGCCGCGTTCGATGCCGAAGGAGTCGTTGATGACCTTGGCCAGCGGGCCGAGGCAGTTGGTGGTGCAGGAAGCGTTGGAGATGATGTTGTGCGCTGCGGGGTCGTAGAGACCGTCGTTCACGCCCATCACGATGGTGATGTCTTCGTCCGTGGCGGGAGCGGAGATCAGGACCTTCTTGGCACCGGCGTCGATGTGCTTCTGCGCAGCAGCGGCCTTGGTGAAGAAGCCGGTGGACTCGATGACGATGTCCACGTTGAGCTCGCCCCAGGGAAGGTTTGCGGGATCGCGTTCGGCGAGCACCTTGATGGCCTTGCCGTCCACCACGATCTGGCCGTCGACGACCTCGACGGACTGGGTCAGGCGACCACCGACGGAGTCGTACTTCAGCAGGTGGGCCAGCGTCTCGGGGCTGGTGAGGTCGTTGACCGCGACGATCTCGAGATCGGCGCCCTGGGCCAGCGCTGCGCGGAAGTAGTTGCGTCCGATGCGGCCGAAGCCGTTGATACCAATACGGGTGGTCACTTTTTGTCTCCTTGGTGCTCTCTCAAGCACATCTAGTGAGTCGGAACTTGATTCCAACTAACAAATCCCGCACGTCTTTGGGCAGAAGTGATTATCAGATCGGAGGGCGACCAGCCACGTTGCTGAAGGCTGACGACGCCTTCCGTGACCTATCTTACGTTCAAGAAAGCCCGCCCCTGCAACTGCAGGGGCGGGCTTTCCGCCATTTGGGCGAAATTCACGCGAATGTGAAGTTTGTTACACCTGCGTGTCTTCCGGATCACCCGCTAGAGGACGATGAGTCCCGTGGCGTTGGCGCGGGCTGCTTCGAAGCGCTTGGCGACGTCGGCCCAGTTGACGATGTTCCAGAACGCCTTGACGTAGTCGGCCTTCACATTGACGTAGTCCAGGTAGAAGGCGTGCTCCCACATGTCCAGCATCAGCAGCGGGGTGGTGCCGACGGCGACGTTGCCCTGCTGGTCGTAGAGCTGCTCGATCAACAGGTTGCCGGCGATGGGCTCGTAGGCCAGGAAGGCCCAGCCGGAGCCCTGCAGGCCGAGGGCAGCCGCGGTGAACTGGGCACGGAAAGCGTCGAAGGAGCCGAAGGCGTCCTCGATGGCGGCCGCCAGCTCGCCTTCCGGCTTGTCGCCGCCGTCCGGGGAGATGTTGTTCCAGAACACCGAGTGGTTGATGTGGCCGCCGGTGTGGAACGCCAGGTCCTTCGACAGGCGGTTGATGTTGGCGAAGTCGCCCTTTTCGCGGGCTTCGGCCAGCTGGGCCAAGGCGTTGTTGGCGCCGGCAACGTAGGCGGCATGGTGCTTGCTGTGGTGCAGCTCCATGATCTTCGCCGAGATGTGCGGTTCAAGCGCCGCGTAGTCGTAGCCAAGCTCGGGCAGTACGTACTCTGTCACGAAACCCTCCAATGTTGTGGACCGTCGGTCCTGTTGCTAACTCTCGTTCTGTTCATCCGGCCGGAGCACCGGCCGGAAATCTTTGGGGAGCACTGCTTTCCCGGCGGACCATCGGCATAACCGAGGGACCCGTCCGGGTATTTCACCCCGCCGTGTCGATTCTAGGCACGGTGGCTATTCGTCCATCATTTCCGGAGTCACATTTGCCTCGGTGCCCGGGATGTCGAGCTCGGCGGCGCGTTTGTCCGCCATGGCGAGCAGGCGCCGGATCCGGCCGGCGATCGCGTCCTTGGTCATGGGCGGGTCGGCGAGGCGGCCGAGTTCGTCCAGGCTCGCCTGCTTGTGCGCGACGCGCAGTTCACCCGCGTACTTCAGGTGGTCCGGGACGTCGTCGCCAAGGATCTCCAAGGCGCGGTCCACGCGGGCTCCGGCCGCGACGGCTGCCTGGGCGGAGCGGCGCAGGTTGGCGTCATCGAAGTTCGCCAGGCGGTTGGCCGTGGCGCGCACCTCCTTGCGCATGCGCCGCTCCTCCCAGACCATCAGCGCGTCGTGGGCGCCCATCCGGGTCAGGAGTTCGGCGATCGTGTCGCCGTCGCGGATCACCACGCGGTCCACGCCGCGCACTTCGCGGGCCTTGGCCTGGATTCCGAGGCGGCGGGCCGCGCCCACCAGCGCGAGGGCGGACTCCGGGCCTGGGCAGGTGACTTCCAGCGAAGAGGAACGGCCGGGTTCGGTCAGCGAGCCATGGGCGAGGAAAGCCCCGCGCCAGACCGCCTCGGCGTCCGCGGCTGAGCCGTTCACGACGGCGGAGGGCAGCCCGCGCACAGGGCGTCCCCGGCCGTCGAGCAGGCCGGTCTGCCGGGCGAGGGCCTCGCCGTCGCGCACCACGCGGACGACGTAACGGCTGCCGCGCCGCAGTCCCCCGCCGGAGACGACAATGATCTCGCTCTGGTGCCCATAGACCTCCGCGATGGCCGCACGCAGCCGCCGGGCGGTGGAGGCGAGGTCCACCTCGGCCTCGATGACGATGCGGCCCGAGATGATGTGCAGCCCGCCCGCGAAGCGCAGCATGGCCGAGACTTCGGCCTTGCGCACGGAGGACTTCTTGATATCCAGCCGGGAAAGTTCTTCCTTGACCGATGCGGTCAGTGCCATGGCGTGTTCCTAACTATTCCCGAAAATATCGTGGTACGCCGCCGCCAGAAGGAGGGGGTCGTGGACCGGGCGGCGCCGGGACGCACCTACTCTACCGAAGACGACCTCCGCGCCGATGCGTCCGGCGGCCTTTTCGAAGGTCGCGACGTCGGCCACGGATTCCGGATCGGCGAGGACCACGTCCACGCTGAACTCCGGGGCGTACTTGCGCAGCGCATCCAGGTGGTCGGCCGCGCTCATGCCGGAGGTTTCCTTCGTGTCCATGGCCAGGTTCATGGTCAGGCAGCGCTTGGCGGCTGTGCCCACGAGGGCCTGGCGCATTTCAGGAAGGAGCAGGTGCGGCAGCACGGAGGTGTACCAGGAGCCCGGCCCGAGGATGATCCAGTCCGCCAGCTCGATGGCCGTCAGCGCATCGGTGCAGGCCGGTGCGTCCTGCGGGATGAGCCTGACATCTTCCAATGAACCGGCCACCGCGCACTTCGCTTGGCCGGTGATGGTCTGCACTTCGTACCCGCCGTTGGGCAACGGGACGCGGACGTCGCCTTCGATGGTGAGCGGCACGCTGGACATCGGAAGCACCTGACCGCGGGCGCCAAGCAGCGCGCCGGCCCACTTCAACCCGGCGACAGTATCGCCCAGGAGCTCCCAAAGGGTCATGATGAGCAGGTTGCCCATGGCGTGGTTGTCGAGCGGGCTTTCGCGGCCGTCCGGGGCCTTGAAGCGGTGCTGCATGACGTCGCGCCAAGTACGTCCCCAGTCGGTGTCATCGCAGAGGGCGCTTAGCGCCATGCGCAGGTCGCCCGGCGGGAGGACGCCGTACTGTTCGCGGAGACGCCCGGAGGAGCCGCCGTCGTCCGCTACCGTCACGATGGCGGTCAGCTCGGAGGTGAGGAGGCGCAGCGCGGACAACGACGCGGCCAGCCCGTGGCCGCCGCCGAGTGCCACCACCGACGGGCTCTTGTCCTTCTGGCTGCCCGGCGTACCTTTCGGCGGGATGAGCGGCAGCGGCCCTGTCAGGATGCCCATTACTCGCGGCCCAGATCGCGGTGGCTGGTGGTGACTGTCACGCGCGGATACTGCGCCAGGCGTTTGGAAAGCTCGACGGCGACCGCCACCGAACGGTGCTTGCCGCCGGTGCAGCCCACGGCGATGGTGGCGTAGTGCTTGTTCTCCGTGCGGTATCCGTCCAGGACCGGTTCAAGGGCCCGTACGTAGCGGTCCACGAATTCCTTCACCCCGGCGGCCTCGAGCACATAGTCCCGGACGTCGGCGTCCAGCCCGGTGTGCGGGCGCAGCTGCGGAACCCAGTGCGGGTTGGGGATGAAACGGGCGTCGGCCACGAAGTTGGCGTCCACCGGAAGCCCGTACTTGAAACCAAAGCTCATGACGTTCAGGCGCAGCGTCACGGGGCCGGTTTCGCTGAAGAGCTCGGTGATGGCAGTGGCGAGTCCGTGGACGTTGAACGCGCTGGTGTCCAGGACGATGTCCGCGGATTCGCGCAGTTCCCTGAGCACCTCGCGTTCGGCGGCGATGCCGTCCAGGATGCGTCCGCCTCCCTGCAGCGGGTGGGGCCGCCGGCCCTGTTCAAAGCGCCGCACCAGGACGTCGTCGCTGGCGTCGAGGAACAGCACCCGGAAAGTGATGCCGCTGGCGCTCAGGGCGCCGAGGGCAGCGCGGATGTCGCTGAACAGCCCCTTGCTGCGGACGTCGACGACGATCGCAAGCTTGGGGATGGAGCCCGGGGCATGGGAGACGATTTCGGCCAGGGTGCCGAGCATCTGCGGCGGGAGGCCTTCAACGACATACCAGCCGTGGTCCTCAAGGGCGTCGGACGCGGTGCTCCGGCCGGCCCCGGACATACCTGTCACCACCAGCAGTTCCGCTTCGGCAGGCTTGACGGGAACGAGTCCGTCCTGCTCCGCGCCGGATTCTGCCGTTGGTTCTGACATCAAATCTCCCCCGTTTTCGAGATGGTCCGTTACCGGAGCCGCTGCGGCAGCGGCCGGTTCCTGCGTTGGCTGGCGTTCCTACCCTAGCTAAGATTCGAGGATTTCGCCGGTGGTCATGTTGATGGCGACGGCGGCTTCGTTGCTTTCGGCCGCCTCGCCCAGATGCCTGCTGACAGCCTCCGCCAGCGCGGGTCCGATGCCCTTGGCGGCGGTGAGTTCGACGACGGAGGCCGCCTTGATCTTCTTGAGCGAACCGAAGTGGGCCAGGAGGGCCTTCCGCTTGGCTTCGCCGAGGCCCGGCACGCCATCCAACGCGGAGACCGTCATGGCCTTCCCCCGCTTCTGGCGGTGGAAGGTGATGGCGAAGCGGTGGGCTTCGTCGCGGATGCGCTGGAGCAGGTACAGGCCCTGGGAGGTGCGGGGCAGGATCACGGGGAAGTCGCTGTCCGGCAGCCAGACTTCCTCGAGCCGTTTGGCCAGGCCCACCACGTAGACGTCGTCGATACCGAGGTCCGCGAGGGCACGTGCCGCGGCGTTCACCTGGGGCTGGCCGCCGTCGACGACGACAAGGTTGGGCGGATAGGCGAACTTGGCTTTCGCCGGGGCCGCGGTGTCGTCGGCCGGCTCTGCACCCTCCCCTGAGGGGATTTCGCCGGAGGGCATCTCACCCGAGCGTATCTCACCCGAGCGTATCTCACCCGACTTCGGCGGCTGGGCCGCCTTGTCCTGCAGGTAGTGGCGGAACCGGCGGGTCAGGACATCGTGCATGGCGGCGGTGTCGTCGCGGGCCGCCTCGCCGGTGATGGAAAACTTGCGGTAGTCGGCCTTCTTGGGCAGCCCGTCCTCAACCACCACCATGGACGCCACCACGTTGGTGCCCTGGACGTGGGAGATATCGAAGCATTCGATGCGGAGCAGCGGCACGGGTAGTTCGAGGGCTTCCTGGAGTTCCTGCAACGCCTGGGAACGCACAGTGATGTCCCCCGCGCGGCGTACCTTGTGCAGTTTCAGCGCTTGTTCGGCGTTTTCCCGGACAGTGGACATGAGGGCTGCCTTGTCGCCGCGCTGCGGAACCCGGATGTCCACCTTCGCGCCGCGCAGCCCGCCCAGCCATTCGATGAGTTCGGTATGGTTGGCCGGGGTTTCGGGCACCAGGACTTCCCGGGGGATCCGTTCCTGATACTCGCCGTCTTCGCCATAGACCTGCTGCAGGAGGTGCTCGATCAATTCCGGCGTGGTCACGTCCTCGACCTTTTCGACGACCCAGCCGCGCTGGCCCCGGATGCGGCCGCCGCGCACGTGGAAGACCTGCACTGACGCTTCCAGGTCGTCTTCGTGCAGCCCAAAGACGTCAGCTTCCGTTTCCTCCGAGAGCACCACGGCGTTGCGTTCGAAGACTTTGCGCAGGGCGGCGATGTCGTCGCGGACCCGGGCGGCACGTTCGTAGTCGAGTTCGGCGACGGCGCCCGCCATTTCCTTCTCCAGGCGGCGGATGAACCTGCCCGCTTCGCCGCCCATGAAGGCGCAGAAGTCCTCCGCGAGCTGCCGGTGCTCCTCCGGGGTGACCCGGCCGACGCAGGGGGCGGAGCATTTGTCGATGTAGCCCAGCAGGCACGGACGGCCGCTCGCCTGGGCTCTTTTCAGGACTCCGGCACTGCAGCTTCGCACCGGGAAGACCCGGAGCAGGGTATCCATGGTTTCCCGGATGGCACCGGCGGTGTAAGGACCGAAGTAGCGGGTGCCCTTACGGCGTTCTCCACGCAGCACCTGTACGCGGGGCAGCTTCTCCCCCATCGTCACGGCAAGGTAGGGGTAGCTCTTGTCGTCGCGGAAGACGACGTTGAAGCGCGGCTTGAATTCCTTGATCCAGGTGTATTCGAGCTGCAGGGACTCCAGTTCGCTGGCGACCACCGTCCACTCCACGCTGCTCGCGGCGTGGACCATGGCGTGCGTCTTCGGCAGGAGCCCGGCGGGGTTGGCGAAGTAGGAGTTCAGCCGGGAGCGGAGGTTTTTGGCCTTGCCGACATAGATGACCCGGCCGTGCGGGTCCCGGAAGCGGTACACGCCCGGCGTCGTCGGAATTTCGCCCGTCCGGGGCCGGTAACTCGCTGGATCTGCCACGGATCCAGTCTAGTAAGGGAAACGGCGTCCCGCGGCCAGGGCTATTCGGCGCTCTTGCTCTGGTTGTAGCCGGCCGCCCGTTCCTGGCCGCTGAGTTCCGCGATGGCGTCCATGATCCGGTCCGTGACCGCGCGGCGCGCAGGAAGGGAGTGGTCCGGACCCGTCTTCTCGAAGTACAGCGGCTCCCCCACTTTCATGGTGAAGTGCTGCGGACGGACGGCGTTGGTTTCGATCGACTGGAGCTTGTCCGTGCCGATCAGGCCTACCGGGATCACCGGGGCGCCGGTGGTGAGGGCGAGCCAGCCGACGCCGGTGCGTCCGCGGTACAGCAGCCCGTCGCGGGAGCGGGTGCCCTCGGGATAGATGCCGATGCCCCGTCCGGTGTCGAGGATGTCCAGCAGGGTCTTGAGGGCCTGGACGCTGGCGGCCTGCTCGCCGCGTTCCACGGGAATGGAACCCACGGCCTGGAAGAACGCCTTCATGGCACGGCCCTTGAAGCCCTTGCCGGTGAAGTATTCGGCCTTGGCGAAGAACGCCACGGGCCTTGGCATGAGCGCTTGGACGATCACGCTGTCGAGGAAGGATAGATGGTTGGGGGCGATGATGAAGGGGCCGTCCTTGGGCACGTTCTCCAGGCCGACGACGGTGGGCCGGCAGGTACCGGAAATCAGTCCGCGGGTTGTCCAGCGGATGACATCAAAGGCTTCCATCGTTCTGCACCTCGCTCAGCGCCGCCGCACGGACAACGTCCAATTCTTCAATCTTCTTCCGCAGCTCGTCCGTCGTGCGGACCACCGCGACGGCGCCGGCTTCTTCAAGCTCGCCGTCCGGTGCGAAGCCCCAGCGCACCCCGACGCAGTCCAGGCCGTTGGCCATGGCCCCAGCGACGTCCTGGTGGCGGTCCCCGACCATCACCGCACATTGGCCGCCCAGTTCGGCGAGGGCCGCGCCGACGATCTCGACTTTTCCGGCGGGCACGCTCCTGCCGGAAGGCAGCACGGCGTCCGGGGACTCGTCGTCGGACGATCCGCAGATCACCGTGAAGAATCCGGCAATGCCGTGGTGCTCAAGGACAATTTGCGCCAGGCGCAGCGGCTTCTGGGTTGCGACGGCGACCGGCCGGCCGGATGCGGAAAAGTGGTCCAGCAGGCCGTGGATGCCGGGGTAGAGCCGGCTGGCGGCGATTCCGGTGGCCAGGTAATGGGTCCGGTAGCGGGTGATCACTTCCCCGACGAGCTCCGCGGGGACGCCGGCGATGGTTCCGAGGGAGTCGCTGAGCTTGGGGCCGACCATGGAGTCCAGGATTTCCTGGTCCGGTACAGGCAATCCCATCTCGCCCAGGGCCGCGGCAATACCCCCTGTGATTCCGCCGGCAGGATCGACAAGGGTGCCGTCCAGATCGAAGATTACAGGCACCGATGTTTGAGTCACCGGGTTAGTTTCTCACGAGTTGAGGCATGCCTGAAATTCACATTCCGGCCGGGGAATACACCGGGGGTCCGCCACGCGCGCACCCTGGGGGTCCCCGGCCGGAGAGCCTACGCCCGGCCCAGGATCTCCGCGAGGAAGGTGCCTGTGTGGCTGTCCGGAGACTTGGCGACCTGCTCGGGAGTGCCCGTGGCCACGATGCGCCCGCCGCCGGAACCACCGTTGGGACCAAGGTCCACGATCCAGTCGGCGGACTTGATGACGTCCAGGTTGTGCTCGATGGTGATCACCGTGTTCCCCTTGTCCACCAGGCCCTGGAGCACCAGGAGAAGCTTGCGGATGTCCTCGAAATGCAGGCCGGTGGTGGGTTCGTCCAGGACGTAGATGCTCCGGCCGTTGGAGCGCTTCTGCAGTTCCGAAGCGAGCTTCACGCGCTGGGCTTCGCCGCCGGACAGGGTGGTGGCCGGCTGGCCGAGGCGCACATAGCCCAGGCCGACGTCGACCAGGGTGTTCAGGTGCCGGGCGATCGGGGTGAACGCGGCGAAGAACTCCGCGCCTTCTTCGATCGGCATGTTCAGTACATCAGCGATCGTTTTGCCCTTGTAATGGACTTCCAGGGTTTCGCGGTTGTAGCGCGCACCGTGGCAGACCTCGCACGGGACGTACACGTCCGGAAGGAAGTTCATCTCGATCTTCAGGGTGCCGTCACCCGAGCAGGCTTCGCAGCGCCCGCCCTTGACGTTGAAGGAGAAGCGGCCGGGCTGGTAGCCGCGGACCTTGGCCTCGGTGGTCTCGGCGAAGAGCTTGCGGATGTTGTCGAACACGCCCGTGTAGGTAGCCGGGTTCGAGCGCGGGGTGCGACCGATGGGGCTCTGGTCCACGTGCACCACCTTGTCGAGGTGCTCCAGCCCCTGCACGGAACGGTGGCGCCCCGCCACCTGCTTGGCGCCATTGAGCTTGTTCGCCAGCACCTTGTACAGGATCTCGTTGACCAGGGTGGACTTGCCGGATCCGCTGACGCCGGTCACGGCGGTGAGCAGGCCGAGCGGGAAGGTGGCGTCCACGTTGTTGAGGTTGTTCTCGCGGGCGCCGATGACCTTCAGCTCGCGCTTCTTGTCGTACTTGCGCCGCTTGGCCGGGAGCTCGATGCTGCGCCGGCCGGACAGGTAGTCGCCGGTGAGCGAGCCGCGGTTTTCCAGGAGTTCCCGGTAGGGGCCGGAATGCACCACCTGGCCGCCGTGCTCGCCGGCGCCGGGTCCGATGTCCACCACCCAGTCGGCTTCGTGGATGGTGTCTTCGTCATGCTCCACCACGATCAGGGTGTTGCCGAGGTCGCGCAGCCGGGTGAGGGTTTCGATCAGCCTGCGGTTGTCCTTCTGGTGCAGGCCGATCGAGGGCTCGTCCAGCACATACAGCACGCCCACCAGGCCCGAACCGATCTGGGTGGCCAGGCGGATGCGCTGGGCTTCGCCGCCGGACAGGGTCCCGGAGGGGCGTTCGAGGTTCAGGTATTCGAGGCCGACGTCCAGGAGGAAGGTCAGGCGCGCCTGGATCTCCTTGAGAACCTGGTGCGCGATCTGGGCTTCACGTCCGGTCAGGGTGAGGTTGCCCAGGAACGCGGCGCATTCGCGCATGGGCAGCGCAGCGACTTCTGCGATCGACTTGCCGTTGATCAGCACGGAGAGGGAGGCCGGATTCAGCCGGGCGCCGTTGCATTCCGGGCAGGGGATCTGGCGCATGTACTCTTCGTAGCGGTCGCGCGCCCAGTCCGAATCGGTTTCGCCGTGCTTGCGGTGCACGTATTGGATGGCGCCCTCGAACCCGGTGCTGTACTTGCGTTCCCGGCCGAAGCGGTTGCGGTACTGGACGACGACCTTGTGGTCCTTGCCGTGCAGCACGGTGCGGCGGACGTCGGCGGGCAGTTTCTCCCACGCGGTGTCCATGGAGAAGCCGAGCTCCATGGCCAGGCCTTCGAGCAGCCGGTTCCAGTATTCCGTGGTGGCGGTGCCCAGGGACCACGGGGCGATGGCGCCCTCGTTGAGCGAAAGCTCGGGGTTGGGGACCACCAGTTCCTCGTCCACCTCAAGCTTGGTGCCGATGCCGGTGCAGGCAGGGCAGGCGCCGAAGGGGTTGTTGAAGGAGAAGGAGCGCGGCTCGATCTCGTCGATGGCCAAGGGGTGCTCGTTGGGGCACGCCAAGTTCTCCGAGAACGCCCGGATGCGGTGGGGGTCCTCCTGGTCCAGGTCCACGAACTCGGCGAGCACGCGGCCTTCGGCGAGGGACAGCGCCGTTTCGATGGAGTCGGTGAGGCGCTGGCTGATGCCTTCCTTGACCACGAGGCGGTCCACGACCACTTCGATGGTGTGCTTGAACTGCTTGCCGAGCTTCGGCGGGTCGCTCAACTGGATGAGTTCACCGTCCACCCGGGCGCGGGCGTAGCCCTTGGCGGTGAGTTCCTTGAAGAGCTCCACGAACTCGCCCTTGCGTCCGCGGACCACCGGCGCCAGGACCTGGAAGCGGGTTCCGGCGTCGAGCTCGAGGAGCTGGTCGACAATCTGCTGCGGAGTCTGGCGGGTGATCGGCTCGTGGCACACGGGACAGTGCGGGCGGCCGACGCGGGCCCACAGCAGGCGCATGTAGTCGTAGATCTCGGTGATGGTGCCCACCGTGGAGCGCGGGTTTTTGCTGGTGGACTTCTGGTCGATGGACACTGCCGGGGAGAGGCCCTCGATGAAGTCGACGTCCGGCTTGTCCACCTGGCCAAGGAACTGCCGGGCATAGGCCGAGAGGGATTCCACGTAGCGGCGTTGTCCCTCGGCGAAGATGGTGTCGAAAGCCAGGGACGACTTGCCGGACCCGGACAGGCCGGTGAACACGATCATGGCGTCACGGGGCAGGTCGAGGTCGACGTTGCGGAGGTTGTGCTCCCGCGCGCCCTTGACGACGAGCCGGGACAGGTCATGTCCGGCAGGCTGCACGGGGGCGGGGGGAACGCTCTTGAGGGTTTCGACGGCGGAGTCTTCAGCTACGGCTTTGGGCACCCACTAATGCTAATCGAAAACTTCTTCGAATTTCCATGTGCCGTTGCCCACCCCGGAAGTACTCCCTGCCAGGGTCGGACGGCGGCCCGCACCGCGGCGGGGCGCCTAAGCGTCGTCCCGACGGCCCCCGCCGCGCGCTTGCGGGCGTTGGGAGGGGACCTGCGCGCTACGTTTCGTCGTAGGCGGCCGCGAGAAGCTGGACTGCCTCGGCGAAACTCGCGCCCTGGGCCCGGGCTGCGGCGGCGTATTCGGCAGCCACCGCGGCCAGCACGCTGTACCGTTCGTCGCGGGCGCAGACCACAGTTCCGTTCCTGCCGCGGGTGGCGACGACACCGGCGGCCTCGAGCTCCTTGTAGGAGCGGGCCACCGTGTGCGGGGCGACGTCCAGCTGCTCGGCCAGCTTCCGCACCGCCGGCAGCCGGCTGCCGACAGGGAGGGTGCCGCTGTCCGCAAGGTCGATGATGCGCAGGCGGAGCTGCTCGAAAAGCGGCACCGAACTCGTCTGGCTGGGCCGCCACTCCCCCGGAAACACCGCCTGGGCACTCATCGCGGCGTCCCGGTACCGACGCCGTCGAGCGGCGTGTCCGGTTCGTCGCTCCCGGCGAACTGGGCCTTGTGCAGCAGGGCGTAATGGCCACCCCGGGCCAGCAGGGTCTGGTGCGTTCCGTGCTCGACAATCCGTCCGTGGTCCATGACCAGAATTAGATCAGCGTCCCTGATCGTGGACAAGCGGTGTGCGATCACGAAGGACGTCCGGTTGCTCCGGAGCCGGTGCATGGCGTGCCGGATCAGCACCTCGGTGCGGGTGTCCACCCAACTGGTGGCCTCGTCCAGGACCAGGACGGGCCGCCCCGACAGCCGGGCACGGGCAATGCTGAGCAGCTGCCGCTGACCCTGGCTGAGGGGCTCGCCGCCGTTGCTGAGCATGGTGGCATAGCCGTCGGGGAGCGAACGGACGAAGTGGTCCACGTGGCTCGCCTCGGCGGCGGCGACGATGTCCGCGTCGCTGGCGGAGGGGTCGCCGTAGGCGATGTTTTCCCGAATGGTCCCGGTGAAGATCCAGGGTTCCTGCAGGACGACGCCGAAGTGCTGACGAAGTGCGTCCCGGGGCATCTGCGTGATGTCCACGCCGTCCACGGTGATCCGGCCGGCGTCGGGCTCATGGAAGCGCATGAGCAGGTTCACCAGGGTGGTCTTGCCTGCGCCGGTGTGACCCACGATCGCGACCGTCTGGCCCGGATCCACCGTGAAGGAGAGGTCTTCCAGGACCGGCGTGTCGGGGCGGTAGCGAAAGGAGATGTGCTCGAAGGCGACGGCACCGCGGCGGCCGTTCGCAGAGGCCGCGTCCGGCAGGGACACCGCCTCGGCCGGGAGTTCGGCCGCGTCGAGCAGTTCGAAGATCCGGGCGGCGGACGCCGAGCAGGATTGGAGCGCCTGGACCATTCCGCCGATCTGTCCGAGCGGCTGGCTGAACAGGCGGTTGAACTGGATGAAGGCCTGGATGCCACCGATCGTCATGGCCCCGGCGAGAAACTGCAGCCCGCCCACCAGGGCCACCCCTACGTAGCTGGCGTTGGAGACGAAGGCCATGAGCGGCTGCACCAGCCCGGAAAGGAACTGGGCGCGCGCGCTGGCGTTATACAGGGTGCTGTTCCGGGTCGCGAAACGGTCCGCCATGAGGCCCCGGGCGCCGAACAGCTTGATGGTCTCGTGGCCGGAGGCAGTTTCTTCCACGATCGAGTTGACCTCTCCGGTGGCCGCCCATTGCCGCGCGAAGTAGTTCCGGGCAGGCCCGCTCACCATATACGACAGCAGGGCCGAGACGGGAACGGTGAGGAGCGCCACCAGCGCCAGCAACGGCGAAATCAGCAGCATCATGCACAGCGAGGCAAAGGCCATCAGCAGGGAGGTGATCAGCTGGCCCAGCAGCTGGTTGAGGAGCTGGGCCACGTTGTCGAGGTCGTTGCTCGCCCGGCTCAGCACGTCACCACGGCTGCGGCTGTCGTAATCGGCCACAGGGATGCGGTGCAGCTTGTCTTCGACGGCCTGCCGGAGCCGGTATGCGAGCCCTTGGACGGCGCTTGCGGTCAGCGTCCCCTGCGCCCAGCTCAACACCGACGCGACGACATAGATTACAGCCACGGGGACCAGCAGGGCGGCGAAGCGGGCCGCATTGAAGCCACCCCCCAGCACCGCTTCGGCGACGACGTCAGTGGCGTCGCCGAGGATCTTCGGCGCGGAGACGTTGAGGACCACGAAGCAGGCGATGCACAGCAAGGCACCGGTCATCGCGGCCCGGGACGGATCCAACATTTCGATCAGGCGGAACAGCGCACGCCCGCGAAGCGGTCGCTTGGGGCCGGTGGCCTCCCCCGCCGGCGCCGGCCGGCTCATGGCTCTTCCGCCGTGTCGAGCTGGGAGGCAACGAATTCCCGGTAGTGCTCCGACTCGGCCAACAGCCCCGCATGGGTGCCGTTGCCGACAATTTTGCCGTTATCGAGTACAAGGATCCGGTCCGCGGTTTCCACGCTGCGCACCCGTTGGGCCACCATGAGCACCACGGAGGTGGCCAGTCGCGGCCTCAGCGCCGCGAGGATCCGGGTTTCGGTAAGGGCGTCGAGGGCGGAGAAGCTGTCGTCGAAAAGGTGGATGGACGCCGGCCGCAGGAGGGCACGGGCGAGGCACAACCGCTGCTTCTGCCCGCCGGAGAGCCCGCCACCTTGGGCGAGGACCGTATTGAGGCCGTCCGGGAGGGCGGAAACGAACGACGCCGCCTGCGCCGTGTCGAGCGCCTCCCACAGTTGCGTGTCGCTCGCCGTGGGGAGGGCGATCCGGAGGTTGTCCGCGACGCTTCCGTCGAAGAGCCAGTTCCGCTGCGGCACGGCGGCGATGCCGCGCCGCAGCGTGTCCAGCGGAATCCCGTGCGTATCCTCGCCGCCGATGGTGATGCTGCCGCCGCTCGCTTCGAGCAGCCTCGGCACCAGCCGCAGGAGGGTGGATTTCCCGCTGCCCGTGGAGCCGATGATGGCCGTCGTCGTGCCCGGCGGCGCCCCGAAACTGATGCCCTCCAGCACCCGGGCCTCGGCTCCGGGGAAGGCGAAGGAGACGTTCTCGAAGCGCAGGACCGCCTTGGACGGTCCATGGGCCGGCGTCGACGAGTGCCTGCCGTGCCAGGCCGGTGGCGGGGCGGGCGTTACCTGGTTCGCGCTGTCCGTTTGCCGTTCGTCAGGGCTGGTGAGGATTTCGCTGATCCGTTCAGCGCTGACCTCTGCCCGGGGCGCGGCGGAGAGAACGTACATGGCCATCATGATCGCGAGCAGGATCTGCATGATGTAGGCAGTGAAGGCGGTCAAAGCGCCCAGTTCCATCGCGCCGCTGACAATCCGGAGTCCGCCCAGCCACACTACTGCCACCGAAGACAGGTTCACCACGGTCATCACCAGCGGGAGCATCACCGCCACGATCCGCGCCGAACGCAGGTTGTTGGCCGTGAGCGCGCCGTTGGCGGCGGCGAAGCGTTCCTTCTCGTACGGGCGCCGGACGAAAGTGCGGATCACCATGACGCCCATGATCTGCTCCCGGATCACGGTGTTGATGCGGTCCACGAGCCCCTGTCCTTGCCGGTACAGCGGGACCAGTTTGTGGACGATCCGGAGCATGATCAGCATCAGCAGCGGAATGATGGCGAAGACCAGCCACGCGAGGGTACCGTCCTGTGCCACCGCCAGCAGCACCCCGCCGACGCCCATGACCGGGGCGGCGACGAGCATGCTGAACACGAGGATCACCGCGGTCTGGACCTGAAGGATGTCGTTGGTGGTGCGGACCACCAGGCTGGCCGGTCCGAAGCGTTCCGCTTCCTGGGCGGGCAGGGCATGGATCTTCTCGAAGAGTTCCTGCCGCAGGCGCCGCCCGATCTTCATCGCGACGACGGCTCCGAGGTATCCGGCGGATACTGCCGCCAGCACCTGGACGAAGGCCAGGGCCAGCATCCGTCCGCCGAGTTCCAGCACCACGGAGCTGTTGCCGGCGAGCAGGCCGTCGTCGACGATCTCGGCGTTCAGCGTGGGAAGCAGGAGGGTAGCGCCGACCTGGAGCAGTTGGAGGAACGCGATGGCTGCGACGTGCAGCCGGTACGGGGCAAGGCGCCGCAGTACGAGAGCTGCGAGCATCCGGCCTCCGTTCCATGTCCGGGAGGCTACGGCCGCCAAACGAATGCAGCCCCCACTGTCGCGAATGCCATTGTAGTGCAGATCACAACCAGGGCGGCTTAAGCGGGCGCGCCTTCCGGCAGGGCGCCAGCCGGGTAACCTCCGGCCTTGTGCCCTACCGCGAAGATGCGCCGGAAGGGGAACACCGTGCCGTGCCGGGTTGCGGGGTAGGCCTCGCGCAGCAGCGCCGCGTATTGCTCCTCGAAACGAGCCGCGTCCTCCGTGGACAAGGCAGCCAGCACCGGTCGCAGGCCCGTTCCACGGACCCATTCGAGCACGGGATCCCGCCCCGGCAGCAACTGCTGGTAACTGCTCTCCCAGGCGTCGGCCTTCCACCCTGCGTCGAGCATCACGGCGAGATAGTCCGCCGGCCCGCCCACGGCGTCGTCATGGCGCAGCACGCCCTCCAACTGCTCCGACCAATCCGGAGACGCCGCGAGTTCCCGCATCAGCGTGTGCGAGGGTGCCCCGAAGTTGCCGGGGACCTGCAGCGCGAACCAGGCCCCCGCCGGCAGGGCATCCAGCCAGCGGGGCAGCAGATCCAGGTGCGCTGGAACCCATTGCAGGGCTGCATTGCTAACTACGACGTCGCACTCGCGGCCGGGCATCCAGTCCTTGATATCGGCGGCGTCGAAGGCAAGGCCGGGGTGCCCTTCCACCTGCCGGGCGGCACGCCGCAGCATCTCGGGCGAGGAGTCGAGGCCCAGGACACTGGCCCCCGGCCAGCGGTCCGCCAGGGTCGCCGTCAGGTTTCCCGGGCCGCAGCCGAGGTCCACCACCTGCCGGGGCGAGTCCGCGACGATCCGGGCGGTCAGGTCGAAGAACGGCCTGTCGCGGTAGTCCCCGAACTGCACGTATCTGCCGGGATCCCATGTCATCGCCTGTGCCACAGCCGTCTCCTCGTAGGTATCTGGCTCCACACTAAGCTGGAGGCAATGAAACTTCTTGAGCAGCTCTCCGGCATGTCACTCGGCGGCCCGGACGGCGGATCCCCCGACCCGGACGATATCTACACCCGCTTCGTTGAATGGACCGAGGGCCGCGGGCTCCAGCTCTACCCTGCGCAGGACGAGGCCATCATGGAGCTGGCCGGCGGCGGCAACGTCATCCTCGCCACCCCCACAGGTTCGGGGAAGTCGCACGTCGCCATCGCCGCACATTTCACGGCGATGGCCCGCGGTGGCCGCAGCTACTACACCGCCCCCATCAAAGCCCTGGTGTCAGAGAAGTTCTTCGCCCTGTGCGACATCTTCGGCGCGGAGAACGTCGGCATGATCACGGGCGATTCGGGCGTCAACCAGGACGCGCCGATCATCTGCTGCACCGCCGAAATCCTGGCCAACATCGCACTGCGCGAGGGCGCGGCGGCCGACCTGACCGCCGTGATCATGGACGAGTTCCATTTCTATGCCGACCCGCAGCGCGGCTGGGCCTGGCAGGTGCCGCTGCTCGAACTGCCGCAGGCCCAGTTCCTGCTGATGTCCGCGACTCTGGGCGATGTGAGCCGTTTCGAGACCGGGCTCACCGATCTCACCGGCCGCCCGACGGCGACCGTCAGTTCCGCCGAACGGCCCATTCCGCTGCACTACTACTACCAGGAGACTCCGGTCCACGAGACCCTGGAGGAACTGCTGGAAACCAGGCAGGTCCCGGTCTACGTGGTGCACTTCAGCCAGGTGGAAGCGATCGAACGCGCGCAGAACTTGATGAGCATCAACATGTGCACGCGCGAGGAGAAGGACCGGATCGCCGAACTGATCGCCGGTTTCCGATTCGCCGCCGGTTTCGGCAAGACGCTCAACCGCCTGGTGCGGCACGGCATCGGCGTCCACCATGCCGGCATGCTGCCCAAGTACCGCCGCCTGGTGGAACAGCTTGCCCAGGCCGGACTGCTGAAGGTCATCTGCGGCACCGACACGCTTGGCGTCGGGATCAACGTGCCGATCCGCACGGTGCTGCTCACCGCGCTGAGCAAGTACGACGGCGTCCGCACCCGGCTGCTTAACTCCCGTGAGTTCCACCAGATCGCCGGGCGGGCCGGCCGCGCGGGCTACGACACCGCCGGCACCGTGGTGGTCCAGGCACCGGAACACGTGGTGGAAAACGCCAAGGCAATGGCCAAGGCCACCGCAAAATTCGGCAACGACCAGAAGAAGCTGCGCCAGGTGGTCAAGAAGCGTCCGCCCGAGGGTTTCGTCTCCTGGGGCCAGCCCACCTTCAACAAGCTGGTGGAGTCGGTGCCCGATCCCCTGTCCTCCAGTTTCACCATCACCCACGCGATGGTCCTGAACTTCATGGAACGGCCAGGGGATCCGTTCGTGGCGGCGCGCCGCCTGCTGAGCGAGAATCATGAAGCCCGGCCGGCGCAGCTGAAGCTGATGAAGAAGGCCCTGGGCATCTGCCGCGAGCTGCTTGCCGCCGGCGTCGTGGAACGCGTACCGGTGGACGAACAGGAGCAGGAAGGCCGCTCCCTGCGATTGACGGTCCACCTGCAGCCGAACTTCGCCCTCAACCAGCCGCTCTCGCCGTTCGCGCTTGCGGCACTGGAACTGCTCGACCCGGAGTCGCCGTCGTACGCCCTTGACGTGGTTTCCGTGATCGAGGCGACCCTCGAGAAGCCGCGCCAGATCCTCTCCGCGCAGGAGAAGAAGGCCCGCGGCGAAGCTGTGGCCGCCATGAAGGCGGACGGCATCGAATACGAACAGCGCATGGCCATGCTGGAGTCGGTCAGCTATCCGAAGCCACTGGCCGGGATCCTCGGCGATGCGTTCGAGGTGTACAGGCGGGCGGCCCCTTGGGTGGGCGACTTCGAGCTGACCCCCAAGTCGGTGATCCGGGACATGTACGAGCGCGCCATGAACTTCGGCGAATTCGTCCAGTTCTACGGCCTGGCGCGCTCCGAGGGCATCGTGCTGCGCTATCTCGCGGACGGCTTCCGGGCGCTGCGCCAGACCGTCCCGCAGGACGCCCTCCGGGACGACTTGGAAGACCTCATCGCCTGGCTCGGCGAGCTCGTACGGCAGGTGGATTCGTCCCTGCTGGACGAATGGGAGGAACTCACCTCCGGCGCTGCACCCACACCGCACGACGCTCCCCCGCCCCCGCCGCCGGCCCTGACCTCCAACATCCGGGCGTTCCGGGTGATGGTCCGGAACGAGATGTTCCGGCGGGTGGAACTGTTCGCGGCGGAGGATTCGGCAGCCTTGGGAGAGCTCGACGGAGGCAGCGGCTGGGATGCGCCCCGCTGGGAAGAGGCATTGGATGACTATTTCGACGAGCACGATGACATCGGCGACGGGCCCGACGCCCGCGGCCCCGGCCTGCTGATCATCACCGAAGAGCCCGGGATCTGGCGCGTCCGGCAGATCTTCGACGATCCCGCAGGAAACCACGACTGGGGAATCTCGGCCGAAGTGGACTTGGCGGCGTCGGATGAAAGCGGAACCGCCGTGGTGACGGTGACCGATGTAAACAGGCTGTAGGCGGCGACGCGTGGAGGCCGTGCCGGACCTGGCCAGCAGCCTGCGGGTGCTGGACGCCTTGCGCAGCGCCGTCCGTGCGCAGTGCAGCGGGCCCAGGCAATGGTGGTCCGGCGCGCTGGACGTGGAAGGCCTCGCCATGGGCGCCGTCCAGGCGACTGCCACGGCCCTCAACGCACTGACGGAGTCCGGCAGGTACTCCGCCAGCTCCACCCGGGTAGCAGCCGCCTTCGATTCCTTGGGGCATCTCCGAATCGACGGGCGCCACGCTGAAGGGTTTGCCCCGATATCGGGGTTCCGCCGCACCGCCGACGGCTGGATTCGGCTCCATGCCAACTACCCGCACCACGCCGAACGCCTCATGCGGGCCCTCAACGTCTCCACACCCGGAGACGTTGACATAGCGCTTTCCCGCGTCACCGCAGACGACGCCGAGGCACTCATCACCTCGCACCACGGCGCAGCGGCCGTTGTGCGGACGCGCGACGCATGGACCTCGACAGCCATGCGTGCCGCCGTCGCGTCCGGACCATGGATTTCCTTCACCGCCTCAGTTCCTTCCCGGGTCCGCGGCCACACTTGGATCCCTGCTCCCGGTGGTGTCCTCCCGCTGGCCGGCCTCAGGGTGCTGGACCTGACGCGCGTCATCGCCGGTCCTGTGGCCACCCGCTTGCTTGGAGCTCTGGGAGCGGACGTGCTGCGCATCGACCCGCCCGCCCTGCCGGAGCTGGCTGATGCCTTCATCGACACTGGTTTCGACAAGCGCAGTGCCGAGGCGGACCTGGCGGCCCCGGGCGTGCTTGGCAGGGTTGAGGAACTGATCGCTTCCGCCGACGTGTTCATCAGCGGTTACCGGGGCGGCGCCTTGGAGCGCTTCGGCCTGGACCCGGAATCGCTGCGGGAGCGGTGGCCCGGCCTGGTGGTGGGCACCCTGGACGCGTGGGGTTCCGAGGGGCCATGGAGTGGACGGCGTGGTTTCGACAGCCTAGTGCAGGCAGCCTCCGGGATCGCAGTGGCGTACGGCACAAACGACGACGGTTTCCGCCCGGGCGCGCTGCCGGTCCAGGCCCTGGACCACGCCACTGGCTACGGGGTGGCCGCCGCTGTCCTCGCCCTTCTGGCCGAGCGGCACGGCACCAGAGCAGGTGGCAGCGCCAGGCTATCCCTCGCCCGGACGGCCGAAGAACTCTTCGCCCTCCCGGCCACGCTGCTTGACAGCCAGGGCAGCGGATCCGCCCCTGATCCCGCCCTTTCCGCTATGGACAGCCCGTACGGCAGCCTCCGCCACGTGGGCCCGCCCTTGCTCGCCGACGGCGTCCCCTTGAAATACAGGCGCCCGCCGGCCCCCTACGGATCATCCGCTCTGGGATGGCAGGTAAGCTCGGAGCCATGAGTGTGATCCGTTCCGCAACCCCCGCCGATGTCCCCGTAATCCTGCAGATGATCCACGAACTGGCAGTGTACGAAAAAGAGCCGGACGCCGTGAAGAACACCCCGGAGATGCTGCACGGGGCGCTGTTCGGCGGCAACCCGCGGGTGTATGCGAACATCGCCGAGAACGACGACGGCGAGGTCCGCGGCTTCGCCCTGTGGTTCCTGAACTACTCCACCTGGGAGGGCGTGCACGGCATCTACCTCGAGGACCTCTACGTCACGCCCGAGGCCCGCGGCGAGGGCCACGGCAAGGCGCTGCTGCAGCATCTGGCCGCCACCGCCGTCGAGAACGGCTACGCCCGGGTGGAATGGAGCGTGCTCGACTGGAACGAACCCTCCATTGCGTTCTACAAGAGCTTGGGCGCCGCGCCCATGGACGAGTGGACCACCTTCCGGCTCACCGGCGACGCGCTGGCCTCTTTCGGTGCGGTCGGCCCCGGTGCGGTATCCCTCGGCGAAAGCCTGGCCCGTGGCTGAGGCATTTGCCGCCCTGGCCGCCGGGAACCCGGCGGCCGCGACCGCAGGCCACACCGTTGGAGCCCGCCACGCATTCCGTGGCGTCCGCACGGTGGAGCACTTCTTCACAGTGCCGCTGGACCACGCACACCCCGGCGACGCCGAGATCACGGTCTTCGCGCGGGAATACGTCTCCGCGGACCACACCGATGCCGAGGCCGCCGCGCTGCCCTGGCTGCTGTTTCTGCAGGGCGGCCCCGGCGGCCGCGGCAACCGGGTCACCTCCCTATCCGGGTGGATGAAGGCGGCCGCCCGCGAGTTCCGGATCCTGATGCTGGACCAGCGGGGCTCCGGCCTGTCCAGCCCCGTGGACCGCAACACGCTGCCGCTGCGTGGCAGCGCGGAAGAACAGGCCGGCTACCTGGCCTTCTTCCGGGCCGACTCGATCGTGGCCGACGCCGAGCTGATCCGGGCCGCCCTGGGAGCGGCCCCGTGGACCGTGCTGGGCCAGAGCTTCGGCGGCTTCTGCGCCCTGAGCTACCTGTCCTTCGCCCCCGCCGGACTGAAGGAAGTCCTCATCACCGGCGGCCTGGCACCACTCCAAGGCCCGGCGGAGCGGGTCTACCGGGCCACTTTCGAACGGGTCGCAGCACGCAACGCCGAATACTTCGCCTGGTACCCGGAGGACCGTGAACGGGTCACCCGGATCGCCCGCCACCTCGAGTTGCACGAGGAACTGCTTCCCGACGGCAGCCGGCTCACTCCCGAGCGTTTCCAGATGGTCGGCTCCTTCCTGGGCGGCAACACGCGCGTGGACGCCCTGCACTACCTCCTCGAAGACGCCTTTGTGGCCACCCCGGACGGTGAACGGCTCTCCGATGCCTTCCTGGAGCAGGTGCGCGCCCAGGTGTCACGGGCAGCCAACCCCTTGTACGCCGTGCTGCACGAATCGATTTACGGCCAGGGCCAGGCCACGGACTGGGCTGCCTGGCGGGTGCTCGGGGAATTCCCGGACTTCCGTCCCGATGCTGACGCACCCTTGCTCACCGGCGAAATGGTCTACCCCTGGTACTTCGAGCAGGACCCCGCCCTGCAGCCGCTGCGCGAGGTGGCCGAGCTGCTCGCCGCGAAGCCGGACTGGGCACCCCTGTACGACCTGGAACAGCTGGCTGCCAACACCGTTCCGGTTGCCGCTGCCGTCTACCGGGACGACATCTATGTCGATTTCGACTTGTCGATGGAGACCGCCGCGGCAGTCCGTGGCCTGCAGGCCTGGACCACCGCCGACTTCCACCACGACGGCATCGGTGAAGACGGCGAAGGCATCTTCCGGCGCCTGCTTGGCATGGTCCGCGCGGAGACCACAGTCCGCTCCGAAAGAACAGTCCGCGGCTGACGCAGATTCCTGAAGCCTTCTAGGCCGTGTCCGCTTCCGTCCGGAACATCCGCAGCAGGAGAGCGCCGATGACGGCGGCGGCGAGGACCAGCGCGGCCATGTTCAGTCCCTGGTAGCCAAGCCAAGCCAGGAGCAGCCCGGAGAAGCCGCCGCCCACCGCGCCCGCTGCGCCCATGAGCGTGTCCGAGACGCCCTGCACGGTGACGCGTTCCTCCTGCGGCACGCTCTCGGCCAGCAGGGTTGACCCGGCGATCGTGGCGGCGGACCAGCCCATGCCCAGAAGCACGAGGCCCGCGGTCACCGCTGCCGGCTCATGCTGCCCGAAGCCCGCCACGCACGCGGCGGCGATCAGCAGCACATAGCCCAGGCCGATGGTGGGAAGCCGCCCGGCCTTGTCCGTCAGCCAGCCCATCAGGGGCGAGAGCGCGAACATGCCGGCGATGTGCAGCGAAATCGTGAAGCCGATGATGGTCAGTGCGTCGGTCCCCATGGTGTGGCCACCGTGTCCGGTGATCGGCCCTTCGACGAGCTGCTGCAGGTGCAGCGGCGTCATGGACATGACGCTGACCATGATGCCGTGCGCAGACACGATGGAGGCGAGGGCGAGGAGGGACATCGGCGAGGACCGGACCGCTTTGAGTCCCAGTGCGAGGGAACGGCGGCGCGGACCGGGCCGGCCGCCGTCGGGCTCTGATCCGCTCAGGCGGCGGGCGAGCAGCAGCGGGTCCGGGCGCAACCCCGTGAGGAGCAGGACCGCCGCCAGCAGGAGCCCCGCCACCGAGAAGATGAACGGCCCTGCGCTGGCCGGGAGCCCGAGGGCTTCACCGACGGCGGCACCCGGCTGGATCAGGTTGGGTCCGGCGACGGCGCCGATAGTGATGGACCAGACTACGGTGGACAGGTCGCGGCCGCGGCGCGCCGGATCAGCGAGGTCGACGGCGGCGAAACGGGCCTGCAGGTTCGCCGCCGATCCGAGTCCGAGGAGGGCGCCGCCCAACAGGAGCAGCGGGAAACTGCCGGCGGTGGCCGACACGATGACGAGGAGCGCACCGACCATCGCCGCGAGAAGCCCGGTGACGAGTCCGATGCGGCGGCCGCGGCGTTCGGCCAGTCCTGCCAGCGGAAGGGCCGCGACGGCCGCGGCGAGGGTCAGGACTGTGGTCACCGAACCGGCCCAGGCTTCCGAACCGCTGAGCTGCACCGCCAGCAGGGAGCCGATGGAGAGGGTGGCGCCGTTGCCGATGCCGCTGAGCAGCTGCGCTGCGCTCAGGAGGGCGACGGAACGGCGCTGGACTGCTATGGGATCCATGGTTTCAGTCGGAGTCAATGCCACCACCCGAGCATATCCCCGCATCGCCCGGACGGCTCCCGGATACGCCAGAACCCCGGTCACATGGTGACCGGGGTTCCGGACAAGGCGCCTGACGGCGTCAGTCGACGTCGCTGTATTAGTCGACGTCGCTGAGGCTCTTGCGGGAGTCCTCTTCGAGGCGGGCGTCCAGCTTGGACTGCTTGGCCGCCGGGCTGAGCAGGCTGGCCACCACCGCGATGATGATGGTGCCGATGATGACTGCCAGGGATACGAAGGTGGGGATCTCAGGGGCCCATTCGATGTGGTGGCCGCCGTTGATGAACGGCAGTTCGTTGACGTGCATCGCGTGCAGCACCAGCTTCACGCCGATGAAGGCCAGGATGACCGAAAGTGCGTGCTTGAGGTAGACCAGCCGGTTCATGAGGCCGCCCAGCAGGAAGTAGAGCTGGCGCAGGCCCATGAGGGCGAAAATGTTGGCCGTGAACACGATGAAGGCGCTCTGGGTGAGGCCGAAGATCGCCGGAATGGAGTCGACGGCGAACAGCAGGTCGGTCATGCCGATGGTCACGAAGACGATCAGCATCGGCGTGAAGACCTTCTTGCCATCGACCGTGGTGCGGAGCTTGCCGCCGTCGAACTTCTCGGACATCGGCAGGACCTTGCGGAGCCGGCCCACCAGCGGGTTCTCGGAGCCTTCTTCCTCGTCATGGCCGTCGTCCTTGGCCTGCTTCCAGGCCGTCCAGAGCAGGAAGGCGCCGAAGATGTAGAACACCCAGCTGAACTGCTCGATGACCACCGCGCCGAGCGCGATGAAGATCCCGCGCAGGATCAGGGCGATGATGATGCCCACCATCAGCACTTCCTGCTGGTATTTCCGGGGCACGGCGAAGCGGGCCATGATGATGATGAAGACGAACAGGTTGTCGATGCTCAGGCTGTATTCGGTGACCCAGCCGGCAATGAACTGGCTGCCGTGCTCAACGCCGTCAAAGGCAAAGATGGCGCCGGCGAAGGCCAGGGCAAGGGCGACGTAGAAGCCCACCCAGAGGCCCGCTTCCTTCATGGAAGGTTCGTGCGGGCGCTTGACCACCAGCAGGAGGTCGACGAGCAGGATGATTCCGAGGACGACAAACGAGCCGACCTCAAACCACAGGGGAAGCTGCATGAAAAATGCCTTTCGCAGGGTACGTCGAAGCGGTGTAAGTCTCTCCGGCCTGCCTGGGCACTTAGTGCAGATTCGGCGGCCCGCTGCGTCCGGCGAGGCATCTGTGCCTGGCGTGTTGACGGACGTAGCGCTCGGGATACTCCCCTACGTGACCACAACCTTACCCTAGGCGTGCCCGGCGGACTGCATTTGACGCAGCTCCCGCTTCAGTTCACCGACCTCATCACGCAGCCGGGCGGCGATTTCGAACTGCAGTTCGGCGGCGGCCGAATGCATCTGCTCAGTAAGTTGTGCGATGAGTCCCACGAGGTCCTCCGCCGGGGCCGCAGCGAGGCCGTCGCTGCGCACGGTGGCTGCGCCCTTCCTGGCCCCGGCTTTGGCCGACGAAGCGATGCCGCGCTTGCCCTTGCCGTAGTCGAAGCTTCCCAGCAAGGCATCGGTGTCGGCGTCTTCCCGGGCCAGCTGGTCGGTGATGTCTGCGATCTTCTTGCGCAGCGGCTGGGGGTCGATGCCGTTTTCGGTGTTGAACTTCACCTGGATGTCGCGGCGCCGGTTGGTTTCCTCGATGGCGTGGGCCATGGAATCGGTGATCCGGTCCGCATACATATGCACCTGGCCGGACACGTTACGTGCCGCACGGCCGATGGTCTGGATGAGGGACGTGGACGAACGCAGGAAGCCTTCCTTGTCTGCGTCCAGGATGCTTACGAGGGAGACTTCCGGGAGGTCCAGGCCTTCGCGGAGCAGGTTGATGCCGACCAGGACGTCGAATACACCCAGCCGCAGTTCCCGCAGCAGTTCCACGCGGCGCAGGGTGTCGACGTCGGAATGCAGGTACTGGACCTTCACGCCGTGGCCGAGCAGGTAGTCAGTGAGGTCCTCGGCCATGCGTTTGGTGAGGGTGGTGACCAGGACGCGTTCGTCCCGGTCCACGCGGGTGCGGATCTCGCCGAGGAGGTCGTCGATCTGGCCCTTGGTGGGCTTGACGACCACTTCGGGGTCGATCAGGCCGGTGGGACGGATGATCTGCTGCACGAAGCCGTCCGCCTTGCCAAGCTCGTACTTGCCGGGGGTCGCCGACAGGTAGACGGTCTGGCCGATGCGTTCCAGGAACTCGTCCCATTTCAACGGCCGGTTGTCCATGGCTGATGGCAAGCGGAACCCATGGTCCACCAGGGTGCGCTTGCGGGACATGTCCCCCTCATACATGGCGCCGATCTGCGGGACGGTCACGTGCGATTCGTCGATGACCAGCAGGAAGTCGTCCGGGAAATAGTCCAACAGGCAGTGCGGTGCGGTGCCTGAACCGCGGCCGTCGATGTGCCGTGAGTAGTTCTCAATGCCGTTGCAGAAACCCATCTGCTGCATCATCTCGAGGTCGTACGTGGTGCGCATGCGCAGCCGCTGGGCCTCGACCAGCTTGTTCTGGCCCTCCAGCACCTTGAGGCGCTCGGCCAGTTCGTCTTCGATGCCCTTGATGGCCCGGCTCATCCGTTCCGGACCCGCGACGTAGTGGGATGCCGGGAAGACGTACATCTCGGTCTCTTCCCGGATGACCTCCCCCGTGACCGGGTGCAAGGTGTAGATGTTCTCGATCTCATCGCCGAAGAACTCGATCCGCAGCGCCAGTTCCTCGTACATCGGGATGATTTCCACGGTGTCGCCGCGGACCCGGAAGGTGCCACGGTGGAAGTCCATGTCGTTGCGGGCGTACTGCATGGACACGAACTTGCGGAGGAGGTGGTCCCGGTTCAGCTCGGCACCCTTGCGAAGGGTCACCATCCCGGCGATGTACTCTTCCGGCGTGCCGAGGCCGTAGATGCAGGACACGGTGGCGACCACGACGACGTCGCGCCGGGTGAGCAGCGCGTTGGTGGCCGAATGCCGGAGGCGCTCCACTTCCTCGTTGATGGAGGAGTCCTTTTCGATGAAGGTGTCCGTCTGCGGGACGTAGGCCTCGGGCTGGTAGTAGTCGTAGTACGAAACGAAGTATTCCACTGCGTTGTTGGGCAGCAGTTCCCGGAATTCGTTGGCCAGCTGCGCCGCGAGGGTCTTGTTCTGCACCAGCACCAGGGTGGGCCGCTGGACCTGTTCGATAAGCCAGGCCGTGGTGGCGCTCTTGCCGGTACCGGTGGCACCAAGGAGCACGACGTCCTTTTCACCGTTGTTGATGCGTTCGGTCAACTCCGCGATGGCGGCCGGCTGGTCACCGGCAGGCTGGTACTCGCTGACGACTTCGAAGGGTGCGACGACTCGGTTGATTTCCTGGGCGAGGCTCATGCATCAAATCTACCCCTGCCCGCGGACAGTTACTGTCCGCGTTCCGGCGGCATTTCACGGGTCCCGCGTGGCAGGATGGCGCCATGGAAATCACCTTCGTGCAGCCCGAAGGGCTGGTCCGCAGCCCGGCCTTCAGCCATGCCGCCGTCGTCCCGCCGGGTGCCGCAACCATCTACCTGGGTGGCCAGAACGGCGTCGACGCCACCGGCGCCATTGTCTCGGATGACGTGGCCGAGCAGTCGCTCAGGGCGGTCACGAATGCCCGGCTGGCCCTGGAAGCGGCCGGCGCGTCCCTGGCCGACGTGGTGCAATGGACGGTGCTCCTCCATGTCGACGCCGACCTCCGCGCCGCGTACGGCGCCATCGCCCCGCACCTTGCCCGGGAGGGCGCCCCGCCGCTGGTCACGGCGGCGCGCGTGGCCGGCTTGGGCGTCCCCGGCGCCCTCATCGAGGTGAGCGCCATCGCCGCCGTGGTCCCCTGACGCTTCGGGCGCTTCGGCGTCAGGAGTACGACGGCGGCTGCCAGCCGCTGCTTGCGGCCCAGGCTTCCATCCGTGGCAGCGCCTGCCCGGTGAACCAGGGTTCCTTCGCTTCGGCGTAGCGGGCAGTGCCGGCGTCGTCGGCGAACTGCGCGGACAACTGTTCCTTCTCCATGGCGTAGTCCGCCCGGGCCTCCGCGTCGCAGCGCAGCCAGTCCCGGAAGAGGAGGGCGTAGCGCCAGCCCGGACTGCCGGCCACGCGGAGGTGGACATTGACTGCCTGTCCCGGGTCGGCGTTCGCGTGGAACCGCTTCTGCCAGAGGTCCGGATCTTCGGATCCGGGCTTTGCCGTGTCCCGCCACGCACCGGGAACCGCGGGGAAGCCGGCGTCCGCCAGGGCGGGGGCAAGGCCGTCCGCCGTCGCGAGCGAATCAACGGTGAGCTGCAGGTCAATGACGTCCTTGGCAGGCAGCCCGGGGACCGCCGTCGAGCCGATGTGGTCGACGGCCAGCAACTCCGGCGCAGCCTTCCGGATCCGCGCGGCGAGGCGTTCGGCGATGGCGGGCCAAGCAGGGTCGGGCGGCAGCAGCCGGGCGCTGCCTGGGCGTTCCGCGCGTGTGCCGTCGGCGAGGTTCGCGGCGAAGGGCAGCAGCCGCTCCGTCCACAGGCGGTCCACCCGGGCCACGATTTCCTCCCGCGAGCCGGTGTTGTCCAGGACCACGTCCGCCGCCGCCAGCCGTTCCTCGCGGGTGGCCTGCGCCGCGATCCGGGACCGCGCCTCGGCCTCGGCCATACCACGTTGTCCGGTCATTCTTTCGACGCGGAGTTCTTCCGGGGCATCGACGACCACCACCAGGTGGAAGTTGCTCCCCTGCCCGGTCTCGACGAGCAACGGGATGTCCTGGACCACGATGCCGCGTGGATCAGCCGAAGACAGGAGTTCGGCGGCACGCGCGCGGACCAGCGGATGGACGATCCCGTTGAGGACCTCACGCCGGGCCGGGTCGGCGAACACGATCCCGCCCAGGCGGGCACGGTCCAGCCGGCCCCCCCGGTCCAGGATGTCCGGGCCGAAGGCGTCCACGATCCGGCGGAGTCCCTCGGTGCCGGGTTCGACGACCTCCCGGGCGATCACGTCGGCGTCGACCAGCACAGCCCCGAGCTCGCGGAACCGTTGGGCCACCAGGGATTTTCCGGAGGCGATCCCGCCCGTGAGTCCGATTTTCAACACCCCTCCACCCTAAGCCCGGGCACGGGGCGCCCCAGCCAGCCGGCTTAGAATTGGTCAGTGCCAGAACAAGAGACCCGGGCCACGGCGTACACCACCCTTGCGGCCGGCGGCGACCTCCGCCATGAACTCGAGATCAAACGCTCCCGCTTCATCACCGTGCTGCGCCGTTCCGCGGACGAGGACGCGGCCCGGTCCCTCGTGGCGGATCTGCGCAAGGAGTTCCATGACGCACGGCACCACTGCTCGGCCTTCGTGCTCGGTGCCGACCGTGATATCCAGCGTTCCAGTGACGACGGCGAACCGTCGGGCACGGCCGGCATTCCGATGCTGGAGGCGCTGGTCAAACGCGAGACCATGCCCGGAGTGAGCGACCTGAGCGACATCAGTGCCGTCGTCGTGCGCTATTTCGGCGGCATCCTCCTCGGCGCCGGCGGCCTGGTCCGTGCCTATTCCGAATCGGTGTCCTCCGCGCTGGACGCCGCGCCTTTGGTCCGGCGGAGCCGGCTGCGGATCTGTGCGGTGCCCGTACCGCACGCCCAGGCGGGCCGGCTGGAGAACGAACTGCGGGCGGCGGGATTCGTCATGGCGGACAGCAGCTACGAGGCGGTCAATACCGTGCTGCGGCTCGCGTTGCCGGACAACGCTGCAGACATCGCCGACGCCGGTGCGCGCCTTGCCGCGCTGACGGCGGGCAGCGCCGGGCTTCTGCCGCAGGGCACCGAATGGATCGATACCGGGCTGGACATGTCCTCCCCGTGAAGCCGGCAGTGGACATGGCAGCACTATGTCCACCGGCGGGCCCACGCATTGGACGTGTGCTGAAATGATCCCGCGTTGGCGTTAAACGGAAGGCGCCCCCTCCAAAGGGAGGGGGCGCCTTCGTGGCTATTCAGCTGTTCCCGTCAGGGAGAGCGGAATCAGTTGCCGGTGAGCTTCTCGCGCAGGGCGGCGAGGGCCTCGTCCGAAGCCAGGGTGCCCGAGGAAGCCTCGGAAGCAGCCGGCTCGGAGGAGTAGCTGGTGGCAGCAGACTCGTTGTCGCCGGAAGCGGCGGCAGCGGCGTCGTCAGCAGCGTGCTGTGCAACCTGCTTCTTGTGGGCTTCCCAACGGGCCTGGGCGTCAGCGTACTGCTGCTCCCAAGCGGCGCGCTGTGCTTCGTAGCCTTCGAGCCATTCGTTGGACTCGGGGTCGAAGCCCTCGGGGTACTTGTAGTTGCCCTCTTCGTCGTACTCTGCGGCCATGCCGTACAGAGCCGGGTCGAACTCGGTGCTGTCGGCGTCAACGCCCTCGTTCGCCTGCTTGAGGGAGAGGGAGATGCGGCGGCGCTCGAGGTCGATGTCGATGACCTTGACGAACAGTTCGTCGCCAACAGAGACAACCTGCTCAGCCAGTTCGACGTGGCGGACAGCCAGCTCGGAGATGTGGACGAGGCCTTCGATGCCGTCTTCGACGCGGACGAACGCACCGAACGGAACGAGCTTGGTGACCTTACCCGGAACAACCTGGCCGAGGGCGTGGGTGCGGGCGAAGGTCTGCCACGGGTCTTCCTGCGTAGCCTTGAGCGACAGGGAGACACGCTCGCGGTCCAGATCCACTTCGAGGACCTCGACGGTGACTTCCTGGCCGACCTCGACAACCTCGGACGGGTGGTCGATGTGCTTCCAGGACAGCTCGGAAACGTGAACCAGGCCGTCTACGCCGCCCAGGTCCACGAAGGCACCGAAGTTGACGATGGAGGAAACGACGCCAGGACGGACCTGGCCCTTTTCCAGCTTGTTGAGGAAGGTGGAGCGGACCTCGGACTGGGTCTGCTCGAGCCATGCACGGCGGGACAGCACAACGTTGTTGCGGTTCTTGTCCAGCTCGATGATCTTGGCTTCGATCTGCTGACCGATGTACGGAGCCAGGTCGCGCACGCGGCGCATCTCGACGAGCGATGCGGGGAGGAAGCCGCGCAGGCCGATGTCGAGGATAAGACCACCCTTGACGACCTCGATGACGGTACCGGTGACAACACCGTCTTCTTCCTTGACCTTCTCGATGTCGCCCCAAGCACGCTCGTACTGAGCGCGCTTCTTGGAGAGGATCAGGCGGCCTTCTTTGTCTTCCTTGGTGAGCACCAGGGCTTCGACCTGATCGCCGACGGCGACAACGTCGCCCGGATCAACGTCGTGCTTGATGGAAAGCTCGCGGGAGGGGATGACACCTTCGGTCTTGTAACCGATGTCGAGCAGAACTTCGTCGCGGTCGACCTTGACGACGGTACCTTCGACGAGGTCACCGTCGTTGAAGTACTTGATGGTGGCGTCGACTGCTGCGAGGAAGTCCTCGGCGGTGCCGATGTCGTTGATCGCGACGACGGGGGCACCGGGCTTCTCGGTGGAGGTGATGGTCATGTAGTAGGGGCTCCGTTGTGGATAGTGTGTCGGTCAGGCAAACCGCCCGCTTCCCGTTCCGGGATCCGGGACACAGCGCAAGGCCGGGTCATCCTGAATTGTGGATTGTATTGATCGCGTGCACGTAGTACACGCCCGTTTATTCTAGTCGCACCCGCCAACAAGGGTCAAAATGGGCGCCGCCGCGGCCCTCCTGTTACCTCCAGGGCCAGGTTCCTCCCCTCACCTCTACTTCAGCTGCCTTGCCACTTCGCCGAGGCGGGCGAAAACCACTCCCCGGTCCAGCAACCGGGGCAGCGCCGCAGCGTAGCCGGCAGCGGTGCCGCTGGCCGGGTGGTTGAAATGCGAAATCACGATGTCGCCGCCACCCACCCCGGCCAGTTCGCCCGTCACCTGCGCGGGACTGAAGGTAGCCCCGGCGTCGCCGTTCACGCTGAAGTTCACCGGCACCTGGCCGAGCCGCCGCGCAATGGCGGCCGCGACGTCGTCGTAATGGGCGGTTCCCGAACGGAAGAAGACGCACGGCTTGCCGCTCAGCCGCTCCACCACCGCCTTCGCATCCATCAGTTCGTCGTACACCTCGCCGACGCTCGCCGTCCCGGGAATCCCGTACGCCTGGCGCCCGTCCACGGAGAGGGGCCGGTGCAGGGCGCCGTGGTTCGCCAGTTCGAACAGCGGGTCCGCGCCGAGTTCCGCAGCGCGCGCGGGGTTGGCCGCGATCCAGCGCCCGTTGAGGAACAGCGTGGCGGGAACGTTGAGCTTGCGGAGGGTGTCGAGGAGCCGCTCGTCGCAGTCCGCTCCCCCGGGACCGCCGCAGGCATCGAAAGTGAGAACGGCTTTGCCGGAGCTGCTGCGCGTGGCGACCCCGCTGACGTGCATACCCCACTCCGCGGGCTGCCGGCCGCCGTACCGGGCGACGACGGCCTCCCGGGAGAGCGGTGCCGGGCGCTTGCCTGCAGGAAGGAGCCCGGAATGTGTTGCGGAGGCCGCGGGGGCCTCCTGCACGGAAACAGCCGACGGCGTGGCAGTCCCTTGCGGTCCGGGCGCCCCGCCGCGCTGTCCGGGTCCGGCGCAAGCGCCGAGCGCCGCGGCCGCCAGTCCGGCGGCAGCAAGCAGTACGGTGCGGCGACCGGCTGCGGCAAGGTGACCGGCCCCGGATTCGGTGCCGGCGATGATGGAGTCCCCCATGGATTCCTGTTCTGTTATGGCCCGCCGGAGCGGGAGGTGGTGCTGGTGTTTGTGCGGTTAGAAGTGGGTGGCGCAGTGCGCCGGGCGTTCGACGGCGAACAGTTGCTGGGCGCGGAACGCCGCGCCGGGCGTATGCTCCTGGATCCGCCCGGCCGCCAGGAGGGTGAGCGGACTGACCGCGCCGAGGTAGATCGAGCCGAGGTCCGCGACGTCGAGGACCAGGTCCGGTGCAGCGCCCGGCGGCGCCGGTACCACCGTGGCCCGGCTCTCCGCGGCATCCAGGACCCAGCGCCCTTCAGCGTGGCCCAGGCCGTCGCTGACGTCAAGCACCAGGCGTCCGCCGCCGGCGTAGCTCCTGGCAGAGAGCGCAGCGGGGACGTTGAGGATCCGCAGCCACAGCATGTCCCGGTGGTCCGAATCCGTGACGCAGCGTGGGTCGGCCAAGGCCCAGGCCAGCGGATCGTTGACCGGCGCGTCCTGCCAGCTGACCTGCTCCACCAGGTCGATGCTGCCCAGGAACTGCCACAGCTCCAGGTACGCGGCGTCGCCCGCTGCCACGATGTCCAGAACCTCCACCGTGTAGGGCTTGCTGTCCCAGCCGGCGAACTTGTAGGAGACGTAGCCGTCCACGGCGCCGTCGGCGTCGTAGTGCAGGGCGCATTTGACCGCCCGGTCCGCATTGCCATCGCGGCCCAGGGCGCCGGAGACGTGCCTGCGGTAGAAGTCCTGCCGCACGATCGACCCCGGGGTGCGGCGGTGTGCCAGCTCGAACAGGCCAGGGGCGAGTTCCAGGAGGACGGAAGGGTCCGCGATCTCCACGCTGCCCACGGCCTCATGCCGGAGCCGGAACTTCGGACCCGTGTCCACCTTGATGCTCCGTTCGAAGGTGGCAACGCCGAAGCCGAAGCGGCCGTAGATCGAAGCCTCGGAAGCGGTCAGTGCCGCCATCGCGGTCCCGGCAGCCTTCGCAGCCGCCAGGTCTTCCTCCATCATCCGCCGCAGCAGGCCCTTGCGGCGGTGCGTTCCGCGGACCGTGACCGCGCTGATCAGGTGGGTGCGCAGCTGCCGGCCGAAGCCGATATTGAGCTCCTTTTCGAAGCTGGCGAACGTAGCCACCGGATGCTCGGCGTCCAGCGCGTGGGACGGGGTGCCGCCGGTCAGGTACGCCCCGGCCAGCTCCCGACCGTCGGCCAGGTGCATTGCGATGATCTTGTCGATGTGTTCGTCGGCGCGTTGCTCGTCGTGGAAGCCGTGTCCCACGGCGCGGATCCAGTCGCGTGCCCGGCGGTAGCCGGGTTCGTCCCTGGGGGCGGACGGGAAGCGCTCGATGACGTAGTTTTCCTTGGGATCTGCCACCCCACCGAGACTAATCAGACAAAGCAGGGCGCGCCACCATTCCGGCGGCGCGCCCTGCGTGCGGTTCCCTGCGGGACCTCAGTGGCCGGCGTCGTGCCAGCTGGTCCCGACGCCGATCTGGACGTCCAGCGGGACGCTCAGCTTTGCGGCCGAACCCATCTGCTCCGCCACCAGCTTCTCCACGGCGTCCCGCTCGCCCGGGGCGACTTCGAGCACGAGTTCGTCGTGGACCTGCAGGAGCATGCGGGACTTCAGGCCCTGGCCGGCCAGTTCCGCCGCGACGCCGAGCATGGCGCGCTTGATGATGTCCGCGGCCGAGCCCTGGATCGGTGAGTTCAGGGCGATGCGTTCGGCGAGTTCGCGGTGCTGCCGGTTGGTGCTGGTAAGGTCCGGCAGGTAACGGCGGCGGCCTTCGATGGTGGAGGTGTAGCCGTCGATGCGCGCCTGCTCGACGACGCCGCGCAGGTAGTCGCGTACGGCGCCGAAACGGTCGAAGTAGTCCTTCATGAGCGAGCGGGCCTCGTCCACCGAGATCTCCAGCTGCTTGGACAGGCCGAAGGACGTCAGCCCGTAGGCGAGGCCGTAGGACATCGCCTTGACCTTGGAGCGCATGGCGCTGGTGACGTCTTCCGGGGCCACGTTGAAGATATGCGAGCCGACATAGCGGTGCAGGTCTTCGCCCTCCCTGTAGGCCTGGATCAACCCTTCGTCCCCGGAGAGGTGGGCCATGATGCGCATTTCGATCTGCGAGTAGTCGGCGGAAAGCAGGCATTCATAGCCTTCGCTGACCACGAAGATCCCGCGCACCCGGCGGCCTTCCTCGCTGCGGACCGGGATGTTCTGCAGGTTCGGGTTGTTCGAGGAAATGCGGCCGGTGGCGGCGACGTTCTGGGCGTAGTCCGTATGGATGCGGCCATCCTCGGCCACGGATTTCTTGAGCGTTTCCACCATCTGGGCGAGCTTGGACGATTCACGGTGGGCCATGAGCTGGACCAGGAATTCGTGCCCGGTCTTCTCCAGGAGGGCCTTCAAGGAGGCCGCGTCCGTGGTGTAGCCGGACTTGATCTTCTTGGTCTTCGGCAGCCCGAGTTCCTCGAAGAGAACGGTTTGCAGCTGCTTGGGCGAACCCAGGTTCACCTCGTGGCCGATCGCCGCGAATGCCTGCTCCTGGGCGTGCTGGATCACCTTGGACAGGTCCGCGAGCTGTTCGTTCATGCGGTCCAGGGACACACCGATGCCGGCGAGTTCCATGCCGGCCAGCACCCGGGCGACCGGCAGTTCGAGAGTGGTCAGCAGCGCACTCGCCTGGCGGTCGCTGAGTTCCTTCTCGAAGTGCTTGCTGAGCGTGTGCCCGACGGCGGCCTGCCGTACGAGTTCGCTGGCCGCCGCGCCGTCCGGGCCATCGCCGAGGTCCAGTTCGAGCTGCCCGGAGGTGGAGGCCGCGGCTTCCAGGGTGATCTTCAGGTGGTGCTGGGCGAGTTCCGCCAGCTCGTAGCTGCGCCGGTCCGGTTCAATGAGATACCCGGAAATGGCGGTGTCGTCGACCACGCCTTCCAGGCCGAGCCCGCGGTGGTGCAAAGCCTTCAGCGCAGCCTTGAACTCGTGCATCACCTTGGCTTCCTCGGGGTCCGTCAGCCAGCCGGCGACCACGGCTTCGGCCGCGGCATCGAGCCTGGAGAGCTCTATGAAGGCCGCCCCGTTGCCACGGACGACGGCGAGGGCTTCGGCGTCGTACCCGATCCGGCCGGGGACCAGCTGAACAGCCAGCGCGGAACGCATCCCGGCACCGGCGGCGAAGAACTCCTGCAGTTCCGCCGCGTCCTCCAGGACGGCGAAGTCAGGTGCGTCGATGGTGTCCGGAGCGGCGCCGGCCGTGTCGTCGCCATAGAGGTCGAAGAGCCGGGTGCGGAGGGTCTTGAATTCGAGTTCGTCGAAGAGTTCTTCGATGGCCTGGCGGATGGGCCGTGGCTCGGCGAGCTCGTCCAGGCCGACCGGGAGGTCCAGGTCCGTCAGCAGGTGGTTGAGGCGGCGGTTCCGTTTGACGGCGTCGATGTTCTCGCGGAGGGCCCCGCCCACCTTGCCGCCGATCGCGTCCAGGTTTTCCAGGATCCCGTCGAGGCCGCCGTAGAGGTTGATCCACTTGGCTGCGGTCTTGGGGCCGACTCCGGGCACGCCGGCAAGGTTGTCCGCGGACTCACCCACCAGGGCGGCGAGGTCCGAGTAGCGGGACGGGGAGACGAAGTATTTTTCCTCAATGGCCGCGGCGTCCATGCGCGGGATATCGGAGACGCCCTTCCTCGGATAGAGGACGAAGACGTTGTCCGTGATGAGCTGGAACGTGTCGCGGTCGCCGGAGACGAGGAGCACTTCGAAGCCGGCCGCTTCGCCCTGCGCCGCGAGGGTGGCAAGGATGTCGTCGGCTTCGTAGCCGGGCATCTTGATGGTCTTGATGTCCCAGGCGCGCATGACCCGTTCGATCAGGCCGATCTGGCCGCCGAACTCGGCCGGGGTCTCGTTGCGGCCGCCCTTGTATTCGCTGTATTCGGCCTTGCGGAACGTGGTGTCATCCGAGACGTCGAAGGCCACTGCGACGTGGGTGGGTTTCTGGTCCCGGATGAGGTTGATCAGCATGGAGGTGAAGCCGTGCACGGCGTTGGTGTGCTGGCCCGCGGAGGTGGCGAAGTTTTCAGCCGGGAGTGCGTAGAAGGCGCGGAAGGCCATCGAGTGGCCGTCAAGCACCAGCAGCCGGGAGCGGCCACCGGCTGCGGTCCCGGGAACGGCGTCCGGAAGGGTCGCTGCGGAGGCGGGCGGGACTGCCGCTGACCCGGCGGCGGGGATTTCGATGGCTGTGTTGTCGATGGCCTGGTTTTCGACGGTACCGGCCGGTTTGGTTGTTTCGCTCACAGGTGCCAGCCTAGTTGCCATGATGGACAATTTCACGCCGGGCCGGTTCACCGAAGAGCTCATCGCTGCCGGGGTTCCGGCGGAGTTGCATGGCTGGCTGGAGCGCTACGGCGTGGGTGCCCTGGTGGTGAAGATGGGCATCAGGTTCCTGGAACTTGGCCCGGCGCGGGCCGTGGCCACCATGCCGGTGGAAGGAAACACCCAGGTGGCCGGAATCCTGCACGGCGGAGCCCATGTGGTGCTGGCAGAGACGCTCGGCTCCTTCGCTGCCTCCCTGCATGCCGGGCCCGGCCGCCACGCCGTCGGGATCGAGGTGGGCGCCACGCACCACCGTTCGGTTGCCGGCGGCCTGGTCACCGGGACCTGCACGGCAATCCACCTCGGCGGCACCCTGGCCACGCACGAGGTGGTCATGACCGACGAATCCGGCCGGCGGCTGTCCACGGCACGCATCACCAACATGATCCGGGATAACCGCGGGCACTGACCCGAACGCCGCGGACCGCGGTTGCTAGCCGGCGTTCCTGCCTGGAAACCGGTACCGCAGTTCCACGGCCGCACCGCCGATGGTGTGCGAGGAGAGCAACTCAAGCGGCGCCGTCGGGCGGTCAACGGGAAGCAGCTGCTTTCCGGAGCCGAGCACCACCGGAATCAGGGTGACGATCATCTCGTCCAGCAGCCGCGCCCGGGCAAACTGGGCCGCGAGGTCCCCGCCGCCCACCAGCCACACGTTCCTGCCGGACGCGCTGTCGATGAGGTCCTGCGCGAATTCGGCGACGTCGCCGCGGACGAAGGTGATGTCCGCCCCCGCCGGCGCGGAGTATTCCCGGTGCGTGAAGATCCAGCAGGGAAGGTCCGGGTAGGGCCACTTGCCGGGCTCGTGCTGCAGCAACCAGCGGTAGGTCTGGCCGCCCATGACCACGCAGCCGATGCCGGCCATGAAGTCCGCGTAGCTCTCCCCCACCCCCTCGGTGCTGTCGAACTGGAGGAGCCAGCCAAGGTCGTCGTCGGAGGTGGCGATGAAGCCGTCGAGGGACGATGCCACGTAGTACTGGAAAGCGGACATGGCCCCAGCGTACTCATCGCGGTGCGGGGTTCCCAGAGGAAGGATTGCCGTACTCCACCCGGACGGTGCCGTTGTCCGGGAGCACCACCACGCGGCCGTCCTTGAGCGTCCAGCCGTCGTTGAGCAGGAAGATCCGGCCGCCGCTGACCACCAGCAAGCGCAGCCCGCTGTAGCGGTAGAGCGGCGCAGTGGCAGTGCCGGCGGAAGCTTCGAGCACGTTCGGCGCCGAAACGGCGAGCCGCTCCTTGCTGTAGACGACGGCGGTGGGCAGCAGGGCGGAGCGCTCCTGGTAGTCGACGGCGGCCCCGCGGCCAAGCGCCTGGGCATAGTCGGCGGTGCCCCAGAACAGCAGCAGGGTCACCAGGATGAACATGAAGGCCCGCTCCAGTCCGCGCGGGGTGAGGATCGGGCTGCGCGCGGCGTGCTGCATCGCGCGGCGGCGCAGCGCCACGCCCCAGCTGCCCAGCAGCAGGCCGCCGGCGATCAGGTAGGGCACGTAGAGAAGCGTGCGGTCGGGCTGGGCAACGGTGAGGATCCACATGGCAGCGGCGAACAGGTAGCCGGCCGCGGCGACGACCGCAGCCGCGATCCCCAGGGGCCGCCGGTAGCGGCCCGCGGCAATGACCCTGTTCAGGGCGCGGTCCGCCATGAGCCAGGCGAGCCCGATGAGCGCGAGCCAGGCGAGGGGACGGAACAGGGACTGGATGCTGCGCAGGATGAAGTCCTGGACGGTGTAGCCGAAAAGGCTGACGTCCAGGCCCATCGACTTGGCCTGCGCGTCGCTGCGGGCCCAGCCGAAGTACACCAGGAGGGCCGTCGCCACGGTGAGGGGCGGGCCGATGACCGAGAGGACCTCGAGGGTGCGCTGCCAGCGCGTGTCGAGGAGCGCCCGGCTGCCTTCCCCCGCGGCGGATTCAGGAGCGGCAGGTTCAGGGACGGCGGATGCCTGCGCTCCACCCTCGCCGGCACCGGCGTCGCCCGCGCCTGCGTCAGGGGGTCCGGTCCCGGCCGGCGCGCCGCTCACGGCCCCTCCGTGCCCGTGTTCCCGGCCGGTGGAGGGCTCGGCTGAGGCGAGTCCGACCCCGGAGACTCCGGCCCGGAAGGAGAGGGAGTACCCGGTCCACCGGTGGGGGCGGTGTCGTCGTAGAAGAACTGCACCTCGCCGGGTGCGTCCAGGGTGTCGGTGATCGTCACGGTGATCGAGGCCTTGTCACCGGCTGGCGGCGTCCTGAAGTAGACCGGCGAGTAGTCGCCGTCGCTGCGGGTTTCGACGCCGGAGGCCGCGCCGTCGATCTTCACCTCCGAGACCCGTACGTAATAACCGTCCAGCCGGACCCAGCTGCCCCCGGCCCGCGGCCCGGAAGGGCGGCTCAGGCCCGGCACCGGGACAAAATTCTCGTCGACCACCGTGAGGCCGGTGAGCTTGCGCGGGCAGGCTTCGCCGGTGCCGGGCTCCACAGGGACCGCGGTTGCCGGATTCGCATTGTGATACTCGACGGCGCTGCGCACCACTGCGAGGACCGCCCGTTCCAGGCAGCGTCCCTCAGGCGGCGCCTGGACAGCGGACAGGGCCGTCGCAGCGTCCTGCCACTGCGCAGCGGTCCCGTCGCGCAGTGCGTAGCAGACGGCCCCGGCGGCGCGCCACACGTCCTTGAAAGTGGTGCCATCCACGCCGTCGCGGAGCTGCTCGCAGTCGCGGCCCTGGGCGAACAGGTACATCCGCCCTTCCTGGGGATCGTTGGGGCCAACAGGACCAATCGGTATCCACCGGACCACCGGCGCTTCGGCAGGCGGGGGAACACCCGGGACGGGCGGTCCCGGCACGGGCTGGACCGTGGGTTCCAGCAGCGCCGGATCGCTGCTCGCCGGGGCGCTGGGCGAGGTCAGTTCGGGAGTCTGCTGGGCGCCGGCGCTTTCCGCTCCCGCAGGCGGGCCGCAGGACACCAGTGCGAAGGCAGCCAGAATCACCGGAAGGAATGTCCCGGATCTGCCGTTGGTTTTCAGCCGTCCGAACATGGCCCCACACCTGCCCCAGGGCGGCGCAATGGCCCCCGGAAAGGAGGCCGGTCAGCTTGCGCAGCTACACAGCCGATTATTCTCCCGAATGGACTGAACAGCCAGAGTCCGGAAGGGGGGCCGCTACTTGCTGAAGTACGGCACGATCAGGTAGATGCCGAAAAGCACGGCAGCGCCGCAGGCCGCGAAGCACAGGTAGGCCAGGGAACGGAACAGCGCCGGCGACTTGTTCTCGACGTCCCCGGCGATCGCGGTCAAGCGCACACCCAGGGAATAGAGGACCACCAGGACCACGGCGGAGACCAAGGTGGCTCCTGCAACCTGCAGCAGTTCCAACCATTTCATCGCTTGGCGTCCTTGCTCTTGTTCTCCGCGGCCTTCTTGCGCGCGGACTTCTTCTGGAACCTGACGGCCGTGCCGGCCTCTTCGACCTCCACGGCGTTGTGGTGGCCAACGTGCGACTTCCTTGAGTACAGGAACATGAAGACCACGACGGCGATGCCTACCACGGCGGCGATGACCACGCCGACGATGCCGGTGCCCACCAGCAGGGCGGTCAGGGCGCCGACCACGGCGGCGGCCGGCAGGGTCAGCAGCCAGCCGATGGCGATGCGGCCAACCATGCCCCAGCGGACGGTGGTGCCCCGGCGGCCAAGGCCGGAACCGATGACCGAGCCGGAGGCAACCTGCGTGGTGGAGAGGGCGAAGCCCAGATGGGAGGAGGCCAGGATGGCCGAGGCGGTGCTGGACTCGGCGGAGAAGCCCTGTGCCGGCTTGACCTCGGTGAGGCCGGAGCCCATGGTGCGGATGATCCGCCAGCCGCCGGCGTAGGTGCCGATGGCGATGGCGAAGGCACAGGCCGCGATCACCCAGAACTGCGGGCCGCTGCCGGTCGCCTGGGTCCCTGCGGCAATGAGCACGAGGGTGATGATGCCCATGGTCTTCTGGGCGTCGTTGGTGCCGTGCGCCAGCGCCACCAAGCTGGAGGTGAAGATCTGGCCGGTGCGGAACCCGCCGCGCTTCTGGGTGAGCTTGTCACCGGTTTCCGGGTCGTGCCGGGAGGTCAAAGCGTAGGCCAGGCGGGTACAGACGTACGCCACCGCGCCGGCGATCACCGGTGCGAAGACGGCCGGCAGGATCACCTTCTGCAGCACGGTTTCGAAGTTCACCGAATGGAAGCCGATGCCGACGATCGCCGCGCCGATGAGTCCGCCGAACAGGGCGTGCGAGGAGCTGGACGGCAGGCCCTTGAGCCACGTGAACATATTCCAGAGGATGGCGCCCATGAGGCCCGCGAAGATGATCTCCGGGGTGATGTGGATGCCGTCCGTACCTTCCCGGATGAGCCCGCCGGAGATGGTCTTGGCGACCTCGGTGGACAGGAAGGCGCCAACGAGGTTCAGCACGGCGGCCAGGGCCACGGCCGTCTTGGGCTTGATGGCGCCGGTGGCGATGGGCGTGGCCATCGCGTTGGCGGTGTCGTGGAAGCCGTTGGTGAAGTCAAAAAATAAGGCCAGCGCTATGACAAGCGCGACCATGAAGGTGATTTCCACCTGGTTGCCCAATCTGCAGAGTCGACGTTCAGCAGTTCCACTTCCCCGCGCCTGCCACACCACATGTTCGGCAGACATTCACCTGCCCGCCCTTGCGGAGGCCTTCCGTGGCCAGCATGAAACCTTAAGAATCCTACGTTGCATCGGGGACAGCGCAAAACACTCCGGAGCCGGACTCCGGTTCACAGGAAAGCCTCGACGGCGTCCAGATGGTCCGGCGTCAGGCCCCTGCGCGGATCGGGCGAAATATGCAGCATCCGGGCGCCCCAGGCATCGGCCCACGCCAGCGCCCTCGGCTCGCTGTTGAGCTGGTCGTCCAGCCAGACAAGGCGATCGGCGGGATGGGCGGCAACGTCCCGGCGGATGGCGTCCAGCTTCCACCAGTCCGCCGACAGGTCCAGGCCGGCACTGGAAAGGACGGGCCAGTCCCGCCCGTCAAGCTTGATGGCCGGGCACAGGAACTCGGGCGCGAGCCGTTCCCATGTGGTCAACCACACAAAGCGGGCACCGGGCCGCCGGGACAGGACATTCAGCCTGACCACCAGTTCCGGCGCGAACGCGACTTCCAGTACGCCGGCGTCGGCCAGCTCCCACTCGCTCCCCCAGCCGCTCCTGCCTTGGACAGCGAAGGGACTCACCACACCGTCGACGTCGAGGTACAAGGACACCCGGGACATAGCCTCTCCTGTCACCGGGAACGCGTCCCCCGCACCCCCCGGCACGTCCCACCCTAACGCCGCTGCGGCATGGAAAACAGGGCCGCAGAATACCTTGCGCCTTGCCCGGAAAGGCCATTTGTATTTCACTATCGAAACGACCGTCACGTTAGTGTTACTCTATTGCGCAGGTGGCCGCTTGGGCCGCACCAAAACAGCCCGCGTGAGGAGCATCCCTTGAGCGATCCCCAACTCGATACAGCAGCCGAAACCCCCGGAAGGATGAACACCGGGCCCGGCACCCCCGACTTCGCCGCCGCCTCGGCGGCCTTGGACGCCGCCGATCCGCTGGCGGACTGCCGGGACCTTTTCTACAGCCCGGATGAGGCGCAGCTTTCCGCGTACCTGGACGGCAATTCGCTGGGCCGGCCGCTGAAGGCCACGGCGGAGCGGCTCCCCCGCTTCGTGGAGGAGGCCTGGGGCAGCCGGCTGATCCGCGGCTGGGACGAACAATGGATGGACGAGCCGCTGGCCGTCGGCAACCGCCTGGGCGAGGTGGCGCTCGGCGCCGCCCCCGGCCAGGCCTTCATCGGCGACTCCACCTCGGTGCTCCTGTACAAGCTGATCCGGGCGGCCGTCGACGCCCGCCCGGGCCGCGACGAGATCATCGTGGACCGGGACAACTTCCCCACCGACCGCTTCATCGTCGAAGGGATCGCCGCGGAACGGAACGCCACCATCCGCTGGGTCGACTCCCGGCCGGCCAGCGGCGTGCGGCCGGCGGACCTGGCGGAATTGCTCAACGAACGGACCGCCGTCGTGGTCCTCAGCCACGTTGCCTACCGCTCGGGTTTCCTCGCCGACGCGCCGGCCATCACCGCGCTGGTGCACGACGCCGGCGGGCTGATGCTGTGGGACCTGTGCCACTCCGTGGGCTCGGTGCCGCTGGAACTGGACGCCTGGGACGTGGACCTCGCCGTCGGCTGCACCTACAAATACCTCAACGGCGGCCCGGGCTCCCCCGCCTTCGCCTACGTGAGCAGCGCGCTGCAGGATCAGCTCCAGCAGCCCATCTGGGGCTGGATGGGTGCACACGATCCCTTCGGCATGACGGACAGCTACCGGCCCGCCGACAACCTCCGCCGCTTCATCACGGGCACCCCGCCCATCCTCGCGATGCAGCCGCTGAAGGACATGGTGGAGCTCATCGCTTCCGTCGGGATGGACGCCGTCCGGGAGAAGTCGGTCAAGCTCACCGAACACGCACTCGACCTGGCCGATGCATGGCTGGTGCCTCTCGGCGCGGAGGTGGTGAGCCCCCGGGACGCCGCCGAACGCGGCTCGCACATTACCGTGGACCACCCCCGCTTCGCCGAGGTCACGCAAGTGCTCTGGGAGCGCGGTGTCATCCCGGATTTCCGGCCGCCGCACGGCCTCCGGATCGGCTTGTCGCCACTGAGCACGGGCTTTGCCGAACTCGAACACGGCATCCGCTCCATACGCGAAGTGCTGCTCGGGCTCTCGTGAGCGCCTTCCTCGACGACGTCGACTCCCGCCCCGGGAGCACCACCAGCCTGCTGCGGACGGTGATCGGCCTGTACCTGCGCGACGCCGGCGGCTGGCTGCCGGCGTCGGCGTTCCTGCGGCTCATGGAGGCGCTGGACGTGCCGGCCGCCGTGACCCGCACCGCGCTGAGCCGGCTGAAGAAGAAGGCGGTCCTGGAGCAGCAGCCGCGGGACGGCGTCGCCGGCTACGCACTGACCTCAGGTGCCGCGACGATGCTGGCCCGGGGAGACAGCCGGATCTTCGCACCGCAGCACATGGCCGACGGCGACCCCTGGTGCCTGGTGTCCTTCTCCATTCCCGAGGCGGAACGGGAGAAACGGCACCAGCTCAGGCGGCGGCTGCACTGGACCGGCTGCGGCACGGTGGCGGCCGGGCTGTGGATCGCGCCGGCGTTCCGCCGGGGCGAGATCGAGGACGTGCTGGCGGGGCTGGGGCTGCGGGAACAGGCCACGCTCTTCATCACGGACACCCCTGTCCCAGGTGGTGGCCACCACAGCGCAGGCCTCCGGGACGCGGCCGCGCAGTGGTGGGACCTCGAGACCGTCGCGGCCCTGCATCGGGATTTCATCCGGGAATGGGCTGCCGGTGAGGACCCTTCCGTGGGCGGCGGTCCGCCGCCGCCGGCCGCCGCCTTTGCCTCGTACGTGCGATGCATCGACAGTTGGCGGATCATTCCGTACCTTGACCCCGGGCTGCCGCCCGTGTTCCTTCCCGCTGACTGGCCCGGGAAGGACGGGATCGCCGTGTTTGAGGGCGTCCGGGCTGTCCACGCCGGTCCGAGCGCGGATTTCGTGCGCACGGTGGCCGGGGGGGGTAGGCAGCAGACGGGGATGAGCCAGGGCACCGGGAGTACTCTGGAAGCATGGCCGCCGCCGACGGCGGGTGGCCCGGTGACGGGTGGTCCGGGAGGTTTCCATGACCCGTAGGTGGTTGCGCTGGTTGCCGGCTGCCATGGTGCCTGCAGCGCTGACGGCAGCGGCTTTGGCCGGTTCGTACCAAGCCGGAGCCGCCGTCAGTCTCCCCGGGAAGTCGGCTGCGGAGATCATCGCCATGATCGGCCGTTCGGACGTCCGCGCCTTGTCCGGAACACTCCGCCAGTCCTCCGAGCTGGGGCTTCCGCAGCTTCCCTCGGCCGGTCCCCTTCCTTCGGCCCGGCCGGGCGCCAACCAGGGCCTTGCCGCCGTGATCGAACTCCTGGGCACCCCGCATACCGCCCGGATCTACCTGGATGGACCGTCGAAGGCCCGCTTCCAAATCATGGACACGCTGGCCGAGCGCGATGTGGTCCGCAACGGCAAGGACCTCTGGCTGTACAACTCGGCGGACAACAGCGCAGCCCACATCACGCTGCCTGACGCACCGGCGCCGGGGACCCGCACCCCGCACGCCCACGTACCGGCGGACCAGGACCCGAAGACACCGGAAATGACTACCCCTGAGGCCCTCGCTCAGCGCTTCCTCGCCGCCGTGGACCCCAGTACTGAAGTGACGGTCGGGGACCCGACCACCGTGGCCGGCCGCACAGCGTACCAGTTGGTCCTCAAGCCACGCAGTACGGGCACCTTGCTCGATTCGGTGACCCTCGCCGTCGACTCTGCATCCGGCCTGCCGCTTGGAATCCAGCTGCGGGCGCGGGAGCAGGCCGCCCCCGCGTTCTCGCTCGCGTTCAGCGACATCAGCCTCGCCGCCCCCGAATCCTCCGTGTTCGCCTTCACGCCGCCCCGCGGTGCCTCCATCGAGGAGAAGACCGTTACCTCACCGGTTCCAGTGCCGGAGAGCAAACATCCCGCTCCCGGGACGCACCCGGCGGCGACGCGGCCTACTGTGACCGGCAAGGGCTGGGACACGGTGGTGGCTTTCCCCGCAGGTGTGCTTCCCGCCGGTGTTCGCTCCGCTCCCGCGTTCGCGCAGCTCACCCAGGCGGTGCCCGGCGGCCGCGCCCTCAGCAGCAGCCTCGTGACCGTGCTGATGCTCGACGACGGCCGGGTGTTCGCGGGAATGGTCCCCCTTGAGCGGCTGCAGGCTGCGGCCGCCCCGCAATGAGCGACACTTCCGGGCCGGACGCACTGGCAATCGAAACCCTTGGCCTGAGCAAGCGCTTCGGCCGCCGTTCCGCCGTCGACTCCATCAACCTCGCCGTTCCGCGGGGTTCCGTTTTCGGCTTCCTTGGCCCCAACGGCTCCGGCAAGACCACCACCATCCGCTTGCTGCTCGGCCTCGCCGCCCCCTCCAGCGGGGGGATCCGGGTGCTCGGCAGGCCGGTCCCGGCGGGCTTGGCGGCCGTGCTGCCGGAAGTCGGCGCCTTGGTGGAAGGACCGGCCTTCTACCCTTTCCTCTCGGGAGCGGCGAACCTGCGCAGGCTGGACACCGCGGATCGGCACGCCCCGCGAAGCACCCGGGCCGCACGGGTTGATGAGGCCCTCGAACGAGTGGGGTTGTCCCATGCCGCCGGCAAGAAGGTGCGCGCATACTCGCTGGGGATGAAACAGCGCCTGGGGATCGCCAATGCCCTCTTGCGGCCCCGGGAACTGCTGGTCCTGGACGAGCCCACCAATGGCCTGGATCCCCAAGGAACACGCGAAGTCCGCAGCCTGGTGCGCTCCCTGGCGGCCGGCGGCACCACGGTGTTCGTCTCCAGCCACCTGCTCGCCGAAGTCGAACAAATGTGCACCCATGTGGGCGTCATGAGCGTCGGCAAGCTCGTGGCCCAAGGCACCCTTCGCGAGCTGCGCGCGGCCGGGACGGCCAGGATCATGCTGCGGACACCGGATATTGCGGCCGCGGCGCGCGTCCTTTCGGGCCTTGGCCTGCACCCCGAACCGGCAGGCGTCCTGCAGGACACGGACCATGGCGGGCTGCTCAGCACCAGTCCGCCGGGCCACACAGTGGCGCCCGAGGACATCGTGGCCGCCCTCGTGGCGGCCGGCGTGCGGGTGCAGGGTTTCGGAGTGGAAGACGCCAGCCTCGAAGAGCGCTTCGTGTCCCTGACCGGAGAGGGGTTCGACGTTGCGGGATGAAGCCATGGCCGCCCGGGGGGGTGCGGCCCCGGGACCCGCCGCGCGCGCAGCGTCGGCGAGCGGGCGCCCGGGTGCGTGGGCGCTCATGGGGTCCGAACTTTCAGTGCTGTTCCGGCGGCTCCGGACCTGGGCCATGCTGCTCGCCCTCGCCGCGATTCCCCTCCTGATCGCCACGGCGGTCCGGCTCACTTCGCATCCGGTGCCGCCAGCCCGTGGCCCGGCATTCCTGGACCGCATCTCCCAGAACGGGCTCTTTGTGGGCATGACCGCAATGCTGGTGTCGGTGCCGCTGTTCCTGCCCCTCACGGTAGGAGTCGTTGCCGGCGACACCATCGCCGGCGAAGCGAACCTCGGCACCCTCAGGTACCTGCTGGTGGCACCCGCGGGCCGCGTCCGGCTCCTGCTCATCAAGTACGCGGCCGCCGCGGTATTCTGCCTGACCGCGACGGTGACCGTCGCCGCCGTCGGCGTGCTGGCCGGCGTCGCGCTCTTCCCGGTGGGGCCGGTGACGCTCCTCTCGGGGGACACCATCGACGTCGGCGAGTCGCTCTTGCGTTCCCTGCTGATCGCCGCCTACCTTGCAGTGTCGCTGCTGGGGCTCGCGGCGATCGGCCTGGCAATCTCGACCTTCACTGACATCCCGGTCGGCGCCATGGCGGCGACCGTCGTGCTGTCGGTCATGTCCCAGGTGGCCGACAACCTGCCGCAACTGGAATGGTTGCACCCGTGGCTGTTCAGCCATTACTGGCTGGACTTCGCCGACCTGCTCCGCCAGCCCATCTCGTGGACGACGTTCGGCGGGAATGCCCTGCTGCAAGGTGGCTACATCCTGGCCGCCGGAGCCATCGCGTACGGCAGGTTCACCAGCAAGGACATCCTGTCCTGAAAGGCTGCCTGCCGTAAGCTCGGGGAATGGCCAGATTCTTCGATGTCCACCCGCAGGACCCCCAACCCCGCCTGGTCGGCCAGATCGCCGAGATCGTGCGCTCGGGCGGCCTGATCGCCTACCCCACCGATTCGTGTTACGCCCTCGGGGCCCAGTTGGGCAACAAGGAGGCCCTGGACCGCATCCGCAGCATCCGCCAGCTGGACGACAAGCACCATTTCACCCTGGTCTGCAAGGACTTCGCGCAGCTGGGCCAGTTCGTGATGATCGACAACGATGTCTTCCGCAGCATCAAGGCCGTCACGCCGGGAAGCTACACGTTCATCCTCCCGGCCACCAAGGAAGTGCCGCGCCGGCTGCTGCACCCGAAGAAGAAGACCGTGGGCGTGCGCATCCCCCGGCACAACTTCGTCCACGCCCTCCTGGCCGAGCTCGGCGAGCCCCTGCTCTCGAGCACCCTCCTGCTGCCCGGCGAAGACGAACCGTTGACCCAGGGCTGGGAGATCAAGGAACGCCTGGACCACGTGGTTGATGCCGTGGTCGAGGCCGGCGATGTCGGATCCGAGCCGACCACCGTGGTTGACTTCTCCAGCGGCGGCGCAGAAGTGGTCCGCCGCGGCACCGGCGACCCCTCGAGGTTCGAATGAGCATCCCCGAAGAGGACGTCACGATCGACGTGGACGGCACGCCCGTTTCCGGCCGGTACGCCCGCCCGGAGAATCCCTTCGCCACGGTCCTGGTGGCGCACGGCGCCGGTGCGGGGATGGAACACCCGTTCATGGGCGGTTTCGTGCGGGCCTTGAACGACGACGGCGCCGCCACCCTGCGCTTCAATTTCCCTTACCGGGCGGCCGGCAGAAGGTTCCCGGACCGCCCGCCGTTGGCGATCGCCACGTGGCGGGCCGCCCTGGCCGAAGCACAGGCCCGCTCGGCCGGTGAACCGCTGTGGGCGGCAGGCAAGTCCTTCGGTGGGCGGATGGCGTCGATGGCGGTGGCTGAGGGCATGCCCGCGGCCGGTCTCATCTACCTTGGCTACCCGTTGCACCCGCCGGGCAAGCCGGACAAGCTCCGCGACGAGCACCTGTACTCGATTACCGTGCCCATGCTGTTCCTGCAGGGCACCAAGGACCCTTTCATGACGCCGGACGTGCTGGAAGGCGTGGTTTCCCGGATCGGCCCCAACGCCGTGCTGGAGTGGCGGGAAGGCGGCGGGCACACCTTCGAGGTGGCCGGCGTGAAGCGCACTGCCGCTGAGCTTGGCGCCTCGCTGGCCCCGTCCGTCAGCGCCTTCATCCGTTCGAACAGCTAGGCCGCTTCCTGCGCCGCTACGCCCGTGGCTTGGCCCGGGCCGTGGCCGGGGCCGTCCACGGGTCCTCGGGCCAGGGATGCTTCGGGTAGCGGCCGCGCATTTCGGCACGCACTTGGGCATAGGGCCCGGCCCAGAAGGATTCGAGATCGTCAGTCACTGCCAGGGGCCGTCGCGCCGGAGAGAGCAGGTGGAACAGCACCGGCACCCTGCCGTCGGCGATCCGGGGGGTCCCGGCCCAGCCGAAGCACTCCTGCAGCTTGACCGCCACCACGGGCCGGCCGCCGTCGGACTCCGCCTCCGGATAGTCGATGGCGACGCGCGAACCGCTGGGCACGTCCAGCCGCTCCGGCGCCAACTCCGCGAAGCGCGAGGCTTCGGGCCAGGGCAGCAGGCGCCGCAGCGGTTCCGTAAGGTCTATCCCGGCGGCCGGTGCGCCGTCGGCCAGTGACCCCAGCTCCGGGGCGAGCCAGTCTTCCAGCCGCGCCAGGAGTGCCCGCTCGGAAACGTCAGGCCACGGTGCGCCCAGTTCACGGTGCAGCAGGGCCATCCTGCGGCGCAAGGCGTCCGCACCCGCAGACCAGCCGATGGTCGCCAGGCCGTCGGACGCCAGGGCTGCAGCGACGGCGGCGCGCCCTTCCGCCTGGCGGGGCCGGACGGGCGTGGAGGACAGCACGATCGCGCCAAGCCGGCGCTCCCGCCGGGCGGTCAGCCTGCCTTTGGCGAAGCGCGCGTCCACCGAGTCCGCCAGCAGGTGGGCGGCGGCGGCTTCGGCGGCGTCGGCGGAGAGCGGTGCCGCGGAGCGGATGACGGCGCCGGTACCGGCGGCATCCCGCCCCGCCGCGCGGGAAACCTCGGCGACGGCGAGCCAGTCATGCCCGGACAGCGGGCTGCCGGCGGGCAGGCCGGCCCGGGTACCTGACGCGAGGAGGTACTGCGGCGCCCCGTCTCCCGGGACGCGACGGGCCACGCGGTCCGGATACGCCAGGGCCACAACGAACGCCACGGCTTCCTTCCCGTCCGGCGCGGTGTCCAGTGCGCCCAGCAAGGAGGAAGCGGCGACGGCGGCGGCCTCCTCCCGCGCAATGGCCTCCAGCCGCCGGGTGTCGTCGGCCCAGCGTTTGGACGCGGGGTCCTTTCCTTGCCGGAGCGCGGCGAGAAGCGCATGCAGGTCGGCACCCGGGGCCCGCTGATCCCCGGCGACGAGCGCAACTGTTTCGGCGGCGGCGCGTTTGCCGACGACGGCGGCCCCGTCCAGCAGGGCCCGCGCGAGCCGTGGTTCGGCGGGCACGGCGGCCAGGGCCCGGCCGAGGGCCGTGGCGTGCCCGGCCTCGTCCACTGCCCCGATTTCCCGCAGTACTTCAACCGCCTCATCCATCGCGGCGCGCGGCGGGGTGTCCGGGAGTGCCAGGCCGGCTCCCCCGGGCGCGCCCCAGCAGGCGAGGGTCAGGGCGGCTCCGCTCAGCTCCGCGACGGCGATCTCCGGGGTCCGATGGGCCGGTGCCGCGGCGAAGGCCTTCTGTTCATAACAGCGGACCACAGTCCCCGGTCCCTGGCGGGCTGCCCGGCCCGCGCGTTGTTCGGCTGAGGCGCGGGAGCAGGACACGGTGACCAGCCCGGACATGCCGCGGCCGGAATCACGTCGCGGCTCCCGGGACAGGCCGGCGTCCACTACGAGGTGCACACCAGGCACGGTCAGCGAGGATTCCGCGAGCGCCGTGGACACGATGATCCTGGCGGGCCCTCCCGGTTCCCTGCCGGAGACAGCCCTGTCCTGCGCCGCGGGATTGACCTGGCCGTGAAGTTCGAGGATTTCCGTACCTGCGGCGCGTTGCCGGAGGCGGTTCGCGACGTGTGACACCTCACGGGTACCGGGAAGGAAGACGAGGGCGTCGGTTCCGGGTTCAGTGGCCAGGGCGGCGGCGTGCGCGGCCGCGGCGGTGCCGGCCACATGGTCCAGGAAGGCGGGAGTGACGCCGCGTTCGTCGAGTCGGGGGCCGGGCGCCGGCGCCCACACGGTTTCCAGAGGGTACAGCGCGGAGGGGCAGTCGACCACCGGGAGCGGAGGTCCGCCGTCGGGCCCCGCCAGCAGGGCTGCGAAGCGCGGGGCGTCCACCGTGGCGGACATCGCCACCAGGCGGAGGTCGCCGCGGAGTTCACGGACTTCGGCGAGCATGCCGAGCAACAGGTCGCTCTCCAGGCCGCGTTCATGGACTTCATCGAGGATCACCGCGTGCGTGCCCTCCAGCCCGGGATCGGCGAGCAGGCGGCGCACCAGGATCCCGGGGGTGACGAACTCGACGGCGGTCCGCGGGCCCGTGTGTCGTTCGCCGCGGACCGTGTATCCCACGGACTCCCCCAGCCGGCTCCTCTGGAGGGCCGCGAGCCGGCGGGCCGCGGCACGGGCGGCGACCCGTCGTGGTTGGGTGACGATGACCCTCGGGACCACACCCCCTGCCGCACTTCCCGCTGCGCACAACGTGGCCAGCAGCGGCGGGACCAGCGTGGTTTTGCCGGTGCCCGGTGGCGCCTGGACCACGGCGGCGGAGCCTGGATCCTTGAGCGCGGCCGCGAGGTCCGGCAGCGACTGGGCGAACACGAGTCCCGCCCCGATGCTTTCGAGGTCGAAAATGGCCTGCGCAGCGGCGGTGCCCGATGGGAACAGTGAAGTCACCCATCCATTGTGGATGACCACAGCCGATCACCGACAAACTTGATAAGCATGCTTAGTAATGACATGATGTGAGGTGTGACACGGTTTGCCATAGCGAACAAGTGAACGGCCAGGAAGGAAAACGGCACCGCCGTGGCTGACCGATCCAGGGAGGAAGCGGGGGCGCCCTGCGAGGGTCGCAGCGCAGCAATGCGTTACTGCTGAATATCACGCGTGGAAGCAGCTGTCGTTTCGGTTTCCGCGCCAGGAAAGGAAACTCCATCATGAATACCCTTCTCATCGTTGCCGGCGTCATCGCCATTGTCCTTCTGCTCGTTGGCGGCTTCACGCCCGCCCTGAATTTCCTGCTGTGGGTCGGAATCATCCTTTTGGCCATCGCAGCCATCGGATGGCTCCTCAGCTACACGAACGGACACCGGCACAGCGGCATCTGATGCGCCGCGCCCCGGGAACCACCGGACGAGCCCGTCCCGGGCGGCAACCGTCACACGAAGCCGACTAGAAAGGAACGGACATGTACATAGGTTCCTCAATATTCCTTATCGCGCTGGGCGCCATTCTCGCCTTCGCGCTGGCTCCGGGACTGATCCCCTTCCTGGACCAACAGATGACCGGTTACATCCTGATGGTCGTTGGAGTCATCGGGCTGATCGCGTCGCTGATCATGGCGGCTCCGCGCCGTCGCCTCCGGACGACTGAAAGCCGGCAGGCGACGGACCCGGGAACGGGTGAAGCTGTCACCCACAGGGAAACCCGGGACACCGGACTCTGAAACAAGCAAGGCACTACCGCGGCTCCCGCCCCATCGCGTGGCGGGAGCCGCGGCATGAACAGGAGCGCACTGTGAACAAGAGCGCGAACAAGACAGCACGGACCGCGGCCAAGGCTGCGGAAACCGCGAGCAACTCCACCGCCCTGGAGACAGCGGCCAGGGCGGGCTTCGCGGCGAGCGGCGTGCTCCACGTCCTCGTGGGCGCCATCGCCTTCCAGCTGGCCCGCGGACTCAACGGGGAGGCCGACGTCGGCGGCGCGGTCGCCCAGCTGGCTGCCACCCCCGGCGGGCCATTCCTGCTGTGGGCGTGCTTCGGGGCCTGCGCCGCCTTGGCCCTGTGGCAGGCCGGGGACGCCGTCTTCGGCAAGCCCCGGGCAGGTGGAAACCGCCTCACCGCCCGTATCAGCGCCGCCGCGCAGGCGGTAGTGTTCGCCCTGCTGTCCGCCACGGTCCTGTCCTTCGCCCTCGGCAGCGGGAAGAGCAACCGGGAGTCCAGCAGCGACCTCACTGTGACGTTGCTCCAGGCACCCTTCGGCGTCGCGCTCCTGCTGATGGCAGGAGCGGGAATCATCGGGACGGGCATCTTCTTCGCGGTCCGCGGCGTCCGCGCCTCTTTCCGCAAGGATCTGTTCCTCCCCGGTGCGGCCCTGCCCCGGCGGGTGGCGCTGACGGCCGGGATCGCCGGCTACGTCTCCAAGGGCTGCGCCCTGCTCCTGGTGGGGCTGCTGGTCATCCTGGCCACCGTGCGCCAACAGCCCGAGCAGTCGACAGGACTCGACGGCGGACTCAAGGGCCTTCGCGAGCAGGCCTACGGACCGTACCTTCTCGCCGCGCTCGCCCTCGGCTTGGTCTGCTACGGCTGCTTCCTGATCCTGAAAGCCAAGTATGCGCGCATGTAGCCGGCGCCATGCCGCGGCTTAAGCACAGCGACCCCGCCCAGCCGGGCATCCGGCGACGGCGTGCGGGCCGTGGTTTCAGCTACCGGGACGCCGGGGGTTCGCCCGTCTCCAGCGCGGACCGCGAGCGCATCAACGGCCTCGTGATACCTCCCGCCTGGCGGCAGGTATGGATCTGCCCTTTCGCCAACGGCCACATCCAGGCCACCGGACTCGACGGCGCCGGACGCCTCCAGTACCTCTACCATCCCCGGTGGCGGGACAGGAAGGATGCTGAAAAGTTCGCCCGGGCCGCCCGCTTGGGCATGGCCATGCCGCGGCTCCGGAAAACCGTAGCGCGGCATCTCCGGGAATCACGATCAGGCAGGACGCGCACCCTCGCCGCGGCCGTGCGGCTCATGGATCTTGGAGCGCTGCGGATCGGCGATGAGAGCTACCGGAAACGGCACGGTTCCCACGGCCTGACGACCCTCCGCTGCCGCCACGTGTCCATCCGCGGGGACGAACTGCACCTGAAGTTCCCCGGGAAGAGCGGACAACTCTGGGAATGCACTCTCAGGGATCACCGGCTTGCCGCCTTCCTGTTGCCTTTGGCAGGCCGGGCAGCCGATGAGGTGCTCCTGGCCTTCGAAGATGACGGCAGCTGGAATGCAGTGGGGCCGGGCATGCTCAATGACTACATCCGGCGCGCTGCGGGGGACGGTTTCACCGCCAAGGACCTGCGGACCTGGAAAGGGACCATGGCCGCCGCCCGGGTCCTGGCCCGGACTGCTGCGGACGTGCCCGCACAGGCGGCCCTGGCGAAGGCCTTTGGAGAAGCCGCCGCCCTGCTCGGCAACACGGCTGCGGTGGCCAGGGACGCCTACGTGGATCCGCGGCTCGTGGAAGCCTTCCTCGACGGGAGCCTGCATAAGCTCAAGAGCAGTGAAGCGGCCGTTGCGAAGTTCCTTGCTGACGAGGCAGGGTAGCCAGGCGGCGAAAGGGAGGTTCCAATGATCGCAGTGCTGGTCATCGACATGCAGAACGCCTATTTCGAGGATCCTGCGCTTGCCGTGCACCAAGGGAGGACCACAGAGGCCTGCAATGCGTTGATCGCATCGGCATCGGCACACGGAGTACCGGTGTTGCTGGTGAAGACCGAGCATGAACGGGACCGCTCCACCTGGACCCTGAATATGCTCGACGACGGGCAGGGATTCCTCTTCCGCGGGAGCGCGCAGGCGGATTTTGTGGCCGGGCTGCTCACGTCCGGCCTGCCCCGGCTGACAAAGACCCGGGACAGCAGCTTCATCGGCACCGATCTCCTCTGGCGGCTGCGGAACTGGCAGGTGGACACCCTGGTGTTGGCGGGCATCTCAGCCCACAACTGCATCGCACAGACCGCGGCAGATGCCTTCGCGCACAATTTCCGCGTAGTGCACGCCGTCGATGCCATTTCCGGCAACGAGCCAGGCCTGCAGGACCTGACGCAGGAACTCCTGGCCCGCGAGTACCGCCAGAGGATGCTTACGAACCAGGAGATTACGGCGCTTTTCGCCGGCAGTACCATGCACCGAAGCGCAAGGCGCGGCGCCGTATTTCCCGGCACGCCTTGAAGCTGTCTGTTGATGCTCCTAGCGTGGAAATGAGGCCTAAGGCCCTCGGATCGTCCAGGGCCTGACCGGGATCACAGGAGGGGATCTGTCATGGCCACCGTTCACGAATCGGTCCGCGTCAATGTGCCGCTCACGCAGGCCTACAACCAATGGACCCAGTTCGAAGAGTTTCCGCGTTTCATGAGTGGGATCGAATCGGTCCGCCAGGTCGATGAGGCCCTGGTCCACTTCACTACCGGCATCGCAGGCCTGCGCCGTGAGTTCGACGCCAGGATCACCACCCAGATCCCCGATGAACGGATCGCCTGGGAAAGCGTCGACGCCCCGCACAGCAAAGGCGAGGTCACGTTCCGAGCTTCCAGCCCCACGGAAACGGAAGTCACCGTGGATTTTGACTGGGATCCGGCGTCGCCGGCCGAACGGCTGGGTGCCAGTACCCATTTGGACGAACGCCTGGTGAAGAAGGACCTGCGGCAGTTCAAGGAATTCATCGAGCACCGCGAAACGGAAACGGGTGCCTGGCGCGGCAGCATCACGGAGGGCCACGTCGAATGACACGGACAGTAGCCCTGCCTCCGGTGAGGCAGGGCTACTGTCCGTGAGGCGCGCGGTCATGGCGCCGTTAGTCGCTAGGGCTCAACTTGGTCGTCAGGCGGCGGTCGTCACGTGTCGCGTCGTCGGCTTCCTCAGCCGGACCGCTGGGATCTTTCGAACCGGCCGTCCCCGGCTGGCCCGTCGGTTCCCCGCCCAGGGTACGCGGTGGCGCATCGCCCGGTTCGCCGGCTTTCGCCTGCTCCTCCTCGGTATCCCGGGGCAGCGGGTGCGCCGGACTCTGGATGCCGTCATGGACCATGGATGCGCTGATGCGCTTCATTGTTCTTCCTCCTCAGGCTGCGCACGCCGGGGCGGCCCGCTTGCCACCCCGGCAACGCGGCAATTTCCAATCTTCCGGGCGTTTCCCGCCCGGAAGCAGGTGGTGCGGCGCCCCCAAGGTGCCCCGGCCGGACTGACGGCAGGGGCACGCTCCCGCTTCCGGATGCTGTGGTTCGCGGCGGGCTCAGAAATCCCGTCCACCGGTGGGCGGCGGCTCCTCGTCCAGGCCGATTCCGTCCAGGCCGATTCCGCCGCCGGCACCGCCGAAGGTGTCATCGACCTGTCCGGAGGTCACTGTTTCGCGCCAGGCGCCGGTCTCACCCGCGCGGTTTTCGATGAACTTCTTGAACTTGTGCAGGTCCGCCCCGACTTGGGCGTCATCGATCCCGACGGCGGACCCCGCCTTTTCGGCGAGTCCCTCGGGCGTCCATTCAATGGTGACGCTCACCCTTGACCGGTCCGGGCCCAGCGGTTCAAAACGCACAAGGCCCGCGTTGCGTGGGCCATCCATGCTCTCCCAACTGATCACCGAATCCGGGACCTGGTCCAGGATCCGTGCGTCGTATTCGCGGTGCACGCCCGCGGTGTTGGTCGAGAAATGGAGGGTGGTGTCGTCCACTTGCCGGACGGCATCCACCCCGCTCATGAACTCGGGGAAGGTTTCGAACTGGGTCCACTGGTTGTATGCCATGGATACGGGAACGTCGATTTCGATGGTCTGGTCGACAGTAGCCATCACGGTCTCCTCACATGCTGGATTCGATGGGATGCGGTGCTACGTTTTTCACGCTATCGGGGGCGGCGATGAACATCAAGGGATTTTGCTAAGTATGCTTAGTTTTTTCGGAAAAGGCCGCTCCGGCGCAGGAAACTAATATGTAGTCGTTTCTGTCAAGAGGCAGGGGGAAGGGGGCCCGGGTCGGTGAGCCTGGGGCCGCTTCTGGGATGTA
>NZ_QRCU01000026.1 GCF_003369445.1 Arthrobacter silvisoli
GCGGCGTGGGCCCAACCGCCTCCCTGACCTCGCTTCGCTCGGCCAGGGAACCCGGGCGGCGTGGGCCCAACCGCCTCCCTGACTGGGTCGCAGTTAACGTCGTTTTGAGCCCTCAAAACGGCACCTACTGCGACCCAGTTTGCGTTTGGATCCACAGCACGCACACAGCTTCGCGTCGCATCATGGAGTCATCAGTTCTTTGCTGCCCGCCCCTTCCGGTCCGGGGAGGAGCGGAGAAGGGATCAGGCCATGTCCACTATGACTCCGGGCGTCCGCACGGCCCTCATCGCGGGCGGTGTCGCCCTCGTTTTGGGTGGCGGCAGCGTGTCCACGGTGTGGGCCGCCGGCCAGATCATCCCTCTGTACACGGGCGCTTCGCCTGCGGCCATGGCTTCGCCTTCCCCCGGCGCACCATCGCCTGCCACCCCCTCGCCCGGCGGCTTCAGGCACCTCCCCGGACTGGACCACAGGTTCGCCGGCAGGGGGATCCACGGCGAGTTCACCGTGAAAAACGACGACGGCACCTTTACGACAATCCTGGCCCAAACCGGCGCCGTGCAGTCCGTCAGTGATTCCAACATCACCGTCAAGAGCGACGACGGCTTCACCCAGAGCTACGCGATCGCCTCCTCCACCTCCATCGCCAGGATCCCCGCCTCCCGAACGGGCACCGAGGGACGGAAGCCGCTACTTGAAACCATCAAGGCGTCCGAGCTGAAGGCCGGCGACACCGTCCGGGTTTCCGGCACGAAGAGCGGCACCATGGTCACGGCCACCCGCATCGTCGCGGGCACCTGGCCCGCTGGACTGGACAAAACCATGCCCAACAACACAACGCCCGGTGACCACGGGCGGCGGCACCGCGAAGGGGCCGGTGCCTAGCCCGCACTAGGACACGGCCCCCCCAGACAGGGGCGCGAGGCTCTTCGTGCCCCGCCAAAGACCTCTTGGCTGAAAAGCGATTTTTCCGCGTAGTTTCAATCATTATCTTGCAAACGTGCTCCGCGTCACTTATGGTTTGTTAAACGGTTAACGAGCGTGGCCTGAGTCACCGCACCACCCGGCCAACAGCCAAACCCAGCCAACAAGGAGAGCGCATGAACCAGACGACGGAAGCCGCCCCGGCCCTGCCGGCCGCCGGCAACGTCCCGGCCCATGCCGAAGGCCGCCCGAGCCCCGGAAAAGGAAAGCCCGCTAAGGCGTCGGCCCCCAGGACCCCGGCCGGCAAGCAGGGCTTCCGCTCCCGCCTGCGGCGCGACAAGCAGATGCTGCTGATGATGGTGCCGGGCATCGTGTTCCTGCTGCTGTTCTTCTACATCCCCATCCTTGGCAACGTCATCGCCTTCCAGGACTACCAGCCGTATCTGGGCATCGGCGACAGCCTGTGGGTCGGCTGGCAGAACTTCGTGGACCTGTTCGACAACCCGGACTTCCTGCAGGCCTTCTGGAACACCCTGTACCTGGCCGCCTGGCAGCTGGTCTTCCTGTTCCCGGTGCCGCTGGTCCTGGCCCTGATCGTGGACTCGCTGATCAGCGTCCGCATCCGCAGGGTCTTCCAAAGCATCGCCTACCTGCCGCACTTCCTGTCCTGGGTGCTGGTGATCGCGCTGTTCCAGCAGATGCTCGGCGGCGCCGGATTCATCAACAACTCCCTGCGCCAGTTCGGCCTGGACCCGATTCCGTTCATGACCAACCCGGAAACGTTCCCCGTGCTGGTGGTGGCCCAGATGATCTGGAAGGACGCCGGCTGGGCGATGATCATCTTCCTCGCCGCGCTGGCCAGCATCGACGCGTCCCTGTACGAAGCGGCAGCGGCCGACGGCGCCGGACGCTGGCGCCGCCTGTGGCACATCACGCTCCCGGGACTCCGCTCCGTAATTGTGCTGCTGCTCATCCTGCGGATCGGGGACATCCTCTCGGTCGGCTTCGAGCAGTTCATCCTGCAGCGGGACGCCGTGGGCGCGGGAGCGGCCGAAGTGCTGGACACCTTCACCTACTACACCGGCGTCGTCGGCGGCGGCTGGAGCTCCGGCGCCGCGGCCGGCCTGGCGAAGGGCGTGGTCAGCGCCCTGCTGATCTTCGCCGCCAACAAACTTGCCCACCGCTTCGGCGAGGACGGCATCTTCGCAAAGAAAGTCGGCTGAACATGACAACCACAGTTTCCCAAGCCAAACCCCGCCCCGACCGGAAATCCGGCCGCAAGCCGAAAGGCCGCAAGCCGAAGGAACTGAGCTACAACCCCAAGCGCCCCGTCTGGAAGGAACGGCCCTCGCCCCTCTACCAGACCATCAAGACCCTGGTCCTGGTGCTCTTCAGCGCCTCGATCATCGTGCCGATCCTGCTGGTGGTGTCCACCTCCCTGGCGGACAAGGACCAGCTCGCCAAGGCCGGCGGCTTCGTGCTCTGGCCCGAGCGGCCCACCCTGGAGGCCTACGAGACCATCTTCAACGGCCCCATGGTGTTGAACTCCCTGGGCGTCAGCGCCTTCGTCACGATCGTCGGCACCGTCCTGGCCCTGTTCGTCACCATCACCATGGCCTACGCCACGAGCCGGCCGGTGCTGTTCGGCCGCCCGGTGGTCCTCGCTGTGCTCTTCACCCTGCTGTTCGCCCCGGGCCTGATCCCGTCCTTCCTGATGATCAAGCAGCTCGGCCTGCTGGACAGCCTGTGGTCGCTGATCCTGCCCGGCATCTTCGGCGCCTTCAATTTCGTGGTGATGCGCTCCTTCTTCATGAACATCCCCCAGGAACTCATCGAAAGCGCCCGCATCGACGGCGCCAGCGACTGGACCATCCTGTGGCGGATCGTGCTGCCGCTGTCCAAGGCGGTGGTCGCCGTCGTCGGGCTGTTCTACGCGGTGGGCTTCTGGAATTCCTTCTTCAACGCCCTCCTCTACATCAACGACCACAGCAAATGGCCCATCCAGCTGCTGCTGCGCAACTTCGTGGTCCAAGGCTCGGGCGCCGCCGACGGTCTGGGGATCTCCTCGGTTCCGCCCAGCCAGTCCATCCAGATGGCCGTCGTGGTGGTGGCCCTGGTCCCGATCCTGATGGTTTACCCGTTCCTCCAGAAGCACTTCACCAAGGGCGTCCTCACCGGCGCGGTGAAGGGCTGAGTCTTACCGAGCTGTCCATACCCAGTTGAAAGGCATGAACACATGAGCGCACCAACCCTTAACCCGGGCTTCAGCCGCCGGGGCTTCCTCGGCCTGGCCGGCCTGGCGGTCACGACGGCGGGCCTCGCCGCCTGCGGTGGCGGCGGCACCTCCGGCGGCAGCGGCGGAGCGGCCGCGTCCGCCGGGGTCAAGCTCCCCACTTACAAGGAGTTCACCGGGGTCACCGCCGACCTCGCGGGCAACTCCAAGGGCCTGCAGGCGGCGTTCTTCAAGCTGCCCGAAGGCGTTACCTCGGTCAAGGAGGCCCCGCTCAAGGGCAAGGTCACGGGCTTGACCGAGACTTTCGAAACCATGAGCCCCGGTATGAAGGACAACCCCTTCTGGCAGCGCCTCAACGCCAAGCTCGGCGGCGAGCTGGAACTGCAGATCGCCGAGGACATCGGCGACGGCTACCCGGCCAAGTTCGCCACCGTCCTGGCCAGTGACGACCTGCCGGACATGATGTGGGTGCCGCCGAACCAGGGTATTCCCAACGTCGGCCCCATGCTGGAGGCGAAGTTCCAAGACCTCACCAAGTACCTCTCCGGCGACGCCGTCCTCGAGTACCCCAACCTTGCCGCACTGAAGCCGGACTCCTGGAAGACCGCCGTCGTGAACGGCAAGATCTGGGGCGCCCCGATCCCGAGCACCCCGTTCGGACAGATCATGTCCGGCCGCCGCGACGTGTGGGAGAAGGTGGGCGGCCTGAACGCGTCCTCGGCTGATGAATTCCTGGACAAGGCCAAGGAACTGACCCGGCCCGCGGAGCGCAAGTACGCCTTGGAACCGGCTTACGTGAACGTCCTGCACATGGTCACCGAATGGTTCGGCGCCCCCAACTCGTGGGCCGTCAACAGGGACCGTACCTTGACGCACCTGTTCGAGACCCCGGAGTATGCCGCCGGCGTCGAGTTCACGGCGAAGCTGTTCGCGGCCGGCGTCTTCTACCCGGACACGAACGTCCCGGACATCCGCAACCGCGTGGCCAACGGCAGCGTCGCGGGACAGGTGCTGGTGGGTCCGCACGACATCAAGGCCTACCGCGCCTTCAACAAGGACCAGGCCTTCGACATCCTGGTGCCCTTCAGCGCGGACGGCAAGGTCAAGCCCACCTACGACATGGGCTACGGCACGGTTGGCTTCACCCCGTTCAAGAAGGCCGACGAGGGCAAGATCCGCGAACTGCTGGCCCTGATCAACTATCTTTCCGCGCCGTTCGGCACCGTGGAGTACATGCAGAAGAACTTCGGCGAAGCCGGCAAGGACTACTCGCTGGACGCCAAGGGCAACCCGCAGCTCACCGAATCCGGCAGCAGCAACCTGCCGGGCCTGGTGTCCGCGCTGAACATCATGTCCAGCCCGGAGAACGTGGTCTTCAACCCCGGCTTCGACGACGACACCAGGTACGTCAACGAGCAGCAGAAGAAGCTTCTGGAGTTGGCCTGGCGCAACCCGACCAATGGCAGCTACTCGGACACCAACTCCAAGGTGGGCGCCAAGATCACCAAGCAGCTGCGGGACAAGGTGGTGGACATCATCACCGGGCGGGCCAAGGTGTCCGAGCTGGATGCCGCCGTCAAGCGCTGGAAGTCCGGAGGCGGCGATAAGATCCGCGACGAGTACCAGGCGGCACTGCCGTCCGACGTTCCGGTCTTCCGCGCCTAGGCAGCCACGACACGGCAGACTGGGGCTGCAAACACCTGAAGGGGGAAAGCATGGGCAGGACAGCAGGGAGCGGAATACGCCCGACCATCCGCATGGTCGCGGCGGAAGCAGGCGTCTCGACGGCGACGGTGTCCTATGTGATGTCGGGCCGGCGCGGCGAGGGCGGCCCGGGTGTTTCGGACATCACCGTGGAGCGCGTGCGCGCCGCGGCCGAACGGCTGGGCTACCGGCCCAACCAGGCAGCGCGGGCCATCCGCACCGGCAGGACCAATACTGTCATCCTGTCCCTGACCATGCTTTCGGACCCCTGGTCGTTGTCCGTGATCGAGGCCGTGCAGAAAACGGCGGCGCCCCTGGGGATCACGCCGCTGATCCTCGGCGATGCGGACTGGGTGAAAGTGCTCCAGAGCCACGATGCCGACGCGGTGTTCGTCGATGCCGTCACACCGGAGCAGCATGGGCCGCTGGAAAGCCTCGCCGCCCGCGGAACCACCCTGGTGGTGTTCGACGAACAACTCGAGGCCGCCGGTTTCGATGTCATCCGTTCCGTCGCCGGACCCGGCTGCACCCTCGCGGTGGAGCACCTGCTGGCCGCCCACCGCAAGGTGGGCTGCCTGGTGCCATCCCGGGAGGGCCGGCCCCCGGCCGGAAAGCGCTACGAGGCCTACACTTCCGCGCTCGCTGCGGCGGGCATCGGCCTGAATGAGGACTATGTGGGCGCCTTCGATGGCACCACGGCGGGGGCCTACGCGGCCACCATGCGGCTGCTCGGCCGCGACGACCGGCCCACCGCGTTGTATGCCACCACGGATTATGCCGCCGTCAGCGCCATCAACGCCGCGCAGCGGCTCGGGCTGACCGTCGGCCGTGACGTGGACATCATCGGCGTCGGCAACGCCATCGAAGGCGAGCGGATGTCGCCCTCCCTGAGCACCGTGGGTCCGGTGGACTTCTTCGAGCGGGTGGCGAGGTTGCTGCTCAAGAGGGCTGTCGACGGCGGCAGCACCCCCGCGGCGCCGCCCGCCGTCCTGGACTTCCCCTGGCAGCTCTTCGTCAGGGAATCGGCCCCGCACCGCAGCGAAACCAACAGACTTTACTGAGAACAGAAAGAAGCACGAAAACACATGGGAACCGAAGACATGAAGATCGGCGTGGTGGGCTTCGGCCTGCGCGCAGGGCTCTGGCGCCATGCGCACAAGCCGGGGCACGGCTCGGAGGTGACCATTGTCTGCGACACCAGTGAACGCGGCCGGGCCGACGCAGCCGCACGCATCCCCACCGCGAAGGTGACCGCCGAGCTCCAGGAACTGATCGACAGCGGAATCGACGCGGTCCTGGTGCTCACTCCGGACAACCAGCACGCCGCCGTCGCCGTCCGCACGCTCAAGGCAGGCATCCCCACCTTCTGCGAGAAGCCGCTCGACATCACCATCGAGGCCGCCGATTCGATCCTGCAAGCCGCCTACGAAAACGGCACCCGGCTCTACGTGGGCCACAACATGCGCCACATGCCCGTGGTGGTCCAGATGCGCGAACTCATCGAACAGGGCCGGATCGGCGAGGTCAAGGCCGTGTGGTGCCGGCACTTCGTGGGCCACGGCGGCGACTACTACTTCAAGGACTGGCACTCCGAGCGGAAGAACGTCACCTCGCTGCTGCTCCAGAAAGGTGCGCACGACATCGACGTCATCCACTGGCTGGCGAACGGCTACGCCAAGCGGGTGTCCGCCGTCGGCGAGCTCGCGGTGTACGGCGGCGTGACGGACCGCAGCGACAACAGCACCAAACGCATGGGCGAATGGTTCTCGCTGGAGAACTGGCCGCCCACCGAACAGCACGGGCTCGCCGAGCGGATCGACGTCGAGGACATCTCCATGATGAACATGGTCCTGGACAACGGAGTGCTCGCCTCCTACCAGCAATGCCACTTCACCCCGGACTACTGGCGGAACTACACAGTCATCGGCACCAAGGGCCGGATCGAGAACTTCGGCGACGGGCCGGGGGAGCGGATCGGCCTCTGGACCAAGCGCACCCCGGGATACGCCGAGCCGGACGAAACCGTCACCATCCAGGACGGCGAGGGCGGGCACGGCGGCGCGGATCCGCGCCTGATCGCCGAGTTCCTGCGTTTCGCCTCCGACGGCGGGCCGACGCAGACGTCGCCGGTTGCCGCCCGGCAGGCGGTGGCAGCCGGTGTGCTGGCCGCCGAGTCCCTGCGGGCCGACGGCGGTGCCCGGGACGTGCCGGCTCTCCCGGCCGGACTGGTGGAGTACTTCGAACGCGGCCAGCCGGCACCGGTCCCCAGCAACTGAGCTGCTGTCAGAGGCGGTGGTCAGTTCGGGGCAGACACCAGCTCGTCCACGACCTCCCGCAGCAGCTGCGCCACCCGCTGCACGGCGTGGCGCCTGGCGTTCTCGGGACGGATCAGCATGTCGATGCGGCGCCGGGTGGCGATGCCTTCGAGCGGCCGGAGGACCACGCCCTGCGAGAGCGCCGCGGCGGCGGCAGTGTGCCGGGGCAACAGACCCAGCACGCCGCTGCCGGCCACCACGGCCGCGACCGTGGCGTAGTCGTTGACGCGGTGGGCAATGTGCGGTGCCCGGCTCGCCACGGCGGCGACGGCGGCCAGCACATCCGCGGGGGAGTAGCCGGGGCGGCTGGAGACCCAGCTTTCGCCGGCGACGTCGGCGGGCGTCAGCGAGGCCTTGGCCGCCAGCGGGTGCCCCGCAGGAAGCGCGACGTCGAAGGGTTCCTCCGCCAGCGGCAGCACCAGGATCCGGTCCGTGGGCCAGTCCTCGCTGTGGGCCATGCGGTGCGCGAGCACGATGTCGTAGCGGGCGGTCAGGGCCGGGAACCCCTGCTGCGGGACGTCCTCGTCGGCCAGGCGCAGCCGCGGCACGCTGCCTGCACCTGAACTGCCGGTACCCGAACCGCCGGTACCCGGACCGCCGTCGCCAGTGCCGCCGTCGTTCCCTGCCGTGGCGGCGAGCCGTCCGGCCAACCGCCCGAAAATCGCCTGGCCGGCACTATGGAAAGCGCTGACGGACACGGTGCCGGCGGGGTCGTCGTGGTAGCCGCCGATCGCCGCGTGCGCGTCGGCCATGGCACGGATGACGGCCCCGCCGGCGTCGGCGAGCACCTGGCCGGCATCGGTCAGCACCAGGTTCCGGCCCTCCTTGCGGGTGAGCGGCACGCCGGCGCTGCGCTGGAGGAGGGTGAGCTGCTGGGACACGGCGGAGGGCGTGACCATCATGGCCTCGGCCACGGCCTTCACGCTGCCGAGTTCACCGAGTTCACGCAACACCTGAAGCTGGCGGACATCCATAAGCCAATCCTAAAGTGTGCAGCCGCTCGATGTAGGGCCACTGAATCCGGACAAGCGAACGTACAGTTGCGGCCCGCGAATCCGGGGCCGCAAGTGTACATTCGCGCTTTGGGGAGGGGCGCTTAGAGGCCGTTGCGGACGATCGTTCCCTGGGCGACGACGGCACGCACCTTTTCGAGGGCGGTTCCGTCGCCGAGCGGGTCGGCGTCGACCACCACGGCGTCGGCGAAAGCGCCGGGCACGAAGCGGCCGGCCTTGCCTTCCCAGTTGAGCAGGCGGGCGGCGTAGGTGGTTGCCGCGCGCAGCGCCTCGAGCGGGGACAGTCCGGCCTCGTTGAGCAGCCGGACTTCGGTGCCCAGCGGGGTGACGTCGTTGCCGAAGGAGTCGGTTCCGGCCACCACGGTGACACCGGCCTCGTGCGCGGCCAGGACGGCGGCTTTGTGGATCGGGGTGTACTCCTTGCCGCGGGCGGCGAGGATCGGATTCGACGAGGTGGCCATGCTGGAGATGGCGTCCATGGTGGGCGTGAAGCAGGTGCCGCGGCGGGCCATCTCGGCGATCGTCTTCTCCGAGACGAACACGCCGTGCTCGATGCTGCGGACCCCGGCGCGCACGGCCCCATCGATGCCCTCGGCGCTGTAGGCGTGGCAGAGGACGCCTGCGCCGCGGGCTGCCTTGACGATCGAGGAGATCTGCTCGTAGCCGTAGACCAGTTCCCGGGGGTCCTGTTCGGGCAGGCCGGCACGCGGGTTGGCGCGGGTCTTGATGACTTCGGCGCCGCGGGCGAGGTTGACCCGGGTGAGGTAGGCCAGGTCCTGGGCCTCGGTGATGCCGTTCCTGAGGGCTGCCAGCGGGGCAAGGTCCGGATCGGCCAGGATCGAATCGCCCTGCTCGGGGGAGATGAACAGGCCCGCGGGACGCATGCGCGGGGAAGCACCTGGCGCCCAGGCGGGGAGCGCGGCGAGGGCGATGTCCTGGTAGAAGCTGCTCGAGCCGCTGCGGACGGCCGTGACGCCGCCCTGCAGCAGGAGCCGGGCATCGGACAGGGCGTTGGCGTGGACGTGCACGTCCACCAGGCCCGGGACAACCCAGCGGCCGGTGGCGTCCAGCACGGTGGCCCGGTGCGCGACGGCGGCCGCGGCCTTGCGCGTGGCGTCGCGGGTCCCGACGGCGGCGACCTGGCCGCCGTCGAGCACCAGCACACCATCCGCCACGGCGTCTCCGGTCAGGGGGTCGACGACGGTGCCGCCTTCGATGATGACGGCACCGGGGACGGCCGGGCTGCCGGGATAGTTCGGGCCGGCGGGGCGCCCGTCGGCCCGGGCCGCCGGTGCCGAAGCGAGCTGGGCGGTGACGCCGGCCACGGAAATGCCGGCCAGGGCGGCGGCGCTGGCGAGGATTCCGCGGCGGGACGGGACGGCGGATGGGACAGCCGCGCTGCTGTGGTCATGCAAGCACATGGTTACTCCTGGGGACTCGGGGAAGCACTGTGGTGCCGGGTGGTACCCTTCACCATATTTGGTATACCAAAGCGCTTTCAAGCTCTTCCCTTGCCGCACAGTCCGCGATTCCGGACAGTGTAGCTTCAACTAAACTGTTGAGTGAGATACTTGAGCTTGTTCTAAGCCGTCTGAAGGCATGTAATGGGAGCCATGAAGGCTCTCTACAAGTCCGGCCCGCACGCCGGCTTCGAACTCGTTGACCGGCCCGAACCCGGGGCCGGTCCAGGCGACGTCAAGATCCGCGTGATGACCACCGGTATCTGCGGCACCGACCTGCACATCCAGTCCTGGGATGCCTGGGCGCAAAGCATCATCGAAACTCCGCTCATCGCAGGCCACGAGTTCTACGGCGAGGTCGTGGCCGTCGGCGAGGACGTCCGGGACGTCAAAGTCGGCGACAGGGTGTCCGGAGAAGGCCACGTGGTGTGCGGTATCTGCCGCAACTGCCGTGCCGGCCGCCGCCAGATGTGCATCCACACCGTGTCGGTGGGCGTGCAGCGCGACGGCGCCTTCGCCGAGTACGTCGTGATCCCGGAAACCAACGTCTGGGTACACCAGGACCCCTCGGTCACCCCGGAGCTTGGCGCCATTTTCGACCCCTTCGGCAACGCCGTCCACACCGCACTGAGCTTCCCCCTGGTGGGCGAGGACGTGCTCATCACCGGCGCAGGCCCCATTGGCCTGATGGCGATCGCCGTCGCCCGCCACGCCGGTGCCCGCAAGATCGCCATCACCGACGTCTCCGAGTCCCGGCTGGCCCTGGCCCGCAGCATGGGCGTGGACCTCGCCGTCGACGTCTCCAAGATGCGCATCAGCGAAGCCCAGAAGGAACTGGGCATGCGCGAAGGTTTCGATATCGGCCTGGAGATGTCGGGACATCCCACGGCCTTGCCTGAGATGATCGACAACATGAACCACGGCGGACGCATTGCCATGCTCGGCCTGCCCAGCCAGTCGATCGACATCGACTGGGGCAAGGTGGTCACCCACATGCTCACGCTCAAGGGCATCTATGGCCGCGAGATGTTCGAGACCTGGTATGCCATGAGTGCCATGCTCTCCTCCAACCCCGTGCTGCACCGCAACATCTCGGCCGTCGTCACGGACAAGCTGTCCGCCGCGGACTGGGAGAAGGGCTTCGAGATCGCCCGTGCCGGCACCGGCGGCAAGGTTGTCCTCGACTGGACCGAGCTGTAACCGGCCGGACTGCGACTGAACCGGACCCCGAACCCCACCGGACTCTAAGGAGACCATTTTGTACACCTCGATCAAGGACCAGCTCCAGGCCGAACTGGACGAGATCCGCGCCGCCGGACTCTTCAAGAGCGAACGCCACATCGATTCCCCGCAGGCCAGCCACATCGCCGCAGGCCCGCTCGGCGAACCATCCCGGCCGGTCCTGAACTTCTGCGCCAACAACTACCTGGGCCTGGCCGACCACCCGGAGATCATCGCCGCGGCCAAGTCCGCCATGGACGAGCGCGGCTTCGGCATGGCCTCCGTGCGCTTCATCTGCGGCACCCAGGACCTCCACCTGGAGCTGGAGAAGAAGGTGTCGGAATTCCTCGGCACCGAGGACACCATCCTGTTCTCCAGCTGCTTCGACGCCAACGGCGGCGTGTTCGAGTCCCTCTTCGGCCCTGAGGACGCCATCATCTCGGACGCACTGAACCACGCCTCGATTATTGACGGCATCCGCCTGAGCAAGGCCAAGCGTTTCCGCTACGCCAACCGGGACATGGCAGACCTTGAAGCCAAGCTCGTGGAGGCCGAAGGCTCCCGCCGCAAGATCGTCGTCACCGACGGCGTCTTCTCGATGGATGGTTACCTTGCCCCCCTGGCGGCCATCTGCGAGCTCGCCGAAAAGCACGACGCCCTGGTGATGGTGGACGACTCCCACGCCGTCGGCTTCATGGGCGCCACCGGTGCGGGCACTCCCGAACACGCCGGCGTCAGCAGCCGCGTGGACATCTACACCGGAACCTTCGGCAAAGCCCTCGGCGGCGCCTCCGGCGGCTACGTGTCCGGCCGTTCCGAGGTCGTCGCGATGCTGCGCCAGAAAGCCCGCCCGTACCTGTTCTCCAACTCCCTGGCCCCGGCCATCGTCGCCGCCACGATCAAGGCCCTCGAACTGGTCCAGGGCTCCGGCGAGCTGCGCACCCGGCTCTTCGACAACGCGGCCCTGTTCCGCCGCCGGATGACCGAGGAAGGCTTCGAACTGCTCGACGGCGAACACGCGATCGTCCCGGTCATGTTCGGTGACGCCGTGGCCGCCGCGAAAGTGGCCGCCGAGATGCTCGAACACGGGGTGTTCGTCACCGCCTTCAGCTACCCGGTGGTTCCGAAGGGTGCCGCCCGCATCCGGGTCCAGCTTTCCGCTGCCCACAGCCCGGAGGACGTCGAGGCCTGCGTGCAGGCCTTCGTGGCCAGCCGGGACGCGGTCAACAGCAGGGAAACCGCCACCGCAGGTGAAACCGCGGGGGCCTGAGTGCCATGATCCTGACCCTGCTTGGTGGCGGAGGTTTCCGGGTGCCGCTGGTCCATTCAGCATTGCTGAGGGACCGGCGGCCCGGCCGCGTCACTGAGCTGAGGTTGTTTGACCACGACGCCGGGCGGCTGGCCGTGGTGGCCAAGGTCCTGGAGGAGCAGGCGGCGGGCGTGCCCGGCGCACCCCGCGTCCGGCTGTTCACCGAGCTGGCCGGGGCCCTGCCGGGCACGGACTTCATCTTCTCCGCGATCCGGGTGGGCGGCATGGCCGGCCGGGCCGCCGACGAACGGATCGCCCTGGAACACGGCGTAATCGGCCAGGAAACCGTGGGCGCAGGCGGGATCTCCTATGCCCTGCGGACCATTCCGGTGGTGGTGGAGATCGCCCGGGCCGTCCGGAAACACGCCCCGCAGGCCTGGTTCATCAATTTCACCAATCCGGCAGGCATCATCACCGAGGTCCTGAACTCACTGCTCGGCGGGCACGTGGTGGGCATCTGCGATTCCCCGGCAGGGCTGGCCCGGCGCGCGCTGTGGGCGGCGGGGTTTCCCGGCCTGGACGTCTATGGCACCGGCGTCGGGATCGACTACGTCGGCCTGAACCACCTGGGCTGGCTGCGCGGGCTGACCGTCGACGGCGCGGACGTGCTGCCGGAGCTGCTCGCGGACGCGGACGCCGTCGAATCCTTCGAAGAGGGCCGGCTGTTCGGCGCCCCTTGGCTCCAGGCCCTCGGCGCGGTGCCCAACGAATACCTGCACTACTACTACTTCCGCCGGGAAAACCTGCTGGCCGAACAGGAAGCATCCCTCAGCCGCGGCGCCTACCTGTCCCGTCAGCAGGCGGCGTTCTACGCGGCCGGCGCCGGGGAACAGGCCGGGGGCTCCGCGCTGCAACTCTGGGAGCAATGCCGGCTGGACAGGGAACGGACGTACATGGCGGACAACCGTGACGCCGCCGGCACGTTCGAGCGGGACGCGACAGACCTGCAGGGCGGCGGCTACGAGGGTGTGGCCCTGGCGATCATGCGTGCGCTGGCGGGTTCAGCAGGCGCCGGCCCGGCAGCCGCTCAGGATGGCGCCGGCCCGGCAGCTGCTCAGGATGGCGCCGGGGAGACCCGCCTGATCCTCAATATGCCTAATGCGGGAACCTTGCCGGGGCTCGATGCCGACGCCGTCATCGAGGCGCCTTGCCTGGTGGGTGCGGACGGGATCCGGCTAATGCCCGCCGATCCGCTTCCGGGCTATGCCGCCGGCCTCGTCACCTCGGTCAAGGCGGTGGAGCGGGCTACGATCGAAGCGGCCCTGGGCGGTTCCCGCAGCGCGGCCTACCGTGCCCTGGCCATGCATCCGCTGGTCGATTCCGTGCGGGTGGCGCACGCCCTGCTGGACGCCTACACGGACCACTTCAAGGAGTTGGCCTACCTGCGCTGAAGCCGGGGCGCCGGGGCCGCGGGCCGGGCGCGGTGCCCCTGTCGGGAATCACCGTGCGGGCCTAGGATCGCTGCATGGGCAATGATGCAGCTACCGAAGTTTTGGACCCGCAGGAATGCTGGGAGCTCCTCCGGGGCGTGTCGGTGGGGCGCCTGGCCGTCTGGCTCGGCGACCGCCCGGACATCTTCCCGATCAACTACGCCGTCGACCACGGAAGCGTCGTCTTCCGAACCGGGGCCGGCACGAAACTCGAAGCAGCGCTCGGCGACTACCCGGTGGCCATGGAAGCCGACGGTGTCGACCCCGACACCGGCGTCGCCTGGAGCGTGGTGCTCCGGGGCAAGGCCGTGCCGTTGAAGAACATCGACGACGTCGTGAGCTCCTTCTCGATTCCGCTGTTTCCCTGGGAGGCCGGGCACAAGGACCACTTCGTGAGGATCCCCGCGGACTCGGTGTCCGGCCGGCGCTTCACCGTCACACCGCCGCTGACCTGGTGGACCCCCTACAGCGGCACCAGGCCGACCCGCGGGGAGTAGCCGCTGCCGTCGCGCGGAGTCCCCGGCTTTGGCAGGATGGGTTGATGGCCTCGAATTACGACGTAGTGATTGTCGGCGGCGGCATCGCCGGGCTCTCGCTCGCCTCCGCCCTCGCAGGAAACTGCTCCGTGGCGCTGGTGGAAGCGGAGCAGACCCTTGCCTACCACACCTCGTCCCGCTCGGCGCGGCAGCTGATCCCCAGTTACGGGCCCGCCGTCGTGCAGGAACTCACCGTCCGCACGCTGGAACTGATTGCGGAGCGCGACGCCGGGCTGGATGTTCCGGTGCTGACGCCGCGGGCGTTCATGATGGTAGGGGACGAAACGGACCTCACTGCCGCAGCGAGCGGCCACATGCGTCCGATTACCCACGACGAGGCCTTGGAACTCTGCCCCGTCCTCCGGCCGGAAAGCTTCACGCACGCGGGCCTGGATACCGGCTCCTTCGCCTGCAATGCCCCCGTGTTGTTGGAAGACCACCGCCGCCGGGCGGAAGCGGCCGGCGCTGACATCATCACCGGAGCCCGGGTGCATTCGGCCCAGCGGATCGGCTCCGCCTGGCAGCTCGGTGCCGGGACCGAGGGACTCGGCGCCGCCGTCGTGGTCAACGCGGCCGGTGCCTGGGCGGACGAACTTGCGGTGCTCAGCGGCGTGGAGAAGCTCGGGCTGCAGCCGTACCGGCGCACCGCGGCCGTCGTCGACGTCGAACGGTCCCTGGCGCCCGGAACCCCGATGGTGGCCGAGGCCGCGCACCGCTGGTATTTCCGGGCGGAGGACGGCCAGGTGCTGATCTCGCCTGCGGAGACCGTGCCCAGCGGGCCGGAGGACGCCAAGCCCCGCCCGGGGGACATCGAGGCACTCGTGGCGCGACTGAACTCGCTGACCACCTTGGGCATCCGCTCGGTGGACCGCGCCTGGACAGGCCTGCGTACCGAAGCCGCCGACGGCGTGCCGGTGGTGGGCTTCGATGCCGAGGCGCCGGGCTTCTTCTGGCTCGCCGGCCAGGGCGGCTACGGCTTCCAAACGTCCTCGGCGATCGCCGAACTGGCGGCCGCCGCGATCCTCGACACCTCCGGCAGCAGTCCGGTATCCCGGACACCGGCGGAGCTGGCGGCCACCCGCTGGTCCGTCCGCCGGTGAACAATTGATCCATGACTACGGGGTTCACGAGCGGGCACGCAAGTACACTGATCCACAACATCGGCGAACTGATGACCCAGGACGCCGGGCATCGCGTCCTGCGGGATGCCGCCGTCGTCATCGAGGGCGAACGGATCTCCTGGATCGGCCCTGCAGCGCAGGCGCCCGCCGCGGATGCCGCCGTCGACGCCGAAGGCCGCGCCGTGCTGCCCGGGTGGGTCGACTCGCACTCGCACCTGGTCTTCGCCGGCGACCGCACCGCCGAATTCGAAGCCCGCATGGCCGGGGAGAGCTACAGCGCCGGCGGCATCGCCGTCACCATGGGCGCCACCCGGGCCGCCAGTGAGGAGGAGCTGACAGGACTCACCGCCGGGCGCGTGGTCGAGGCCGTCTCGCAGGGCACCACCTACCTGGAGAGCAAGACCGGCTACGGGCTGGACGTGGAGAACGAGGCCCGCAGCGCCCGGATCGCCGCCGCCACCGTCGACGAAGTCACCTACCTTGGCGCCCATCTGGTGCCGGCCGGCATCGACCCCGAGGAATATACGGACCTCGTCTGCGGTCCCATGCTCGACGCCGTTCTGCCCTATGTGCGCTGGGCCGACGTGTTCTGCGAACGCGGTGCCTTCACCGAGGAGCAGTCGCGCCGCGTCCTCACCGCCGCCCGCAACGCCGGGCTCGGCCTGCGCGTCCACGGCAACCAGCTCGGTGAGGGCCCGGGCGTGCAACTGGCGGTGGAGTTCGCCGCCGCCAGCGTGGACCACGTGAACTACCTCTCCGACGCCGACATCCAGGCGCTCGCCGGGACCTGGTCCGGCTGGGACGCTGCCAGCGGCACCGGCATCCGCGGCACCGTGGCCACCTGCCTGCCCGCCTGCGACCTCTCCACCCGCCAGCCGCTGGCCCCGGGCCGCGAACTGATCGACGCCGGCGTGCAGATCGCGCTTGCCGCCAACTGCAACCCGGGCACCTCCTACACCAGCTCCATGGCCTTCTGCGTCACCACGGCCGTGCTGCAGATGCGCCTGAGCGTCCACGAGGCCGTCCGGGCCGCCACCTACGGCGGCGCCCTGGCCTTGGGCCGGGAGTCCGGCAAGGATGCCGACGGCGAACGCGCGGTGGGCTCGATCGCCGTCGGGCACCGTGCGGACCTGCACATGCTCAAGGCACCGTCCGCCACGCACCTCGCCTACCGTCCCGGCATCCCGATGACGCACGCCGTCTGGCGTGCCGGCGTGCGCGAGGTCTGAGCTTTCCGCAACGCGGGGTCACTTACGGCCCATTCCGATGCCTCGGATAGGCCGTAAGTGACCCCGCGTTGGCCTTATGATCGGCCGGACCGTGCGCGGACCGCGGCGCCGGCGCACAGCACCACCGCCAGGCCGCCGGCTACCGTGGTCCAATCCAGCCTCTCGCCGAGCAGCAGGCTTGCCCAAGCGATGGTCATGACGGGCTGGACCAGCTGGACCTGGCTGACCTGGGCCATGGGCCCGATGGCCAGGCCGCGGTACCAGGCGAAGAAGCCCAGGAACATGCTGACTACTCCGAGGTAGGCAAAGGCGGCCCACTGCGCGGGAGTGGCGGACAGGTGTTGCTGAGTGGCCGGAAGAAGGATTGCCAGCACCGCCATCAGGGGCGACACCAGCACGAGTGCCCAGGAAATGGTCTGCCAGGCACCGAGCTCGCGCGCCAGCAGGCCACCTTCCGCATAGCCGACCGCGCACGTGGCCACAGCACCGAAGAGCAGCAGATCGGTCCAGTGCAGCGAAGCGAAGCCGCCGGCCTGGACCGACGCGAAGCCGATGGCCGCCAGGGCGCCCACGGCCGTCATTGCCCAGAAGGACCGCGGCGGGCGCTCCCTGCCGCGAAGCACGGCCGTCATGGCCGTGACGGCCGGAAGCAACGCGATCACCACCGCGCTGTGGCCCGCCGGTGCGGCGGTGAGCGCGAAGGTCGTGAGGAACGGAAAGCCGACGACGACGCCGCCCGCCACTACTGCCAGGCGTGCCCATTGCGTGCCGCGGGGGAGCCGCTGCCGGGTGAGTGCCAGGGCGAGGGCTGCGAGGAGCGCTGCCACGACGGCACGCCCGGACGCGACGAACAGCGGCGGCAGCCCGCCGACGGCCACTTTCGTGAAGGGAACGGTGAAGGAGAAGGCCGCCACACCGAGCAGTCCCCACCACAGCCCCGACGCCGGGCGGCGCTCCCGCGGCTCCGGAGGGTGTAGACCGGTGGATGCCTGCTCCGATACCGCTTGGGCGGGAATTACAGTAGCGCTACTATTGTCTCTCATGAACAACGATAGCAGTTCGCGGATCGCCGCACGCCTGCGGGAATGGATTTCCGGGGCGCCTCCGGGATCCAGGCTGCCATCCACCAGGGCCTTGGTGGCCGAGTACCAGGCCAGCCCGGTGACCGTGCAGAAGGTGCTGCGTGCACTGGCCACGCAGGGCCTGATCGAAAGCCGCCCCGGGGTGGGCACCTTCGTCCGCGAGGTGCGGACGGCCCGGCCTTCGGACTACGGCTGGCAGACGGCGGCCCTGCGCTCCCCGCAGGCCCGGTTGAGGCCGTTGTCCGCGGCCATGCGCACGGCGCCCAACGACGTCATTGCGTTCCACTCCGGCTACCCGGACCGGGAGCTCCTGCCCGAGCGCCTGGTCCGGGCCGCCCTGACCCGCGCGGCCAGGGGCGACGCGGCCCTGCTCCGCCCGCCCGCTGCAGGGCTGCCCGAACTGCAATCCTGGTTCGCGCAGGAGCTGCGCGGATCCACACCGGCGGGCGTCAACCCGCCCACACCCTCCGACGTGATCGTGCTGCCTGGAACCCAGAGCGGGCTCAGTTCGGTCTTCAGGGCCCTGGTGGCCGGCCGGCAGGCCCTGCTGATGGAGTCGCCGTCGTACTGGGGCGCGATCCTGGCCGCGGCGCAGGCGGGCGTCAACGTGGTTCCCGTACCGAGCAGTCCCGAGGGACCCGAGCCGGAGGAACTCGAGCGCGCCTTCCGGGAGAGCGGGGCCCGGGTGTTCTACGCCCAGCCGAACTACGCCAACCCGAGCGGGGCGCAATGGTCCGCGCGGCGTGCGGAAGAGGTGCTGGAGGTGGTGCGGCGGAACGGCGCCTTCCTGGTGGAGGACGACTGGGCCCACGACTTCGGCATCACTTCCGATCCCGAGCCGCTCGCCTCCCGGGACGACTCCGGCCACGTGGTCTATCTCCGCTCGCTGACGAAAAGCGTGTCCCCGGCGATCAGGGTGGGGGCCGTCGTCGCCCGCGGTCCGGCGCGTGATCGGATCCTGGCCGCCCAGGGCGCCGAATCGATGTACGTCAGCGGGCTGCTGCAGGCCGCGGCGCTCGACGTCGTCACGCAGCCCGGCTGGCAGACCCACCTGCGCGGACTCCGCCACCAGCTCCAGGTCCGCCGGGACCTGCTCGCCACCAGCCTGCGCGAGCACGTGCCGCAGGCCCACCTCGGGCTGCTTCCGAAAGGCGGGCTGAACCTGTGGGCCCGGCTGCCGGACGGCACGGACGTGGACCGGCTCGCCCGGGGCTGCGAGGCCGCCGGGGTCCTCATCGCTCCGGGCAACGAATGGTTTCCCGCAGAGCCTGCCGGCCCGTTCATCCGGCTCAACTACGCCGGCCCGAACCCCGGCGCCTTCCCGGAAGGGGCGAGGCTCATCGGCCAGGCACTGCAACAGGCGCTGGCGTAGAAACGGGGGACGGCCACCAACACAACGCGGGGTCACTTACGGCCCATTCCGATCGCTCGGATGGGCCGTAGCTGACCCCGCGTTGATTCAGGAACAGGTGAATTTGGCGTCCGCCCAGTCGGCGTGGTCGTTGCCGTTGCCGTCACCGGCGTCGTCGGCCACCAAGTCCACGTAGCGCGCTCCGCTGACATCCACCGTGAGCGGAAGCGGGGCGCTGGCCGGGCCGAGGACCGGCGTGGTGGCCTTCGTGGTGCCGTCGGCCGCCACGGAGAACCTCACACTGCCACGCGTGGCCTGGGCATCGTCGATGCCCACCACTGCGGTGAAGGTGGTGCAGTAGCCGCCAAGGTAGTAGCGGATGGTGCTGTTGGCGTGGGCACCCAGGCCCTTGGCGAAGACGGTGCCGTTGAGCGTGAGCGGCCTGCCGTCCCCGCTGCCCTGCTCACCGTTGGACATGTCCTTCTCCACCGGACCCCAGCCGTTGCTGGCGCTCACCCAAGGATGGTCGCTGGCGAACACCGTGGCCTGCGGCGGCTTGGGCAGGGTGCGGACCATAGCGGTGGTGCTGATCGTGCGTCCGCCCACGGGGTCCGTGCCGGTGGTATAGCGGGCCGTCGCCGTGATGGGGTAGGCGCCGTCTGCAGAAGCCGGGGCGGTCAGTTTCCAGGTAGTGGCCAGGCGGCCGCCTGCAGCAAGGGTTGCGGCCGTGCCCGGCGTCGCGGGGCTGGCGGTCCAGCCCTCGGGAAGGGCCAGTTCGACGGACAGGTCCTTGATGTCCGCGGGCTCGTCGGAGACGAAGGTCGTCACGAAATCCTGCGCCTTGCCCTGTTCGATCACATCCGCCTGGAGCTTGGCGCCCAGTCGGGCACAGGCAGGGACTGCGTCGGACGCGCCGAGGTCTTCCACCAGGAAATTGTCCAGGGTGAAATCGGAACCGCTGGGGCTGCCGCTGCGCTGCAGCCCCACGAAGTAGTCCCCGCAGAACCCGGCATCGAGCACATGCTCAAAGCGCGCCGTCGAGGTCTGCTCGCCGACCGGCTGGATTCCGGTGACGGCGGGTCCGGCCTGGGAGTCGTAGCCGGAAACCCAGGAGTACTGGCCGGCCTTGGAATTCTGGTAGTCGAAGGAAACCCGGTATTTGTGGCCCGCGGTAAACGGCACGGTAGCCGCCGTGGTGCGGTAGACCATCCCCGGTCCGCCGTTCGGGGCACGGTTCTCGTCGTGTGCGATCAGGGACCAGTTGCCGTCCAGGACCTCGTCGATCACGTTCTTGTCCCAGCCCTTCTGGGTGAACGGCGCGTGGCGTTCCGTGATGTGCGTGCGCGGGTCGGTGCTGCCGCCGGCGTCGCCCTTCACGAAGGGACCCCAGCCTTGGTCGACGTCCTCGAAGTTCTCGGCAAGCACTCCGCGCGTGGCCACCCGGGATGTCTTGACCGCGCGGAAGTCGTCCAGCCTGACCTTGGCGGTTCCTTCTCCTGCGGCCACGCTCACGACGGGTCGGACCCCGTTCTGCGGGATGTCCACCAGGACCCGGAAGCGCTGGAAACGGGTGCCGGTCTTTTCATCCGCTGCCACATAGTTCTGCGCAGTGGAGCTGTCGATCGTGAGGCTTTGGCTCGTACCGCCAGGGACGTCCACTTTCAAGGTGACGGGGCGTTTCTTCCCGGCCTCGATCTCCACGTAGGCGCTGATCGAAGAAGTGCCCGCCTGGAACGGCAGAAGCGTCTGGGAAAGCGACGGGGTGCCCGCGCCGAGTTCGGCGTAGCGGCGGCCCTTGGCATCGCGGACGATCGAGGCCGCGCCCTTCGGGCTCCACTTGGCCAGGTCCGCGGCGTTGAAGCCGGGGTCCTTGAAGCGGGTGCCTTCGCCGAAGGAAGGAACGGCGGGCAGGCTCACGGCCGCGGCATCGGCGGTCAGCACATAAGGCTGGCCGGCGTCGGCGGTGAGCGTGACCTGGCCCCCGGTCACCGGAATCTCGGCCACCTTGACCCGCCCGGCGTCGGTGAGCTTGAACTGCTGCAGTTTCGTGGCACCGGCGAAGGCGCCGGTGAGCGTCCAGGTGCTGCTGCCGCCGGACGGGCTGTAGTGGTAGAGCTTGTCCTGCGCTCCGCCGGTCTTCGAAGCCCAGGGGAGCAGGTAGCTGCCGCCGTGCAGCACAGACACTCCGTCAATGGTGATGTTGCGTTCGGCCGGGGTGTTCCCGGTGACGGCCACGCCGCCGGCCAGGTCGATCCGGTCCTGGGTCCACCTGGTGATCTCGTGGTGTTGCAGGAACTTGGCGGGAAGGTTGGATTCCCAGATGTTCCTGGAGAAGGCGTTGTAGTCGTTCTGGCCCGTCCAGCCTTCGAACTCCACGATGTGGCTGACGCCCAGCTTCGGGTCCGGATTCCAGACGTCGGATTGGGTGTTGTTGATAAAGCGCAGGATCCGGGAGTTGATGCCCTTGTTGCTGCTGCCGCCGTAGTTCTCGTCGTTGGCCCAGTGCGACCAGGTGTTGTTGCGGGAAAGTTTGTCCGCCCATTCCGAGCCCACGCGGAAGCCGTTCTTGACCAGTTCCTGCTGGAGCCGTTCGGCCAGCCAGCCGTATTCGTAATAGACGTCGACGTAGGCGAAATCGAGGTTGTCGTCCGTGGCGTCGGCCAGTTCCTTGACCCGCTGGGCCAGCTTCCCGGAGGTGATGTCGTGCCGCTGGTTGATGTAGTAGGACTGGTCAAGCCAGTTCCAGCCCAGCGACTTGTTGGCCGTCAGCAGGTCCTCGGCGAAGGATTTTGCCTCCGGGTAGATCTCCGTGGCGTTGATGTGGACGCCGAATTTGGCGTTCCAGTCCTTGCCCGCGGAGACGAGTTTGTTCAGGTCTGTCAGGCCGCCGGCGCGGGTGTTGAAGTTGTTGCCGTAATCCGTGTTGGCGGAGTCGTGGCCTTCGGAGGTGTAGCCCTTGAGCATGGCCACCTGGCCGAGGCCGTCGGTGGCCAGGGCGATCCGCTTCACGTCGTCCAGCGTGCGCAGGAACGGGTGGGTGGCCTGCGAAGCGAAGTTGAACGGGATATGGGTGACCACGTTGTCCGGGGTCTGTTCGCCTTTGTTGGCCTTGACCTGGATGGAACGCATGGCGATGGCGGCGTCCTGCCAGTCCACCGCGCCGTCCGCGTTGGCGTCCGTGGTGATGGCCACCCGGGTCCAGGGGAGCTCCTCGGTGGTGCCGGAGCCTGCGGCCCGGTAGAGCCACTGGCCGCTCGCGATTCCCATGCGGACGGTGCCGCCGTCGTTTACGGCCTGCCGCCAGAACCGTCCTTGGTCCTTGCTGCCGGGCCCGGACGAGGTGTCATACAGGGCGTTGGATTCCATGGCGGCCGCGAGCTCTGAGGTGTTGGCGAGGGCGGAGGCAGAGCTCCTGGGGGCCGCGTCCGGGGGAGTGGCGGAGGTGACGGGGGTGAACAGGTCACCGCTCTTGGCGCGGTCCACCGAGAGATTGGCAGTGGACACCTGCGCACCCGGCTGTGCCGACGTCACGGAGACCAAATTGAGTTTGGGCAACTGCAGGGTGTGGACCTGGAAGTCCGCCGAGTCGTGGATGGCGGTGACGTTGAAGGACACCACGTTGCCCGCGACGGCCAGCCGGGCATCGATGGTGGTGTTGCCGAAGTCCGGCAGGGTGAGGACGTAGTCCATGGTGTTGCCGGCCGACTTCGACGACGTGGCGGAGACCCGCTGTTCGGTGCCGTTGACGGTGATGGCGGACAGCCTGCCGGGAGTTCCGTCCAGCCGGGCCCGGCTGGCTACATCGGTGTAGCCCAGGACCTGAGGAAAGGACGTGGAGACATCCACGGCGAGGGTTCCGGAGCTCAGGGTCTCCGTTCCGGCCAGGGCCTCCGGACCGGCTGCGGTTTCGGCCGCGGCGGGGACGGCGGCGCCGAAGCCGAGGGAGCCGGCTGCGACGACGCAGGCGAGGCTTAACCCGGCGAGGCGTTGCGGGGATGACAAGCGGGGCATAGTGCTCCTTCTTGATTTTTCCTTGTGAACATCGGTCATGTTCTTGCGGACGGCTCCACTCTGCGCCATGCGAACACAAAATGACAATAGCTGAGCAAAAAGTCTCTTTTTAAAACAAAAAGGAACAGAGCCGTGGGGAATCAACCGTTTGATCACCGGCCGGGCCCGGGCCGGGTGGCGTGCATCACGAACACTCCTTGTGCGATCGAAGTTGATCGATTAGTGTTTTTATAGATCAGAAAACGTCAAACGCGCGTCGTGAAGCGCAGACAGGAACGGTGCGTCCGATGAGCAACGCTGCCCTTGGTGCCTACATGGAAGAAGAGCTGGTTTCGCAGCCGGACGTCTGGCTCCAGGCGATCGCCCAAGCTGAATCGGACAGGGCTGAATCGGACAGGGCTGAATCGGACAACGCCAGCCAGGGCCGGCTCCTGCCCGCGGACGGCGAGCGGGTCGCCGTCGTCGGCTGCGGAACGTCCTGGTTCATGGCGCAGAGCTATGCTGCCGCGCGCGAGGCCGCCGGCAAGGGCGTCACCGATGCGTTCGCCGCGTCCGAAGCCTTCCTGAACCACAACAGCGCCGGCCGCCAGTACGACGCCGTCATCGCCATCACCCGCTCCGGCACCACCACCGAGGTGATTGAGCTCCTGGAAGCACTGCGCGGCAAGGTCCGCACCGTGGCCGTGATCGGCGACATGGATTCGCCCGTGGCCACGCTGGCCGACGCCGTCGTGGGACTGCCGTATGCGGACGAGAAGTCGGTGGTCCAGACCCGCTTCGCCACCACCGCCCTGGTGTACCTGCTGAGCACCCTGGGAGTTGACCTGAGCGACGCCGTCGAGCAGGCCCGCCCGGCGGTCACCGAGCCCGTGTCCCGGGAACTTGTGGACGCCGAGCAGTTCACCTTCCTCGGCACCGGCTGGACCATCGGCCTGGCCCACGAAGCCGGGCTGAAGATGCGCGAAGCCGTGCAGGGCTGGACCGAGTCCTACCCGGCCATGGAGTACCGGCACGGCCCCATCTCGATCGCCGCCCCCGGGCGCGTCACGTGGCTCTTCGGCGAACAGCCCGAGGGACTGGACGTCGACATGAAAGCCACGGGCGCCCTGTACATCAACACCGGCAAGCACGCCCTCGCCGAACTTGCCCGGGTCCACCGCGTCACCCTGGAGCGAGCCCGCGCCCGCGGGCTGAATCCGGACCTGCCGCGCAACCTCACCCGCTCGGTCATCCTCGACACCACCGCCTAGGACCCGCCATGGTTCTCGGAGCAGCTGGGGCGGCCGTACTTGCCTTCGACGTCGGCGGCACGGACATGAAGGTTGGCCTTGTCGACGCCCAGGGGAACGTCCTGGGCCTGCGCCGGGTCCGCACTCCGCGTGATCCCCACCGGCCCGCGGATGCCATCCTGGACCGGGTGGCCGAGCTGGCGCGTGAGCTCGAAGCCGAGTTCCCCGCGCATCCGGTCCGGGCCGCCGGGGTGATCGTCCCGGGAATCGTGGATCCGGAATCCGGGGTGGGCCTCTATTCGGCCAACCTCGGCTGGCGGAACTACCCCTTTACCGCCGAGGCCGAACGCCGGCTGGGCGTACCGGTGGCCTTCGACCATGACGTCCGCTCCGCCGCCGCGGTGGAGCACCACTACGGCGGATCGCGCGAGTTCGACGACGTCGTGGTGATGGTGGTGGGCACCGGCATTGCCGCCGCCGTCTTCTCCGGCGGCAAGGCCGTGAGCGCCGGCGGCTTCGCCGGCGAACTCGGCCACGCCCAGGTTCCGGATCCCGATGGCAGCGGCACCACCATCCTCGAAGCCGTGGGCTCCGCCGGGTCCGTGGCCAAGCGCTACACCGCCCACTCCGGAACCCCGGTTGCGGGCGCCCGGGAGGTCCTGGAGCGTGCCCGCACCGGAGAGGAACTGGCCGCCCGGATCTGGGCCGACGCCGTGGACGCGCTCGCCTTCAGCATCTGCCAGTGCGTCAGCATCATTGGCACCGAGGCCGTCGTGATCGGCGGCGGCCTTGCCGAGGCCGGCGAGGAACTGCTCGAACCCCTGCGCACACGGGTGGACAGTATGCTCGACTTCCACCGCCGTCCCGTGATCCTGCGCGCCCAGCTCGGCCAGGACGCCGGACTGCTGGGCGCGGCGATGAACGCGCGGGCCCTTCTCGTGGAAGCCCCCGCCGCTGGTGCGCCCGCCGCCGGTGCGCCCGCCGCCGGTGCGCCCGCCGCTGAAGCCCCCGACGCCGGGGCCCCTGAAGCCACGGACGGTGCTGCATGAGGCGCATCGTCACTGTCACCCCGAACCCGGCCGTGGATATGAGCTACCACGTGGCCGGCATCCACCCCGGCGCCAGCCACCGGGTGCCGACGCCGCTCAGCCGCGCCGGCGGCAAGGGCCTCAACGTGGCCAGGGTGGCGCACCAACTCGGCCACCCCGTCCTCGCCCTCGCCCCGTATGGCGGCAGTTCCGGCGCCGAGTTCGCCGCCGAACTGGAAGCCAGCGGCGTTCCCCATGCACTGGTGCCGGTCGCCGGCCCGACCCGCCGCAGCATCGCGCTGGTGGACACGGTGAGCGGGGAGACCTCCATCTTCAACGAGGAAGGCAGCCCCCTCCTGGCCGGCGAATGGCAGGCACTGGCCGCCGTCGTCGTCGACGCCCTTTCGGCGCAGGGGGAGGACGCCCCGGGCGTCCTGGCCGCGTCCGGCAGCCTGCCGCCGGGCGCCCCCGCGGACTTCTACCCGGCGTTGGTGCGTTTGGCGCACGACGCCGGGATCCCCGCAATCGTGGACACCTCCGGTTCCGGGATCCTCGCCGCAGCCGCAGCCGGAGCGGACCTGCTCAAACCGAACCACCACGAGCTCGAAGAAGCCACGGGGGAGCGGGACCTCGCGGCGGCCGCCTGGCAGCTGATCGGCCTCGGCGCCAAGACCGTGCTGGTCAGCTCGGGAGCGGACGGGATGCTCGCCTTCAGCCACGCCACTCCGGACGGGTACTGGCGCGCCAGGCTGCCCGAAGCCCTCAGCGGCAACCCGACCGGCGCCGGGGACGCCGCCGTCGCCGCTGCCGCCACGGCCCTGGCCGACGGGATCACCGACACCAGGGACATTCTCCGCCGCGCCACTGCCTGGTCCGCCGCCGCCGTCCTGATGCCGGCAGCAGGGGAAATCTCGCCGCGCTACACGGAACTCGAAGAACAACTCATCATCAGCTGGGAGGACAATCGGTGAGCCTGGTCAACACCCGGGAATTGATGGACGCGGCCGCCGCGGCCGGCATCGGCCAAGGCGCGTTCAACATCATCCACCTCGAAACCGCCGAAGGCCTCGTGGCCGGGGCCGAAGCGGCCGGCGTGCCGCTGATCCTGCAGATCTCGGAGAACTGCGCGAGATTCCACGGCGGCCTGGAGCCGCTGGCCCGCGGTGCCCTCGCCATCGCCCGCGATGCCTCGGTTCCGGTGGCGCTGCACCTGGACCACGCCGAATCCGAGGAACTCGCTCGGCAGGCCGTGGATCTGGGCTTCGGTTCGGTGATGTACGACGGCGCGCATCTTCCCTACGCGGAAAACGTCGAAGCAACGCGCCGGGTGGCCGCCTACGCCCATGGGCGCGGGGTCCACGTCGAGGCAGAGCTGGGCAAGGTGGGCGGCAAGGACGGGGCGCACGCACCCGGCGTCCGGACCGATCCCGGCGAAGCCCGCGACTTCGTGGCCGCCACCGGTGTCGACGCCCTGGCGGTCGCGGTCGGCTCCTCGCATGCCATGACCGAACGCAGCGCCCAACTGGACCTGGAACTGATCACCCGGCTCAAGGATGCGGTGCAGTTGCCCCTCGTGCTGCACGGATCTTCCGGCGTAGCAGACGAGACACTAGTGGCGGCGATCCGGGCCGGTATGACTAAGATCAACGTATCCACGCACTTGAACGGGTTCTTCACGCGTGCTGTCCGGGAGTACCTGGACGCCAATCCCGCGGTAGTGGATTCCCGCAAGTACATCGCGGCGGGCCGTGATGCCCTGGTGGTGGAAACCGCCCGCTTGCTGACGTTGTTCGCGAAAGTGAACTAGAAACCACCTCCGGAAGGTTCGTGATGACCCGTACAGATCGGCTGACTGCCATCCTCGATCTCCTCGCCGAGTCAGGGCATGTCGAAGTCGAGGACATCGTGACCCGCCTGGGGGTTTCCCCGGCCACCGCCCGGCGCGACCTGGACAGCCTGGCCAAGCAGCGGCTGCTCAGCCGTACCCGCGGCGGGGCCACCAAGGGCGCCGTGGCGTACGACCTGCCGGGCCGGTACAACCGTGACGACCACGCCGAGGCCAAGCAACGGATTGCCCTGGCAGCCTCGGAACTGATCGCGCCGGGCGCCGTGGTCGGCCTGAGCGGCGGCACCACCAGCACGGCGCTGGCCCAGGTGCTCTCCACCCGTGAAGACCTCAATGCACCCTCCAACCGGCCGATGCTGACGGTCGTCACCAACGCCATCAACATCGCCGCCCAGCTCGCAGTGCGCCCCAACATCAAGATCATGGTCACCGGCGGCATCCTGAATCCGCGCTCCTACGAACTGGTGGGGCCCTATACGGACGTGATCATGCAGAAGGTCGCCCTGGACATCGCCTTCATCGGCGTCAACGGCGTGGATCCCAAGATCGGGCCGACCATCACCGACGAAGGCGAAGCCATGGTGAACTCCGCCATGGCACGCCGCGCCGCCGCGTCGTACGTCCTGGCGGACTCCAGCAAGATCGGAAAGCGGTCCTTCGCCACCATGGCCGGCTACGAATTCAAGCGGCTCATCACGGACAGTGGCATCAAGGCCGCGGACAAAGCCGCTTTCGAAGCCGCCGGAACCGAAGTGACGGTCGCCGGACTCGACTGAGGCTGCAACGCTAGAAAGTGACGGGCGGGGCGTCCAGCACGGTTTCGTCCACCCGCCGTTCCACCCACTGGCTGAACGGGGTGTCCAGATCGTACTTACCGGCGTCGTTCCGGACCAGGGTTCGCAATTCCGCATTGCCCGGGTTGTTGAGCGACTCGAAGTATTCAACGGACCAGTGGAACCAGCGCATGCAGAAGAGCCTCATGGTCAGGCCGTGCGTCACGAACAGGGTGTTCGGCGCGTAGTCCGGTTTCTCCCAGTGCCGGTACAGGGTTTCCATGAAGGAGGAGACCCGGTCGTACACATCGGAGCCGGATTCGCCTTCCCGGAACCGGTAGAAGAAATGACCGTACAGGTTCCGCAGTTCCTTCTGGTCTTCGATTTCGCCGGCGATCTGGAAGTTGGCCCAGTCCTGCTCGCGCAGCCGGGGCTCCTCGATCACCCGCTCCGTCAGGCCGTCCAGCCGCAGGGCCTCCAGCGTCTGGTAGGCCCGAAGGTACGGCGAGACGTACACGCACACCTGTTCGCCGTCGAGCTTCCGGCGCAGTTCCTCCCCGGTGCGCCTGGCCTGCTCCAGCCCGAGTTCGGTCAGCGGAATCCGGTAGTCCGGCACGCGGTTGTAGATCGAGGTGTCCACATTGGCGGCGGACTGGCCGTGCCGGACCATGAAGATACGTGCTGGCGCGCTCATCCCACCAAGCATAGGCAAACACCCAGGGAAATGAAGGCAAGATAGGACCATGCTCGTTGCCTCCACGCGCCGCCTGCGCGCTGAAGTCCTCATCGTCCTGGGCCTGTCCCTGGGCCAGTCCGCGGTGTACTCGGTGGTGCAGCTGCTGGACAAGGTGAGCCGGGCCCCGCTGGCGCAAGGAACCTCCACCCTGAATGCCTCCCGGAACAGCCGCGAATACTTCGACCTCACCTACCAGTTGCTGGACATCGTCTTCGCCCTGGTGCCGGTGGTGCTGGTGTTCTATTTCCTCGCGCAGCAGCGGGCGCCCTCCGAACAGGAATCGGCGTTCGAACGCCTCGGCTTCACCCTCGCACGGCCGGGCCGGGACCTGCTGCAGGGCCTGGGCCTGGCGGCCCTCATCGGAATCCCCTCGCTGGGGCTTTACGCTGCGGGGCGGGCCATGGGAATCACGACGGCGATCATCCCCAGCGCGCTCGACTCCTATTGGTGGACGGTTCCGGTGCTGATCCTCTCCGCTGTCCGGCACGCCATCGTCGAGGAAGTGATCGTGGTGGGCTACCTTCTTGACCGCTTCGGCAAATTCGGCTGGAGCACACCGCTGGCCATCGGCCTGAGCGCCCTGTTGCGGGGTAGTTACCACCTCTACCAGGGCTTCGGCCCGTTCATCGGGAACGCGGTGATGGGCCTGGTCTTCGCCTGGCTGTATAGCCGCAGCAAACGGGTCATGCCGCTGGTGGTGGCCCACGCGCTGCTGGACATCGTCGCCTTCGTCGGTTTCAGCCTCTTCGGGAAGGCGGTCGGGCTGGGTTGAGGGGCGGCGACCGGCCGTCCCCGGGGGCGGCCGGTCAGCAGCGGGAGCCACAGGGCGGTCCCGGGTCGCCGGAGAGCTGCGGGGTCGCTGGAGCTTTCCAGCGACTTCGCAGCCCTTCCGCGAATTCAGCGGGAACACCCGGCCGCCACGACCCGGGCCACTACCTGGTGTGGTCTTGGATGGCGACCCTTAAAGGGGTTCGGCTTAAAAGGGTTCGGCCGCCGTCGCTGGGTGACGTCATTGGCACCCGCCGATGGCGGCCGAAACTTTGGGCCGGGGCAACCGCCGGCGGCGGCACCCCGGAAGGGGTCAGATGGTGACGGCCCCGTTGGCTGTTTCAAAGGTGACGGACATAATGCCCGGGACACCGTGCGGAGCAACCCACTGGACGGCGACGTCCTCGAGCGGCTTCTCCACGGGTTCGCCCAGCCACTCGGTCACGCGGGCAGCCGACCCGGCGATGGTGAGGCTGGACATCTTGACGTCGCTCGCGTAGACGAGGGACGGGTGCAGGGAGGGATCGCCTTCCCAACGGAGCAGGTACGGGACCTGCGGATCCGCGATCAGGCCGAGGATGCCGATCTGCTGCCAGACAAGTTCCCGGCCGTCAGGGAACTTGCGGTTGCCGGGAACCGCGGAGCGGCCCAGACGTTCTTCAAAAGGGGACAGGTCGTCGACGGCGACGCACCATCCCATCCATCCACCGCCGGTGGCGGAGCGTGCCCGGACAGCTTGTCCGAACGGCGCTTTGTCCGACGCGGGGTGGTCCAGGACCTCCACAACTTCCAGGTATTTGTGGTCTGCGAGCGGAATGATCATGTTCCGCGTACCGAAGCGCGGGTGCACTCCGCCGCGGACCGCATCCACTCCCAAAGCTGCGGAAATCCGCTCTGTGGTGGCCATCAGGCCATCCTGTTCACAAGCGTAAGAGACGTGATCCATGCGCATGACACTCATCTTGGCACTTTGTGATGGACCTCTCAGCTTAGCCAAGCCTAAGTAAGGTAGGACGTCCGTGAATCGCGTCCCGGAGGGTAACAGGAGGACTCCGCGGGACCGAAAAAAGACCGTCTTCTTCACAATGCTTCAGCAGCCCGGGCGGGACTTCCTAGACTGGCCGCACGGCACGCCGGAGGGGCAACCGCCGCCTTGGCCGGCCGGACCAGTTCACGCATCAGAAGGAGGCGCAATGTCGCACGGTTGGTCATTCGAAACACGCCAGATCCATGCCGGCCAGGAGCCGGACGCCGCCGCGGGTGCCCGCGCCCTGCCGATCTACCAGACCACGTCCTTCGTGTTCCCGAGCGCAGAGAGTGCGGCAAACCGCTTCGCGCTCGCGGAGCTGGCGCCGATCTACACGCGGATCGGAAACCCCACGCAGGACGCGGTCGAACAGCGGATCGCCAGCCTCGAAGGCGGCCTCGGAGCACTGCTGCTCAGCTCGGGGCAGGCCGCTGAAACCTTCGCCATCCTCAACGTGGCCGAGGCCGGGGACCACATCGTCGCCAGTCCCAGCCTGTACGGCGGAACCTACAACCTGTTGGCCCACACCCTGCAGAAATTCGGCATCTCCGTGACGTTCGTGGATGACCCGGACAAACTGGACCAGTGGCGCGACGCGGTCCGGGACAACACCAAGCTCTTCTTCGCCGAGGTGGTGTCCAACCCCCGCCAGGACGTGCTCGACATCGAAGGCGTCGCCGGCATCGCGCACGAGGCCGGTGTCCCGCTGATCGTGGACAACACCCTGTCCACTCCGTACCTGATCCGGCCCATCGAATGGGGCGCGGACATCGTGGTGCATTCAGCCACCAAATACCTCGGCGGCCACGGTGCGGCGATCGCCGGGGTGATCGTGGATTCCGGGAACTTCGACTTCGGCGCGCACCCGGAGCGCTTCCCGAACTTCAACACCCCGGACCCCAGCTACAACGGCCTGGTGTATGCACGCGACCTCGGCAAGGACGGCGCCTTGGGCGCCAACTTGTCCTACATCCTCAAGGCCCGCGTCCAACTGCTGCGCGACCTCGGATCGGCCGTCTCGCCGTTCAACGCCTTCCTCATCGCCCAGGGCCTGGAAACGCTCAGCCTGCGGGTGGAACGCCATGTGGAGAACGCCGCCAAGGTGGCCCGGTGGCTGGAAGGACGGGACGACGTCGAATCCGTCGCCTATGCCGGCCTGCCATCCAGCCCCTGGTTCGAACGTGGCCGCAAGTACGGACCGAAGGGGACCGGGGCCGTGGTTGCCTTCACCATCAAGGGCGGCCTCGACGCCGGCAAACGCTTTGTGGACGCCTTGGAGCTTCACTCGCACGTGGCCAACATCGGCGACGTCCGCTCCCTGGTGATCCACCCGGCATCCACCACGCACAGCCAGCTGACCGTTGAGCAGCAGGCCGTGGCAGGCGTGACTCCCGGGCTGGTGCGCCTGGCCGTGGGCATCGAGCACATCGACGACATTCTGGCCGATCTGGAAGCGGGTTTCCGGGCCGCCAAGGAGGACTGAGGCGCCTGCGAGCGATGTCCGGGCCCGCGGTATGGCGGGCCCGGACCGTCACAAAGCTGTCACATTGTTCGCGTTGGCGGAGCGGTTCTTCCTACACTCGAAACCAAAGGTCACGAGTGCCAGCGCTAAACCCCGGTTTGCTGGCCGGCAACCCTCCTTCCGTGGCGGGGTGCCCCGGGTGAAGACCTGGCCTGCCGGACAGCTGTCGGCAGGCAAGCACGAGGCTCAGGGGTTCTCCATGACGATTGCCGCACCGTCGGTCACCAGCAAGCACAACGAAAATGGCCGCACCGAAGACGGCACGCTCAAGTACGTTTCCATCGGCGCGCTGGAACTCGAAGCGGGAGGCTTCCTGCCGGACGTGCTCCTCGCCTACGAAAGCTGGGGCACCCTCAACGCCGACGCCTCCAACGCCGTCCTCATCGAGCATGCCCTCACCGGAAGCACCCACGTAGCCCGCGGCGGAAGCGACGAAGAAGGCTGGTGGGAACAGCTCGTCGGCCCCGGCGCCACCATCGACACGGACCGCTGGTTCGTGGTTTCAGTCAACATCGTCGGCGGTTGCTACGGCAGCACCGGGCCGTCGTCGAACGCGCCGGACGGCAAGCCGTGGGGTTCCCGGTTCCCGCTGGTGACCCTGCGCGACTCCACCACAGCGGAGGCCCGGCTCGCCGACGCCCTGGGGATTGACCGCTGGCACGCGGTGATCGGCGGCTCCATGGGCGGTGCGCGCGCCCTCGAATGGGCGGTCAGCTACCCGGCCCGGGTGAAGAACTGTGCGGTCATCGCGGTGGGCGCCTACAGCACTGCCGAACAGATCGCCTTCGCCCAGGCCCAGACGCTCGCGATCCGCCAGGATCCCGCCTTCAACGGCGGCGACTACTACGGTGGCGCTGCTCCCGAGGCTGGCCTGGCCCTCGCGCGCCGGATCGCGCACATCACCTACCGTTCGGCCGCGGAACTGGACTTCCGTTTCGGCCGGAACGCCCAGGACGACGAGTCCCCCCTGCAGGCCCCGGCGCTGGGGGAGCGCGGCCGCTACCAGGTGGAAAGCTACCTCGACCACCAGGGCCACAAGCTGGTGCGGCGCTTCGACGCCAACAGCTACGTCGCCCTCACGGAGGCGCTGATGAGCCACGATGTGTCGCGCGGCCGCGGCAGCCTTAAGGAAGCCCTCTCCATCGCCGAGGCGAACTTCTTCGTGGCCGCCGTGAATTCGGACCGCCTCTACTTCCCGGAGCAGTCCCGCGAACTCGCCGAGGCTTTGCCCGGCACCGTGGAAGTCCACACGATCGAAGCTCCGATCGGGCACGACGGCTTCCTCACCGAGATCGGCCAGCTTGGCCCGCAGCTCGGCGCGGCTTTCTTCGCCTAGTCAGCCGTTCATGATCTCCTGGCGGAGTTTCATGTACTCCTCCATGGCGATCTTGCCGTCACTGAACTTCCGGTCCAGCTCCGCCAGTTTGCGTGCCCGGTAGCCTTGCGGCTCCGAGGGCGCCGGGCCGGGGGCAGGCGGCGGTCCGGCGGGAGCGCGGTGTTGCTCCGGCACTTTGTACTGCTCCGGTGTTTGGTACGGCTGCGGATACGGGTTCGACGGCGGAACCTGCGACGGCGGGTACGGGCCCGGCGGATTCCGGCCCGAGATGTAGTCGGGGAGTTTGCCCGTGTAGCCGCCCTGCTGGAAACGCCCGTCCGGGTAGCCGCTGTTGCGGATCCGCCGCTGCTGGGAGCGCTTGTACAGGCGTATCCCGAGCGGGATCAGCCACGAGCAGACGATAATCCAAAAGAACAGATTGTTCATGGGGCCACCTCAATTCCACCTCAAGCTTAGTCCCGGGAATCCGCTGCAACCCGGGCCCGTCAGAGGAGCCTTGCGGGCATCCCCAGGAAGGCGCCGTACCGCGTCGCCTCGGCCTCGAGCGCGGCCCGCCCGGCAGCGTCCAGTGGGTGGTCCATCCTGGCATCGAGCAGGCATTCGCCGCCGGAAAAGTCGTGCCGCCACCACCCGGCGAGCCGTCCGTCCAGCAGGACAACGTGCGCGGGCGCTCCGGCCGGGGCGAAGTAGGGAGCCGTTCCGCCAAGGTGGTTCCGGGTCTGTGAATAGCCCATCACGTATTCGTCGTAGCACTGGATCAGGTCGATCGCCGGTGCTTCTCCGTTGACCCCGGCAGTCCCGGCGCCACTGGACTTTGGGGCGCCGGACGCGGCGGCGGCCACGGCGTCGAGCTCCTCGGCGGCAAGATGGAACTCCATTCCGTCCCTGCTGAATGAGGCAAGGGAGCCGGGGGAGATGTCCGCAGCCAACCGCAGGCCCTCCCGCACTTCGCCCATCGTCAGGCCGGACCAGGCGGCGCAGTCCTTGACCGTCGCCGGCCCGCGGCTCCGGAAGTACCGCAGGGCGAGTTGCCCCAGGGACCACTCCCGCCGTGCCGTCCCGGCGGCGCCGTTCTTCGCGGACGGATCCTGCCGTGTCCGTTCCGGAAAGGCGGCGTACGTCTGCTTCAGGGCTCCGCCGGCGGAGCGCACCGGGGCCCCGCTCACCAGGATCCTGTTGATCTCCGCGTGCATCAGCAGGTAGATGAAGCCCAATCCCTTGGAAGGGAAGCCTGCGTCCCCGAGCACAGCGGCGAGGTCCTCGCGGGTCTTGTGGGCACCGCCGGCAACCGCGGCGGCCAGGATGTCGGCGCTGCGGGCAGCGGCCTTGGCGTCCACGCCCGTCTGCCGGTACATGCCCTTGTTCCCCTGGTGCAGTCGGGGAGCGGACAGCTCCATCAGCCAATCCAGGTCGTCCCGATGCACGAAATGCCAGGTGGGCCGCAGCACGTGCGTCCTGAGGACTGTGCCGTCCGCGACGGCGTCTTCCACCCGGGCAGCGAGCCCGCCGGCGTCGTCGGCCGTTCCGGCTCTGCAGCGTTGGGCGAGGGACCAGCGGGCGTAGGCAAACTCCTGGGCCTGGACGGCGAGCAGGTTCTTCAGGGCATCCTCGAGGCCGGCCGCGCCGGGCGGACGCAGCTGCTGGCGCCGGAGCCTGCTCGGGATAAGCCAATCCGCGCTGCCGCTCATGTCCGTCAGTTCCGGGGCACGGCCGGGTCCGCGGGACCGAAGACGGGACCCGGCATCGGGCGCTTGGGGGAGACGCCGTCGCCGGAGGACTGGTGGCGGATCCGCCGGATCACCCACGGCACCAGGTACTCGCGCGCCCAGACCAGGTCCCCGGTGCGTGCCTCCCGCCAGTTGCGCAGCGGCAGCGGCTTCGGGGTGTACGGCTCCAGCTGGTGCGGGACGTTGAGCGCATCGAGCACCATGGCGGCGATCGTGTGGTGGCCCAGGGGCGAGAAATGCAGGCGGTCCTCGTCCCACATCCGCGGATCGGCCAGCTCGCGCAGGGACCACATGTCGGCCACCACGGCGTCGTGGCGGGCCGCCACCGTGCGGAGGTTCTCGTTGTAGATGGCCACCTTGCCGCGGATGCGGCCCAGGACCGTGGACCCGGTGTCCGGGCCGTTGAAAAGCACCACCGTGGCGCCGCCCGCGCTCAACCGCCCGACGGCGTCGTCCAGTTTCTCGGCCAGTGCATCCGGATCCCCGCCGGGCCGGATGAGGTCGTTGCCGCCCGCGCTGATCGAAATGAGGTCGGGCTTGAGGGCCAGGCACGGGGCAAGCTGTTGGTCGAGGATCTGCTGCAGCAGCCTGCCGCGGATCGCCAGGTTCGCGTAGGCGAAGTCGGAGTGCCCGCGGCTCAGTTCCTCGGCCACCCGGTCCGCCCAGCCGCGGTGGCCACCCGGACTACCGGGCTCGGGGTCGCCGATGCCCTCGGTGAAGGAGTCGCCCAAGGCCACATAGCGGCTCCAAGGATGGTTCTGCTCGTCCACGGCGGGGTGGCCCATGGGATCGGTGGCACTCACGTTTGCTGTCCTGCCTTTGGTGCATAGCTACGCGACGGTAACTTGTTACTCGTGGGTAACTGTAAGAATAGACCCATGAGTCAAGCAGCCGCCTTCCCTGCCCCCGTTGTCCTGTGGTCCCACGAGGAAGGGGAGCGGGCCGGCAGGCCGCTGCTGGTGCTGCTGCACGGCTACGGCTCCAACGAAGCGGACCTGTTCAGCCTGGCCGGGCTGCTCCCCGGCGAGTTCGTGATCGCCTCCCTGCGTGCGCCGATCCCGATGGGTCCGGGCTTCACGTGGTTCCCGCTGACGGCCTCCATCGACTATTCGCTCGACGCGGTCAAGCTGGCCGCCGACTACGCCCTCGCCTGGCTCGACACTGTCAAGGACGACCACCCCTCGGTGACCCTCCTTGGCTTCTCCATGGGCATGGCCATGGCCACCACGATGCTTCGGCAGCGTCCCGCGGACTTTGCCGCCGTCGTCGGGCTTTCAGGTTTTGTGGTCGACGCCGACGCTGACGCCGCCTTCCGGGACGCCGAACTGGACGGCTCGGTGCCGATGTTCTGGGGCCGCGACCAGCAGGACCCCGTCATCACGCCGGACAAGATCGACTACACCATGGGCTGGGTGCGCAAGCACGTGGACCTCACCAAGGTGCTGTACACCGGTATGTGGCACGGCATCAACCAGCAGGAGATCGGGCACGTGGGCGAATTCCTCACCCACAAGGTCCTCAGCTAGGAGTTGCCGGCGATCCGCACGGTCCGGCCGTTCACGGTCACGGTGTCGCCGGCATGCAGTTGGCGGCCGCGGCGTTCCTCGATGTCCCCGTTGACCTTCACCAGGCCGTTCTTGATGAGCTCGGTGGCCTCGACGCCGTCTTCCACGAGGTTGGCGAGCTTCAGCAACTGGCCCAGGCGGATCATGTCGTCGCGGATGGGTACTTCGTCGATTTCGGGGTTGCTCATACAGCAATGATGCCTGACGTAAGGAAAGTGGAAATGCCGCAATCTTCCCGTCGCACGCCCCTGGCCGGCGTCGCCGGCCTGCCCGTCGCCGTCGCCGCAGGCGTGTTTCTCCCGCTACAGGGCCGGATCAATGGTGCCCTGGGCGCGCGGCTTGGGGACGGGATCGCGGCCGCCGTCGTGAGCTTCACCACGGGACTCATCGTCATCGCCGCCGTCGGACTTGTCCTGCCGCAGGGCCGCGCCAGCCTGCGCCGGATCGTCCCGGCGCTGCGGGAGCGCCGCTTCCCCCGCCTCTATGTCCTGGCCGGCGTCGTCGGCGCGCTGTTCGTGATCGCCCAGGTCTTCACTATCGGCGTGCTCGGCGTGGCTCTCTTTACCGTGGCTGTCGTGACAGGGCAGACCGTCAGCGGCCTGCTGGTGGACCGCATGGGGATCGCCCCGGGCGGGAAGCGCTCGGTCACCGCCATGCGCATTCTGGGCAGCGTGCTCACCGTCGCCGCGGTGGCCTGGGCCGTGTCGCCGCGCTTTTCGGCCTCGAGCGGGCCCGCCGCGCTCCTGGTGCCCGTGCTGCTGCCGATGCTGGCCGGTTTCCTCATGAGCTTCCAGCAGGCCATGAACGGGACCGCCACAGTGCATTACGGCAGCCCGGTGGCGACCACCTTCGTTAACTTCGCGGCCGGCGCTGTGGTCCTTTGGGTCCTGTTGCTGATCAAGCTGTCGCTCGCCGGCCCGGGGCAGGAGTTCCCGGCCGAATGGTGGTACTACCTCGGCGGGCCCATGGGCTGCGTGTTCATCGGCCTCGCGGCCTTGTTGGTGCGCGGCCTCGGAGTCCTGCTGACCGGCCTCGGGATGATCGCCGGCCAGTTGCTCGGCTCCCTGGCGCTCGACGTCGTCCTGCCCGCCCCGGGCGCAGTGGTCGCCTTGCCAACGGTGCTGGGCACCCTGCTGACCCTCGGGGCGATCATCCTCGCCACCCTGCCATGGCCCAAGGGCGCCCTGGCGGCCGGGCGGGGCACTCGCCCGCGGAAGCCGGACGGGGGCCGGGGCCGGTAGGCTAGGACAGGCAGCATTCCTGCCCGGCTTTCTTTCGTGCAGCCCTTCCGCTGCGCACCAGCGCGGACCGCACCCAGCGGCCCTGTAGATCATTGGAGTACCCATGGCAGCAAAATCCGTCCTCGACCAGATCATCTCCCTCGCCAAGCGGCGCGGGTTCGTGTTCCAGGCCGGTGAAATCTACGGCGGTTCGCGGTCTGCCTGGGACTACGGGCCCCTCGGTGCGGAACTGAAGGAAAACATCAAGCGCCAGTGGTGGCAGTCCATGGTCCGCGGCCGCGAAGACGTGGTGGGCCTGGACTCCTCCGTCATCCTGCCCCGCCAGGTCTGGGAAGCGTCCGGCCACGTGGAGGTCTTCTCCGACCCGCTGGTCGAATGCCTCTCCTGCCACAAGCGCTACCGCGCCGACCACCTCGAGGAAGAATACGAGGAAAAGAAGGGCCGCCCCGCCGAAAACGGCCTGGCCGACATCGCGTGCGCCAACTGCGGCACCCGCGGCCAGTGGACCGAACCGCAGGAATTCTCCGGCCTGCTCAAGACCTTCCTGGGCCCCGTCGCCAGCGAAGAGGGCCTGCACTACCTGCGCCCGGAAACCGCGCAGGGCATCTTCGTGAACTTCAACAACGTGCTCACCACCTCCCGGAAGAAGCCGCCGTTCGGCATCGGCCAGATCGGCAAGTCCTTCCGCAACGAAATCACCCCGGGCAACTTCATCTTCCGCACCCGTGAATTCGAGCAGATGGAGATGGAGTTCTTTGTCGAGCCCGGCACGGACGAAGAGTGGCACCAGTACTGGATGAAGGAGCGCATGGCCTGGTACACGGGCCTGGGCATCAGGGAAGAGAACCTGCGCTTCTTCGAACACCCGCTGGAGAAGCTCAGCCACTACTCCAAGGGCACCACGGACATCGAATACCGCTTCGGCTTCCAGGGCTCCGAGTGGGGCGAGCTCGAAGGCATCGCCAACCGCACCGACTTCGATCTCTCCACCCACTCCAAGGCCTCCGGCCATGACCTGAGCTACTTCAACCAGGCCACCAACGAGCGTTACACCCCGTACGTGATCGAACCCGCGGCCGGCCTCACCCGCTCCTTCATGGCGTTCCTGATCGACGCCTACACCGAGGACGAGGCCCCCAACGCCAAGGGCGGCGTGGACGTGCGCACCGTGCTGAAGCTGGACCCGCGCCTGGCCCCGGTGAAGGCCGCCGTCCTTCCGCTGAGCCGCAACGAGGACCTCTCGCCCAAGGCGAAGGACCTGGGCACCCAGCTGCGCAGGAACTGGAACATCGACTTTGACGACGCCGGCGCCATCGGCCGCCGTTACCGCCGCCAGGACGAGATCGGCACTCCGTTCTGCATCACCGTGGACTTCGACACCCTTGAGGACCAGGCCGTGACCATCCGCGAACGCGACACCATGAGCCAGGAACGCGTGTCCCTGGACAAGGTGGAAGGCTACCTGGCAGCACGGCTGATCGGCGCCTGAGCATGACGGTCGAATACAGGGAATGGCGCGAGGGCGACGACCTCGCGCTCCTGGAAATCTGGGGTGGGCCCGAAACCCTCCCGGCCCAGCAGTTCCGCGCAGCGCTGGCACCGTCCAGCAACACTCCCTGGCGCCGGTGCATCGTGGCCGAGGACGTCGTGGACGGCGTCGCCATCCCGGTGGCGGCCGCCGTCGTCCACGAAGCCTCGCTGCACCCCGAGCGGCTGTGGGCCTACATCGAGGTCGCCAAGGACCACCGACGCAACGGCATCGGTGCCACACTGCTGACCATGCTGCGACGCGAAGCCGAACTGGCGCCGTCGGGCGTTACGAAACTGCGCAGCAAGGTGGAACCCGGTACCTCCGGTGCAGCCTTCGCCGAGTGGGCCGGGCTTGTCCCGATCCAGCGTTCGCAGCTGGTGGTGGTCCACCCCGAGGCGCTGAAGCTCCCCGTGTTCGGCGACGGCTCGGAAGAAGCCGCCTCCGAGCAGTTCGAAGACCTTGCCACCGGTTCGGTGGAACTGAGCGACGTCGTCGGCCGCTACTACACGGCCGTGCACCACTGGGACAACCCCGGCGAGCTGGGGATTCCCACGGTGCAGCGCATGTTCCTGGACGAGCTGAGCGGCGCCCACGGGGCCGTGGTGCTGCGTGCGCCGAAGGCCAGCGCCTTCGGCGCCGGGGTGCCTGCCGCACGCAAAGGCAGGATCCGGGCCTTCGCCATCAGCTACGCCACGGGCAACGCCGATGACACCTCCGAGGTCTTCCTCGGCCACGAGCCGGCGCTGGACGCCGGCGACGCTGCCCGGGCCGTAGCTGAGCTGCTCGCCTTGATCGCCTACCAGCATCCCGTGCTGCTCGAAGTGGACGACGCCATGGTTGCCCTGCGCGAGGTCCTGGACCCCCTGCTGGCCCAAGGAAAGGCCCACGTGGAGGGCGCGGACACGCAGGTCGTCAGCGACTGACTTTTCAGTAGCAGTACCCAACTGACTGGCAGCAGATGTCGTTTTGAGCCCTCAAGTTTTTGAGTCCTCAAAAGGACAACAATTGCCAGTCAGTTGGGCCGCCGGAATGATGGGGAATCACACAACAATGGGTCACGGACACTCGCACAATCCTGCCGAAGTTACTGCTGAGTCACTCGTGGCACGCAAGCGGGCCAACTGGCTGCTCGCCGCGGTCCTGGTGCCGCTTGGCGTGCTTACCGCGGTGGCCATGCTGCTGATGTGGCCTTCCGGCAGCAAGGAAGGGCTCACCCTTGCCAGCCCGTACCAGGCCGCGCCGGGCGTCACCTTCGACACGGGGAAGATCCAGTCCGTCCTCCAGGAAAGCTGCAGCCAGGCCAACACCGGCGCGGACATCCCGCCGGCCGGCCAAAACAACGCAGGCTCGCAATGCACCTTCGCGATGACCCAGCCCGACGCGGGCGGCAGCCCGGTGAAGGTGGTCATCAATCCGGACGTCGCCAAGAGCCATGGCGTGAAGGCCGGCGACGACATCCGCTACCTGAACCTCTCCAGGGTGCAGGCCGACGGGACCGGCTCGCCCGCCTACGTCTTCGTGGACTTCGTCCGGACCCTGCCGATCGCGTTGCTGGCCATTCTGTACGCCGTGGTGGTGATCGCCGTCGCGCGATGGCGGGGTTTCCGGGCACTGCTCGGCCTGGTGGGCGCCTACGTGGTGCTGGTGAGCTTCATGCTGCCCGGCCTGGTGGACGGCAAGCCGCCGCTGCTCGTGGCGCTGGTGGGTTCCACGGCCATCATGATCGGCGTGCTGTATTTCGCCCACGGCTTCTCGGCCCGGACCTCCACGGCGCTCCTGGGCACGATCTTCGGCCTGGGCATCACGGCGTTGCTCGCGGCCTGGGCAACCAGCGCGGCGAACCTGGCCGGCGTGGGCAACCATGACGCCGCCACGCTGGTGAACATGTCCGACCGGATCTCGATCTCCGGCATCATCATGTGCGGCCTCATCATTTCCGGCCTCGGCGTCCTCAACGACGTGACGATCACCCAGTCTTCGGCGGTGTGGGAGCTCTACGAACTGGCCCCGGAGACCACGGCCCGCAAGCTCTTCAGCTCGGCCATGCGGATCGGCCGGGACCACATCGCCTCCACGGTGTACACGATCGCCTTCGCCTACGCCGGCGCCGCCCTGCCGATCCTGATCATCGTCATGCTTTACGACCGCCCTCTGCTGGACACCCTCACCAGCGCCGAACTGTCCGAGGAAGTGGTCCGGACACTGGTCGGTTCCATCGGCCTGGTCCTCGCCATCCCGGTCACCACGCTGATCGCGGTGCTGGTCGTCAAGGCCACCGGCCTCCGCCGCGCGCCCGCGGGCACCGCCCCCCTCGGCGGTACCGCCGGGGAGGACGCCGACGCCGGCCGGGTCCGTGAGCTGGAAAGCTCCCCGGCGGCGGAGGACTACGCCTCGCTCGACACCGGGGAGCTGGCCGCCGTCGTCGAAACCCGCCGCGCACGCCGCGAAGCCGAACGGCGCGAAGCCGATCGCCGCGAAGCGCAGCAGCGCGCCGCCGGACAGCGACGGCAGGGCAGCTAAGGCCCGGCCGGCCCTGATTTGCCCGGCTTTGGCACAATGGATGGGTGACTGTTGTAGCAACCCCTCCTTCGCCGAAGCTCGAGCTGCCGCCCCTGCAGCTGGGCAAGATCACCGTGGACACTCCCGTGATCCTGGCCCCCATGGCCGGCATCACGAACTCGGCGTTCCGCCGGCTGTGCCGCGAATACGGCGGCGGGCTCTACGTTGCGGAGATGGTCACCTCCCGTGCCCTGGTGGAGCGGACGCCTGAGTCGCTGCGCATCATTTCGCACGACGACGACGAGAAGGTGCGCTCGGTACAGCTCTACGGCGTGGACCCTGCGACAGTCGGGGCTGCCGTGCGCATGCTGGTCGAGGAAGACCGTGCCGACCACATCGACCTCAACTTCGGCTGCCCGGTCCCGAAGGTCACCCGCCGTGGCGGCGGCTCCGCCTTGCCCTGGAAGATCGATCTGTTCACCGCCATTGTGCAGACCGCGGTGAAGGAAGCGTCCAAGGGAGACGTCCCGCTCACCATCAAGATGCGCAAGGGCATCGACGAGGACCACCTGACGTACCTCGACGCCGGCCGGATCGCCCGCGATTCCGGTGTCGCCGCCGTCGCGCTCCACGGCCGCACCGCGGCGCAGTTCTACTCCGGCGAGGCGGACTGGTCTTCGATCGCCCGGCTGCGCGAGGCCCTGCCGGACATTCCGGTGCTCGGCAACGGCGACATCTGGTCCGCTGAGGACGCCGTCCGCATGGTCCGCGAAACGGGCATCGACGGCGTCGTGGTGGGCCGCGGCTGCCAGGGCCGGCCGTGGCTGTTCGGCGACCTCCAGGCGGCCTTCGACGGCAGCGAGAAGCGCCACCGCCCGGGGCTGCGCCAGGTGGCCGAGGGCGTTTACCGGCATGCGGAGCTGATGGTCGAGACCTTCGGTGGCGACGAATACAAGGCACTGCGCGAAATCCGCAAGCACATGGCCTGGTACTTCAAGGGCTATGTGGTGGGCGGGGAACTGCGCGCCAAGTTGGCCACCGTGCCCACCCTCGAGGTGCTGCGCGGCCTGTTGGACGAACTGGACCTGGACCTGCCGTACCCGGGCGTGGATTCCGAGGGTCCGCGCGGACGGGCCGGTTCGCCCAAGAAGCCGGCCCTGCCGAAGGACTGGCTGGACAGCCGCGCGTTGAACGAGGAGCAAAGCCGCGACATCGCCGCGGCGGAACTCGACGTGTCCGGCGGCTAGGCGTCATCCACCCTGGTCCGGTCATGGAAGACTAGGCCACATGGGAACCGAAGCACTGTCCGCAAGCACCCGGAGCGATTCCGCCCCGGTCATTCCGGGCTACAGCGAGGCCGACTCCGCCCGCTGGGTCCAGGAACCCCGGAAGAGCAACTACCGTTCGGACTTCGAGCGGGACCGTGCCCGGGTGCTGCATTCCTCGGCGCTGCGCCGGCTCGGAGCCAAGACCCAGGTGGTGGCCCCGGACACCGACGACTTCGTGCGCACCCGGCTGACCCACAGCCTCGAGGTCGCCCAGGTAGGGCGCGAACTCGGACGGGCCCTGGGCTGCGACCCGGACGTCGTGGACACCGCCTGCCTGAGCCATGACCTCGGCCACCCGCCGTTCGGGCACAACGGCGAGTCTGCCCTCAACGAGCTCGCCCATGCGATCGGCGGCTTCGAGGGCAACGCCCAGACCCTGCGGCTGCTGACCCGGCTCGAGCCGAAGGTGCTCACTCCGGGCGGGGAACCGGCGGGACTGAACCTGACCCGTGCAAGCCTGGACGCGGCGTCGAAATACCCTTGGTCCGCCGCTGACGCTCCCGTCATCCACGGCCACCGCACCAGCAAGTTCGGCGCCTACGAGGACGATCTGCCGATCTTCGCCTGGCTGCGCGAAGGCGCCCCGGGCAACCGCTCGTGCATCGAGGCCCAGGTCATGGACCTCGCCGACGACATTTCCTACTCTGTGCACGACGTCGAGGACGCGATCGTGGCCGGCCACTTCCAGCTGAAGTGGCTCGACAACCCGGACCACCGCGCCCGCGTGGTGGGCTACACCCGCCAGTGGTACCTGCCGCACAACGAACCCGCGGAGATCGACGCCGCCCTGGCCCGCCTCGAGGCCACCAGCGTCTGGGTGCGCGAGGCGGACGGCAGCCGCAAATCGATGGCCGCTTTGAAGAACATGACCAGCCAGCTGATCGGCCGTTTCTGCCAGAGCGCCCTGGAAACCACCCGGCGCCACTTCGGCCCGGACCGGCTCACCCGCTTCAGTGCTGAACTGATGGTGCCGGAAGAGACCGTCACCGAGATCGCCGTGATGAAGGGCCTCGCCACCACTTTCGTGATTTCCACGGACCATCGCCAGCCGGTCTACGAGCGGCAGCGGGAAGTCCTGCACGCCCTGGTGGGTGTGCTGAACGCCAGCGGCGACCGGCATTTGGAGCCGATGTTCGCCGCGGACTGGCGTGACGCCGTCGACGACGCCGCCCGGCTCCGCGTCGTGGTCGACCAGGTGGCGTCCCTCACGGATGCCTCCGCGCTGGCGATGTACGAGCGCCTGGTGGGCAGCCTGCCGTCGCTGTGGTGAGCCGGACCCGGAGAGTTGCATAGACTTATCCGGTGGCTGGCCTGATCAAACGTGAGGATATCGACGAGGTACGCCAGCGCACGGACATCAAGGAAGTCGTTGACGGCTATGTGACCCTGAAGGGCGCCGGCCTCGGGACCTACAAGGGCCTGTGCCCCTTCCACGACGAGCGTTCGCCCTCCTTCACCGTCCGCCCCCAGGTGGGCCGCTACCACTGCTTCGGCTGCGGCGAGGACGGGGACGTCATCTCCTTCGTCCAGAAAATGGACCACAGTTCCTTCCACGAGGCCGTGGAGAAGCTCGCGGCCCGCATTGGTTACGAGCTCCGCTACGAGGACGGCGGCACCGGGCCCAGCCGCGAGGAGGTGGGCAAGCGGCAGCGGCTGCTGGACGCCCACAAGATTGCCGATGAATTCTTCCGTTCCCAGCTGCTGACCCCGGGCGCGGCGGAGGGCCGGAACTTCCTGCACGGCCGCGGCTTCGACCGCGCGGCCGCCGAACAGTTCGGCGTCGGCTACGCCCCGCAGGGCTGGGATTCGCTCCTCAAGCACCTGCGCGGCCGCGGCTTCACGGACGCCGAGCTGAAGCTCACGGGCATGTTCTCGGCCGGGGGACCCGGAAATCAACAGAGGATTTATGACCGCTTCCGCGGCAGGCTCATCTGGCCCATCCGGGACATCGCGGGGGACACCATCGGCTTCGGAGCGCGCAAGCTCTATGAGGACGACCAGGGGCCCAAATACCTGAACACCCCGGAGACCACGCTCTACAAGAAATCCCAGGTGCTCTACGGGATCGACCTCGCCAAGCGGAACATCGCCAAGGACCGCCAGCTGGTGGTCGTTGAGGGCTACACGGACGTGATGGCCTGCCATCTGTCCGGCGTGGGCACTGCCGTGGCCACCTGCGGCACTGCCTTCGGCGCCGACCACATCAAGATCGCCCGCCGCCTGCTCTCGGACGACGGCAGCGGGGGTGAGGTCATCTTCACCTTCGACGGCGACGCCGCGGGCCAGAAGGCGGCGTTGCGCGCCTTTGAGGAGGACCAGCGCTTTGTCGCCCAGACTTATGTGGCGGTGGAACCCACCGGTGCGGACCCCTGCGACCTCCGGCAGCTGCGCGGCGACGCGGCCGTGCGTGAACTGATCGGCAGCCGCCGGCCGCTGTTTGAGTTCGCCATCCGGGCGTCCCTGAAGCGGCACGACCTGGACACCGTGGAGGGCCGCGTGGCCGCTTTGCGCGAGGCTGCGCCGGTCGTGGCGCAGATCCGGGACTCCGGCTTGCGCCCGGCATATGTCCGTGAACTGGCCGGGTGGTTGGGCATGCCCATCGAGGACGTCAGCCGGGCCGTCAGCGGAGCGCAGAAGCGGGCCGCGCAGGGCGGACAGGGCGGCGCGGGCGGCCCGGGAGGGTCGCAGGGCAGCGGCGGCCCGCAGGAGGCGGGCGGTCCGGCGGGAGCCGCCATGCCGACGTCGGGCAGTGGGGCAGGCTTCCACCGTCCGGACCCGCGCGACCCGGTGGCCGCCATGGAACGGCAGGCGCTCGAAGTGGTGCTGCAGGATCCCTCCGTGTTGACCGGTCCGGCCTGGGACCGTTTCGAGCTGTCCCGCTTCGCCACGCCGGTGTACGCCGCCGTGCACGACGCCATCCGGGCCGCCGGGCTGGCCCGTGCCGGGGATCCGGTGGCCTGGGTGGAAGCCGTCCGGCAGGAGATGCCCGAGCCCCTGCGCGGCCTCGTATCCGAGCTCGCCGTGGTGCCGCTGCCGGCCAGCACCCCCGAAGCCATACAGCGCTACTGCCGGGACATCCTGGCGCGCCTCTTCGAGCTGCAGATCACCCGCATCAAGGCGGACAAGATGGGCCGCCTGCAGCGCCTGGACGCCGCCGCCAACCCGGAGGAGTTCCAGCAGCTCAACCGTGAACTCATGGAACTCGAGATGCAGCGCAGGGCGCTCCGGGCGGAGCAGTAAGCCGGTTCATGGACAGCGTCCGGGCCTCGATTTCGTTTCCCGCCGGGCCTTTGCTAAAGTCATAACCGCTTCATTCCTCCGTAGCTCAATTGGCAGAGCATTCGACTGTTAATCGAAGGGTTACTGGTTCAAGTCCAGTCGGAGGAGCTCCCGATGCCCCCGTTCCGGATCCCCCGGAGCGGGGGCATTTTCATACCCCGGGAGGGTATTTTTCGGAAGCGGGGCCGCCGGCCGGCGCCGATTTCGCGAAGTGGCCCGACCTTTGCTAAAGTCATAACCGCTTCATTCCTCCGTAGCTCAATTGGCAGAGCATTCGACTGTTAATCGAAGGGTTACTGGTTCAAGTCCAGTCGGAGGAGCGCACAGGGCCCGTACCGCGGAAACGCGGTACGGGCCCTTTTGTCTTCCAGGGCTTTTCCGCCGTGTCGCACAGGGCCCGTACCGCGGAAACGCGGTACGGGCCCTTTTGTCTTCCAGGGCTTTTCCGCCGTGTCAGACGAAGTCCATTTCAACTTGCAGGAACCTGGCGGCCTCGTCAACGGCGGCGTGGAACGCTTCGTCTTCCGTCGGAGGCGTGCGGGGCTCGCGCGGGTGCCACTCGTGCGGCGAGGAGTGCACCCGGGTGAAGCCGCTGCCCGGAGGCGCATAAAAGATTCCGAAGCGCTGCACGGGCCATTCGGGGGACGTTTCGGGGGCCACCAGGAGGGCTGCTCCGGTGTCCGGGTTGAACCACTGGGCGATCGGCCGCCGCCGGTCTTCGGTGAAGAGCCCGGCCGCGTACAGGGCCGCCGACTGCGGACTCGTCACTGAACACAGGCGGTCCCACCACAGGGGCAGGATTCCGTTGTCCTGCCGCTGCCAGGGCGCCGGAACCGGGTGTGTATCCTGCCAACGGGGCACAGTTCAACTTTATCGCCGGGCCCGGGAGCACAACAGGGCCGGCCGGGGCCGTTAACGCGCCGGCAGGCTCAGTCCCGCTTCCAGGGTCCCGGGTTGATCCGGTACATCAAGGCGGCACCGATCACGGCACCCAGGAGGGCGCCGAACAGCGGGTTGCCGAGGTTGCGTCCCAGGAAGAAGCCGGCGACGGCGCCGATCACCGCGCCCACGAAAAGGCCGCGTCCGTTGCGGTGCGGGCGCTTGGGGTCCGGGCGGTTTCCGGAAGGGTTGCGGGCCATGGTTCCAGCCTAGGGGCTAGTGGATCGACTAGTGGATCGACGGAACGGTGCGCGGGCGGACTACCAGCCACAGCGCCAGGACCGCGCAGCACACGCAGACCGCCTGGACGGCGCCCATCGGCGTGGCCGACGCGACGCCGAGCACGCCCACCACGGGCGGGATGATTCCGGCCATCATGAAGTTCGAAGCACCCAGCAGCGACGCCGCGGTTCCCGCCTGTGCCCCGTGGTTGGCCAGCGCCACCACCTGCACGCAGGGGAACATGAAACCGGTGGCGAGGATGTAGAACCACAGCGGGATGATCACGCCCCACAGCCCGAGGTGGAGCATGTCGAACAGGACGATCAGGAGGGCCATGAGCAGCAGCCATGCCGTCGCGCAGGCCATGATCCACTGCGGTGCCACGTGCTTGATGACGCGGGAGCTGATCTGGACACCGGCCACGATGCCCAGCGAGTTGACGCCGAACAGCAGGCCGTATTCCTGCGGCGAAAAGGAGTAGACCTGCTGGAACAGGAAGGTCGAGGCCGAGAGGTAGGCGAACAGCCCGCCGAAATTGAAGCCGCCCACCAGGAGCATGCCCACGAAGATCCGGTCACTGAAGACCGCCCGGTACCGCTGGGCTGCCGTCGTGCTTCCCTGGCTGCGGAGCTCAGGCGGGTAGGTTTCCCGGATCAGGAAGATCGCTGCGATGATCACCAGGGACCCGTAGCCCGCCAGGAAGTAGAAGATGCCGGGCCACGGCATCACCAGCAGCAGCTGGGAACCGATGATCGGCGCCAGGATGGGGGCCAGGCCGTTCACCAGGGACATACGGGAGAACATCCGCACCATGGCGTAGCCGTGGAAGAGGTCCCGGACCATGGCCATGGCCACCACGCCGCCGCCGGCTGCACCGATGCCCATGAGGACACGGAACAGGGACAAAGCGCCGATGTCTGTGGACAGGGCGGCGCCGAGGGACGAGGCGATGTGGAGCGCGGTTGCCAGGATCAGCGGCATGCGCCTGCCGAACTTGTCGCTGAAGGGTCCGACGACGAGCTGGCCGATGGCGAAACCCACCGTGGTGCCTGCCAGGGTCAGCTGAATCGCGGCCGCCGATACCCCGAAATGCTGTTCCAGCGCCGGGAAAGCTGGCAGGTACAGGTCCACCGTGAAAGGGCCGAGCGCAGTGAGGGCGCCCAGGAGGAGGATGTACAGGAGCTTTTCGCGTCGGCTGAGGGCATCACCGCGGGCAGGGGGAGTCGTCACGAACACCAATCCTATGTGCCAAAGGTCATATCTCTGATAGCCCTGGCCGCGCATTCCCTGGGGTGCGGGGGCGCGCCGGGAAACAGGCCGGAAAAGCGGAAGAAGGCTGAATGGTAGTTTTGTGGGCAGGTGCCGAGAATGGGGTTCGGGTTGGCGCCGCCGACCGACGGATACGTAGAGAGCAGTAAGGCGGGGAACTGATGAGCGGACGTCACAGGGGCAAGCCCGGGATGGGCCCGGGAATCGGGGCACTGCCGAGGACCATCAAGCTCGCCGGCCGGCTCGTGCCCCGGCAGCTCAACGACGAAATCCGGCTCGCGAAGCTTGAACTCAAGGACAAGGGCGTCAAGCTCGGTATTGCCGGCGCCTTCGTGGGCGTGGCCCTCGTCTTCGCGCTGCTGCTGGTCATAGCCCTCGTGGTGGCGGCGATCCTCGGACTCGCGACTGTCATGCCCGGGTGGCTCGCGGCCCTCGTGGTCTCCGCTGCGTTCCTGCTGGTGATCGCGATCGGAGGGCTCGTGGCCTTCAACGGATTCAAGAAGGCGCAGCCGCTGCTGCCGGCCGAAACCATCCGCGGACTCAAGCACGATCTCGGTGTCCTCACCGAGGGCTCCGACTTCGACGCGAGCATCCTGGACCCGGACTCGGAGGCCTACAAAGCCGCGAAGGCCGCCAAGGAAGAAGCTGTCCGGAAGGCGAAGGAGGAAGCCGCTGCCAAGGAGGAGGCGCGCCACCGGGACGAGCCTCCCTCGCCGGACAAGGACGAACTGCTGCGCCGTCTGCAGCAGCGCCGCGCGCACCTGGCTGGTGTCCGCGACCAACTCGGATCCGAACTGGACTTCAAGACCCAGGGGAAGTTCTTCCAGGACCTCGCCCAGGAGAAGCTCGACGACGGACGGAAGTTCGCCGGGGACCTCGGCAAGCGGCTTCCGGACGGACTATCCGGGCGGTTCGCGGGACGCTGGAAGGAAATCCTGGCCTTCCTCGCCTCCGCGGCGGTGCTCGTCGTCGGACTCCGGAGACTCTTCAGGAAGTAAGCAAAAACATCACCACGACAGGTAACAGGATTCAAGGGGACAGATGAAGTTCATCGGCGCCGGTGCCCGTCCGGGCCAGCCGCAGATCGACCACGATCTGGTCTTCACCGTTCCCAACTTCCTGACCGTGCTCCGCTTCATGGGAGTTCCGGTGTTCGTCTGGCTGGTCCTCGGAGCCCGCGAATACGGTTACGCCGTGCTCGTCCTGGCCATCATGGGCAGCACCGACTGGATCGACGGCTACGTCGCCCGCCGCTTCAACCAGACCTCGCGGCTCGGTCGCATCCTCGACCCTGCTGCCGACCGGCTGGCGCTCATCGCCGTCGCCGTCACGCTCGTAATCGCCGGCGTCGTCGAATGGTGGTACCTCGCGGCGCTGGTGGTCCCCGACGCGATTCTCGGCTCGGTCTCGCTGTTCTATTTCCGCAGCCACCCCGACCTTCCCGTGAGCAGGATCGGCAAGATCCGCACCGCATTCCTGCTCCTGGGCACCCCCCTGCTGCTGTTGTCCAAGCTGTCCTTCCCGCTCTCCGCCGCCAGCTTCGTGCTGGCATGGATCTGCCTGGGCCTGGGCCTGGCGGGGCACTGGATCGCGGCCTGGAACTACTTCTGGGCGATCCGCCGCAAGGGCCGGGAACTGCGGGAGCAGGACCCCATGGACGACGGCGGTCGAGGCTGATGGTCTGGCTCGCCGTTCTTCTCGCTGTGCTCAGCGCATTCTGCATGGCCTTCGGGGCGCAGCGCCAAGGCAGTGCCGTCAAGGCCGATACCGGTGGCCTTGCCCTGAGTTCCAATGGCTTCCTGCGCTTGCTGCGCAACCCGCGCTGGGTGCTCGGACTCCTGCTGCTGTGGGCCGGCATGGCCCTGAATGCGGTCGCCCTGGTGACTGCGCCTTTGACGGTGGTCCAGCCGATCGGTGCGATCGCCCTGGTGATCACCACCGTGGTCAACGCCAAGGACCAGGGGCTCAGCATCAACCGCGCCACGGTGGTGGCGATCAGCGCCTGCGTGACGGGGTCCGCCCTCTTCGTGCTCCTGGCGGTCAACGTCACCCAGGAAAACCACCACGTCAGCGGCGAGGACGAACTGACCATCGTGCTGCTGCTGGCGCTGGCGGTGGGCCTGTTCGGCACCCTGGCAGCGCTGTTCAAGCACCGCATGAGCGCCTTCGTCTACATCCTCGGCGCCGGTGTGCTGTTCGGCTTCGTGGCGGTGCTGACCAGGATCATCGGCAAGCACCTGCTCGACCCCAACGGCTTGTTCCTGTTGAACGTTTCGCCGTACTCCGTTGTGGCGATCGCCGCGGCGGGCGGCCTGGGCTCCTGGTTCGTCCAGAGCGCCTATTCGAGCGGGCCGCCGGACCTCGTCATCGCCGGGCTGACGGTCATCGACCCGATCGTGGGGATCGCCATCGGCATCACGATTCTTGGTGAGCTTCGTCCCGATGTCCACGCCGTAACGGCAATCGCCATGGCTGCGGCTGCTGTCCTTGCTATCGTGGGGGTTATTGCCTTGAGCCGGCACCATCCGGAGGTCACCAAGCGGAAACGGGACTCCAAAGCGCCCTCCGCGCGGAAAGCCTAAGGCAAGCTTCGCGATTGCACCGCCACATGCGGGCAGGCGGCGAAGGCACCGCGGGGCACAGCTTCCCGTGGTGTTCACACCGTGACAAACAGGAGTTCTCCACGTGACCATTCCCGGCAACACCAAACCCCTCACCATCCTGATTGCGGCCGACACCTACCCGCCGCACGTCAACGGTGCAGCACAGTTCGGGTACCGGCTGGCCAAGGGCATGAGCGAGCGCGGCCACAACGTCCATGTCCTGGCCTGCCGCCAGGACAAGGGGAAGAGCTTCACCGAATTCCGTGACGAAGCCACCGTTCACCGCCTCCGCTCGCACAGCGTCCCCACCCACGAGTACTTCCGGATCTGCTTCCCGTGGGAGATCAAGAAGGAAATCAGCCTCCTGTTCGACAAGGTGCAGCCGGACGTGGTGCACATCCAGAGCCACTACATGATCGGCGAGCACGTCCTGTACGAGGCCGTGAAGCGCGGCGTCCGCGTCGTGGCCACCAACCACTTCATGCCGGAGAACCTGAACCCTTTCCTGCCCTTCCCGCAGTGGTTCAAGAACATCATCGGCCGCATCTCGTGGAAGGACATGGGCAAGGTGATGGGCCAGGCCGACGTCGTTACCACGCCCACTCCGCTGGCCGCGAAAGCGATGCACCAGCACGCGTTCCTCCGCAAGGTGCTGCCGCTGTCCAACGGCATCGACTCCGCGGCCTACGAACTGCAGCCGGGCGAAGTCATCGAGCCGCACGAGCACCCCACGGTGCTTTTCGTCGGCCGCCTCGCCGAGGAGAAGCATGTGGACGTGCTCATCGACGCCGTCGCCAAGACGCCGTCCGAGCTCAAAGTGCATCTGGAGATCGTCGGCGGGGGAGAGGTGCGCCCGGCGCTCGAAGCCCAGGTGGCCCGCCTCGGCCTGCAGGACCGCGTGAAGTTCCTGGGCCTGGCCAGCGACGAGGAACTGCGCAAGGCCTACATCCAGGCGGACATCTTCTGCATGCCCGGCACGGCCGAACTCCAGTCGCTGGTCACCCTCGAGGCGATGTCCGCCTCAACCCCGGTGCTGCTGGCCAACGCGATGGCGCTCCCGCACCTGGTCCGCGAGGGCGAGAACGGCTATCTGTTCACGCCGGGCGACAGCAGCGAACTGGCAGCCCGCATCACCGAGCTGGTCCGCCTGTCCAAGGACGAGCTTGCAGTGATGGGCAAGGTCAGCCGTGAAATGGTGGAGCCGCACAGCATCCAGGGCACCCTGCAGACGTTCGAGGACCTCTACCGCGGAGCGTCCAACGAGGACAAGGTACTCTAGGACCCGCGCCAGCGCCGGCGTGCACGCAATGAACGCGTGCCTGGCACTAGTATTGCTAGAGTGCTTTCGGCCGGAGGGCCGCTGAACCCAGCGGATTCCCGGCCGTCACGGGGCTATAGCTCAGCTGGTTAGAGCGCGGGACTCATAATCCTAAGGTCCTCGGTTCAAGTCCGAGTAGCCCTACCAAGGGACCCCGGAGATCCAATCGGATCTCCGGGGTCCTTTCGTTTTAAGGACTTTGACTGAAGCACCCGGCGTGAATCACCCCGGGCCGGCTCACCCGGCCCGGTCATCAGGCGTGAATCACCCCGGCCGGGGGACGGCCATTGAAGCCCGCATCGCGATGCGGTATGTTACTCATCAGTAACTTACTTTCAGGTAGCACGCTGCCGCCCGGCGGCGCCGTGCGAACTTGCCCACACCAATGGAGGTGCCCGCATGTCCACCACGACTGCCATCGATCCGGAAAACCTTCCCTACGCCGACGGCGACTTCTACGGTTTCGAGCAACTGCTCACCGACAAGGAGCGGGACCGGCTCGCCGAGATCCGGGAGTTCCTGGCCCGCGAGGTCAAGCCGATCGCCGTGGACTGCTGGAACCGCGGCGAGTTCCCCATGGAGCTGATCCCCAAACTGGCCGAGATCGACCTGGTCAGCCCTGTCCGCCGCCAGGGCTTCTCGAACCTGTTCGCCGGGCTGGTGCACGCCGAAGTCACCCGCGCCGACACCTCCATCGCCACGTTCATGGGTGTCCACGACGGCCTGTTCACCGGTTCCATCGAGGCGCTGGCCTCGCAGGAGCAGCAGGACGCCTGGTTGCCGGACATCTACTCCATGAAGAAGATCGGCGCCTTCGGCCTGACCGAACCGCTGGGCGGCTCCGATGTTGCAGGGGGCACCCGTACCACGGCGCGGCGCGACGGCGACACCTGGATCCTCAATGGTGCCAAGCGTTGGATCGGCAACGCCACCTTCTCCGACTGGGTCGTCATCTACGCCCGCGACGTGGCCGACAACCAGGTGAAGGCGTTCCTCGTTGACACCTCCCTCCCGGGCTATTCGGCCAGCAAGATCGAAAACAAGATCTCCCTGCGCACGGTCCAGAATGCCGACATCGTGCTCGACGACGTGGTGGTACCGGACTTCTTCAAGCTCGCCAACGGCAACAGCTTCCGGGACACCAACAAGGTCCTCAAGGTCACCCGCCTCGCCGTCGCGTGGCAGGCCGTGGGCCAGCAGTTGGCGGCCTTCGATGTCGCCCGCCGCTACGCCGTCGAACGGATCCAGTTCGGCCGCCCCCTTGCCTCCTTCCAGCTGGTCCAGCAGCAGCTGGTGCAGATCCTCGGCAACGCCGTCAGCTCCATGGGGATGATGGTGCGCCTGGCCCAGCTCGAAGACGTTGGCTTGGCCAAGGACGAGCAGTCCGCCCTCGCGAAGGCCTTCACCACGGACCGCATGCGGGAGAGCGTGGCCCTCGGCCGCAGTATCCTGGGCGGCAACGGCATCGTCACCGACTACGAAATGGCCAAGATCTTCGCCGACGCCGAGGCCATCTACTCCTACGAAGGTACTTACGAGATCAACACCCTCGTGACCGGGCGGGCCATCACCGGGATCTCCGCGATCGTCTAGCCCGTCTACGGCGGCCCTTCGAGCGGCAGCAGGATGGACGGCCGCAGATCCATGACGAAGGCCAGGGGATCGACGTACTCCTCGCCGCGCCGCACACCCCAGTGCACGCACGGCAATTGCCCGCAGTGGCCGGGCTCGAGGACGCCGATCTCCTGGCCTTTCGTCACCGGATCACCCTGGTGAAGTCTGCTGCGCACCGGTTCGAAGCTGCTGCGCAGTCCGCCGCCGTGATCCACCGTGATCACCGGACGGTCCACCACTACGCCCACGAAGGCCACCACGCCGTCGGCGGGCGAGGTGACGGAAGCGCCGTCGGCCGTTGCCTGCAGGTCCACGCCGCGGTGCCCGCTTAACCACGGTTCCGGCGGCGGGTCGAAGGGCCGGACGACCACCGGCTTGGGGGAAAGTGGCCAGTTCCAGGACGGGCGGGCGGTGTTTTCCGGAGTTTGCGCCGCGGGGGCGGCACCGGCCGGTCCGGCGAGGGCCGTGACAAGCACCAGGACGGTCAGGAGAGGGCCGGATTTCATGAGATCCAGCTTCCGGATCCGGCCTGTCCGTGGAAAGCCCCACACCCGGCTATGTGGAAAACCCGGCCCTTTGCGACGCTCCCACGGCGCACCGGACGGGGCGGCTGCTGTAGTACACTTGTGACTGCAGTTTGCCGTGCCCTCAAGCTGTTTCAGAAGCGTGGCTCATTCAGCCGCGCGGGGGCCTCAAATTGACTACGCGCATCCAGCCCTCCACATCCAGATCCTGGTGGATCAATGCTGTGGAGGATTGTGCCCCTTGCGGTCCGGTCATTGAGCGGATGAGGGGTGCAAGGGATGCCAGGAGTAGGACCCTTCCGGGTCCGCTAACAACCGTCAACTATTGGCAGGGTAAGAGCAGCCCGCGAGGCTCTCTCATGAATGACCTGCCGGAAGGAGCGTCGGCATGCCCGTCGTAACCATGCGCCAGCTGCTTGACAGCGGCGTCCACTTTGGACACCAGACCCGTCGTTGGAACCCGAAGATGAAGCGCTTCATCTTCACCGAGCGCAACGGCATCTACATCATTGACCTGCAGCAGTCGCTGTCCTACATCGACCGCGCCTTCGAGTTCGTCAAGGCCACCGTTGCCCACGGCGGCACCGTGCTGTTCGTCGGCACCAAGAAGCAGGCCCAGGAAGCAATCGCCGAGCAGGCCACCCGCGTGGGCCAGCCCTACGTCAACCAGCGTTGGCTGGGCGGTATGCTCACCAACTTCTCCACGGTTGCCAAGCGTATCCAGCGCATGAAGGAACTCGAAGAGATCAACTTCGAGGACGTCGCCGGCTCCGGTTACACCAAGAAGGAGCTCCTGCTCCTCCGTCGTGAACTGACCAAGCTCGAGGCCAACCTCGGCGGTATCCGCAACCTGACCAAGGCTCCTTCGGTCCTGTGGGTTGTCGACACCAAGAAGGAACACCTCGCGGTTGACGAAGCCAAGAAGCTGAACATCCCGGTTGTTGCCATCCTGGACACCAACTGCGACCCCGACGAAGTCGACTTCCCGATCCCGGGCAACGACGACGCCATCCGCTCCGTGAACCTGCTGACCCGCGTCGTTGCCGACGCCGTGGCAGAAGGCCTCATCGCCCGCAACCAGCGTGCAACCGGTGCTGCCGAGGCTCCGGAAGAGCCGCTGGCCGAGTGGGAGCGCGAGCTCCTCGAGGGCAGCAAGGCTGAAGCTGCGGCTGCCGAAGAGGCACCCGCTGCTGACGCTGCTGCAGGCGAAGAAGCAAAGTAGATCCGGACTTTCCCGTGGCCTGCAACGGCAGCGGGAGCTACTGACAGGATGGCGGCCCGCCAGGCGGGCAGCCGTCCTGTCAGTCCGTAAACACATAAATTTCTAGACAGAGGGGTTCACATGGCGAACTACACTGCTGCAGACATCAAGGCCCTGCGCGAGCGCACCGGCGCCGGCATGATGGATGTCAAGAAGGCTCTTGACGAGGCCAACGGCGACGCCGAGAAGGCCATTGAAATCATCCGAATCAAGGGCCTCAAGGGCGCTACCAAGCGTGAAGGCCGCGCAACCGCCGAAGGCCTGGTTGCCGCCAAGGTCACCGGCAACGTCGGCGTGATGGTCGAAGTCAACTGCGAGACCGACTTCGTCGCCAAGGCCGACAAGTTCATCCAGCTGGCCGACAAGGTCCTGGCCGTGGCCGTCGAGTCCGGCGCTGCCGACCTCGAGACCCTCCTGGCAGTCGACGTTGACGGCAAGCCGCTGTCCGAGGTCGTTGTCGAAGAAGGCGCCGTTCTCGGTGAGAAGGTCGCCGTCCGCCGCATCGCCCGCATCGAAGGCGCCACGGTCGACGCTTACCTGCACAAGACCTCCAAGGACCTCCCGGCCCAGGTCGGCGTGCTGTTCGCTGTCGACGGTGAAGGCGAAGCCGCTGCCACCGCCGCCCACGACGTCGCCGTCCACGTTGCCGCCATGGCCCCGAACTACCTCACCCGCGAAGATGTTCCGGCTGAGCTGGTCGAGTCCGAGCGCCGCATCGCCGAAGAGACCGCCAAGGCCGAAGGCAAGCCGGAAGCCGCCCTGCCGAAGATCGTGGAAGGCCGCGTGACCGGCTTCTACAAGGGTGAAGTCCTCCTGGACCAGGCTTTCGCCAAGGACTCCAAGAAGACCGTCGCCCAGGTCCTCGAAGAGGCCGGCGTCAAGGCAACTGCCGTCGCACGTTTCCGCGTCGGCAACTAGTCGCACGCAATAGAGGGGTGGTCACTTCGGTGGCCGCCCCTTTTGCATGCGGCCGCGCGCCCGCCGCATGCGCCCGCCGGGCGTCTTTCTGCCCCGGCGCCCAGCAAGATAATCTAGCCAGAGTCCACCAACGGGAAGGCACCATGGAATCCGAGAACACAGCAATCCAGCCCGAAAAGACCAAGCGCCGCGTGCTCCTGAAGCTTTCCGGCGAGGTCTTCGGCGGCGGCAAGCTCGGTGTGGACCCGGAAACCGTCCGCGCAGTCGCCAAGCAGATCGCTGCGGCCGTCTCCGAGGTGGAAGTCGCGATCGTCGTGGGTGGCGGCAACTTCTTCCGTGGTGCCGAACTTTCCCAGAGCGGCATGGACCGCTCCCGGGCCGACTACATGGGCATGCTCGGAACGGTCATGAACTGCCTGGCCCTGCAGGACTTCCTGGAACAGGCCGGCGTCGAGACCCGCGTCCAGAGCGCCATCACCATGGGACAGGTGGCCGAGGCCTACATTCCGCGCCGCGCCATCCGCCACATGGAAAAGGGCCGAGTGGTGATCTTCGGTGCCGGTGCCGGCCTGCCCTACTTCTCCACCGACACCGTGGCAGCCCAGCGCGCCCTTGAGGTCCACGCCGACGTCGTGCTGATGGCCAAGAGCGGCGTGGACGGCGTGTACACCGCCGACCCCAAGAAGGATCCCTCCGCCGAAAAGCTGGAAAACCTCAGCTACGACGACGCCCTGCGCCGGGACATCCGCGTCATGGACCAAACCGCCATGACCATGTGCAAGGACAACAAGCTCTCCATGGTGGTGTTTGGCATGGAAGGCGAAGGCAACGTCACGCGCGCGATCCTGGGCGAAAAGCTCGGTACGCTCGTCACCCCCTAGCAGCGGCTAGGATACTTCTAGGACCCTCCGCCCCACGAGGCGGACTTTTACTGTGCACCCGGCAAGACGGGCGCGACTATTTCTGAGGAGAAACCGTGATCGAAGAAACCTTGCTCGAAGCCGGGGAGAAGATGGACAAGGCGGTCGAGGTAGCCAAGGAGGACTTCGCGTCGATCCGCACCGGTCGCGCCAACCCCGCCCTCTACAGCAAGGTGATCGTGGAGTACTACGGCACGCCGACGCCGCTGCAGCAGCTGGCTTCCTTCGCCGTGCCGGACGCCCGTACCATCCTGATCACCCCCTACGACAAGACCGCCTTGCGCGACATCGAGAAGGCCCTCAGCGACTCCGAGGTGGGCGCCAACCCGTCCAACGACGGCAACGTGATCCGCGTGGTCATCCCCGAGCTGACCCAGGAACGCCGCAAGGAGTACGTCAAGATCGTCAAGGGCAAGGGTGAAGACGCCAAGGTCTCCATCCGCAGCATCCGCCGCAAGGCCAAGGACTCCCTGGACAAGCTCGTCAAGGACGGCGAGGCCGGCGAAGACGAAGGTGCCCGCGGCGAAAAGGAACTCGACGCCCTGACCAAGGCCCACGTGGAGAGCATCGATGAGCTGCTCAAGCGCAAGGAAGCCGAGCTCCTCGAGGTCTGATGAGCCAGGCTGAGCCCGCGCCCATGCACGGAACCACCCGAGCCAGGCGGAAAAGCGGCAACCCGACGCCGAAGGCGGGCCGGAACCTTCCGGCGGCCATCGGCGTCGGGCTTTTCCTGTTGGTGGTGGTCCTTGGCGGGCTCCTTTTCCTGCCACTGGGCTTCGTGCTGATCACCACCGCGTTCGCGGTGCTGGGCGTCTGGGAGATTTTCCGCGCGCTGGACGCCCACGGCGGAACCCTGCTGCCGATCATCCCGGTCATGACCGGCACGGTGGCCATGCCCCTGGCCGCCTACTTCGGCGGACAGGAGAGCCTGCTGTTCGCCTTCCTGCTCAGCTGCGCAGCCGTGCTGCTGTGGCGGTCCCTGGAGAGCGCCGCCGGTGCGCCGCGCAGCATTTTCGCCGGTGTCTTCACCCTTGCGTGGGTGCCGTTCCTGATTAGTTTCGCGATCCTTCCGCTGCACGCCACCGGGGGAGCCACGACGGCGGGGCTCTGGCCCGGCGGGCAGGTTCCGGCGGGCGCGTGGCAGACTGCCGTCATGCTGCTTCTGGTCGTCTCCAACGACACCTTCGGCTACCTGGTGGGCGCCCTGTTCGGCAGGCATCCGATGGCTCCGAAGATCAGCCCGAAGAAGAGCTGGGAAGGTTTCGCGGGATCGGTGGCCGGTGCCATGCTGATTGGCGTCCTGGCCAGCATCTTCCTGCTGGACAGGCCTTGGTGGGTGGGCATCGTGCTCGCCGTCGGTATGGTCGCCGCCGCCACCGCGGGAGACCTGGCCGAGTCGATGGTCAAGCGTGAACTCGGCGTCAAGGACATGAGCAGCATCCTGCCCGGCCACGGTGGTGTGATGGACCGGCTCGATTCAATCGTTTTTGCCGCGCCGGTGGCCTTCATTCTTTTCGCGTTGCTGAGCGGCGCCTGACAACAATCCGGAGGGATAACAGTGGCAGTTGACGTTCGTCGGCAGATTCCCGCGGCCTTTGAGCGCGTGGAACGCAACAAGTATGGCTACAACGCCAAGCAGGTGGACCAGTTCTTCCAGCGGGCACGGGTTTCCTTCGAGAGCCCGGCCCACGCCGAGGTCACGACGGGCAGCAGCGATGTCCGCTCGGTGTCCTTCGACCCTGTGAAGGGCGGCTACGATGCCGCGGTGGTGGACGCCGCCCTGGACCGCCTGGAGGACGCCTTCGCCCGCCGCGAACGGGACGAACTCATCGAAGCCGAGGGCGAAGAGGGCTGGCTGCGCCAAATCGGCAAGCTCTCCGGTGTGCTGCGGGCGCGGCTGCACCGCCCGGCCGGCCAGCGCTTCCGGAGGCCGGAGAAGAAGCGCGTCCGCAGCTACGATGTTGCCGACGTCGACGCCTTGTGCGAGCAGCTCATCGGTTACCTGGAACAGGACCAGCCGCTCAGTGTCGACAGCGTCCGCCGGGCCGCGTTCCGTGCGGCCAAGGGCCCGGCCGGCTACGACGAGGCGCAGGTCGATGCCTTCCTGGACCGTGTGGTCGAACTGATGGCCGCGATCGACTGATTCAGGCTAGCCTTCGGCCTGCTGGCCCTCCGCCTGCTCCTGCGGCGGCGTGGGGGAGAGCGGCGCGAAGCCCTGCCACGCCGCGGTGTACCGCTGGTATCCGCGCAGCAGCGAGACGAAGCCGAAAGCGAGCCCGCACAGCGCCGCGAAGGGCACCGCCAGCCCGACGGGGACGCCGGGCAGGACGAGCAGTGTGCCCGACAGCAGTGCGATCAGGGCCGCGTTCACCGCGATGATGAAGGTCATGCTGCTTCCGGCGACGTGCCCGCCCTGGCTCCGGGTGCCGAAGAAGTAGTAGGTTTTCCGCGACCCGGGCAGGTCGTCGTGGCTGGCGGCCATGAGGTACCGGGCAAGGCCAGGGTCCAGTTCGACATACGCGGCCCGCAGCCGGTTCATCGCAATCACGTACATCAGGTCCTCCATGCCCACGTACATCACGCGGATCTGGGTGAGCAGGCCGATTCCCAAGTCGATGAACAGCACGACGATCCCGAAGATGATGAACGTGTCGGAGAATTTCGTGGCCTGGCCCACGAGGGCCGCACTGAGCAGGCTTGCTGAAGTGAAGGTCAGGAACATGCTGATCCGGGTCAACACCTCGCCTTGGGTGGTGCTCCGGGACGCGAGCAGGCTCCAGTGCTCGGTGGCGAGAAGCTGGGCACGCACCGCGGCCGGTGCCGCCGCCACGGGCAGTTCCGGGCCGCCGTCGGGAAGCCCGGTGCCGGAGTGCGGATGGTCCATGCCGGACATGCGGCCATTGTCCACCTTCCGGCAGCCGTGCGCGAGACGTTCAGCGCCCGCCTGCGAGCGGCCGTTCGGGCACGTGCAGGCGGGTCATCACCCGGGCCACCGTTCCGGGAATGCGTTGCTTGGTGGCCAGCGAAACAAGCACCATCACGGTGAAGGCGGAGGGGACCGTCCAGGCCGCCGGCTGCGCCAGCCAGCCCGGCGCCGACACTCCGCCGAAGAGTGTCCCCGCCACCATCGCGCCCCCGCACAGCACGGCACCGGTCAGCATCCCGGCGATGGCTCCGGCATCGCTCAGCCCGCGCCACCAGATGCCCAGGAGCAGCACGGGGCAGATGGTGGACGCCGTGAACGCGAACACCAGCCCCACGCTTCCGGCAAGGCCCAGTGAATCCGTGACCAGGGCGAAGGCCAACGGAACGACGGCGGCCAGCAGCGCCCCGATCCGGAAGCCGCGGACGCTGCCGCCCAGCAGGTCCTGGCTGATGACGCCGGCCAGCGAAACCACCAGCCCGGAGGTGGTGGAGAGGAACGCCGCGAAGGCGCCTGCGACCACCAGTGCTGAGAGCACGTCGCCGGCCGGCCCGCCTACCAGCTCGCCCGGCAGCAGCAGCACGAGGGCGTCGGAGCGGCCGTCGCGGGCCAGGCCGGGTGCGTACATGCGGCCGAGTAGCCCGGCCGCGGTGGGGAAGAGATAGAAGACGGACAGCAGGCCCAGCACGATCAGGGTGGTCCGGCGGGCCGAGTGGCCGTCCGGATTGGTGTAGAAACGCACCAGCACGTGCGGCAGGCCGAGGGTGCCGAAGAGCAGGGCGACCAAGAGGGAAACCGTCTGGTACGGCCCGGCGGCCGGAACGCCGGTGGGGTTGACGGCCTCCGGGGCGGGGAGGGCCGCGCCGCCGCCTTGGTGCAGCAGCACGAAGACCACCGGAACGGCGAGCGCTGTGAGCTTGAGCCAATACTGGAACGCCTGGACGAAGGTGATGGAACGCATGCCGCCCGCCGCGACGCTCAGGTACACCACCAGGACCACCGCCACCGCGCCCACCCATGACGGCAGCCCCGTGCTGATCCGGATGGTGAGCCCCGCGCCGTGTAGTTGCGGCACGATGTACAGCCAGCCGACGGCGACCACCACCAGGCTGGTCACCCGCCGCACCGCCGTGGATTCCAGCCGGGCTTCGGTGAAGTCCGGGATCGTGTACGCCCCGGAGCGGCGCAGGGGTGCGGCCACGAACAGCAGCAGCATCAGGTAGCCGGCCGTGTAGCCCACCGGGAACCACAAGGCATCCGTCCCGGAGAGCAGGATCAGCCCGGCTACCCCGAGGAAGCTGGCCGCGGAGAGATACTCCCCGCCGATCGCCGAGGCGTTCCACCACGGCGGAACCGTCCGGGAGGCGACGTAGAAATCGCCGGTGGTGCGCGAAATCCGCAAACCGTAGAAGCCGACGGCCGCCGTCGCGACCACCACGAGCAGAAACGCCGCCAAGCCGACCGGGGGATTCACCGCTCGTCCACCAGCTCGCGGTAACGGGCCTCGTTCCGGGCCGCGGAGCGGTTGTACAGCCAGGCCGCCAGGCCGATCACCGGGTACAGCCCCGCGCCCAGCAGCAACCAGTTCAAGGGAATGCCCAGGAGGCGCAGTACGGCAAGGTCAGGCACCAAGGCGACCATCAGCCCGCAGGCGGCAAGCACCAGCAGGAAGCCAACCGCCACCACGATCGCCAGCCGCAGCTGGGAACGGATCAGCGAACGGACGTAGAGGCGCCCGGCGTCGGAATCCAGTGCGGCGTCGCGGCCTGGGGAAGCGCCGGGCGGAAGGCCTGCAGGACGCCGTCCGGCCGATTGCGGCGCGGTGACCCGTACCCTGGTCATCCCTGCGGCCGTATCCGGGTGGTTCCGAGCTTGTCCCGCACGGCGGGCAGGTGCCTGCGGCTGATCGGCAGTTCGGCCCGGGCCACCGTCACGGACGGGTGCGCGGCGCCGAGTTTGAGGTGCTCCACGTGGTTCAGGGAGATCAGGTACGAGCGGTGGATGCGGATGAATCCGGCCTCGGCCCACTGCTGTTCGAGGTCGCTGAGCGGGACCCGGATCAGGTAGCTGGCCTCTGCCGTGTGCAGGCGGGCGTAGTCGCCCTGGGCCTGGACATAGCTGACGTCGTCCCGGCGGATCATCCGGGTGGTGCCGCCCTGGTCCACGGTGATCATCTCCGGGGCCGGGCTGCCGTCCCGGAGGAGTTCGCTGACCCGGCCGAGGGATCGCGCGAGCCTTTCGGCGCGCACCGGTTTGAGGAGATAGTCGACGGCGGCCAGTTCGAAGGCCTCCAGCGCGCAGTCCTCGTCCGCGGTGACGAAGACGACGGCGGGCGGAACCGGGATCCGCGAGATGGCCCGCGCGATGTCCAGCCCCGAGAGGGCCGGCATGTGGATGTCCAGGAAGGCGACGTCGACGGATTCGTTCGCCAGGACCCGCAATGCTTCTGAACCGGACGAGGCGCGGTGGATGGTACCCACGCGCTCATCCCGGCCCAGCAGGAAGGCGAGTTCTTCGACGGCGGGCAGCTCGTCGTCGGCGACGAGGACGTTGATCATGACAGCAGCTTAACCTCCGCCGCCGGCCCTCAGGCATCGTGCCCGGGCTGGGACTTGGGCACCCGGAGCGTGATCAGGGTGCCCTCGCCCGGGGCAGTCTCGATGACCAGGCCGTACTCGTCCCCGTACACCTGCCGCAGGCGGGCATCGACGTTGCGCAGGCCGACGTGCTCGCCGTCGGCGTGGCCGGCCAGCACGGACCGGAGGTGCTCCGGGTCCATCCCCACGCCGTCGTCCTCCACCGTCACCTCGGCGTCCGCGCCCGAATCGTAGGCACGGATGGTGATGTGTCCCGGGCCTTCCTTGGCCTCCAGGCCGTGGCGCACCGCGTTCTCCACCAGCGGCTGCAGGCTCAGGAAGGGAATCACGGTGCTCAGGACCTCGGGGGCGATCTGCAGGCTGACCTGTACGCGTTCGCCGAAGCGGGCACGTTCGAGGAGCAGGTAGCGGTCGATGCTGCGCAGTTCCTCGGCCAGGGTGGTGAAGTCCCCGTGCCGCCGGAAGGAGTAGCGCGTGAAGTCGGCGAACTCCACCACCAGTTCACGCGCCCTGGCCGGATCCGTGTTGATGAAGGAAGCGATGGCGTTGAGGGAGTTGTAGATGAAGTGCGGGCTGATCTGGGCCCGCAGTGCCCGGACTTCGGCCTCCATCAGAAGGGTCCGTGAGGCGTCCAGTTCGGCCAGTTCCACCTGGGTGGCGACCCAGCCTGCCAGTTCGCCGGTGGCCCGGACCAGCCCGGCGCCCGCGTGCGGCGCGAAGGCAGCGACGCAGCCGGCCACCCGGTTGTTGGTCCGGATCGGCGCGATGACGGCCTTCAGCGAGGGCGATGCCGTGAGCAGGGCGGTGCGCCCGTCGGCGAATACCGGCGCCGCGAGTGCCATCAGCTGCGGTTTCAGCTCTTCGGCGATGCCGTCCCAGGCGAGCACCGTGTCAAGGTCCGTGATGGCGAGGGCGTCGCAGCCCAGCAGGAGGCGCAGCTGTTTGCTGGCCTTGGCCGCGCTCGCCGGCTGCAGCCCCGCGCGCAGTTGCGCGCCCGCGCGGGACGCCGCGTGCAGGGTCTTGTACGTGGCCCGCTCCGCATCCGTGCCCAGGTCCCGGAAGGACCGGACCACCATGAGGCCGACGCCGACGGCGGCCACCGCCGCCAGCACGATGACGGCGATCGCTGCGGCGGTGAGAAGCGGTGAATCGGGCATGGAGCAAGAGTAGCGAACCGCCCGCAACGGCCCTGCGGGCTGCCGTTCACCGCACCGACAGCTCCGCTGGGCGACGCCGCGGCGCATACGCCTTCCACGCCCGACAGCCTCCGTTGAATAGTGATTCCAATCACACGGCGCCCGAGGGCGGGTGTCCGTTGTGGACACGTCAACCAGGAGGAAACCATGGGTAATGAGGCCCAGCCGGCGGACGCAACGCAGTCCGTGGATTTCCAGCAAGTGCAGCAAACAGAACAATTCCGCGAACTGCGCAGGCGGCACCGCAGTTTCGTCTTCCCGATGGCCGTGGCCTTCCTGCTCTGGTACTTCGGCTACGTGCTGCTGGCCGACTACGCCGTGGGGTTCATGTCCACCAAACTGTGGGGCAACATCAACGTGGGCCTGGTGCTCGGGCTGCTCCAGTTCGCCACGACCTTTGGCATCACCGCCTGGTACGTGAGCTATTCCAACCGTCGCCTTGATCCGATCGCGGCGGAGATCCGCGGTGAAATCGAAGGACATGAGTTCGACGCCGGCAGCCGGGCTGTCGCCGCCGGACGGGCAGCCAAGGGGGCGCAGCCGTGAGCGGCCTGGCCATCGGCGGCGCAGCCCCCATGGTGAACGTCGGCGCGCTCAAGGACACCACCCTGCTGAACATGGGCATCTTCGCCCTGTTCGTCCTGGTCACGATGGTCATCGTGTTCCGCGCCAGCCGGAACAATAAGACGGCGGCGGACTACTACGCAGCCGGCCGCTCCTTCACCGGTTCGCAGAACGGCACGGCGATCGCCGGCGACTACCTGTCGGCGGCGTCTTTCCTCGGCATCACCGGGGCGATCGCGATCAACGGATACGACGGCTTCCTGTACTCGATCGGCTTCCTCGTGGCCTGGCTGGTGGCCTTGCTGCTGGTGGCCGAACTGCTGCGCAACACCGGCAAGTTCACCATGGCCGATGTGCTCTCCTTCAGGCTGCGGCAGCGCCCGGTCCGGATCGCCGCGGCCCTGTCCACGCTCGCCGTTTGCTTCTTCTACCTGCTCGCGCAGATGGCCGGCGCCGGCAGCCTGATCTCCCTGCTGCTGGGCATCAGCGACTGGGGCGGACAGGCACTGGTGATCATCGTCGTCGGCGCCCTCATGATCATGTACGTGCTCATCGGCGGCATGAAGGGCACCACCTGGGTGCAGATCATCAAGGCCGTGCTCCTGATCTGCGGCGCCGCCGTCATGACCCTCTGGGTGCTGTCGATCTATGGCTTCAACCTCTCGAACCTGCTCGGCTCCGCCGCCGAAGCCGCGAACAACCCGAACGTCCTCAACCCCGGCCTGCAGTACGGCAAGAGCGAAACGTCCAAGCTGGACTTCATGTCGCTCGGCCTCGCCCTGGTCCTCGGCACAGCAGCCCTGCCGCACGTGCTGATGCGCTTCTACACCGTGCCCACGGCCAAGGAAGCCCGCAAGTCCGTGGTCTGGTCCATCTGGCTGATCGGGCTGTTCTACCTGTTCACCCTGGTGCTCGGCTACGGCGCCGCCGCGCTCGTCGGGGCGGACACCATCAAGGCAGCACCCGGCGGTGTCAACTCGGCCGCACCGCTGCTGGCCTTCCACCTCGGCGGGCCGCTGCTCCTGGGCTTCATTTCCGCCGTCGCCTTCGCCACGATCCTCGCCGTGGTGGCCGGCCTCACGATCACGGCGGCGGCCTCCTTCGCGCACGACATCTACGCGAACGTCCTCGCCAAGGACAAGGCCGACGCCGGCACCGAGGTCAAGGTGGCCCGGCGGACCGTGGTGGTCATCGGCATCCTGGCCATCCTCGGCGGCATCTTTGCCAACGGGCAGAACGTCGCCTTCCTCGTGGCGCTCGCCTTCGCCGTGGCTGCATCCGCCAACCTGCCCACGATCGTCTACTCGCTGTTCTGGCGGAAGTTCACCACCCGGGGCGCGGTCTGGAGCATGTACGGCGGCCTCGCCGCAGCCATCATCCTGATCGCCCTTTCGCCTGTGGTTTCCGGGGCCAAGACCTCCATGATCCAGGGCGCGAACTTCGCCATCTTCCCGTTGAGCAACCCGGGCATCGTGTCCATCCCGCTCGCCTTCTTCCTGGGCTGGTTGGGCACCGTGCTCGACAAGCGCAGGGAGGACCCGGCCAAGCAGGCGGAGATGGAAGTCCGTTCGCTCACCGGGGTCGGGGCCGAAAAGGCCGTGGAGCACTGACCCTTTCCGTCACGCCCTGAAACCCGTGGCGCCCTGAAACGCCGAAGCCCTCCTGCGGTCCGCTGCAGGAGGGCTTGGCCGTTGGCTGGTTTGGTGCCGGGCTGCTTGGTGCCGGGCGCCAGCGTCTAGCCCCGGGGCCTGATCCGGATGGCATCCATCTTTCCCTCGTTACCCACGAATCCGTACTTGAGCTCGATCGTGCGGCCGTCGCAGTCCAGTGTGCCGGTGATCTCGGAATGGTTGACACCGTTCTTGGACTCGACGTTGACCGAGTCGTAGCTGGTCTTGCACGAATCGCTGAGCTCAAGCCCGTTGATGCCGCGGATGAAGCTGGCTTTGGACAGATCGTCCTTGAGTGAATCGGTCAGGAAGCGGTCGTAGGCCTCGTCGTTCCGGCCCTTGAGCAGCAGGTTGGTGAATTCTTCGGCCTGGCCCTTGACCTTGCCGGTGGCATTGCCCACCAGGTTGACCAGCAGCACGACGCCGACTACCGCGAGGATTACCACGGCGCCAACAACGCCAAGGACAATCCACAACACTTTGCGGCTCTTCCGCGCGGGCCCGGCCGGCTGGCCGAACGGCTGCCCGTGCTGGCTGCCGTCGTACGGTGGTTGGGAGTACGGTGGCTGAGCGTAGGGCGGCTGCGGGTACGGCGGCTGGCCCTGCTGGCCATAGGGTGCCTGTCCCGGCGGGCCGTATTGCGGCTGGGTCCCGTACTGCGGCGGGCCGAACTGGGGTTGGCCGTACTGTGGCGCCCCATATTGCGGCGCTCCATATTGCGGCTCAGGGGCCGGCGGTACCTGGCTGCCCTGCGTAGACTGGCCTTCCTGTCCGGCCTGGCCCTCCTGCCCCACATGCGGGGGAGCGGGCGGTGGCGGGGGCACGGGCCTGGAGGTCCAGTCGGGCTTCTGGGGATCCTGGTTGTGCGGATCCTGGGGAGTGCTCACGATGGGTTCGCCTTTCCGGCCGCCTGCGCCGCCGTTGCTTGGAACGCGTGCCGGGAACCGCGGGCCGGCCCCAAGACGTCCGTCTGAATCAAACCGCATGTTCCGGCGGCGGGGCAAGTAAAGGGCCGCCGGGGCCGGCCCGGTCAGCCGCCGCTCTTCTTCAGCAGCGGCTGCATCCGGTACGGGATCATCTCCTGCATCGCCAGGGCGGTGTCCGTCCGCTCCACGCCGTCGCAGCCCAGGATCTTGCCGTTGATGCGGAAGAGGTCCTCGGCGTCCAGGGCCACCACCCGCAGGAGCAGGTCTGCGGAGCCGGTGAGTCCGTGACCCTCCAGGATCTCCGGGATCCCGGCCAGCTCAACGGCCAGCTGTCCGAGCTTCTGCTGCTGCACATGCACGGAAATGAAGGCCAGCAACGGGTAGCCCAGGGCCGCCGGGTTGATCCGCCGTTCGAAGGACAGGAAGGCGTGCTTCTTCTCGAGCTGCGCCATCCGTGCCTGGACCGTGTTCCTGGACAGGCCGAGCTTCTGGGCCAAGGCCACCACAGTCCCCCGCGGGTCCTTCGCCATGGCCGAAAGCAGCCGGGTGTCTGTGCCATCCAAAGCTTGCATAATGCGCAACATTAGCACGGTGACCAGGCGCCCGACAGGGCATAATGCTCAGAATCCATGGCAGTGGTTGTACCCAATGAGCATTGTGAGTAGGGTCACAGTTATCCGGGCGATGAGGCCCGGGCAGCTGCGGCTTGCGGGGCCAAAAGTCCTAGCGGCAACGGCACAGAACGAGCCGAAAGGTGCGAGCAACCGTGTTGACCGATGAAGCCGGCCGGGGAGCCAACCAGGCGCCTGAACCCGCGAACAGTGTGAAGAATCCACGCCGGACCGGGGGAGACCTGGTCCAGTTGCTGACCCCCTCAGGGGAGCGCATCAGCCATCCGGAATTCGACCTCTGGATCAGCGACGTCAGCGACGAGCAGCTGTGCTCGCTGTACGAAGACATGGTGGTCATCCGCCGGATCGACGCCGAGGCCACGGCACTCCAGCGCCAGGGCGAACTTGCCCTCTGGCCGCCAATGCTTGGCCAGGAAGCAACGCAGATCGGCTCGGGCCGTGCCCTGCGCAGCGACGATTTCGTCTTCCCCACCTACCGCGACAACGGCGTGGCCTACTGCCGCGGCGTGGCTGTCCCGGACCTGGTACGGGCCTGGCGCGGCAACGCCTTGTTCGGCTGGGACCCCTACCGCTACAACATCGCCACGCAGCAAATCATGATCGGATCGCAGTCCCTGCACGCCACCGGCTACGCCATGGGCATCCAGGACGACGGCGCCGACTCCGTGGCGGTGGCCTACTTCGGCGACGGCGCCACGAGCGAAGGCGACGTCAGCGAAGCCATGGTCTTCGCCGCCAGCTTCCAGGCACCCGTGGTGTTCATCTGCCAGAACAACCACTGGGCCATTTCCGAACCGGTGCTCGTGCAGTCCCATGTGCAGCTCGCGGACCGGGCCTCGGGCTTCGGCATTCCCTCGATGCGCGTGGACGGCAACGACGTGCTCGCCGTGCTGTCCGCCACCCGGATCGCACTGGACCGGGCCAGGAAGGGCGGCGGGCCCACCTTCATCGAGGCGCTCACCTACCGCATGGGCCCGCACACGACGGCGGACGACCCCACCCGTTACCGCGACCCCAACGAGCTCGAGGACTGGGCGGCGAAAGACCCCATCGCCCGGCTCAAGGCGCTGCTGGACCGCAAGGCACTGCTGACCGGGGAACTGGAGGCCCGCGTCAAGGCCAAGGCCGACGCCGTCGCCGCGGAACTCCGGAGCGGCACCATCAACATGCCCGAGCCCGCGCCACTGGACGTCTTCAAGCACGTCTACAGCGAAGAGAATTCCTGGATCGAACGCCAGAAGGACCACTACACCCGCTACCTCCAAAGCTTCAGCGGATCCGCGCAGGAAGGTGCCCTCTGATGAGCCAGCTGACATTTGCCCGCGCCATCAATGCCGGGCTCCGCAAGGCCCTCGACAATGACCCCAAGGTGGTCCTGATGGGAGAGGACATCGGCAAGCTGGGCGGCGTCTTCCGCGTCACCGACGGGCTGCAGAAAGACTTCGGCACCCACCGCGTGGTGGACACACCGCTGGCCGAATCCGGCATTATCGGCACCGCCGTCGGACTGGCCTACCGCGGCTACCGGCCGGTGTGCGAAATCCAGTTCGACGGCTTCATCTACCCGGCGTTCGACCAGATTGTCAGCCAGGTGGCCAAGATGCATTACCGCACCCAGGGCACGGTGAAGATGCCCATCACCATCCGGGTGCCGTTCGGCGGCGGCATTGGTTCGCCCGAACATCATTCCGAATCCCCGGAGGCCTACTTCACCCACACCTCGGGGCTGCGTGTGGTCAGCGTGTCCAACCCGCAGGACGCCTACACCATGATCCAGCAGGCCATCGCCTCGGACGACCCCGTGCTGTACTTCGAACCCAAGCGCCGCTACCACGACAAGGGCGAGGTGGACGAGGCGGCAGCGCTCGACCGTGCGCTGCCGATGGGCAGCGCACGCGTGGCCGCTGGCGGCAGCGACGTCACCCTGGTGGCCTATGGCCCGCTCGTGAAGACAGCGCTCGACGCCGCCCTGGCCGCCTCCGATGAGGGCGTGTCCATCGAGGTCATCGACCTCCGCTCCCTGTCGCCAATCGACTACCGCACCGTTGAGGCGTCCGTCAGGAAGACCGGCCGGCTCGTCATCACCCACGAGGCCGCGCAGTCCGGCGGGCTCGGCGCGGAAATCGCGGCCAGCCTCACCGAACGCTGCTTCAATTACCTCGAAGCTGCGCCGGTCCGTGTCACGGGCTTCGACGTGCCCTACCCGTACTCCAAGCTCGAAATGCACCATCTGCCGGACCTCGACCGGATCCTGGACGGCGTGGACCGTGCCCTCGGCCGGCCGAACTCCCTGAGCGGACTGGAAGGATGAGCCCCGCCATGATCAAGGAATTCCGACTGCCGGATCTTGGCGAAGGACTCACCGAGTCCGAAATCCTCAGCTGGAAGGTCGCGGTGGGGGACACCGTGGAACTGAACCAGGTGATCGCCGAGGTGGAGACCGCCAAGGCCGTGGTGGAGCTGCCCTCGCCGTTTGCCGGGACGGTGGCCGCCCTGCACGAACAGCCGGGCAGCGTCGTCGAGGTCGGCAAACCGATCGTTTCCTTCGAAGTGGACGACGTCGCCGCCGCACCTTCCGGCGTGGGCGAGCCTGCCGTTGACGCCGGGAACGCCGCTGGCGCGCCCGCTGCGCCGCCCGCGCCGGTGCGCGAGGCCACCCTCGTCGGCTACGGCGCCGCCGTCGAGCAGGGCGGGCACCCGACGCGCCGCCAGCGCACCTTCGCGCCTGCAGCCCGGCCGGCGGTTCCTGCCACGGCGTCCGCACCGGCCGCCGTCGAGCAGTCCGCACCCTCCGCTGTCCTCCAGTTCGAGCGACAGCCCGGGCGGCAGGCCGAACGGCCCCGCTCCACGCCGCCGGTGCGGAAACTGGCAAGGGACCTCGGCGTCGACCTGACACAGCTCAGCGGAAGCGGCGCGGGCGGGCTGATCACGCGCGAGGACGTGCAGCACTTCGCCGAAGACGCTGCCGCCCCCGCCTCGGCCCGGCCTCGCACCGGTTCCGGCCGCGAAACCCGCACCCCGATCAAGGGCGTCCGCAAGTACACCGCGGCGGCAGTGGTGCAGAGCGCATTCACCGCGCCGCATGTCACCGAGTTCCTCACGGTGGACGTCACCGCCGCCATGGAACTGCTGGAGCGGCTCAAGGCCAGCCGGACGTTCCAGGGATACAAGTTGACTCCGCTCACGCTCGCGGCAAAGGCGGTGCTGATTGCCCTGAAACGGAACCCGACGCTCAACTCGCGCTGGGACGAAGCGGCGCAGGAGATCGTCGAGTACAACTACGTCAACCTGGGCATCGCCGCCGCGACGCCACGCGGGCTGACGGTTCCGAACATCAAGGACGCGGATGCGATGGGACTGTTGGAACTGTCGGCGGCACTCTCGGAACTCACGGAGGCCGCGCGCGCGGGGAAGACCACCCCCGCGGACCTCGCCGGCGGCACTATCTCGATCACGAACATCGGCGTCTTCGGCATCGACGCCGGCACGCCGATCCTCAACCCGGGGGAAGCCGCGATCCTCTCCCTCGGCGCTGTGCGCAAGGCCCCCTGGGTGCACAACGATGAACTCGCCGTCCGCCATGTCATGTCACTGAGCCTGTCCTTCGACCACCGCCTCGTGGACGGCGAACAGGGCTCCCGCTTCCTGGCCGATGTGGGGGCGGTCCTCTCGGATCCGGGGATGGTCCTGGCCATGGTGTAGCCGAAAGCTCTGACGGCCCGCCGGTGCCGGTGGGCCGTCAGTGTTTGTCTCGTGGTGCCGCCCGCGTGCCCAGGAGCACGGCAACGCAGGCGAGCACGGCCAGCGCGGCGTAGCCGCAGGTGACGGTGAAAAGGGAGAGTCCCCGCACGAGCTGGCCCGCCACGAGGGCGGGCACCGCCGATCCCGTGTAGGAGATGGCGTAGACCAAGGACAGCAGGCCCGCACGCTCGTGCAGCGTCGTGGGCCCGAGCAGCAACGCCATGCTGCCGTTCATCGCCAGCCCCGCCCCGAGCCCGCCGAGCACTCCACATCCGATGAACAGCGGGGCGGAACCCAGCGCCGTCGAAGCCGCCAGCCCCAGCACTGCCGCGGCGAAAAGGGCCATGCCCAGGCGCTGGGCGGAGGCCGACGTCGTCCGGCCGGAGAGCGGGCCGGCGAGCACGCCCGGGGCCATATAGGATGCGAACACCGCCGCGGCCACGAGCGGGGCCCGCGAGCCCAGGTAGTCGACAGCCACGGAGGGACCGAATGCGTTGAAGAACCCGCCCACCGCCCAGGTCGAGACGAAGACGCACGCGGCGATCGGCAGGCAAGGCCGTGCCGAGGCGGGGACGCGGACCTCGGGCCGCAGCGACGCGAGGGCCCCTCGGCGGCGGGTGACGGTTTCCGGCGCAAGCCCGACCCCCAGCGCGCAGAGGCACAGGGCGGCGGCGAAGGCGATGTAGCTGGCCTGCCGTGGCGCCGGGGCGAATTGCACGAGCGCGCCCGCGGCGAAGACCCCGAAGGACAAACCGACGGTGGCGGCCGTGGTGGTCACTGCCGCGACGAGCCATTTCGGCCGGGCCGGAGCGGTGTCGACGGCGAAGGCGGCGAGGGCGCTGGAAGCGAGGCCCGCTGCCAGGCCCTGCATCGCCCGCCCGGCGAACAGCGGCCAGAAGCCGTCAACGGTGGTGAGCACCAGGCAGCCGGCTGCGGCCAGGAGCAGGGCGGCGATGGATACCGGCTTACGGCCGAGATGGTTGGACAGGCGGCCCAGGAACAACAGGGCGGAAACAGCGCACACGAAATATCCCGCCGCCACGAGGGACAGTTGCGTATCAGTGATCCCGTTCTGGGCGCGGTAGCTGCCGAAGAGCGGTATGGCGGTGGACCCCGCCGCGAAAACCGTGACGAAGGAAGCTGTGGCGGAGACGAAACCGGTTTTCGTCGATTTCCCTGCTGGAAGGATGGTCTGCGCGGTCATGGGGATCCTTTCGTGTTCCCTCCCAGCTTTCCCTTGGTCCCGGGCCTTGAGGAAGGTACTGCCGTGACGGGTAATGCCAGTGCCTCCCTCGCAGGGGTCAGCGGTACCGTCAGCGCCGCGAGGGCCATCTGCTCCAGGAGGGGCCGCGCGGTCTTCGCCGCAATCCGGCGGCCGTGGCTGCGCACCGAATGGGGGGTGGAGTTGATCAGGCCGAAGACGGCGTGGGCACGGACGCGCAGTTCCGCGGCGTCGGCGCCACTCCCGCCGGTGTCCCGGTGCACCTCGCCCAGCACGCTCACCCAGAGTTCCACATAGCTGCGCTGCAGCGCGCGCACGTCCGTCCGGTCGGCCTCGGACAGGCTGTCCAGGTCCCGGTCCTGCACCCGGATGACATCGGGGTTGCTCAGGGCGAAGTCGACGTGGAATTCCACCAGGCCGCGCAGGGCCGCCGCGGGGTCGGAGGCCCCTGCGGCCACCGTCCGGCCGCCGTCGAGCAGTCCGCGGCTGACGCTCAGCAACAGTTCGGCGAGCACCGCCTGCTTCCCGGGGAAATGCCGGTAGACGGCCGGTCCGCTGACGCCCGCCGCCGCGCCAAGGTCCTCGAGGGAAACTCGGCTGAAGCCGTTCTCGGCGAAGAGGGCTGCGGCGGCGGAGAGGAGCGCCTTCCGCCGGGTTTCCTTCGCCTGGCTGCGCAGGGTGGGCGGCGCGGGAGCAGGGGAGTCTCCGGCGGGCAAGCTTGCCTCGTCCTGGTGTGCGGCCACGGATCCTCCTTGTGCGGCGTGCTCCACCGGGGAGTGGTGGACATCACAGTTAATAGAGACTAAGCTAAATTTCAGTTATTTGTCATTAACTGAAGTCGGTGACTGAAACCGCCGTTGGCCGGAAGTCCGGCCGGGATGGGATGCATGTCGATGGAGACACTCGCCAGCAGGGCTGACGCCAGGAATGCGGGCTTCGAAGCCAACGCACGGGCCCAGCAATCCCTCGTGGAGGAGTTGAAGGAACGGCTCGCCGCGGCGGCGCCCGGCGGGCCGGAAAAATCGCGCCAGCGCCACGTGGCGCGCGGAAAACTGCTGCCCCGCGAGCGCATCGAACAGTTGCTGGACGACGGAAGCCCGTTTCTGGAAATCGCCCCGCTGGCGGCGAACGGGATGTACAACGACGATTCCCCCGGTGCCGGGGTGATCGCCGGAATCGGCCTGGTCCACGGCCGCCAGGTGTTGGTCATCTCCAATGACGCCACGGTCAAAGGCGGAACCTACTACCCGATGACGGTGAAGAAGCACCTGAGGGCCCAGGAAATCGCGTTCGAAAACCGGCTTCCCTGCATCTACCTGGTGGACTCCGGCGGAGCATTCCTGCCGCGCCAGGACGAGGTGTTCCCGGACAAGGAACACTTCGGCCGGATCTTCTTCAACCAAGCCCGGATGTCCGCGGCGAAGATCCCGCAGATCGCTGCCGTCATGGGTTCCTGCACCGCAGGCGGCGCCTACGTTCCAGCCATGAGTGACGAAACGGTGATCGTGCGGAACCAGGGCACCATCTTCCTGGGCGGCCCGCCGCTGGTGAAAGCCGCCATCGGCGAGATCGTCACCGCGGAAGAACTGGGCGGCGGGGACGTGCACGCGAAGATCTCCGGCGTCAGCGACCACCTCGCCGAAAACGACGAACACGCCCTGCAGATCGTCCGGGACATCGTGGCCACCCTGCCCCGGCCCCAGGAACCGGTGTGGGAGGTCGACACCACGGAGGAGCCCGCCGTCGATCCCGCCGGCCTCTATGGCGTGGTACCGGTGGACGTCAACGAGTCCTATGACGTCCGCGAGGTCATCGCCCGCCTGGTGGACGGCTCGCGCTTCCACGAATTCAAGAAGGAGTACGGCGCCACGCTCGTCACGGGCTTTGCCCGCCTGCATGGCCACCCCGTGGGCGTCGTCGCCAACAACGGTGTCCTGTTCAGCGAATCCGCCCTCAAGGGCGCGCACTTCATCGAACTGTGCGACCAGCGCGGCATACCGCTGGTTTTCCTGCAGAACCTCTCCGGTTTCATGGTCGGCAAGGACTACGAACACGGCGGTATCGCCAAGAACGGGGCCAAGATGGTCACCGCCGTCGCGACCGCCAGGGTGCCCAAGCTGACGGTGGTGATCGGCGGCTCCTTCGGCGCCGGCAACTACTCGATGTGCGGCCGCGCCTACGGCCCGCGCTTCCTCTGGATGTGGCCCGCCGCCCGGATCTCGGTGATGGGCGGCAACCAGGCCTCCTCGGTCCTGGCCACCGTCAAGCGGGAACAGTTCGAGGCCGCCGGGCAGCACTGGTCCACGGAGGACGAAGAAGCCTTCAAGGCCCCCATCCGGCAGCAGTACGAGGACCAGGGCAGCCCTTACTATTCCACCGCCCGGCTGTGGGATGACGGCATCATCGACCCCGCGGACACCCGCCGCGTCCTCGGCCTCGCGCTCGACGTCGTCTCCCGCCAGGCCCTGCCGGACACCTCTTTCGGCTTGTTCAGGATGTGACCGGCGATGGCACAACTCTTTGATACCGTCCTGGTGGCCAACCGCGGCGAAATCGCCTGCCGCGTCATCCGCACGCTCAAAGCCATGGGGATCCGTTCCGTCGCCGTCTACTCGGACGCCGACGCCGGAGCGCGCCACGTGCGCGAAGCGGACAGCGCCGTCCGGATCGGGACAGCGAGCGCCGCGGACAGCTACCTGAACATCGACGCCATCATCGACGCCTGCGTGCAGAGCGGCGCCCAGGCCGTCCACCCCGGCTACGGCTTCCTGGCCGAGAACGCCGAATTCGCCAGGGCGCTGGGCTCCCGCGGAATCGCCTTCATCGGCCCGCCCACGGACGCGATCGAACTCATGGGGGACAAGATCCGCTCCAAGAACCACGTGGCGGGCTACGGCGTGCCCTGTGTTCCCGGGATTGCCGAACCCGGGATGGGCGATGCCGAACTGATTGCCGCCGCACCGGCTGTCGGCTTCCCGCTGCTCATCAAACCGTCCGCCGGCGGCGGCGGCAAGGGCATGCAGGTCCTGGAACGGGAAGAGGACATGCCGGCCGCTCTCGCCACCGCACGCCGTGTCGCGGCCGCCGCGTTCGGCGACGACACCTTGTTCCTGGAACGGCTGGTCCGGACGCCGCGGCACATCGAGGTCCAGGTCCTCGCGGATTCCGCCGGCAACGTCATCCACCTCGGCGAGCGCGAATGCTCGCTGCAACGGCGCCACCAGAAGGTCATCGAGGAGGCCCCGTCACCGCTGCTCGAATCCCTGCCCGACGGCGCCGCGATCCGCGCGCGGATCGGCGAAGCCGCCTGCCAGGCCGCCCGCTCGGTCCGGTACAGCGGCGCGGGAACCGTCGAGTTCCTGGTGTCGGACGAGGACCCCGGGCACTTCTACTTCATGGAAATGAACACCCGGCTCCAGGTGGAACACCCGGTGACGGAAATGGTCGCGGGAATCGACCTGGTCGAATGGCAGGTACGCATCGCCGCGGGCGAGGTCCTCACCGTGATGCAATCCGACGTCGTGCTGGAGGGGCACGCCGTGGAGGCCCGCGTCTACGCCGAAGACCCGGCCCGGAACTTCCTGCCGTCGGTGGGCGAGGTGCTGGCGCTGGATGAGGGCGGCGGCCCCGGGGACGCCGTCGGTACGTCCGCCCCCGGGACCCGGTTGCGGATCGACTCCGCCATGCTTCCGGGCCTTGCGGTCACCGGCGACTACGATCCGATGCTCGCCAAGGTCATCGCCTGGGGGCCGGAGCGGGACGGTGCACTGGACGCCCTCGACCGCGCCCTCGGGAACTACACCCTGCTTGGCCTGCACACCAACGTCGAATACCTCCGCCTCTTGGTCGACGACCCCGACGTCCGCGCGGGCCGGCTCGACACCGGGCTCATCGAACGCAGGCTCCCCGGAATGCAGTTCCGGCAGGCAGGGGAAACGGAACTGCTCGCCGCCGGGCTGCTGGCCGCCGGCGGTGACCGGCCGGCGTCGGGGGCTTCCCCGTGGTTGGCCGGCGACGGCTGGCGGCTCGGCGCCCCGGCCCCGCGCCGGGTCCATCTGGGCCTCCCCGCGGGAGCCTCGGAAAGTGGCCTGGCCACTGTTTCGCTGGTTCGGCAGGGCGACGGGTACCAGGCGCAGCTCGACGGCGGCACCCCGCACAAAGTGGGCGGCGGCCCGGAACTGGTGCTCGACGGCGTCGCGCACCATTACGTGGCCGCGCAGGAAGCCGCGCCTTCCGGCGGACCGCGCGGGCTGTGGCTCGGCGACGGTGGCTGGTCCTGCCGCCTGGAAATCCTCGACCGGGAGACACGGCTCCGACGGATCCTGGCCGGTATCCAGCGCGAAGAGGGCGCCGCCGACCCGGAGGTGCGCTCGCCGATGCCCGGCACGGTGGTCTCCGTCTCCGTGGGCGACGGCGACACCGTCGAGGCCGGGCAACTGCTGCTCTCCGTCGAGGCGATGAAGATGGAACACCAGCTCACCGCCGCGCTGGCCGGCACCGTCCATCTGACCGCAAGCCCGGGAGACCTCGTGAAGGCCGATCAGGTCCTCGCCACCATCCACCCGAAAGAAGAACCCCACACCACTCCGAAAGGCGAGGAACCCCGCCATGGCCGGCTTTGATCTCAGCGAGGAATACCAGGACCTCAGCGATTCCGTCAGGGAATTCGCCGACGACGTGGTGGCCCCCGTTTCCACGAAACACGACGAAGAACACAGCTTCCCCTACGAAGTAGTCAAGCAGATGGGGGAGATGGGTCTCTTCGGCTTGCCCTTCCCGGAGGAATTCGGCGGCATGGGCGGGGACTACTTCGCCCTCTCCCTTGCCCTGGAACAGCTGGGCCGCGTGGACCAGTCGGTGGCCATCACCCTGGAAGCCGGGGTATCCCTCGGCGCCATGCCCGTCTACCGCTTCGGCACCCAGGCCCAGAAGGAGGAGTGGCTGCCCCAGTTGGCTTCCGGGCAGGCGCTCGCCGGCTTCGGACTCACCGAACCGGAAGCCGGCTCGGACGCCGGCGGCACCAAGACCCACGCCCGGCTCGAAGACGGCCAGTGGGTGGTCAATGGCACCAAGGAGTTCATCACCAACTCCGGCACGGACATCAGCCGGCTCGTCACCGTCACCGCTGTTACCGGGGAACAGCAGCGCAAGGACGGCAGCACCAAGAAGGAGATCTCCACCATCCTGGTGCCCACCTCCACCCCGGGTTTCAGGGCGGAGAAGGCCTACAACAAGGTGGGCTGGAACGCTTCGGACACCCACCCGCTGACCCTGGCCGATGTCCGGGTACCCGAGGGGAACCTGCTCGGCGAACGGGGCCGCGGCTACGCGAACTTCCTCTCCATCCTGGACGAAGGGCGCATCGCCATCTCCGCCCTCGCCACCGGTGCCGCCCAGGGCTGCGTGGACCTGTCCGTCAAATACGCGAAGGAGCGCAGCGCCTTCGGTCACCACATCGGCAAATACCAGGCCATCCAGTTCAAGATCGCACGCATGCAGGCAAGGGCCCACACGGCCCGCCTTGCCTACTACGATGCCGCCGCGCGGATGCTCGCCGGGAAGCCGTTCAAGACCGAAGCGGCCATAGCTAAGATGGTCGCAGGCGAGGCAGCCATGGACAATGCGCGGGACGCCACCCAGGTGTTCGGCGGCTATGGCTTCATCAACGAATTCACGGTGGCGCGGCACTACCGCGACTCCAAGATCCTGGAAGTGGGGGAGGGCACCACGGAAGTCCAGCTGATGCTCATCGCCCGCGAGCTGGGTCTCTGACCGCTGATTCCCCAACCGCGAAGGAAGGATCATCGATGATCGACAAAGTTGTTGCCAGCGCCGCGGAGGCGGTGAAGGACATTCCTGACGGTGCCTCGCTGGCTGTCGGCGGTTTTGGCCTCTGCGGCATCCCGGTGGCGCTGATCGATGCGCTCCATCAACAGGGCACCACGGACCTGGAAACCGTCAGCAACAACTGCGGCGTGGACGACTGGGGCCTCGGCATCCTCCTCAAGGACGGCCGCATCCGCCGCACGGTCAGCTCGTACGTGGGCGAGAACAAGGAGTTCGCCCGACAGTACCTCGCCGGGGAGCTCGAAGTCGTTCTCACCCCGCAAGGCACCCTCGCGGAAAAACTGCGCGCCGGTGGCGCCGGCATCCCGGCCTTCTACACGGCGGCCGGCGTGGGCACCCAGGTGTCCGAAGGCGGGCTTCCGCAGAAGTACGACGCCGAAGGCAACGTCGCCCTGGCCTCCTCCCCGAAGGAGGTCCGCACTTTCAATGGGGCCGACTACGTGCTCGAAGAGTCCCTGACCCCGGACTTCGGCCTGGTCCACGCCTGGAAAGGCGACCGGCACGGCAACCTCGTCTTCCACGCCACCGCCATGAATTTCAACCCGCTCTGCGCCATGGCCGGGAGGATCACCATCGCCGAGGTCGAGGAACTCGTGGAACCCGGCGAGCTGGACCCCGAACACATCCACGTCCCGGGCATCTTCGTGCAGCGGGTGGTCCTGGCCCCGGACGGGGAGAAACGGATCGAAAAACGCACCGTCGCGCTCGCCGCGTCCCCAAGCAAAACGGAGGCAGGAGCATGAGCATCGAGAACAGCTCACCGGAAGCACCCCCGCGCCCCGAAGCGGTCCGCCACGGCTACCGGGAGGCCGCCGTCGGGCATTCCGCGGAGGACGCCGCGACCAAGGGCTGGACCCGTAACGAGCTCGCGGCCCGCGTGGCACAGGAACTCAGCAACGGCCAGTACGTCAATCTCGGGATCGGGATGCCCACCCTCATTCCCAACTACATCCCGGCCGGCGTCGAGGTGGTGCTGCACTCTGAGAACGGGATCCTGGGCGTCGGTCCCTACCCGGCCGAGGACGCCGTGGACCCGGACCTCATCAACGCCGGCAAGGAAACCGTCACCGTCAACAAGGGTGCGGCGTTCTTCGACTCGGCCCAGTCCTTCGGGATGATCCGTGGCGGCCACGTGGACGTCGCGGTGCTCGGCGCCATGGAGGTGGCCCAGAACGGCGACCTCGCCAACTGGATGATCCCCGGCAAGATGGTCAAGGGCATGGGCGGCGCCATGGACCTGGTGTTCGGCGCCAAGAAGGTCATCGTGATGATGGAACACGTGGACCGCAACGGCAACCCGAAGATCGTGGAGAAATGCTCCCTGCCGCTCACCGGCAAGGGCTGCGTCAACCGGATCATCACCGACCTGGCCGTGATCGACGTCGTGCACGAGGGAGGAACCCCGCGCCTGGTGCTGCGGGAGCTGGCCCCCAATGTCACGGTCGAGGACGTGGCCGCGGCCACCGGTGCCCAGGTCTTCGAAGAGGACCAGGAGCTCACGGTTTGACGGACGAGCCCACCGTCATCGTGCAGCGCGGGCTGTACTTCGAAGAGATCCAGGAAGGCGTGGTCTACGCGCACCGGCCCGGCCGCACCGTCACGGAAACGGACAACGTCCTTTTCACCACGCTGACCATGAACACGCAGGCACTGCACCTGGACGCCGCGTGGAGCGCGAGCCAACCCTTCGGGCAGCGGCTGGTGAACTCGATGTTCACCCTGGCCACCGTGGTGGGGCAGTCCGTGCCGCAGCTGACGCAGGGCACCATCGTGGCGCAGCTGGGCCTGGGCGACGTCTCGTTTCCGCATCCGCTCTTCCACGGCGATACCCTGTACACCGAAACGGTGGTCACCGAAAAACGGCGTTCCAGGTCACGGCCGGGCCAGGGCGTGGTGACCATGCGGCACACCGGCCGGAACCAGGACGGCGTGGTGGTGGCACTGGCCACCCGTTCCTGCCTGATGTGGACCAAGGAGGCTCACGAAACACATGCCAGCAGTTGATCCGGCACACGCCCCAGTCGATCCCTTCACCATGGGGCCGGCCCTGTTGTTCTGCCCCGCGGACCGTCCCGAACGGTTCGGCAAAGCGGCCGAACGCAGCGACGCCGTCATCCTCGACCTCGAAGACGCCGTGGCGCCGGACGCGAAGCAACGGGCACGGGGGGCGATCCTGGCTCTCGTGGCGGCGGAGGGCCAGGCGGCGGAGCTGGATCCCAGCCGCACCATCGTGCGCATCAACCCGGCCGGGAGCAGCGAGTTCGCCAAGGACCTGCACAGCCTGGCCCACACTCCCTACCGCACCGTGATGCTCGCCAAGGCCGAGTCCGCCGAGCAGCTCCGGGCGCTGGGGGACTACCGGGTCATCGCCTTGTGCGAGACGGCCAAGGGAATCCTGAACGCCGCCGCGATCGCTGCCGAACCGAACGTGGTGGCCCTGATGTGGGGCGCCGAGGACCTGATCGCCTCCATGGGCGGCACCTCCAGCCGGAACAACGACGGCGGCTACCGGGCTGTGGCGGTGCACTCCCGTTCCACGGTGCTGCTGGCCGCCAAGGCGCACGGCAAGGAAGCGATCGACGCGGTGTACGTCGACATCCCGGATCTGGAGGGCCTGGCCGCCGAGGCCGCCGACGCCGTCGCCAGCGGCTTCGGTGCGAAGGCGTGCATCCACCCGAACCAGGTGGCCGCAGTCCGCGGCGCCTACGCCCCCTCGGACGAAGCCCTCGCCGGCGCCCGCGAACTCCTCGAAGCAGCCGCAGCCGCCGGCACCGGCGTCTTCCAGCACAAAGGCAAGATGGTGGACGGGCCCATCCTGCGCCACGCCGAGGCCACGCTCCGCCGGGCCGGGCAGGCACGCTAGCCCCGCACGCTTCCCTAGCTCCGCGACCGGGGCAGGGACAGCGGCGGGATCGCCTCGTAGAGCTCCATCCGCACCCAGCGCTCGCCGTTCTCCCGGAACTCTGCGCGGTTCGCGAAGCGGTACAGGAAGGTGCGGGCACGCACCCAGCGGGGGCGGGCGCCGTCGAACGGGTCCAGCCGCAGCAGGCGCAGGGTGGCGGGGTCGGCGTCGAGCAGTTTGTGCAGGAACGCATAGAACCACGGCTCGTGGATGGTGCGCAGCGGCAGGAACCACATGAGCCAGTCGAGCCGCAGATGGTACGGCGCCCACTGCCGGGGCAGGCGGCGGAGCTCGCCCGGCTTGCCCTTGAAGCCGTACTCGCGCCAGCCGCCGGTGCCGTCGGGATCGGCGTCGAGCGTTCCCTCCACCACCACCTCCACCCGGTGCTTCGTCACCGTGCCGAACGCACCATAGGTGTTGACCAGCTGCCAGCGGTTGAAGCTCGCGTTCATCAGTTGCCCGCTGGAGAGCAGGTTGCGCAGCGGCCGGTAGCTGAGCACCAGCAGCAGGAGCGTCACGGCGAGCACGACGGCGGTCCACCACAGGGGGGACTGCAAGCCGGCCGCGGGGGCCGGGGAGCCCGGTGCCGGGAGCCCGAAGACCGCCCGCAGCACCGGATCGCTGACCGCGCCGAACGCCAGGACGATCGCGGACCAGTTGAGCCAGGCGAAATTCCCGCTGCCCACGAGCCAGAGCTGGGTGAAGATGATGATTCCGGCCGCGGCGGACGCCAGCGGCTGCGGCGCGAAGAGGAAGAACGGCACCACCAACTGCGCGAAATGGTTCCCCAGCACCTCCATCCTGTGCAGGGGTTTCGGCAGCAAGTGGGCCTGCCGGCTCAGGGGCCCGGGCATCGGCTGGGTTTCGTGGTGGTAGTACAGGGCCGTCAGGTCCCGCCATTCGCTGCCGCCGCGGATCTTGATCATGCCCGCCCCGAACTCCAGCCGGAACAGCAACCACAGCAGCAGCAGGAGGATGGTCCGTGGCGGCGGGACCTGCTCCGAACCCAGGAACGCCACGGTGAAGCCGAGCTCCAGCAGCAGCATTTCCCAGCCGAAGCCGTAGAACGTCTGGCCCACGTTGACCACTGACATGTACAGCAGCCACAGCGCCAGGAACAGCAGCAGCGGAACCCAGGGCGGCCCCAGCTGCGGCAGGCCGGCCACCAGCAGCAGGGCCAGCACCATCCCGGCCGCGCAGACCAGGCGCAGCAAGCGGTCCGAGTAGCGCCAGCGGAAGAGGCTCGGCCGCCCGTAGTCCCGCGATCGCTCCACGTACCGCGGCACGGGCAGCAGGCCGTGCTCGCCCAGCAGCGCGGGGAACTGGTTGAACGAAGACAGGAAGGCGATGAAGAAGAGGGCCGCGGTGCCGCGCTGCAGGACCTGCCGGGCAAATCCATAGTCCGGCACCTCCAGGAACCACACCCAGTCCACGTCTCCAACGCTACGCCGGTGCCGTCGCGGGTCAACCGGGTGCGGGATACTTGATCCATGAAGCCCCGCAAGATCGTCCTCCTCGGCTCCACCGGCTCCATCGGCACCCAGGCGCTTGACGTCGTCGACGGCGCCTCGCGCCTTTTCGACGTCGTCGCGCTGAGCGCGGGGGGCGGGAACCTGCCCCTGCTCGCGCAGCAGGCTGTCCATACCCGCGCCTCCGCCGTCGGAATCGCGGACGGCGACCCCCGCTCGCTGCAGGAACTGATCGACGGTGCCGCGGCCGCCGCGGGGCTGCGGAATTACCGGCCGGAGATCTTCAGCGGCCCGGACGCCTCCAGCAGGATCGCCGCGGTGGAAGCGGACGTGGTCCTCAACGGCATCACCGGCTCCATCGGCCTGGCCCCGACCCTGGCAGCACTCAAATCCGGCGCGACCCTGGCCCTGGCCAACAAGGAATCCCTCATCGTGGGCGGCGCCCTCGTCAAGGCCGCTGCCGCCGAAGGCCAGATCGTTCCCGTGGATTCCGAGCATTCCGCCCTGGCTCAGTGCCTGCGCTCCGGTACCGCAGCCGAAGTGGAGAAGCTCATCCTCACCGCCTCCGGCGGACCTTTCCGGGGGCTCAGCCGGGACCACCTCCGCGACGTCACCCCGGCCGAAGCCCTGGCCCACCCCACGTGGGACATGGGCCTCATGGTCACCACCAACTCGGCCACCCTGGTCAACAAAGGCCTCGAAGTGATTGAGGCGCACCTGCTCTTCGACGTCCCCCTGGACCGGATCGAGGTGGTGGTCCACCCGCAGTCGGTGGTGCATTCGATGGTGCAGTTCGTGGACGGCTCCATCATCGCCCAGGCGTCGCCGCCGGACATGCGCCTGCCGATCGCCCTGGGCATGGGCTGGCCGGACCGGGTTCCCCATGCGGCGAAGGCTTGCGACTGGAGCCAGGCCACCAGCTGGACCTTCGAACCGCTGGACGCCGCCGCCTTTCCCGCGGTGGACCTCGCCAAGGATGCCGCGAAGCAGGGGAGTACCTTCCCTGCGGTCTTCAACGCGGCCAACGAGGAGGCCGTGCAGGCGTTCCACGCCGGACGGATCCGCTTCACGGACATCGTGGACACGGTGGAGGCCATCCTCAGCGAGCATTCAGGGTCCTCGGAGCTGACACTTGACTCCTTGTTGGAAGCTGAACGCTGGGCACGCACCCGCACCCACGATCATTTAGCCACCAGCACGGTCTAGCACGCACCAGCCACCAAGGAAGCAGCACCACCAGGCATGAGTCCCGTCATTCTCTTCATCCTCGGAGTCGTCTTCGTCGCCCTCGGCGTCGCGGTCTCCATTGCCCTCCACGAGGTGGGCCACCTGCTTCCGGCCAAGCTGTTCAAGGTCCGCGTCACCAAGTACATGATCGGCTTCGGGCCCACCATCTGGTCCCGGCGCAAGGGCGAGACCGAGTACGGCTTCAAGGCACTTCCCTTGGGCGGGTACGTCGCGATGATCGGCATGTACCCGCCCAACAAGGAGGACGGCAGCGTCCGGCCCTCCAGCACGGGCATGTTCCAGACCCTGGCCAGCGAAGCCCGCTCCGCGGCGCACGAGGAGGTGGGCCCGGGCGACGTGAACCGGGTGTTCTACAAGCTGCCGGTCTGGAAGAAGATCATCATCATGCTCGGTGGCCCCGCCATGAACATGCTGATCGGCCTGGCGCTCACCGCGGTGCTGCTCATGGGTTTCGGCATCTCCACGCCCACCACGACCCTGGCGGATGTCTCGAAGTGCCAGGTCACGGAAGGCGAGACGGTCGATCCGGATTCGGCGGCCTGCAAACCGACCCCCGCTGCCCTCGCCGGACTCAAGCCCGGCGACACGATCCTCAGCTTCGACGGCAAGGACGCCGGCACCTGGCCGGAGCTGAGCGCCCGGATCCGCGCCTCCGCCGGCCGCACTGTGGACATCACCGTCGAACGGGACGGCCGCACCGTCACCTCCCAGGTCACCCCTGTTTTGTCCTCCCGCCCGGTCATCGGCGACGACGGCCGGCAGGCGAAGGGCGCCGACGGCAGGCCCCTCTACCAGGAAGTCGGCTTCCTCGGCATCGCTTCGCAGACCGCCCTGGTGCCCCAACCGGCGTCGAGCGTCCTGCCCATGGCGGGGGAGAACATCAAACAGATCTCCGGCGTCATCCTCAACCTCCCGGCCCGCGTGGCCGGCGTCGCCCAGGCCGCCTTCAGCTCCGAACCGCGGGACCCCAACGGCCCCATCAGCGTGGTGGGCGTCGGACGGGTGGCGGGCGAAGTCGCGGCCATGGAAGAAGTCCCCGTGCAGGCGCGCCTGGCCACCTTGGTGGGCCTGCTCGCCGGGCTGAACTTCGCCCTGGCCGTGTTCAACCTGATTCCGCTGCTGCCGCTGGATGGCGGCCACATCGCCGGCGCGCTGTACGAGGGCGCACGGCGCCGCATCGCGAAGCTGTTCGGTAAACCGGACCCCGGTGCCTTCGACATCGCCAAGCTGCTGCCCCTCACCTACGTGGTGGCCGCCCTGCTGATGGCGATGGGTGCCCTGCTGATCTACGCGGACATCGTCAAACCGGTGAACCTCTTTGGCTGAGTTTCCCGTGTGCCGGGCCTTTGCGTGCGGAATACCACCGGCCCGGAGTCCGCTCCCGTGCGGCCTTGGCGATAGGGTAGCGGTATGACTGTTTTCGCTGTTGAGTACGTTTACGACGCCGAGTCCGCCGCAGTGCGCGACGAGCACCGTCCGGCCCACCGGGCCTGGGCCGCAGAGCTTGCCGAGCAGGGAACCGTGCTGGCCTCCGGTCCCTACGCCGACGGCTCCGGTGCCCTGATCCTGGTCAACGCCGCCGACGAAAGCGAACTGAACGCCATCCTCAAGCAGGATCCCTACGCCGTGGCCCAGGGCCTGGCCGGCATCCGTACCAGCGCCTGGAACCCCGTGATCGGCCAGCTCGCCGAGCACGCTTCCTAGCGAACCCTCCCCCGATCCACCCCAACCCAAGGAGTCCACGTGACCTCGGTCAGCCTGGGAATGCCGTCAGCCCCGCCACCCGTGCTTGCGCCGCGCCGCAAGACGCGCCAGATCAAGGTGGGGTCCGTTGGTGTTGGCTCCGATTCGCCCATCAGCGTGCAGTCGATGACTACCACGCCCACCACGGACATCAACGCCACCCTGCAGCAGATCGCCGAACTCACGGCGGCCGGCTGCGACATCGTGCGCGTGGCCTGCCCCTCGGCGGATGACGCCGAGGCGCTGCCGATCATCGCCCGCAAGTCGCACATCCCGGTAATCGCGGACATCCACTTCCAGCCGAAGTATGTGTTCGCGGCCATCGAGGCCGGATGTGCCGCGGTACGCGTGAACCCCGGCAACATCCGCAAGTTCGATGACCAGGTCAAGGAAATCGCGCGGGCCGCCAAGGACCACGGCACCTCCATCCGGATCGGCGTCAACGCCGGCTCCCTGGAACCGGGCATCCTGAAGAAGTATGGGAAGGCCACTCCCGAGGCGTTGGTCGAGTCCGCCGTCTGGGAAGCCTCCCTGTTCGAGGAGCACGGCTTCCACGACTTCAAGATCTCCGTGAAGCACAATGACCCGGTGGTCATGGTGGCCGCCTACGAGATGCTCGCAGAGAAGGGCGACTGGCCGCTGCACCTTGGCGTCACCGAGGCAGGCCCGGCCTTCCAGGGCACCATCAAGTCCGCCACCGCCTTCGGCGCGCTGCTCTCCAAGGGCATCGGCGACACCATCCGGGTGTCGTTGTCCGCCCCGCCGGTGGAGGAAATCAAGGTCGGCAACCAGATCCTGCAGTCCCTGAACCTGCGCCCGCGCAAGCTGGAAATCGTCTCCTGCCCGTCCTGTGGCCGGGCGCAGGTGGACGTCTACACCCTCGCCGAGCAGGTCACCGCGGGCCTGGAGGGCATGGAGGTTCCGCTGCGCGTGGCCGTGATGGGCTGCGTCGTGAACGGCCCGGGCGAGGCCCGCGAGGCCGACCTGGGCGTGGCGTCCGGCAACGGCAAGGGTCAGATCTTTGTGAAGGGTGAGGTCATCAAGACTGTCCCCGAAAGCGAAATTGTTGAGACACTGATCGAAGAGGCCATGCGTATCGCCGAAGAGATGGGGGAGGCCGATGGCGAAGATGCTGTCAAGGGTAGCCCCGTGGTTAGCGTCTCGTAACGAGACTGCACCGGACGGGTTGAACGTCCGGATCCTGGAGGGCGCCGATACTGCGCAGTTGCGCGCGCTTGCACTGGAAGACCCGGTGGCGAATGTGTTCATTCTGTCCCAGCTGGGTTCGCACGGAAGTGCCTCGCCGACGGCGGCGGGCGCCCGGATTTTCGGCGTGTTCGACGGCGGCACCCTTCTGGGTGCCTGTTGGGCCGGGGCGAACCTGGTCCCGGTCCAGCTCGATCCCGGGCTGGCCCCGTACATCGCCGAGGCGGTGCACCGGGCCGGCCGTCGCTACGCATCGATCTTCGGCCCCGCCAGCACCGTGCTCGCACTGCATAAAGCCCTGGAGCCGCACGGCCACTTGGCCCACGAAGTGCGCGCCGACCAGCCGCTCCTGGCGATCACCGGGGAACCGGCCATCCCGGCCAACCCGCAGCTCGGCTTCGGCGACATGGCCGATTTCGAGCTGATCCTGCCCGCGTGCGCTGCGATGTTCGAAGAAGAAGTCGGCTATTCGCCGTTCCTGGGCGGCGAGGATTTCTACAGCCGGAGGGTGGCCGGCCTGATCAGGCAGGGACACTCCCTGGTGCATATCGACGGGGGCCGGGTGCTCTTCAAGGCCGAGCTCGGCGCCGTGACACCCGAGGTGAGCCAGGTGCAGGGCGTGTGGCTCAATCCCGCGATCCGCGGACAGGGCCTGAGCGCCGGCTACATGGCCGCCGTCGTCCTGCTCGCACGGACCCTGGCCCCCGTCACCAGCCTCTACGTCAACCACTACAACCTGCGCGCGCGGGCAAGTTATGAACGGGTGGGATTCCAGCAACTGGGAACGTTCGCTACTGTGCTCTATTAATGCAGGGAGGCGCTCCAGAAAACTGCAGCCACATTGCAGGCCAACCGGCCCGTTCGCATCCTCTGGGGGGATCTTGTTTAACGCACATCGTATTGTCCTGGCCGTTTCGGCCGCCGCCGCACTGTCTGTTTCCGCCTGCGCGGCACCTGCACCCGCGCCGTCGTCAGCGCCGGTCCACAGCCAGACGCCCACACCGACACCCACGCCCACCGTCGCATTCAAGAAGTACACGAATGCCGAGCTGGCGGAGCTGTTCGAAAGTGTCGACAACGCCGAAGGGTCACCGTTCGTCGCGATGCCGCCGGCGCAACTCGAGCAGGGAATTGCCGCGGCCAAGAAGATGCTCACGTCGATCAAAGTCACCCCGGCAGTGTGTGGCGGAGCCGCCCTCACGGGCGGCTTCGAGGCAACCCAGGGGGCAAGCATGGCGGTTGCCACCTCGAGGCCGTCGGGCAGCGCCTCACCGGTCCAGACAGTGAGCCTCGTCTCCGGCGTGGATCAGGCGAAGCTCGCGGCCCTCTATGCCAAGAACAAGGAACAGAGCAAGAAATGCGGTCACGTTGTCATTGAAGTGGCGGGCCAGAAGGCGGAGTCTTCCGTCGTGGAGGTCCCTGTTGCCACGGCAACCCCGGGTTCCTTCGCCGTGAAGGCGACCAGTACCACGAGCATGGGCGTGATAACGCAAGTCATGGTGACGGCCATGAAGGGTGGCGTCGTGATCAATAGCATCTACGTCAGTGCCGGCAACATCGCCTTGGAGACAAAGCAGGCCGCCGCCACCCTCGACGACATCGCGGCCCAAATCAAGTAGGCGTCCGCCACCGCTGTCCCCACCCCGGACATCCTGCGCACCTTACGGACCTTCCAACGGCTCCGCGAGGTAGTGCCGGATGTTCGGGGCAATCAGGCTAACGACGTCTTCCGGCTCGGCCGATGCCAGGGGCTCAAGCCGGACCACGTACCGTACCAGCATCAGGCCCACCACCTGGGTGGCCACGAGGTTCCCGCGCAGGGCGCGTTCTTCCGGGGTACCCGGCAGCCCCGCCATGATGCGTTGCAGGATGGTGCGGGACACCAACTCGCGGAGCATCGCCGTCTTGGCCTTCGAACCGATGGTGCCGCGGAGGAACGCCACCAGGCTGTGCTGTGCGGGGCTTTCCCACAGCCGCAGCACGGCCCGCACGATTTCCTCCGCGCGTTGCCCGGGGTCGAGGGACTCGACGCCGGCAAGGACCTGAGCCGGATCGGCAGGAAGATCAACGCTGAGCGCGAAAAGCTCGTCCTTGCCCTTGAAGAAGTGGTGCACCAGGGCCGGATCCACTCCGGCTTCGCGGGCCACCTGGCGCATGCTGGTGCCGTCGAAACCGTGCTCGGCGAAGAGCCTGCGGGCGGTGGCGAGGATGAGCTCGCGCGAATCGTTGGTGCCGACGCGGCGGCCCCTGCGGGACGACGGCACGGGACCGCGCAGCGAGGGAAGCCCGCTCATCGGGTCTGCCGCCGAAGGGTCAGCGAGGCCAGCACCAGGACCCCGAGGACGATGATCCCTATGGTCGTCGCGTCATCCCACATCAGCCGGGTGGCCTCGCTGTTGGACGCAATCTCCTTCAACGCATCCACGGAGAACGTCAGAGGCAGCACGTTGGAGATGTTCTCCAGTACATCGTTCATCCGGTCCCGTGCCACGAACAGTCCGCAGAGCAGGATCTGCGGTACCACCACTACCGGCATGAACTGAACGGCTTGGAACTCGGTCCGTGCGAACGCCGAGCACAGCAGGCCCAAGGCCACTCCCAGGACGGCGTTGATGACGGCGATCATCACCACGTATCCCGGGCTGCCTTTGATGTCCAGGCCGAAGATCCAGTACGCCACCGCCGTCGCCACGAGCGACTGCAGCGCCGCCATGATCGAGAACGCGATCGCGTAGCCGAACAGCAGGTCCGCCTTGTGGATCGGCGTCGTCAGCAGGCGTTCCAGGGTCCCGGACGTCCGTTCCCGCAGCATGGTGATCGAGGTGACCAGGAACATCACCACGAAGGGGAAGATCGCCAGCATCATCAGGCCAACACGGTCGAACGTCCGCGGCACCCCCGGCGGCAGGGTTTCGTTCTCGTAGAGGTAGTACACGGCGGTCAGCAGCAAGGCCGGGACCACCAGGATCATCGCGATGCTGCGGCGGTCGTGCCGGAGCTGGTCCAGGACCCGCCAGCTCGTCGCCAGCATCATGCGGGGATTCATCAGGCCACCTGGCTTTCATTGCGGTCAGTTGGGGAGGCTGCCCGTTCGGCGTCCCGGATCAGCTGCAGAAAGGCCAGTTCGAGGTCGGCGCTGCGCCCGCGTTCGCCCAGCTCTGCCGGGGTGAGGCTGGCCATCAGCAGTCCCTCGCGCAGCAGCAGCAGGGAGGAACAGTGCGAGGCCTCCTCCATCACGTGGCTGGAAACCAGCAGTGTGGTTCCGGCGTCCGCCATCGCGGCGAAACGCTCCCAGAGCTCGGCGCGCAGCACCGGGTCCAGGCCCACGGTGGGTTCATCCAGGACCAGCAGCCTGGGACGTGCGACAAGGGCTGAGGCCAGGGACACGCGGCTCAACTGGCCACCCGAGAGGTCGACGGTCCGTTGCCGGGCGAAGTCCTTGAGCCCGACGGCGTCGATCGCCTCGGCGGCGTCGGCCGCCGTCGCGCCGTGCATCGCGCCGAAGTAGCGGACGTTCGCTTCGACGCTGAGGTCCGGATACACGCTGGGGGACTGGGCGACATAGCCGACGTCGTGCCGCAGGGCGGCGGTGCCGGCGGGCTGGCCCAGCACGGTGACGGACCCGGCGGAGAGCCGCTGCGCCCCCACAATGGCCCGCATGAGCGTCGTTTTGCCGCTGCCCGAGGGGCCCAGCAGGCCTGTGATCCGCCCGGCACCGATGGTGAAATCCAGGCCCCGCAGGATCCTGGTCCGGCCGCGGTTGACGTGGACTCCGCTGGCCTCGACGGCCGGAGCAACGCCTGCTGGTTCTGCGACGTGCCGGTTCATGGCGACCTCCGGAAAAGAATTCATCAGCTGATGAATTCAAGGTAGACCCGCCGCTTTCCACGGTCAATGGACCGCTGTGCGCCTTCTGTACCGCAGCCCGGGCGTTGGCGGTCGGCAAAGACGCGGGCGGCCAGCCGGTAGATTAGTAGTCAGTAGTTTTTGCCACCCCTTGCCACAGAAACGGATTTTGCCCGTGGTCGTTCGCCTGTCCCAGCTTTTCCTGCGCACCTTGCGTGAAGATCCCGTCGACGCCGAGGTCGCCAGCCACAAGCTGCTGGTCCGGGCGGGCTACATCCGCCGTGCCGCTCCGGGTATCTATACCTGGCTGCCGCTGGGCCTGAGTGTGCTGCGCAAGGTGGAACGGATCATCCGCGAGGAAATGACCGCGATCGGCGCCCAGGAAGTCCACTTCCCGGCCCTGCTGCCCAAGGAACCGTACGAGGCCACCAACCGCTGGACCGAGTACGGCGACGGCATCTTCCGGCTCAAGGACCGCAAGCAGGCCGACTACCTGCTCGCCCCCACGCACGAGGAAGTGTTCACCCTCCTGGTCAAGGACCTGTACTCCTCGTACAAGGACCTGCCCCTGAGCATCTACCAGATCCAGAACAAGTACCGCGACGAAGCCCGTCCCCGCGCCGGCCTCCTCCGCGGCCGCGAGTTCATCATGAAGGACTCCTACTCCTTCGACGTGGACGACGCCGGCCTGGACGCCAGCTACGCAGCGCACCGCGCCGCCTACCTGAAGATCTTCGAACGCTTGGGCCTCGAAGTCATCCCGGTCACCGCCACCGCCGGTGCCATGGGCGGGTCCAAGAGCGAGGAATTCCTGCACCCCACCGAGATCGGCGAGGATACCTTTGTCCGCTCCGCCGGCGGTTACGCGGCCAACGTCGAAGCCGTCACCACTGTGGCGCCCGAGGCCATCGACTTCAGCAACGCTCCCGCAGCCCGCGTCCTGGACACCCCGGACACCCCGACGATCGAAACCCTGGTCGCCGCGTCGAACGAGCTCGCCCCCCGCAGCGAGGCCGAGGGCGGCGAATGGACTGCCGCGGACACCCTCAAGAACGTCGTCCTCGCCGTGACCCTGCCCACCGGAGAGCGCCAGATCGTCGTCATCGGCGTCCCCGGCGACCGCGCCGTGGACCTCAAGCGCGTCGAAGCCAACATCGGGGCCTTCCTCCCGGTCGCGGGCGAGATCGGCCTGGAAGCGGCCAACGAAGAGGACCTCAAGAAGAACCCGGCCCTCGTCAAGGGCTACATCGGCCCCGGCCTGTCCCTGGACGAGCCCGTCCTCGGACTCGAAGGCAGCTCCAAGCTGCTCTTCCTCGTGGACCCGCGGATCGTGTCCGGCAGCAGCTGGGTCACGGGAGCCAACCTGGACGGCAAGCACGTTTTCGGCCTCGTCGCAGGACGCGACTTCGGCTGGGACGGCGTCATCGAGGCCACCGAAGTGCGCGAAGGCGACCTGGCCCCGGATGGCAGCGGTCCCCTGGAACTGGCCCGCGGCATCGAGATGGGCCACATCTTCCAGCTCGGCCGCAAGTACGCCGAAGCCCTGGACCTGAAGGTCCTGGACCAGAACGGCAAGCAGGTCGTGGTGACCATGGGCTCCTACGGCGTCGGTGTCACCCGCGCCGTGGCGGCCCTGGCCGAATCCAACAACGACGACCGCGGCCTCATCTGGCCCCGCTCGGTGGCGCCCGCGGACGTCCACGTCGTTGCCGTCGGCCGCGGCGAGGAAATCTTCGCCGCCGCGGAGAAGCTCTCGGCCGAACTCGAGGCCGCCGGCCTGGAGGTCATCTACGACGACCGCCCGAAGGTTTCCCCCGGCGTGAAGTTCGGCGATGCCGAGCTGCTGGGCGTGCCCACCATCCTGGCTGTCGGCAAGGGCCTGGCGAACGGCGTGGTGGAAATCAAGGACCGCCGCAGCGGCGAGGCCGAGGACGTCGCCGTCGAAAAGGCCGTGGACTACGTGGTCAACGCCGTACGCCAGAAGTGATTTCCGGCTTCGAATCGATCGAGGCCGCCACGCTCGTCATGATTGTGGTGGCCGGCTTCGCCGCCGGATGGGTTGACGCCGTGGTGGGTGGCGGGGGACTGATCCAGCTCCCCGCCCTCCTCCTGGTCCCGGGGATTACTCCGGTCCAGGCGCTGGCCACCAACAAAATGGGCTCCATCTTCGGCACCGCCACGAGCGCCACCACCTATTACCGCAGGGTGGGCCCGGACCTCAAGACGGCCGTGCCGATGGCCGTGATCGCCCTCGCCGGAAGCTTCGGCGGGGCGCTGCTCGCGGCCAACCTGCCCGCCGCAGTGTTCAAGCCGATCATCGTGGTGGCGCTGGTTGTCGTCGCGCTGTTCACGGCGCTGCGGCCCGACGCGGGCGAGCTTACCGCCCTCCGGCACGACGGCCACAGGCATTACGTGGTGGCGTGCCTGATCGGGGCGGTGATCGGCTTCTACGACGGGCTGATCGGCCCCGGAACCGGCTCCTTCCTGGTGATCGCACTCGTCTCCGCGATGGGCTACGCCTTCCTCGAAGCCAGTGCCAAGGCCAAGATCGTCAACATGGCCACCAACGCCGGCGCGCTGCTGTTCTTCCTGCCGCACGGCTCCCTGTTGTGGGGCGTCGGCCTGCTCCTGGGTGCGGCCAACATGGCCGGCGGCTACCTTGGCGCCCGGACCGCGGTGAAGAAGGGCAGCAGTTTCGTCCGCGTGGTCTTCCTGCTGGTAGTGGCCGCCCTGATCATCAAGCTCAGCATCGACGTCTGGCAGGACCTGGCCTAGGGCCGCTACCGGGCCCCGGTGGCATCCGCGGTCTGCTCGACGGCGGCGAGGATGGCCGCGCCGAGCTCTGCCGGACGGGTGAACTGCGGCCAGTGGCCGGTGGGCAGGTCCACGTATTCCACGTCCTTCATGCGGGCGAGCTCGGCGGTGAACGGCGAACCGGCCGCCATCCATTCGTGGAGCATGGCGGAGGGGAACTCACAGACGATGACCGTGGCCGGGACGTTGTACCGCCGCTCATCCTGCAGGTGCTGCTTGTCGCAGGCCACGCCCTTGGGCTGCGGAATGGCGCGGTTACGGAACATCCCGCGGAGCCCTGCGTCCATATCCACCAGGTCGGCGTCGTCGAACAGATCCCACGGCGGCAGCGGGATCCCGTCGCCTTCAGCGGGCAGTTCGTCGTTGATGACGCCGCCCTCGCCGAGTGGTCCGCTGTCAACGTAGATCGCCCGGGCCACCCGCTCCGGGCGGGCATCGAGTACTCCGTGGATGATTGCTCCGCCGCCCGAATGGCCCACCAGCACCACCGGACCATCCGCCATGTCTACAACAGCAGTCACCGCGTCGATATGGTCCCGCAGGCCGATTCCGGCACGCGGGGCATCAACCGACTCAAGGCCCGGCAAGGTCAGCGGCGTGACCCTGTGGCCGGCGTCGACGAGCGGAGGGGTCACCTCCGACCAGGACGAGGCATCCAACCAGAACCCGGGAACAAGGATGATTTCCATGGTCCGTACCCTACGACGGGCCACTGACAGGAAGCCATGTTTTCCCGTAGCGCACAGGCGTAGCATGCTCCCATGTGGGCCGATTCCGGTGAATATGAGCGGGTCCTCGGGCGCGCGGCGGAGCACGCCAAGGCGTGGTTGGAAGCGTTGCCGGCGCGGCAGGTCAGGCCCTCGGCGACGGCCGAGCAGATCAGTTCCGTGTTTGGCGGGCCGCTGCCGGCCGAGGGAATGGACCCGGAAAAGCTCGTCGACTTCCTGGCACGGAACGCCGAACCCGGACTCATGGCCATGCAGTCCGGCCGCTTCTTCGGCTGGGTGATCGGCGGTACGCTGCCCTCGGCCATGGCCGCCGACTGGCTCGTCTCCGCGTGGGACCAGAACACCGGGCTGCGCTTTGCCACGCCCGCGACGGCGGGAATCGAGCACGCCGCAGGCCAGTGGCTGCTGGAACTCCTGGGCCTCCCGGAGGGGTCCGACGTCGGCTTCACCACCGGAGCAAGCATGGCCAACTTCACCGCCTTGGCGGCGGCCCGCTGGCGTCAGCTGGAGTCCGCCGGCTGGGATGTGAACGCCAAGGGCCTCAACGGTGCCCCGGCGTTGCGGGTCCTGGCCGGGGCCGAACGCCACGAGAGCTTGGACATGGCGCTGCGTTTCCTCGGCCTCGGCGCGCCTGAAGTGGTGCCCGCAGACGCCCAGGGCCGAATCGAGGCTCCTGCACTGCGCCGCGCGCTCGAGGCCGGCAGTGATCCCGCGATCGTGTGCCTGCAGGCCGGGAACCTCCATTCAGGCGCCTTCGATCCCTTCGGCGAAGCAATCGCCGCAGCGAAGGAACACGACGCGTGGGTCCACGTTGACGGTGCCTTCGGGCTCTGGGCAGCCGCGGTGCCGGAACTGCGGGACCTGTGGGACGGGGTGGCCTTGGCCGATTCCTGGGGGACCGACGCCCACAAGACCCTGAACGCGCCCTACGACGCCGGCATCGTGGTGGTGCGCGACGTCGCCGCCCTGCGCCCCGCCATCGGCATGCACGCCGAGTACCTGCCGCAGGACAGCCACGGGCCAGGAGACCCGATGGAAAAGTCGCCGGAGTTGTCGCGCCGTGCACGCGGGGTTCCGGTCTGGGCCGCGTTGCGTTCCTTGGGGGCCGACGGCGTCCGTGCCCTGGTTGCCGGACGCGCGGCTTGTGCGGCCGAGCTGGCAGCCCGGCTTGCCGGCGTGCCCGGCGTCGAGGTGCTCAACGATGTCGTCTACACGCAACTGTCGCTGGCCTTCGGAGACGACGTCCGCACCCGGGCCGTGACCGACTACATCATGGCTGACGGCAGGGTGTGGATGTCCGGTTCCCGCTGGCACGGCAGGGACATCCTCAGGGTCTCGGTCAGCAACTGGTCCACCGACAGCAGCGACCTGGACATTGCCGTCGAGACGATCAGGGACGCGCTGGCCGCGACGGCCGCGACGGCTTAGCCTGCGACTGCCTGCGACCGCTGGCCCGCGGGGCGCGGTTAGCTGAGGGCGGCGCCGCCCGGAGCCGGCAGTTCATGGGCGGCGGGCAGGCCATCCAGGGTCCGCCCGGCCAAAGTGCTGGCAACCCACAGGGAGCGGGCCAGATCGCCTTCGTGCCCGGGCTTCGCGGCGTACCACAGCGCGTTTTCCACTTCCCGGGTGAGGCTCCATTGCCGCGCCGTTTCCGGGTCCAGTCCCGCCGCGTGGCTGAAGTCATTGCAGCGCTCGAGCAGCGCCAGTTCGGGTGAGGACTGCGGGAGCTCGGCGATCCGGTTCCACAGCACGGGGGCCACACCGAACTCGGCTTCGCCGATCACCGGTTGCGGGTCGATGGCGCGGTAGCTGCCGCCGTCGGGAAGACCAGATCCGGGAAGCGGCAGGACGTTCATGAAATGGAGGTCGGCGTGGACCAGGACGTCCTTGCCGGCCCGCCGGCCTACGGCGCCGCGGGTCTGGCACACTTCGAGGGCCGCTTCCAGGAGCCAGCGGGGGAACGGCCTGCCAAGCTGTTCCCAGTCGGCCGGAAGCTCATCGCTCCAGCGTTCGGCCTTGGCCGCCGCGTGCTCGAACGCTTCCCAGCCCGGGCCGCCGCCGGCGTCGATGCTGAGCTGCCGCATCACCGTTCCCCAGGCATCGCGGGCGTGGTCCAGCGGGGCATCCTGCAGCCAGCGGCCGGCGTCGAGCCGTTCGAGGAGCATGGAACAGGTGGCTTGGTCGGCTTCGAGCAGACGCACCGCGCCGCGCCCGTCCCACAGCATGAGCGCAAGGCTTTCGGGCAAGGCTTCGGGGTGGGGAAACGCGACCTTGAGCACGGCGGCCTGCCCGTCCCGCAGCACCGGAACCACGATTCCGCCGTGGCCGTTCCAAGGCTCCGCACCGACGGGGAGGTCGAGGGTGAGGTTCCAGCGCTCCAAGCCCGCAGCGAGGTGGCCGGGGAGCGCAGCCAGCCACGCCCTGCCCTCCGCGGTACGCGAATAGCGGGCCCGCAGATCGGCCGGCACCGGAATAACGCTGCTCATACCCGTCAGCCTATCCCCACGGTCCCCTTGCTTGGTTCCCCGGCCAGGGAACCCGGGCGGGCCTGCGTACTCCGCCCGCCCGTTTGCCACCCGCGGTCGCTTTCCAGCTGCCGGCATTCCGACCGGAAACGGCAATCAGGTGCAGGGATGCAGCAGGTGCCGGGGACACTGGCCCCAGCACCACCTCAGATGACCCCGGTGGACCCTAGCAGGCTGCCCAGGCTGAACGTTGCCGCCAGGGCAAGCGCGCCGCCGACCACCACGCGGACTGCGGCCCGTGTCCTGGAACTGCCGCCGATCCAGGCGCCCAGCGCCCCGGTCAGAGCCAGCGCCACCAGCACGGACACGAAGGTCAGGGGCACCCGCAGCGCCGGTGGCGGCAGCAGGATCGAAAGCAGGGGCAGGAGCGCGCCAAGGGTGAAGGCGATGGCGGACGCGAAGGCAGCGTGCCACGCGCTCACGATGCCGTCCTCGTCGATGTTCAGTTCGGCGGACAGATGGGCCGCCAGCGCATTGTGGGCCGTCAGTTCCTTCGCCACGGTCCAGGCTGTGCCGGAGCTGAGGCCCTTGGATTCGTAAATGGCGGCGAGCTCGGCCAGTTCCTCCTCGGGTTGTTCCTCGAGTTCGCGGCGCTCCTTTTCGATCAGGGCTTTCTGGCTGTCGCTTTGGCTGCTGACGGACACGTACTCGCCCAACGCCATGGACACCGCCCCACCTAGGGCGCCGGCCGCGCCAGCCGCCAGGATCGCGCCCGTGTTGGTGGTGGCACCGGCCACGCCCACCACGATTGCCGCCACGGAGACAATCCCGTCGTTGGCCCCGAGCACACCTGCACGGAGCCAGTTCAGGCGTTGGGCGATGTCGTTGTCGTGCGGTTCGCGGTCGTGGCGCGCGGACCTTTCGGTGGATGCCATGGTTCAAGCCAAGCACTCCGCGGCAGCCGGCGCCAGCAAAGCAAGGCTGGCCTATCGCTCCGGAGCGGCGGTGCTTCCGGGCAGGGTCGGCAACGCTGCGGGGTCGACCGGCAGGCCGGGCAGGGCACCGGGGGATGTGCCCCAGGATTCCGTCCGGCGGGCGCCGCCCAGAAGTCCGGCGATTGCCCACTGCCGGGTTTCGCTGTCGGAGAGGGCCACCAGTTCGCCGTAGGCCGTGAGTGTGGCCGACTCTTGCTCTGCGAGTGCGGCGGAGGCATGTGCCGCGAAGCCCGCCGGCAGCCGGTACCCGGCTTCGCGCGGCGGCGGCTCGGTGCAGTGCTGCCGGGCCAGGGCTTCGGCCTCGCGCAGCAGATCCTGGTGGCGGGCGAGATCCGAAGCAGCCGTTTCTGCGGCGGATCCGTCGAGCCGGGCGAGGGCCACTTGATAGACGTAGACAGCCTTTTGTTCGGCACGCACGACGGCGGCAAGGGCCTCGCCGGGTCCCGCCGGCTCCGCTTCGGCCTCCGCCGTTGCTGACGCCGTCGCGCCCCCGCCGGCAGCGCAGGCAGGCGGAGCGGCAGGGGAGGAGGCCGCCGTCGACGCCAAAGACGGGCCGGCCGGTACGGGCAGTCCCCAGGCCGCGGCGAGCCGCGCCGCCTCAAGCACCTGGGCTGTTCCGACGGCGGCAAGCAGGCGGGCCGTGCCGCCGTCGCTGTTTCCGGCGTCGGCCAATCGCCGGGACGCGCTGCGGGAAAGCCCGGCAAGGAAGGAAGCCCTGGTAGGCGGGGTAGCGGACGAGCCGGACGCGTCGGTGGACGGCGACGCCGGAGCCGGGGCCAGCAGCGCCCGTGCCTGGGTTTCCAGCAGGGTCACGGTGGCTCTCGGGCTGCCGGTGCCCGCTGCGTCTGCCAGCAGGGCGCGGGTTTCGGCGTAGGCTGCGGCCTTCGCGGTATCGGAAAACGGCGGCACGGGGGCAGGCCCGTCGTTGGCCGGCAGCAGCACAGCCCCGGTACCCACGACGAGGACTGCGAGCAAAGACACAAGTGCGGGCTTCACCCAGCCGTGGGGCCCCTGTTTTCCCGCAGGGCGCTCCGGATTTTCCGCACTCTCGTCATTCACAACAGTCCATGGTGTCACGGGCGGGGGCTGTCGGCGGAACCGTGGTGCACCACCCCGCCGTGAAACTCGATACCCTAGTACTCACAACAACATCGAACGGGAGGCGGCTGGCCAGTGAGTCATTCGGAAGCCAGGACTTCAACAGACCAGGCTGGAGCGCAAGCGGCAGCCGCCAGCAACCCCGAAGAAAGCAGGCTCAGGGCGCTGCTGGAACCTGTGGTCCAGGCCAGCCGGCTGTACCTTGAGGACGTCTCCGTCCAGGTGGCCGGTTCGCACCGCACGGTCCAGGTGGTCATCGACCTGCCGCAGGAGGAAACCGGCGGCGTGGGCCTTGACGTCATCGCCGAAATCTCCAGGGCCCTGTCCGACGTGCTGGACAACGACCCGCACGACGACGGCCGGCCGTACGACCTCGAAGTCTCCTCCCCGGGCGTCTCCCGCCCGCTGACCGAACCCCGCCACTGGCACCGGGCCCGCGGCCGCATGGTCAAGGTCAACGTCATCCAGGGCGAAAACCTTACCGGGAGGATCCAGTCCGTCGACGACGACGGCGTGACCCTGATCCCGGAACTCGAGGTCAAGAAGGGGATGAAGCCCAAGCAGGGCGACCCCATCAAGCTTCCCTTCGACAGGATCCGCCAAGGAAAAGTCGAAATTGAATTCAGCCACCTCGACGAGGCCGGGCTGGCAGACGAGTACAACGGACCTTCCGAGGAGGCCTAATGGATATTGACATGAGTGCGTTGAGGCTCCTGGAGCGTGAGCGCGAAATCCCGCTGGACCTCCTGATCCCCACCATCGAGCAGGCGCTCCTGGTGGCTTACCACAAGACGCCGGGCGCTTACGAAAAGGCCCGCGCCGAACTTGACCGCAAGAGCGGCCACGTGACCATCTGGGCCACCGAGTTCAACGACGACGGCGAAGCCGTCGGCGAGTTCGAGGACACCCCGGACGGTTTCGGCCGGATCGCGGCCAGCACCGCACGGCAGATCATCCTGCAGCGCCTGCGCGACGTCGAGGACGACAACGTCCTGGGCGAATTCAAGGGCCGCGAAGGCGAACTGGTGGCAGGCCTGATCCAGCAGGGCAACAACCCGCACATGATCCAGGTCAACCTCGGCAGCGTCGAGGCCCTCCTGCCCCCGCCCGAGCAGGTCCCCGGCGAGAAGTACACCCACGGCAGCCGCCTGCGCGCCTACGTGGTGGACGTACACCGTGGTGCCAAGGGCCCCTCGATCACCTTGTCCCGTTCGCACCCCGGCTTGGTCCGGAAGCTCTTCGAACTCGAAGTGCCGGAGATCGCTGACCGCTCGGTCGAGATCGTGGCCCTGGCCCGCGAAGCAGGCCACCGGACCAAGATGGCCGTCAAGGCCAACGCTGCCGGCATCAACGCTAAGGGTGCCTGCATCGGTGAAATGGGTTCCCGCGTGCGCGCCGTCATGACCGAACTGAACGACGAAAAGATCGACATCGTCGACTTCAGCGACGACCCGGCTACCTTCATTGCCAACTCGCTGTCGCCGTCGCGTGTGAATTCCGTCACCATCATCGACGAGTCCACCCGCTCCGCCCGCGTGGTGGTTCCGGACTACCAGCTGTCGCTCGCGATCGGCAAGGAAGGGCAGAACGCCCGCCTCGCGGCAAAGTTGACCGGCTGGCGCATCGATATTGTCTCCGACGCCGCGCAAGGCCAGGGCCACTAGCCCGCCTGCGGGCCCCGGAGGCCTGGCCGTGCCGTGCCCGGATTCGGCGGCCGGGCGCCCGGGGGACTAGACTGGTTGGAGCCGGACTTGCGTCCGGTATCCGTTTTCCATGGCGCTGCAGTGAATTGCGTTTATTTGCGCTGCCTCGTTCTACGGGGCGGCATGCCCTCCGGGGCGGTGCGGCGGCGGGAAGCAGGAACGAAGAAGGACGGGTTAGGACACTGAGGATGGTTGAACACCCAGTGGCCGCACCCCTCTCACGCGGGCACCAGCCCGAACGGACCTGCATCGGATGCCGGAAACGCGGAGCCCGGAACGAGCTGATCCGGCTTGTCGCCGAAGGCGGCGGGTCACCCGTCGTCCTGGTGGATGAACGACGCCGGATGGCTGGCCGGGGTGCGTGGCTGCACCCCAGCGGCAACTGCCTCCTGTTGGCAAGCAAACGGCGCGCCTTCGCCCGGGCCCTCGCGGGCGCAAGCGACACGGCCGCCGTCGAACGCTATCTCGCAGGCATGCCACCCGCGGAGGCTCCGGCCGACGCGGAACAACCGTCCAAACCTGAAAGCGGGTCAGAAAACTGATGGAAACCCGATGAGTTCCCAGCGATGAGTACGCAACGATGACAACTTTGTTGCGCTCTGCACAGGGCCTTCCAGCTGCGTCCGCAGCGGAGGCCCGCAGTAAGAAGTAGACGGTTCGTGCCTGGCTCGGTGCGGACCGAGACAGGAGAAAAGTGGCCAAGTACCGCGTCCACGAGCTCGCGAAAGAGCTCGGAATCACCTCCAAGGAAGCAGTGACCAAACTGCAGGAACTGGGCGAATTCGTCCGTTCCGCTTCCTCCACCATCGAGGCTCCCGTTGTGCGGAAGCTTCGCAACGCCTACCCGGGTGCCGGCTCCGCCAAGGCGGACGCCCCGGCAGCTCCCGCGGCCCCCGCCGCCCCGAAGGTTCCGGCCGCTGCCGCCGCCCCGGCAGCTCCCGCTGCCTCGCGCCCCGGTCCGGTCCCGGGCCCGGCTGCACCCAAGGCTCCCGCTCCGGCGGCCCCTGCTGCTCCGGCCGCGTCCGCTGCGGCTCCGGCCGGCCCCGCAGCCGCCAAGCCCGGCGCACGTCCGGCACCGCGCAGCGAGGCTCCGGCACGCCCGGGCCAGGCTCCGCGACCCGGCGGCCCCCGTCCGGGCAACAACCCCTTCGCAACGTCCCAGGGCATGCCCCGTGGCCGTGGTGAAGGCGAGCGCGCTCCGCGCCCGGGTAACAACCCCTTTGCAACCTCCCAGGGCATGCCGCGTCCGGGCGGCGCACGCACCGAAGGCGAACGCCCCGGTGGTCCGCGTCCCGCAGCAGGTGCCGGCGGTCCCCGTCCGGCAGCCGGTGCAGGCGGACCCCGCCCCGGCGCTCCGCGTCCGGGTGCCCCGCGCCCCGGCGCACCGCGTCCCGGCGGCCCGCGCCCGACCCCGGGCATGATGCCCAACCGCACTGAACGTCCGGCGCCCGGCGCAGGCCGTCCGGGCGGTGCCGGACGTCCCGGCGGTCCCGGCCGTCCGGGCGGTGCTCCCGGCACCGGTGGCGGCGGAGCCCCCGCAGGCGGCGGCTTCGGCAAGGGCGGCCGCGGCCGTGGCGGCACCCAGGGTGCCTTCGGCAAGGGCGGCGCAGGCCGTGGCAAGCAGCGCAAGTCGAAGCGTGCAAAGCGCCAGGAACTGGAGCAGATGAGTGCTCCGTCCCTGGGCGGCGTTTCGGTGCCCCGTGGCGACGGCAGCACTGTTGTCCGCCTCCGCCGTGGCTCCTCCATCACGGACTTCGCCGACAAGATCGAGGCAAACCCCGCTGCGCTGGTGACCGTGCTGTTCCACCTTGGTGAAATGGCCACCGCCACGCAGTCCCTTGACGAGGACACCTTTGCCCTGCTGGGCGAGGAACTGGGCTACAAGGTCCAGGTCGTGTCCCCGGAAGACGAAGAGCGCGAGCTCCTCGACTCCTTCGACATCGACCTCGAAGCCGAACTCGAAGCAGAAGGCGACGACGTCCTCGAACCGCGTCCCCCGGTTGTCACTGTCATGGGCCACGTCGACCACGGTAAGACCCGCCTCCTCGACGCCATCCGCAAGACCAACGTGGTGGCCGGCGAACACGGCGGCATCACCCAGCACATCGGTGCCTACCAGATCAGCCACATGCACGAAGGCACTCCGCGGGACATCACCTTCATCGACACCCCCGGTCACGAAGCGTTCACCGCCATGCGTGCCCGTGGTGCCAAGGTCACCGACATCGCGATCCTGGTGGTCGCAGCCGACGACGGCGTCATGCCGCAGACGGTCGAAGCGCTCAACCACGCCCAGGCTGCCAACGTGCCGATCGTCGTCGCAGTCAACAAGATCGACAAGGAAGGCGCCAACCCGGACAAGGTCAAGGGCCAGCTCACCGAGTACGGCCTGGTTCCCGAAGAATACGGTGGCGACACCATGTTCGTTGAGGTCTCTGCCCGTCAGAACCTCAACATCGAGGACCTCATCGACGCTGTCCTTCTCACCGCGGACGCCGCGCTCGACCTGCGCGCCAACCCGGACAAGGACGCACGAGGCATCGCGATCGAAGCCAACCTGGACAAGGGCCGCGGTTCCGTGGCCACCGTCCTGGTGCAGTCCGGCACCCTGGCCGTCGGTGACACCATCGTCGCCGGCACCGCCCACGGCCGCGTCCGTGCCATGTTCGACGAGGACGGCAACGCCCTGGACATCGCACTGCCGTCCCGCCCGGTCCAGGTCCTCGGCCTGTCCAACGTGCCGCGCGCCGGTGACACCTTCCTGGTGACCCCGGACGAGCGCACGGCCCGCCAGATCGCCGAAAAGCGTGAAGCCGCCGACCGCAACGCCGCCCTGGCCAAGCGCCGCAAGCGCATCAGCCTGGAAGACTTCGACAAGGCCGTGGCCGAAGGCAAGATCGACACCCTCAACCTCATCCTCAAGGGTGACGTCTCCGGTGCCGTGGAAGCCCTCGAAGACGCCCTGCTCAAGATCGATGTGGGCGACGAAGACGTGCAGCTGCGCGTCATCCACCGCGGCGTGGGTGCCATCACCCAGAACGACGTCAACCTCGCCACCGTGGACAACGCCATCATCATCGGCTTCAACGTCAAGCCGGCCGAGCGCGTTGCCGAACTGGCCGACCGTGAAGGCGTGGACATGCGCTTCTACTCGGTCATCTACGCGGCGATCGATGACATCGAGCTCGCTCTCAAGGGCATGCTCAAGCCGGAGTACGAAGAGTTCCAGCTGGGCACCGCCGAGGTCCGCGAAGTCTTCCGTTCCTCCAAGTTCGGAAACATCGCCGGCTCGATCGTCCGTTCCGGCATCATCCGCCGCAACACCAAGGCCCGCGTCCTGCGCGACGGCAAGGTCATCGGAGAGAACCTCTCCGTCGACTCGCTCAAGCGCTTCAAGGACGACGCGACCGAGGTCCGCGAAGGCTTCGAATGTGGTATCGGCCTGGGGTCCTACAACGACCTCACCGAAGGCGACATCATCGAGACCTTCGAGATGCGCGAGAAGCCGCGCGTCTAGATAGTCCAATGGCCGGGGCCTCACCTGCCGCTGCGGCGGCAAGGGGGCCCCGCCCCTTCGCTGGGCGGCTGACGTCTTACGACGTCGGCCGCCCAGCTTCGGCAGGCCCAATGCCACTCCGGGGCCCCCTTGCCGCCTCCGCGGCTTGAGCTTCCGGCGGTCCGTCATAGACTCGCCAGAGACGGGTGGCATCCTGCATAACCCAAGTACGTCAGCCGCCCGTCGCCGTCGTACCCCAGATTTTCTTAGGAGTGGAAATGGCTGATCCGGCACGTGCTGCGAAATTGGCGCAGCGGATTAAGGTTGTTGTTGCCGAGGCGTTGGGCCGGCGGGTCAAGGATCCCCGCGTGGAGTCCATCACCATCACGGATGCCCGGGTCACCAACGATCTCCAGCACGCCACCGTGTACTACACCGTCTTCGGTGACGATGCCGCCCACGCCGATGCCGCCAAGGCACTCGAAAAGGCCAAGGGCGTGCTCCGGCAGGAAGTGGGCCGCAACATCACCGTGCGCCTGACCCCCACCCTCGAGTTCGTCCCGGACATGGTACCCGTCAATGCCTCCAACCTGGAGGAACTGCTGCGCACCGCCAAGCAGCGTGATGCCGAGGTGGCCGCCCTTGCCGCCGGTGCCACGCACGCCGGTGACGCCGACCCCTACAAGAGCGACGCGCCCCGCGATGAAGACATCGACGAGGACGACTTCGACGAAGAGGACATCGACCTGAGGGACGACGAGGACATCGACGAAGACAGCGGCCGCTGACGGCCCAGCATCACGGCAAAAGCCGGACCAGCCCGGGTTTCTGTTTGAGGCGGAACAGCCGGGAGCGGGTCCGGCTTTTCTGCACCCGAAAGGCCGGTCCGCTCCAAATGGCCGGCGTGCTGGCTAAGATCGGAGCATGACTGCGGACCCTGATCCCGGACGCTACCTGGAACACGCCATCCGGCTCGCCGTGCAGAACGTCGACGAGGGCGGCGGGCCGTTCGGCGCCGTCGTGGTCACCATCGACGGAGCCGTCCACGAAGGCAGCAACCGGGTCACCCGCGACAACGACCCCACGGCCCACGCCGAGGTGGTGGCCATCCGCCGGGCGGCCGCGGCCAGCGGCACCTTCGACCTCAGCGGTGCCGTCCTCTATGCCAGCTGCGAACCCTGCCCGTTGTGCCTCTCTGCTGCCCTGTGGGGCAGGATCGAGCGGGTCTATTTCGCCGCGGACCGGCACGGTGCCGCCCGGGCCGGGTTCGACGACGCCGTGTTCTATGAATACTTCGACGGCGGCCGCCCGGAGCTGTTGCCCGTGCAACACACCGAGGTCGACGGCGCCGAGGATCCTTTCGACGCCTGGCGCCATAACGAGCACCGTACGGAGTACTAGATATACTGGGAGGCGTGCTTTCTGGACTGGTGATTGTCGACAAACCGCAGGGATGGACCAGCCACGACGTGGTTGGCCGGATGCGGAGGCTGGCCGGTACCCGGAAAGTCGGCCACGCCGGCACCCTTGACCCCATGGCCACCGGCGTCCTCGTCCTCGGCATCAACAAGGCCACCCGGCTGCTGAGCTTCATCGTCGGCACCACCAAGAGCTACTCCGCTACCATCCGACTCGGTGAAGCCACCATCACCGATGACGCCGAAGGCGACGTCACCGCCTCACACAGCGCAGCAGCCGTGGACGAGGCTGCCATCAACACCGGCATCGCGGCCCTGCGCGGCGAGATCCAGCAGGTCCCCAGCAGCGTCAGCGCCATCAAGGTCAACGGCGAGCGCTCCTACGCCCGCGTCCGTTCGGGCGAAGAAGTGAAGCTCGCCGCCCGGCCGGTCACCATCCACCGCTTCGACGTGCTGGACATCCGGAAGGTCGACGGCGGCCGCGTCGTCGATGTCGATGTCGAAGTCGACTGCTCCTCCGGGACGTACATCCGGGCGCTGGCGCGCGACCTCGGCGAGGCGCTCGGCGTCGGCGGACACCTCACCGCCTTGCGCCGTACCAAGGTTGGCCCCTACACGCTGGAGCAGGCCCGCACGCTGGAGGAACTCGCGGAGGAACTGGACATCCTGGAGATGTCCCAGGCCGCCCGCGCCCTGATGCCCAGCCGGGAGCTGAGCGACGCCGAAAGCATCGAGATCTCCTACGGCCGCCGGATCGCCGCCGGCCCTGCCGCGGGAACCCCGGACGCGGCCACGGCCGACAACCCGGTGGCCGCCTTCGCCCCCTCCGGCGAACTGGTGGCACTGCTGGCCGACGCCGGCAACCACGCCAAACCCGTCCTGGTCTTCGCACCCGGTAACGAAAAGCCCGGTAACGAAAAGCAAGGCAACGGGAAGCCGGGCGACGCTACATCCGCCGACGGGAAGGCGGCCGGCTAAGCGTGGACGGCTACTTCTATGCGGTGCTGGCAGTCGGCCTGATCTCCACCGTTACTTGCCTCGTGGCGGGCCTGATGAAGAAGGCCCCGAACGACATCACCATCCTCTCGGTGGCCGCCGTCGAACTCGTCCTGCTGGTCTACCTGGTGGGCTCGATCATCCGGGTGATCGCGGGGGAGCGGATCGCCGGGGAGGCCTGGGAGTTCTGGGGCTACCTCGCCACGGCCCTCATGCTCCCGCTGGGCGCGGTGTACTGGTCCATCCTGGAACGGACCCGCTGGAGCAACTTCGTCCTCGCCGCCGTCGGCGTCACCGCCCTGGTGATGGCCGCCCGCATGAACCAGATCTGGTACTGACATGAAAGAAGCACCGAAGGTGTCCACAGAGACCAAACCCGCCACGAGCCGGGATACCCGCAACACCGGCCCCGGGCGGCTGCTGATCGCCGTCTACGCCGTGTTCGCGATCTCCGCGACGGCCCGCGCCGGCTACCAGATCGCCACCAAGTTCGCCGAAGCTCCCCTGGCGCACATCCTCTCGGCCTTCGCTGCCGTCGTATATCTCGTGGCCACCGTTTCCCTGGCCAAGCCGGGCCGCACCTGGTTCAAGGTGTCCCTGGCCGCGGTGCTTGTGGAACTCGTCGGCGTGATCGTGGTTGGCGCCTTCAGCCTTTTCGACCCCGTGGCATTCCCGCACGACACCGTCTGGTCCCTCTTCGGCCGCGGCTACGGCTTCGTGCCGCTGATCCTGCCGGTCCTTGGCCTGCTGTGGCTGAACAAACGCCGGCCCGGTAAACCGGACCCGGCGTCGGCGAACGCGCAGTAACTGAACAGGTACCCTTAGAGAGTTCCGGCGCCGGACCAGGGCGCCGGGTCGTAGTGAACAGCCGTAATTGGCTGAACAGCAACAAAAAAGGCGAGGTTGATGGTCCACATCTGGAACGATCCCAGCGAAGTCCCCAGCGACTTCGGCCCCAGTGTCGTTACCATCGGAAACTTTGACGGCGTCCACCGCGGTCACCAGGAGGTCCTCGCGCACCTCCTGAGCACCGCCACCCAGCGCGGGAACCGCTCCGTTGTCGTCACCTTCGATCCGCACCCGGCGCAGGTCCACCGGCCGGAAGCGGCGCCGGAGCTGCTGATGGGGCTGCAGGACAAGCTGGACGCCCTGGCCGGGACCGGGGTCGACGCCGTCCTGGTGATGAAGTACAACCTCGACCTGGCCGCCATGACTCCCGAAGAATTCGCCCGCGGCGTGCTGGTGGACGGACTGCACGCAGCCCACGTAGTGGTGGGCCATGACCTGCGCTTCGGAACGGGCAATTCCGGCGACGTCGTCACCATGCAGGAACTGGGCAAGGTCCTGGGCTTCGACGTCACCGTCGTCGACGAGTACGGTGCCGGCGGAGCCCCGCTTCAGACCGACGGCGGCACGTGGCACGACAGCGACAGCGGCCGCCGCTGTTCCTCCACCTGGGTGCGGGAGGCCCTCGCCGAGGGCGACGTCGCCACCGCCACCGCGGTGCTCGGCCGCCCCCATCGCATGCGCGGCGAAGTGGTCCACGGTGCCGCCCGCGGCCGCGCCCTGGGGTTTCCCACCGCCAACCTTTCGCACGATGCCACCGGGTACGTTCCTGCCGATGGCATCTACGCCGGCTGGCTGCTCGACGCCGCCGGCGTTCGCTGGCCGGCCGCCATCTCCGTCGGATCCAACCCGACTTTCGACGGCGTGAGCCGGCAGGTCGAGGCGCATGTGATCGACCGTCCGGAAGAAGCTGTGGAGGACTTCGACCTGTACGGCCAGACCGTCGTCGTCGAATTCACCGCCCGGCTGCGCGGCATGGTCGCCTACCGGGGACCCGAAGCGCTCGTGGAGCAGATGAGGCTGGACGTCATCCAGGCCCACGGCATCCTGTCCGGCAGCGCTGCCAAGTGAGCCCTGTCGGATGAGCATCGAAAAGAACACCCGCCAGCTCGAGGACGGGATCGTCCGGGACTTCAGTACCCGGATGAGCTACGGTTCCTACCTCCAGTTGCCGGTGCTGCTGAGCGCGCAGCAACCGGTCAGCGACCCCGAGCACCACGACGAACTGCTGTTCATCATCCAGCACCAGACCACCGAACTGTGGCTCAAGCTGGTGCTCCACGAACTCCGCAGCGCCGCCGCCTGGCTGCGCAGCGACGACCTCGGCGCCGCGCTCAAGGCGGTCGCGCGGGTCAAGCACATCCAGAAGACCCTCACCGAGCAGTGGTCCGTCCTGGCCACCCTCACCCCCACGGAGTACTCCCAGTTCCGCGGGTTCCTCGGCAACTCTTCCGGCTTCCAGTCCGCCCAGTACCGTGCGGTGGAGTTCGCGCTCGGCAACAAGAACGCCAAGATGCTGCCGGTGTTCGATGCGGAGCCGGAATCCCGGGCCATGCTGGAGGAACTCCTGCACGCCCCGAGCATCTACGACGAATTCCTGGCCTACCTGCACCGGCAGGGGTTCGAGGTCCCCGCGTCCGTGCTGGAACGCGACGTCACGCAGGCCCACGAATTCGCCCCCGAATTGGTGCCGCTGTTCAAGCACATCTACGAGAACGCGCAGGACAACTGGGGTGCCTACGAAGCCTGCGAAGAGCTCGTGGACCTCGAGGACAACTTCCAGCTGTGGCGCTTCCGGCACCTGCGCACGGTCCAGCGGACCATCGGCATGAAGACCGGAACCGGCGGCTCGAGCGGTGTCGCGTTCCTGCAGAAGGCCTTGGAACTGACGTTCTTCCCGGAGCTTTTCGCGGTGCGCACCGAAATCGGCCGCTGACCCGCCCGGCTCCGGCCCCTCCCGCGTTTCGACAACTCGCGCACCCTGCCGGTAAACTTGACGATGGTTCGGCTGCAGTCCGTGGTGGCTGAACCTGTTGCGTGTGCGGCCACCGCTGCGCAGCAACCCGGCAGTGAAGCGCTGACTCGGGACGCACGGCACAACTCTAGGAGTTCATGTGGCACTCGACGCCGCTGTAAAGCAGTCCATCATCAAGGAATACGCAACCTCCGAAGGCGACACCGGTTCGCCCGAGGTCCAGATTGCTGTCCTGACTCAGCGGATCAAGGATCTGACTGAGCACATGAAGGAGCACAAGCACGACTTCCACACCCAGCGCGGCCTGCTCGCACTGGTCGGTCGTCGCAAGCGCATGCTGACCTACCTGAAGAACGTTGACATCGCCCGCTACCGTTCGCTCATCGAGCGTCTCGGCCTGCGCCGCTAGTTTGACTTCGGGCGGCCCGATCCCCAGGGAACGGGCCGCCCTCTTCACGCACAACTACATCCAAGGGAATCAACCGCATCGCGCATTCGCGGTCCTCGGTAGTGATCCCCGGGAACGCCCGTCCATTCCGACGGCGGAGCCCGAGGGTCTCGATCGATGACCGGGTGTCGTACAGGCTCGGAACAGTCCGGCCTGGGTTGATGCGGCGGATTTCCGCTATCAAGAAACGGAGGTGACTCTCAATGGAGGGTCCCGAAATCCAGTTCTCCGAAGCCATCATCGACAACGGCCGTTTCGGCACGCGTGTCATCCGCTTCGAAACCGGCCGCCTTGCCAAGCAGGCCGCCGGCGCCGCGATGGTCTACATCGACGACGACACCGCCCTGCTGTCCGCAACCACCGCCGGCAAGTCCCCGCGCGAAGGCTTCGACTTCTTCCCGCTGACCGTGGACGTCGAAGAGCGCATGTACGCCGCAGGCCGCATCCCGGGCTCGTTCTTCCGCCGTGAAGGCCGCCCCTCCACCGAGGCCATCCTGGCCTGCCGCCTCATGGACCGCCCGCTGCGCCCGGCCTTCGTCAAGGGCCTGCGCAACGAGGTCCAGATCGTCGTCACCGTCCTGGCCATCAACCCGGACGAGCTCTACGACGTGGTGGCCATCAACGCCTCCTCCATCTCCACCCAGCTCTCCGGCCTGCCGTTCTCCGGCCCGATCGGCGGCGTCCGCGTTGCCCTCATCGCCGACGAGCAGGGCAGCCAGTGGGTTGCCTTCCCGAAGCACTCCCAGCTCGAGAACGCTGTGTTCGACATGGTGGTTGCCGGCCGCATTGCAGGCGACGACGTGGCGATCATGATGGTCGAAGCCGAAGCCACGGACAACTCCTGGAACCTCATCAAGGAACAGGGCGCCACCGCCCCCACCGAAGAGGTCGTTGCGGAAGGCCTCGAGGCCGCGAAGCCGTTCATCAAGGCCCTGTGCGAAGCCCAGGCCGACCTGGCTGCCCGCGCCGCCAAGCCCACGGTCGAGTTCCCGATCTTCCTGGACTACCAGGACGACGTCTACGCCGCGGTCAAGGCCGCAGCCGAGGACAAGCTCGCGGCCGTCTTCCAGATCGCCGACAAGCAGGAGCGCGACAACGCCTCCGACGAGCTCAAGGACGAGGTCCTCGCAGCCCTCGCCGACGAGTTCGAAGGCCGTGAGAAGGAACTTTCCGCAGCATTCCGCTCGGTCACCAAGCAGGTAGTGCGCCAGCGCATCCTCAAGGACCAGGTCCGCATCGACGGCCGTGGCCTGACGGACATCCGCCAGCTCACCGCCGAGGTCGAGGTCCTGCCCCGCGTGCACGGCTCCGCGATCTTCGAGCGCGGCGAAACCCAGATCATGGGTGTCACCACGCTGAACATGCTCAAGATGGAGCAGCAGATCGACTCCCTGTCGCCGGAGAAGACCAAGCGCTACATGCACAACTACAACTTCCCGCCGTACTCCACCGGCGAGACCGGCCGGGTCGGTTCCCCGAAGCGACGCGAAATCGGCCACGGCGCCCTCGCCGAGCGCGCCCTGGTTCCCGTGCTGCCCAGCCGCGAGGAATTCCCGTACGCCATCCGCCAGGTGTCCGAAGCCCTCGGTTCCAACGGTTCGACGTCGATGGGTTCCGTCTGCGCTTCGACCCTGTCGCTGCTCAACGCCGGTGTGCCGCTGAAGGCTCCGGTTGCCGGTATCGCCATGGGCCTGGTCTCCGACGAGGTCGACGGCCAGACCCGCTACGCCGCCCTGACCGACATCCTTGGTGCCGAAGACGCCTTCGGTGACATGGACTTCAAGGTCGCCGGTACCTCCGAGTTCGTGACGGCCATTCAGTTGGACACCAAGCTCGACGGTATCCCCGCCTCGGTCCTGGGCGCCGCCCTGAAGCAGGCCCGCGAAGCCCGCCTGCACATCCTGGATGTCCTGAACGCCGCGATCGACACCCCGGACGAGCTCTCCGAGTTCGCACCGCGCGTCATCGCCGTCAAGATCCCCGTGGACAAGATCGGCGAGGTCATCGGCCCCAAGGGCAAGATGATCAACCAGATCCAGGAAGACACCGGCGCCGACATCTCCATCGAGGACGACGGCACGGTCTACATCGGCGCTACCAACGGTCCGTCTGCCGAAGCAGCACGGTCCGCGATCAACGCCATCGCCAACCCGCAGGTTCCGGAAATCGGCGAGCGCTACCTGGGCACGGTCGTCAAGACCACCACCTTCGGCGCCTTCGTCTCCCTGACCCCGGGCAAGGACGGCCTGCTGCACATCTCCGAGCTGCGCAAGCTGGCCAACGGCAAGCGCGTGGACAACGTCGAGGACGTCGTCTCCGTCGGCCAGAAGATCCAGGTGGAAATCACCAAGATCGATGACCGCGGCAAGCTCTCCCTCTCCCCGGTCGTGGCCGAGGAAGAAGGCGCAGCCGCCGAGGAAGCTCCCGCCGGGGAATCCGCCGAATAGGCGCTCCCGGCACAGGCCGCGGGGCCGGTGGCACGTCCACCGGCCCCGCGCCGCTTTTAACCCGGAAGCAAAACTCCGGGACCCACGCGGAACCGGCCCCTGCCGCTGCTACCATGGCAGCCAGATCGGGCCCGCCCGCAAACCGAAAGGCTTTGATGACTGTCGTACCTCTCCCGCTCGAGCAGACCCTGCCCGGCGGCGAACTGATCCACGGCGCCGAGGGCGGCTCCGTCGTCCGGCGCTCGGTCCTGCCCGGCGGGGTGCGGGTACTGACCGAGGCCATGCCCGGGCAGCGCTCGGCCACCATCGGCTTTTGGGTGGGCGTCGGGTCCCGGGACGAGGCCGAAGGGCAGCACGGCTCCACGCATTTCCTGGAACACCTGCTCTTCAAGGGCACCAAACGGCGCACGGCCCTGGAGATCGCCTCGGCCTTCGACGAGGTGGGCGGCGAATCCAACGCGGCCACCGCCAAGGAAAGCACCTGCTACTTCGCCCGCGTCCTCGACTCGGACCTGCCCATGGCGATCGACGTCATCGCGGACATGATCACCGGCGCCGTCCTGGACCCGGCCGAGCTGGAGCAGGAACGCGACGTCATTCTCGAGGAAATCGCCATGGACAGCGATGATCCCACGGACGTCGCCCACGAGAAGTTCGTTGCCGCCGTCCTCGGCGTCCATCCCTTGGGCCGGCCGATCGGCGGCACGCCCGCCGCCATCAAGGGAGTCTCCCGGGACTCGGTCTGGAAACACTACCGCCGCTACTACCGGCCCGACGAGCTGGTCATCACCGCAGCCGGCGGCCTGGACCACGACGTCGTGTGCCGCCTCGTCACCGAGGCCCTGCGGGCCGCGGGGTGGGAGCTGGCCGAAGGCGCAGCCCCGGTGGAACGCCGTTCCACCGAGCGGGCGTCCATCACCGGAACCTCCGGCCTGCACGTGGTCAAGCGACCGGTGGAGCAGGCAAACATCATCATGGGCTGCCCCTCGCTGGTGGCCACTGACGAGCGCCGCTTCGTAATGAGCGTGCTGAACGCCGTGCTGGGCGGTGGCATGTCCTCCCGGCTGTTCCAGGAAATCCGGGAGAAGCGCGGCCTCGTCTACTCCACGTACTCCTTCGCTTCCTCCTACGCAGACGCCGGCTACTTCGGCATGTACGCCGGCTGCACGCCGTCGAAGGTCAAACAGGTCCTGGAACTGCTGGGGGTCGAGCTGGACAAGCTCGCCGCCGGCGGCATCTCCGACGAGGAACTGAGCAAGGCCGTGGGCCAGCTCAGTGGCGGGATCGTCCTGGCCCTTGAGGACACCGGATCGCGGATGTCCCGCCTGGGCCGCGCCGAACTGGTCTCCGGCGAGTTCCAGGACATTGACGAGACCCTGCGCAGGATCAAGGCCGTCACCGCCGCCGAGGTCCAGGAACTGGCCCGGGAACTGGCCGGCTCGCCGCGCACCATCACCGTGGTGGGGCCCTTCGAGGAGTCGGAGACCTTCGGCCTCTGAGCCCGTGCGCTCCGGCGGACCTGTCCGCTCCCGGCGTTGAAGAGTGGACATCTTCCGAAGATGTCCACTCGTCGCGTTTCCGCTTGGGCTTGTCCGTCCCGGATCTGGACATGTCCGGGCGGGCAGGCAGAAGATGGGGCCGGAGGCATCATGCGCGATCAGCGGCACGTATCCGCAGCAGAGTCCCTGGAGCCGTTCCTCGGCCGCTGGCGGGGGAGCGCGGAACTGGCCGCGTCGCCGTCGGGCCCCGCACGAACGGTCCAGGCGGAAGTCGTCTTCACGAGGGCCGCGGGCGGCCACGCCGTAGTGCAAAGCTACCGGCACGTGGAAACTGACGGCTCGCACTTCGAAGGCCACGGGGTGTTCACGGTGGACCCCGACCATGGCGATACCCTCTGGTACTACGTGGACAGCGTCGGCAAACCGCCCGAAGCCCCTGCCCGGGGCCACTGGCACGGCGGCATCCTCACCCTGGAACGCCACAGCCCTCGCGGCACCTCGCGCCACAGCTTCCGGATCGACGACGGCGAACTGGTCCACAGCGGCAGCCTCCGCATGGGGACCGCACCGGAGTTCACCCGTTTCCTGAGCGCCCGTTTCCGCCGGGCCTGAGGGCGGTTATCCGCCGGCGAAAGGCGGCAGGACGTCGACGACGTCGTCCGCTCCCAGCGCCACGGTGCGGTCGCGGACGGCGACTTCGTTGCGCAGGAAGCTGCTGCGGGCGATGATGCGTGCCAGTGGCGGAGTACCGGCCGGGGGCGTTGCGCGTTCGACGGCGAGCAGCGCGGTGAGCAGTTCCTCGAGGCTGCTGCCCGCGGGCAGGTGGTGGTGTTCTTCTTCGACGCCCGCCGCGGAGCGCGCGGCAGCGAAGTAGCGTACGAGCAAGGGTGTTCAGCCTCCGATTGCGCTCATGCTCCGGTCGGGCTGGACGAAGTCCGGGGCGCCGAGTCCGGTGTGGTCCATGCCGTGGGCCTTGGGCTTGACCCACATGGCGTCCTGCCAGCGGTTTGCGAGTTCCTCGTCGCCGGCGCCTTGGCGAAGCAGCCCCAGCAGATCGAATTCCTCGTGTGAGAACAGGCAGCTCATGATTTTGCCCTCCGCCGTGATCCGGGTGCGCCGGCAGTCGGCGCAGAACGGCTCGGTCACGGAGGCGATGATCCCTACGGTGCCCAGCACGGGACCGGTGGCTTCACCGGAACGGTCAGTCCCGGCGGAAGCTGCGTCCCGGCGTCGTACTTCAAAACGCTCGGCGGGCGCGCCGTCGCGTTCGCGGGGGTCGGGGCCAAGCACGAAGTCGCGGGAGAGGAGTTCACGGATTTCGGCGGCGGTAATCATGTTCCGCCGGGTCCAGCCGTGGTCGGCGTCCAGCGGCATCTGTTCGATGAAGCGCAGCTCGTACCCGCGGTCCAGGGCCCAGGCGAGCAGGCCGGGGGCCTCGGCGTCGTTGATCCCGCGCATCAGCACGGCATTGAGCTTGACCGGTCCGAGCCCGGCCTCCCACGCGGCCTCGACGCCGGCAAGCACCTTGTCCAGGAAGGGCCGGCGGGTCAGCTGGGCGAACGTCTCCTCGTGCAGGGAATCCAAGGACACGTTGATCCGGCTCAGGCCCGCTGCCTTGAGCGCGGCCGCCTTCTTGTCCAGTCCGACGCCGTTGGTGGTCATCGAAATCGGAAGCTCCGGGTGTTCGGCACGCAGCGCGGCGATGATGTCAACGAGGTCCGCCCGGACCAGCGGCTCGCCGCCGGTGAGCCGCAGTTCGCGCACTCCCAGCCCGCGCACGCCCACCCGCACGATCCGGACGATTTCCTCCGCCGTCATCACTGCCTGCTTCGACAGCCACTCCAGGCCTTCGGCAGGCATGCAGTAGGTGCAGCGGAGGTTGCATTTGTCCGTCAGGGACAGGCGCATGTCCGTGGCCCGGCGCCCGTGGACGTCGAACAGCCCCGCGGGGACGCCTTCAGGGCGCGGCGGGGGAACGGCGCCATTGCCGGCATCCCCGTCCGCGCGTACCAGCGGCATTCCGAGTCCAACACTCATGTTTTCAGGCTACGCCACCCGGGGCCGAAGCTCCCCACCGGGGACCGTCGCATTTCGTCCCGTTCGACAAAGACTGCCCCAGTTCTTACGGAATGCCAACGCTTCGGCCGCCGGGGCCCCGCGCACCGCCACACCGACGGCCGCAAACCTATGCTGGGAGGGTGAACACGGCCTCCGAACAGCGGCCCAACGGCCGCAGTCCTGCCGATCCGGGCAACCACCGCATCCTCGTTGTCGAGGACGAGGCCACGCTGGCCGGCGTCGTCCGGGACTATCTGGTGCGCGCCGGGTTCCAGGTGCGGATTGCCGCGGACGGTTTCATCGCCTTGGACCTCGCCTCCGCCTGGCGGCCGGACCTGGTGCTGCTGGACAGGATGCTTCCCGGCCTGGACGGGGTGGAAGTCTGCCGCCGGCTGCGCCGGACCATGGCCGTCCCGGTCATCATGGTTACCGCCCTGGGCACGGAGGACGACCGCATCCTCGGCCTGGAAACCGGCGCCGACGACTACGTCACCAAGCCTTTTTCGCCCCGCGAACTCGTGCTCCGGGTGAAATCCGTGCTGCGCCGGAGCACCAGGGAATCCACGCCCGAACCGCAGGTGGAGACCGCCGGCTTCGTCCTGGACCCGGCCGCCCGGACCGTGCTGCGCCACGGCAAACCCCTGGCCCTCACACTTCGCGAGTTCGACCTGCTGGCCTTCCTGCTCCGCCGGCCGAGGCAGGTCTTCAGCCGGGAGGAACTGATCAAGGCCGTCTGGGGGTGGGACTTCGGCGACCTCTCTACCGTCACGGTCCATGTGCGCCGCCTGCGCGAAAAGATCGAGGAAGACCCCACGGCACCGCACCTGCTGAAGACCGTCTGGGGTGTGGGCTACCGTTTCGACCCGCCGGCATCCGGCGGCGACGGGGAGGGACCGCCGGTCGGTCCACCGGGAGAGCCGGAGGCCGGCCGTGGAGGGCGCTGAGCTGCTGACGATCCTGGCCTGGGTATTGCTGTGGGCCCTCGCCATCGGCGCTGTGACGGTGGTGCTGCTGCGCTACCTCCGGCGTGCGTCCATCCTGGTCCAGGTCTGCCTGGTGGTGGTGGCAGCCGTGGCGGTGCTGGTAGCGGGGATGGTGAGTGCCTTCAACGCCATGTTCATCTCCGCGCGCGACCTGGAAGTCATGTGGTACATCCTCGCGGTGGCCTCCGCCGTCGCGCTCGGCATCGCCCTGATGCTCGGTGTCGGGGTGTCGCGAAACGCCGCGCGCCTCGTCACGGCCGCCCGGCAACTCGGCACCGCGGACGGCCCTGACGGCGGGCTGCGGACCGGACGCGGACTGCCGGCAATGAACTCGGAACTGGCCCGCCTGGCCCGGGAACTTGAACAGAGCAGCGTCCGCCTCGAGGAATCCCGGCGGCGGGAGGCCGCCGTCGAGAACGCCCGCCGGGAACTGGTCTCCTGGATCTCCCACGACCTCCGCACGCCGTTGGCCGGCATGCGCGCCATGGCCGAAGCCCTTGAGGACGGCATGGCGCCGGACCCCTCCGCCTACCACCGCAAGATCATCAGCCACAGCGAACAGATGGCCGCCATGGTCAACGACCTCCTGGAGCTCTCCCGCATCCAGGCCGGAACCCTCCGGCTGCGGACCGAGGCCATCGACCTGTACGACCTCCTCAGCGATGCCATCGCCGACCTTGCGCCCCTGGCCGCCCGGCGCGGAATTACGCTCGACGGCGGCGGCGTGGCACACTGCATGGCCGTCGCCGACGGGCCCAGCCTGGGCCGGGCCGTGCGCAACGTCCTGCACAACGCGGTCATCTACAGCCGGCCGGACAGCACCGTCCGCGTCGGGGCAGGAATATCTGCGGGAACGTCTGGCGGGGCGCCCGGACTCGTCGTCACCGTTGATGACAGCTGCGGCGGGATCGCCGAGGACGACCTGGCCCACGTCTTCGAGACCGGCTGGCAGAAGGATCCCGCGCGCGGCAGGAGCGACGACGGCGGCCCCCGTTTCAGCGGGGCAGGCGTCGGACTGAGCATGGTCGCCGGGATCGTCAAAGCCCACGGCGGCACGGCCTCCCTGGCCAACCATGGGGACGGCTGCCGTTTCGAACTGCGCCTGCCCGCGGCACCAGGAACCGTTGCACCAGGAACCGCGGCACCAGAACCTCCAGCACAGCTACCACCAGGGAAGGGCACGCCATGAGCACGCTGTCCCGTCCAACGAAGAGCACCGCCGCAGCCCGTACCCGCTGGGCCGCTGCAGCCGGGATCGTCGCGGTGGGCGCCGGCGTCGCCCTCGGCGAACTGCTGGCCGCCCTGCTCAGCCCCGGGCTCTCGCCCGTCACTGCCCTGGGCGGTGCGGTGATCGACGCCGTCCCGCCGGGGGTCAAGGACCTCGCGGTGGCTTGGTTCGGTACCGCAGACAAGGCGGTACTGATCGCCAGCATCGGGCTGGTCACCCTGGCGCTCGCCGCCGTCGCCGGAATCCTCGAAGACCGCAGGCCCGGCACCGGGCTGGTCCTTGCCGGACTGGCCGGCGCCGCGGGACTGGCCGCGGTGATGACCCGGGCGCAGCCGGGCCAGTTGGCGGCGCTCGCGCCCGTGGCCGGGGCGGCGCTGGCGATGGTGCTGCTGCGCCTGCTCGCCCGGCGGCTCGCCGCCTGGAATCCCGCCCGCAGCAGGGCCAAGGAGACCGCGCCCTTGGCCCGCCGCAGCTTCCTGCAGCTCCTGGGGCTTGGGGCTGCCGGTGCGGCCGTGGGCGGAATCGTGACGGCGGTCATCCGCCGCGCCGGAAGCCTCGCCGATTCCGCCCGCAGCGCCCTGGCCCTTCCGGCTCCCGCGACGCCGGCCCAGGCCATCCCCGCAGGTGCCTCGCTCGATGTTCCCGGAATCTCCTCCCTCGTGACCCCGAATCCGGATTTCTACCGGATCGACACCGCCCTGATCGTGCCCGCCCTCAGCCCGGACAACTGGACGCTCAAGGTGTCAGGGCTGGTCGAACGCCAGGTCGAACTGAGTTTCGCGGACCTTCTGGCCAAGCCGATGACCGCCCGCCACATCACGATCGCCTGCGTCTCCAACGAAGTGGGCGGGGACCTGATCGGCAACGCCCTCTGGCTCGGCTGGCCAGTCCGGGAACTCCTGGCCATGGCCGGCCCCAAGGACGGTGCGGACATGGTGCTCTCCGTCAGCAGCGACGGCTGGACCGCGGGCACGCCCCTCGAAGCCCTGACAGACGGCCGGGACGCGCTGCTCGCCGTCGGCATGAACGGTGAACCGCTGCCCTTGGAACATGGCTTCCCGGTACGGATGATCGTCCCGGGCCTGTACGGCTACGTTTCGGCCACCAAGTGGCTCACGGAGCTGAGGGTCACCCGGTTCGCCGACGACCAAGGCTACTGGACGCCGCGCGGCTGGAGTGCCCTCGGCCCCATCAAGACCCAGTCCCGCATCGACGTCCCGCGGCAGGGCGCCAAGGTCGAGGCCGGAACGGTGCAGTTCGGCGGCGTCGCCTGGGCCCAGCACCGCGGCATCAGCCGGGTGGAGCTGCGCGTGGACCGCGGCCCGTGGCAGCAGGCGGAGCTGGCGCCGGGAATTTCCAAGGACACCTGGATGCAATGGCGGCGGGGCCTCGACCTGGGCCCCGGAGAGCACGAAATCCAGGTCCGGGCCACCGACTCCGCTGGCAGCCCGCAGCCGGAGCAGCGGACACCCGTGGCTCCCGATGGCGCCACCGGCTTCCACACGGTGTCGGTCATAGCCGGCTGATACGGCGGGACGGATGCCCTGATCCCGTAGGCTGGCTGCACTACCCGTCCAACACCGGAGGTACCCCGTGCCCGAGTCCGCCGTGCCCCGTTCCGTTGCCGAGCACGCCGACGCCGTCCGCGGCCTCCTCGCCGGGCTGCCCGCAGCGAAGGGCAGCGAACGCCTTCCGCTGCTGGACGCGCTTGGCCGGGCGCTCGCCGCCGATGTCCTGGCGCCCGGGCACCTCCCGCCGTTCGCGAACTCCCAGATGGACGGCTACGCGGTCCGCTCCCTGGATTTCCCGCACGACGGCGGCACTCCCGGCGGAGGTGCCGGAACCGGCCGTGCGCGGCTGAAGGTCGTGGCTCCGATCCCGGCCGGTGTGGCCCCGCAGGAACTGACCCCCGGCAGCGCCGCCCCGATCATGACCGGGGCGATGATGCCCGCCGGAGCGGACGCCGTCGTACCGATCGAACAGGCGGTTCCGGACAGCTTCCCCGCACCGGGCGCGGACGCCGTCGTCGATCTTCCTCCGACGGCGGCCCGCAGCTTTGTCCGCGCGGCCGGCAGCGACATCGCCGCCGGGACCCTGGCGCTTCCTGCCGGTAGCAGCCTCGGCCCCGGGCAGCTGGGCCTGCTCGCCGCCCTCGGGCTCACCGAGGTGGAAGTCCGCCGTCCGCTGCACGTGCTCCTCGTGACGACAGGGGACGAAGTGGTGGAACCGGGACAGGCCCTGCCACCGGGCAAGATCCACGACGCGAACGGAACACTGCTCGAGGCCGCCATGCGCCAGGCCGGGCTGACCGTTAGCCGGAGCGCCATTTCCTCCGACGACCCCGCTGTGCTGCTTCGGCTGCTGCGCGGCCGGGACACCGGCACGGACCTCATCGTGACTACCGGCGGCGTCAGCAAGGGCGCCTACGAGGTGGTCCGGCAGGCCATGGCGGAGCAACCGGTGGAGTTCCTGTCCGTCGCGATGCAGCCGGGCGGCCCGCAGGGCATCGGGACCTTCGACGGCGTCCCGTTCCTCGGCTTTCCGGGCAACCCGGTGAGCTGCCTGGTGTCCTTCGAGATGTTCCTGCGCCCGGCGCTGTCTGCCGTCTTCGGCGCGCCGGCGCCCCGGCCGGCACCGCGCGCCAGGTTGACCGAACGCCTCAGCTCGCCCGCCGGCAAGCACCAGCTGCGCCGGGCCAGCCTGCTGCCGGACGGCACGGTCCGGCTGGAAGGCGGCCCCGGCTCGCACCTGGTCCATGCGCTCGCCAAGGCCAACGCCCTGGTCCACGTGCCGGCCGACGTCACGGAACTCGAGGCCGGCGCGGAAGTGGAAGTATGGATGCTGTGAGTGATTCCCAAGATACGCCTGACACCGCGGGCGGGCTGACGCACCTGCGCCAGGACGGCACAGCCCAGATGGTGGACGTCTCCGGCAAGGCCGTGACCACCCGCGAAGCCACCGCCACTGCCACGGTCCGCAGTACCCCCGAGGTCCTGGCCCTGCTCGGCGCCGGCGAGCTGCCCAAGGGCGACGCCCTCGCCGTGGCCCGCGTGGCCGGGATCATGGCCGCGAAGAAAACCCCCGAACTTATCCCGCTGTGCCATCCGCTGCCGATCTCCAAGGTCACCGTGGACTTCGAACTCGGACACGATTCGGTACAGATCGAGGCGACCGTCAAGACCCGCGGCGTCACCGGCGTCGAAATGGAAGCCCTCACCGCGGCGTCCGTGGCGGCGCTCAGCGTCTACGACATGATCAAGGCTGTGGACAAGCGCGCCGTCATCAGCGGCATCCACGTGCTCGCGAAAAGCGGCGGCAAGAGCGGCGACTGGCGCCTCGATGACGGCTCTCCCGCCGGGGAGGCCACGCCGTGAGCGGCTGCGAACCCGGCGTGCACGGCCCCCGGAAGGCCGGCGTCGTCATTGCCTCCACCCGCGCCGCCGCGGGCATCTACCGGGACGAGACCGGCCCGGTGATCGAGGACTGGCTCGCTGAGCACGGCTTCGAGACCTTCCCGGCCATGGTGGTTCCCGACGGCGAGCCGGTGGGTGCCGCGATCCGCGCCCTCCTCAGCCAGGAGCCGGCCGTCATCATCACCAGCGGCGGCACCGGTCTCAGCCCCGACGACCGGACCCCGGAGGTCACGCTGCCGCTGCTGGACCGGGAAATTCCGGGCATCATGGAAGGCATGCGCCGCGCGGGGGCCGCGAAGACACCGCTGGCCTTGCTGAGCCGCGGTCATGCCGGAACCGCAGGCCGGACGTTCATCGTGAACCTCCCGGGGTCCCCCAAGGGGGTCATGGACGGGCTCGCCGTCCTGGACCCTGTGCTGAGCCACCTCTGCGAGCAGTTGGAAGGAAGCCATGGTCACTGAAAGCAGCTTCGAAGTCGTCCACGCCGTGCTCAGTGCTGAGCCGATTTCCGTGGACCAGGCCATCGTGGCCGTCGAATCGGATACCGCCGGCGCCGTGGTGAGCTTCAGCGGCGTCGTCCGCAACCACGACGGCGGGAAGGCCGTGGACCGGCTCAGCTACAGCGCGCATCCCACGGCACACCAGGTGCTGGCCGACGTCGTCGCTACCCTGGTAGCCGAGCATTCGGGGGAGACAGGGCAGCCGGTGAGGATCTGGGCCGCGCACCGGGTGGGCAAGCTGGAGGTCGGCGACCCGGCGCTGGTGTGCGCGGTGTCTGCCTCGCACCGGGGCCAGGCCTTCGCGATCTGCTCGGAGCTGGTGGACCGGATCAAGGAACAGGTCCCCATCTGGAAGGAACAGTTCTTCAGCGACGGCACCGTCGAGTGGGTCGGGGCCGGGGAGTAGGAAAGCGCGGGGCCGGAAAAGCGCGGGGCCGGGGAGCAGCCGGCAACCGTAACGGGTTCAAAGGGCTGCCCCGCCCGACGGTAGGGTTAACGCCATGACCGAACAACTTGCCGTCGCCGTGCTGGGCGCCTCCGGGCGCATGGGAATCGAAGCCGTGAAGGCCGTCGAAGCCGCCCCCGACATGAAGCTCGTCGCAGCGCTGGGCCGCAACGATTCCCTCGGCACCCTGCTCGACGCCGGTGCGAAGTACGTCGTGGACCTCACCGTTCCGGACAGCACTGAAACGAACGTGCGCTTCGCCGTCGAGCACGGCATGCACGCCGTCGTCGGCACCACGGGCTGGGACGCCGGCCGCCTGGCCGCCCTGCGCGAACTGCTGGCCGGCAACCCGGAGTCCGGTGTGCTCATCGCCCCGAACTTCGCCCTCGGCTCGGTCCTTGCCTCCGCCTTCGCCGCCAAGGCCTCCAAGTACTTCGAATCGGTGGAAATCATCGAGCTGCACCACCCCAACAAGGTGGACGCGCCCTCCGGTACCGCCGTGCGCACCGCCCAGCTGATCGCCGAAGCCCGCGAAGAGGCGGGCGTTCCGGCCAGCCCGGATGCCACCGAAACCTCGCTTGACGGCGCCCGCGGTTGCGACGTCGACGGCGTCCGCGTCCACAGCGTCCGGCTCCGCGGCCTGGTGGCCCACCAGGAAGTCCTGCTGGGCGGGCCGGGGGAGCAACTGACCATCCGCCACGACTCCTTCGACCGGGCCTCCTTCATGCCCGGGGTGCTCCTAGGCCTGCGCAATGTCGCCGCGCACCCGGGCCTGACGGTGGGCCTGGACGGCTACCTGGACCTGGGCCTCTAGGCCATGGAAGCGTTCTGGTCCGCGGTCAAGAACAACCGCACCAAGATCTGGGTCGGCGCCATCACCTTGCTGCTGGTGCTGTACCTGGTGGTTTCCCTCCAGCGTTCCCTGCTGCTGCTCGGCGATGCCAACCTCGTGGCCAAGGCGATCGGCGCGGCCTACCTGGTGCTGCCGATGGTGGGTGCCTGGGCGCTGATCCGCGAGCTCATGTTCGGGGCCCGCACTGAGCAGATGGCCAGGATCCTGGAGGCCGAAGGCGGCCTGCCGGAGGACCGGCTGCCCCGGACCCCGGGCGGCCGGATCGTGCGGGCCGCGGCGGACGCCGAATTCGAGAAGTACCGGGTGGAAACCGAAGCGGCACCGGAGGACTGGCGCTCCTGGTTCCGCCTCGCCTGCGCCTACGACGCCGCCGGGGACCGCAAGCGTGCCCGGTCCTCCATGCGCGACGCCGTCCGGCTCTTCCGCGGCCGGCCCGCCACGGGCGCCGGAACCGCGGGCACCTGAACCGCCGCGGACACCCGGCGCCGGTCAGGACCCGCAGCCTCCATGAGCCGATCGTCGCATGGGCGGTGCGGCGGGCGGCAGCTGCGGAAGCCGGCAGTTAGCTGCCGAGGCGCCGCTTCCAGACCTTCTTCCTGGTCTTCTCGTACGCGGCCTGCGATTGTTCTGCGGTGTCCTGCTCCTGCCGGGCCAGGTGCTGGTAGATCGCCTTGCTTGATTCGCTGAGATCCGGGGCGTCGGCGAAGCCGGCCAGGAGCTCCCGGGCGATCACGGCATCCTGGTGCCGGCCGAGGACCTCTTGCAGGCGGTGGGCGGATTTCCGGAGTTTCCGGGCAGCTTTGCCGTGGAAGGGGACAGCGGTTTCGGCGCCGTGGCGCAGCCGTTTGGCGTCTTTGCGTATCTTGTGAAGGGCTTTGTCGTGCCGGGGGCCGTCGGGAGTCCTCCTGGCTTTGCGCTCGGATTTCTCCAGCCGCCCGATGGCCTGGTTGATGAGTTTGGCACTGGCCTTGCCCGCCTTGCGCTCCGCCTTGGCTTTGGCGGGCGGGTGGTTGCGGAAGTCCTCCAGGGCGTCCAGCAGCAGGAAGTACCGGGACGAATCCAGCGCGGCCAGCGCCCGGCGGTATCCGCCGTCGTACTTGGCGCCGAGTTCATGCTCGATCTGTCCCCGGACGGGTCCGGACGACTGCTCGTCAGGCAGTCCACCGAGGTCGGCAAGGATCCGGGTGCGCAGGACCTCCGCATCGCGGGGCCGGCCGAGGACTCTTCCGATCCAGCGCAGTTCGTCCTCAAGGCGGGCCGCCGCCCCTTTGTTGAACAACGGCCGGTAGATGGCCAACGCGGACCTGGTCCGCCGGACGGCCGAGCGCATGTGGTGCAACGCCTCGGGCTCTTCGCGGCGGACCTCGGCGTCGTTGGCCAGGATCTCCGTGATGCGGTCGTCGAGGTAGGCAAGGACGACGTCCCGGACCGGACCGTTCTTGCGCGGGCGGAGGGGGCCCTGGTTCGTGCCTGCCGGCCAGGTGTCGCCCAGGGCGCGGGCCACCTTGGAGCTGTGGCCGGCGGGCCGGGCCCCGGCGGCGGCGATCACGGGCTCCGCGGCCCGGAACAGCTCCGGCGTGGCGTGGACGAGTTCGAGTTCCCATTCGCGCCAGTGCGCGCCTTGTTCCCGGCCCTTGGGTTCCGGACCCCTGAGTTGTGCCGCGTGGACGTGGTCGTCGGAGAAATCAGCGAGGTGCTCCCCGCTTGGCCCGTACAGCCGGGTGGTGGTCCGCCTGGTGGTGAGCCGGGCCGTGGGCGAAAGTTCCCTGCCGCGGGTGAAGGCAGCCAGCCGTTCGAGCAGGCGTGGGGGGACGTCGTCTGGCTGGCCCAGGGGCGCGTGGATTTCCTGGCGGTCATCGGGGCCCAGCGGCAGTTTCAAGTGCCAGCCGTCGTCGGGCCCTCCCGTGCGGCGCCGCAGCGTGATGGCCCGCCTGGCCAGTTCCATGTCCGGGGTGTCGAAGTAGACGGCCTCCAGGAGCATTTCGGCCGGCTCTCCGGTGTGTTCGACGCCGGGGATGTCGAGGAAGCGCGGTGCCCGGGCCGTGGGGCCGGGCTCGTACTTGCGCTCAGATTCGGTGCTTTCGGCAGAGGCCATGGGTTCAGGCGGCAGGGCCGGCCGGAGCGTCCAATGCCACGGCGAGGACGGCATCGGCGACGTCCTCGCGCAGGTAGTAGGCACGGTTTTCCCGGGGCTCGAGGCTGCCATGGACCACGTAGTAGCCGCGGCCTTCGCCCGGGCCGCCGGCCGCACGGTCGAGAGCCTCGACGGCGGCGGGGTCCAGTTGTTGCGCCCGCCCGAGCTGGCGCAGCCGGTCCAGTTCCTCGGGGCGCAGCGCACTGATCAGCGCGGGGATGTTCGTCATGGCACACGTCCTTTGCCGGCACCTGCTGGGGGATGGTGTCGCACTCCGTCGGGCCGTCGGTGCCTTTGTCCGGCCCGGCACATCCCGATTGTAGGACCGGCCGCTCCTGCCGAGAAGGGCCGGATCCGGTGTATGGTGACGGCCCGTATCCGGATCATCCGTCCGCGCGGGCGCAGCTTACAAACCTTGAATTCGAATATATGTTCGAATAATATTGCCCGCATGAAAGAACGCACGCCGGACGGCCCCATGAGAGCGGACGGCCCCATGAAAGCAGACGGCCCCATGAAGGCAATGAGCCCTGGGGTGGTCGATTTCCTGTTCAGGCAGCTGGTCAACGGTGATCCGCCCGAGGATGTGCAATGGCAGCGCGAGGGGACCATGCTCGTCGAAGAACCTCCGGGCGCAGAACTTGCCCGGCGCTTGTCGGAGACGGACCTCGATGCCCTGACGCCCGCGGAACTCTTCGACTACGTCCGTGCCGCCCAGCGGCTGGGTGCCTGGGTCGACAAACTTCGGGAGGCCGCCGTCGGGCGGTATTGCGCGGGGCGGTTCTGACGCGGGAGCTGAATTTGACGGCGGACTCCCCGCCCCCATTCCCGTAACGTGCGGCTGACAGGGTAACGTTTTTCGTATGTCTGACTCCCGCGCAATTGTTCCTGCCCTCGGTACCCTGCTGACCGCGATGGTCACCCCCTTCACCAAGGACGGTGACGTCGATTACAAGCAGGCGGCGGAACTGGCGAACAAGCTGGTCGACGACGGCTGCGACGGCCTGGTCGTCACCGGAACCACGGGCGAAACCTCCACCCTCACCGACGAGGAAAACCTCGGCATGTTCCGCGCCGTCAAGGACGCCGTCGGGGACCGTGCCGCCATCATCGCCGGCACCGGCACCAACGACACCGCCCACTCCGTGCACCTCTCGCAGGAAGCCGCGAAGCTCGGCGTCGACGGGCTCCTGCTCGTCACCCCTTACTACAACAAGCCCAGCCAGGCAGGCATCCGCGCCCACTTTGAAGCCGTGGCCTCCGCCACCGACGTCCCGGTGATGCTCTACGACATCCCCGGACGCTCCTCCGTGCAGATCGCCCCGGACACCATGATCCGGCTGGCCGAACACCCCAACATCGTGGCCGTCAAGGACGCCAAGGCTGACTTCGCCGCCGCCACCCGCGTCATGGCCCGGACCGACCTCGCCTTCTACTCCGGCGACGACGGACTGACCCTCGAGTGGATGGCCCTCGGCGCCGTCGGCCTGGTGGGCGTCACCACGCACGTCGCCACCCGCCGATTCCGCGAACTGGTGGACGCCGTCAACGCCAACGACCTTGGCACCGCGCGCAAGATCAACTTCGAACTGGAACCGGTCATCCGTGCCACGATGACCCGCGTCCAGGGCGCCGTCGCCGCCAAGCAGATTCTTAAATGGCAGGGAGTCCTGCCGAACTCGTATGTCCGTTTGCCCCTCGTGGAGCCGGACGCCGACGAGATCAACACCATCCGCGAGGACTTGGCGGAAGCCGGAATGGACTTCACCGTCTAGGAAGATTCCGCCGGAAAGTAGCGCACTATGACCCAAACCGCCCTTCCCGGACTTACCACTCCACCCAAGCTCAAGGAGGGAACGCTCCGGATCGTGCCCCTCGGCGGCCTGGGTGAAGTCGGCCGCAACATGGCCGTTTTCGAAATCGACGGGAAGCTCCTCATCGTCGACTGCGGCGTGCTCTTCCCCGAAGAGACCCAGCCTGGCGTGGACCTGATCCTCCCGGACTTCAGCTACATCGAAGACCGCTTGGACGACGTCGTCGCCATCGTGCTGACCCACGGGCACGAGGACCACATCGGTGCCGTGCCGTACCTGCTGCGCCTGAAGCCGGACCTGCCCTTGGTGGGTTCACAGCTGACCCTGGCACTGGTGGAGGCCAAGCTCCAGGAACACCGGATCAAGCCGTACACCCTCACCGTCACGGAAGGGCAGATCGAGCAGTTCGGCCCCTTCGAATGCGAATTCGTCGCGGTCAACCACTCCATCCCGGACGCCCTTGCCGTATTCATCCGCACGGCAGGCGGCAACGTGCTGCACACCGGCGACTTCAAGATGGACCAGCTGCCGCTGGACGGCCGGATCACCGACCTGCGCCACTTCGCCCGCCTCGGCGAAGAGGGCGTGGACCTCTTCATGGCCGACTCCACGAACGCGGACGTCCCCGGCTTCACCACCGCGGAAAAGGAAATCGGCCCCACCCTGGAGCGGCTGTTCAGCCAGGCGAAGAAACGCATCATCGTCGCGTCCTTCTCCTCGCACGTGCACCGTGTGCAGCAGGTCCTGGACGCCGCCGCCAAGCACGGCCGGAACGTGGCCTTCGTGGGCCGCTCCATGGTCCGGAACATGGCCATCGCCGCCAAGCTGGGCTACCTGGACGTGCCGCCAGGCATCCTCGTGGACCTGAAGAACATCGACCAGTTGCCGGATCACCGCGTGGTCCTGATGTCCACCGGTTCCCAGGGCGAACCCATGGCCGCACTGTCCCGCATGGCGAACGGCGACCACCGCGTCGTCGTCGGCATCGGCGACACCGTCATCCTGGCCTCGAGCCTCATCCCCGGCAACGAGAATGCCGTCTTCCGGATCATCAACGGCCTGCTCAAGCTCGGCGCGGACGTCATCCACAAGGGCACCGCCAAGGTGCACGTCTCCGGCCACGCCGCTGCCGGTGAGCTGCTCTACTGCTACAACATCCTCAAGCCGCTGAACGCCATGCCCGTGCACGGCGAAACGCGGCACCTGATCGCCAACGGCCGGATCGCCGAGGACTCGGGCGTGCCCACGGAGAACGTCATCCTCGCGGACAACGGCACCGTGATCGACCTGAAGGACCATAAGGCCCGGGTGTCGGGCCAGGTGGAAGTCGGTTTCGTCTACGTGGACGGCTCCAGCGTCGGTGAGATCACGGACGCCGACCTCAAGGACCGCAGGATCCTCGGCGACGAAGGCTTCATTTCGGTCATCACCGTCGTCAACCGCACCACCGGCAAGATCGTCTCCGGCCCGGAGATCCATGCCCGGGGCGTCGCGGAGGACGACGCCGTGTTCGACGAGATCGTGCCGAAGATCAACGCTGCCCTCGAGGAAGCCGTGGTCAACCACCCGGACCACACCAACTACCAGCTCCAGCAGGTGGTGCGCCGCGTAATCGGTACCTGGGTGAACCGCAGGCTCCGCCGCCGCCCGATGATCATCCCCGTGGTCCTCGAGGCGTAGCTCACACGCAGCGGGCCCCTGAGGGGCCCGAAAAGCCGGACGGCCCGGAATCCGCAGGATTCCGGGCCGTTTGCGGTACCGTGGCGGGTATGGCGACTCGTACTTCCTCCGCGCCAAAAGGCAGCTCCACCAGCAGGTCCGGCGGATCCGGCCGGGGCGGAGCCACCACCAAATCCGCCAGGAGCAGCGGCCCGGCTTCCCGGGGCAGCGCCCGCGGCAAGGCAAACGCCGAACCCCAGCAGCCGTGGATCGTCAGGGTCCTGGCCAGGGCCTGGCAGGGGATCGGACACCTTGTCGGCGCCGGAGTGCGCCGCATCGGCTACGACGTCAGCGACCTCGATCCGGCGGACCGCCGCGACGGCGCCGCCCTGTTCAACCTTGTGCTCGGCATCTTCATCGCCACCTTCGCCTGGTGGGGCTTCAGCGGCTGGCTTCCGGACCTCGTCTACAGTGTGGTCAACGGCACCTTCGGCTGGATCTCCCTCTTGCTGCCGCTCATGCTTTTCGTCTGCGCCTTCAGGCTGTTCCGGCGGCCGTGGGACGGCCGCGGCAACAACCGGGTGGGCATCGGCTTCCTCATCATGACCTTCGCCGGAACCGGCCTGGCACACATCATCGGCGGGCAGCCCACGGTCGCGGACGGTTTCGACGGGCTGCGCCGCGCCGGCGGCATGCTCGGCTTCCTCGCCGCCGCGCCGTTGGCGGCCATCCACGCCGCGGTGCCCGTCCTCGTCTACTCCGCCTTGGCCTTCACGTCCCTGCTCATCGTCACCGCGACGCCCTTCGGGGCCATCCCGCAGCGCATCCGCGGTGCGTACGAACACCTCATGGGCGTGGACCTCATGGACGACGGCGCCGGCGGCGACGCGCACGACCGCAGCTACTTGTACGAGAACGACCGCCCCGCCCCGAAGAAGAAAAAGCGCATGCGCCTCTTCGGCAAGGACGAGGACGCCGAGCCGGACCTGGGCGGCTATGTGGGGGACGAGGCCTTCGAACACGCAATAGTCGACGGCGAAGACGGCGCCAAGGCACCGAAGGCACCCTCGGTACCGCCGGGAGTCCGTCGTCCCACCCAGGCGGAGATCGCCGTCGAGAAGATCAAGGCGGCACAAGGGCTCGGGAACAGCAGCCTTGGAAGCGGTCCGGCAAGCGGCGAGAACCCCACGGAGGCGATCCCCGTCGTCGCGCCCGCCACCACGGTGCCCTCGACGCCGGTCAGCCCGCCTCCGCCGCCCACGCCGATCCCGCAGCGTACCGAGCAGCTCTCGCTGGCCGGCGACGTCACGTACACGCTTCCGGCGTCGGACTACCTCACCCCGGGTTCAATTCCGAAGGAACGCACGGAAGCCAATGACGCCGTCGTGGCCGCCCTCACCGACACCATGCAGCAGTTCAATGTGGATGCCACCGTCACCGGCTTCAGCCGCGGCCCCACCGTCACCCGTTACGAAATCGAACTCTCCCCGGGCACCAAAGTTGAACGCGTCACGGCACTGTCCAAGAACATCTCCTACGCGGTGGCCTCCAGCGATGTCCGTATCCTCAGCCCCATCCCGGGCAAGTCCGCCATCGGCATCGAAATCCCCAACACGGACCGCGAGACTGTCTCCCTGGGCGACGTCCTGCGCAGTCAGAACGCCCGCCGTACCGACCACCCGATGGTCATGGGAGTGGGCAAGGACGTCGAAGGCGGGTACGTGGTGGCCAACTTGGCCAAGATGCCGCACTTGCTCGTGGCCGGCGCCACCGGTGCCGGCAAGTCCTCCTTTGTGAACTCGATGATCACCTCGATCCTGATGCGCGCCACGCCGGACGAAGTCCGCATGGTCATGGTTGACCCCAAGCGGGTGGAACTGACCGCCTACGAAGGCGTGCCGCACCTGATCACGCCCATCATCACCAACCCGAAGAAAGCCGCCGAGGCCCTGCAGTGGGTGGTCCGCGAAATGGACGCCCGCTACGACGACCTGGCCAACTACGGCTACAAGCACATCGACGACTTCAACAAGGCCGTCCGGGCGGGCAAGGTGGTTCCGCCGCCGGACTCCAAGCGTGTCATCAAGCCGTACCCGTACCTGCTGGTGATCGTGGACGAACTCGCGGACCTCATGATGGTGGCCCCGCGCGACGTCGAAGACTCGATCGTGCGTATCACCCAGCTGGCCCGCGCCGCCGGCATCCACCTGGTGCTGGCCACGCAGCGTCCGTCGGTGGACGTGGTCACCGGCCTCATCAAGGCCAATGTGCCTTCCCGCATGGCCTTCGCCACCTCCTCCGTCACCGACTCCCGCGTGGTCTTGGACCAGCCCGGCGCGGAAAAGCTCATCGGCCAGGGCGACGCCCTCTTCCTGCCGATGGGTGCCTCCAAGGCCATGCGCGTCCAGGGCGCGTGGGTCTCGGAATCGGAGATCCACAAAGTGGTTGAGCACGTCAAGGGACAGCTGCAGGCGGTCTACCGGGACGACGTCGCCGCGGAGGCGCCGAAGAAGCAGATCGACGACGACATCGGGGACGACCTCGAGGTCCTGTTGCAGGCCACCGAACTCGTGGTCACCACGCAGTTCGGCTCCACCTCGATGCTCCAGCGCAAGCTGCGCGTGGGCTTCGCCAAGGCCGGCCGGCTCATGGACCTGCTCGAGTCCCGCGGCGTCGTCGGTCCGTCCGAAGGATCAAAGGCCCGCGACGTGCTCGTCAAGCCGGACGACCTCGCACCGGTGCTTGCCGCCATGAAGGGCGGCGAAGCGCCTGCCGTCCCCGATGCCCACACCGCAGCGCTCAGTGACAACGCGAACGCGAACATCGCCGTTGGTGGTTATGCCGAAGACCTTGTGGCCGCCGATCTGGACAACCGGACCCAGGCCATCGATTACCACGACGGTGCCGACGGCGGAGAGGACGACGACGGCGAGGACGCCTGGTCGCTGACCGGACGGTAGCCTAGAGGCGTGACTACATCCGAAGGCAGCCAAGCCGGTTCCGGCTCCGAGATCTGGAACCTGCCCAACATCCTGACGATGCTGCGCATCGCCCTCGTCCCCTTCTTCGTCTGGTTCCTGCTTGCCGACAACGGCGAGCATGGCGCCTGGCGCTGGGTCGCCGTCGTCGCCTTCGCCGCGGCAATCTACACGGACAAGCTCGACGGCGACATCGCCCGCAGCCGGAACCTGATCACCAACTTCGGCAAGATCGCCGACCCGATCGCAGACAAGCTGCTCACCGGCTCCGCTCTGGTGCTCCTCTCGGCGCTGGGGGAGCTGCCCTGGTGGATCACCATCGTCATCCTGGTGCGGGAGTGGGGGATTACCGCCCTGCGCTTCTTCGTGATCCGCTATGGCGTCATGCCGGCCTCGCGCGGTGGAAAACTCAAGACCGTCGTCCAGACCGTCGCCATCTTCCTGTTTATCGTGCCGCTGGCGTCGATAGCCCCCTGGCTGTATTGGCTGGCATTCGCCGTGATGCTCGCGGCGCTCGTCATCACCGTCTGGACCGGCGTCGAGTACGTCTTCCAGGCGCTGAGGCTGCGGGCTGCGGGAAGGCGCCCATGAGCCGTACTGCGGAGGAGGCCGCTGCCGAGGTCGTCGCCCTGGCGATCGCCCGGGGCGTCACGGTGGCGACGGCGGAATCCCTCACCGCGGGCATGGTCGCCGCGGTCCTGGCCAACACTCCGGGGGCGTCCGGGATGCTGCAGGGCGGCGTGGTCGCCTACCAGAACTCCGTGAAGGCCGCTGTCCTCGGGGTGTCGGAGTCGTTGCTCGTAGAGGCCGGTTCGGTGGATGCCGGGGTTGCCCGCGCCATGGCGGAGGGCGCCCGGAAAGCATGCGGCGCCGACGTCGGGGTGTCCACTACTGGAGTGGCAGGCCCCGAAGCCCACGACGGGAAAGACGTGGGCACGGTATTTATCGCGGTGGCGTCCGAGCAGGGCAGCGAAGCGTTCGGCTATGCCTTCTCCGGCAGCCGCGGAGAGATCCGGGAACAGGCTGCTGCCGCCGCCTTGGAGAGGGTGCTGGATCTCTTGCGCAACGCCGAGTTACCACAGGTAAAGTAAGCGGGAACAAAAAAGGCAGCCTGATAGTTGTTACATTGTGTCGCCCCGGAGGAGCCGGGGCGCCTAGGATGTAAGACAAACGGGGCACCTTCCACAAGGTGTCCCGAACCGAAGAGGGAGCAAGGCGATACAGATGGTTAAGCAGCCCGTATCCGTAAACGGCGTTGTCCGCTGGAAGGATGTGGGCCTGGCCGAGAAGGCACCGAGCGAACAGAAGGAGCGCAAGATGGTTGTACTGCGTCACGAGATCGGTGATGTTCTGCGCGATGTCCGGCAGCGCCAGGGCCGTACCCTTCGCGAGGTGTCGCACAGCGCCCGCGTATCCCTCGGCTACCTCAGTGAGGTGGAGCGAGGCCAGAAGGAAGCGTCCTCCGAATTGCTGTCCTCAATCTGCACCGCCCTGGATGTCCCGCTGTCCAGCATGCTCCGGGAAGTCAGCGACCGGGTGGCCGTTGCCGAAGGCGTCGCAGTTCCGGATACCGTTCCCCAGGAATTCGCGCAGCGCTACGGACGCGACCTGGATCGCGAACTCAGGGCAGAACTGGGCGGGGACTTCACCCCGGGCGTGCTCTCGGCAGCCCGCTGAGCACCGCGGCATCAACGCAAAATCACATACGCTACGTCACATAGGCGGCACAGCAGAAGGCTCCGGCAGCAGCGCCGGAGCCTTCTTCTTTTGCTTTGGCGGGGCCGGCATAGGGGCGGCCCCGGACCTGGCCTGTTTCAGGCCTGGTCCTTGCCGATCCCTTCGCCATACGCGGTGTTGAGGCGCTCCATGTATTCGGCCAGGGTCCGGATCTCTTCGAGGGGCCATTCGCCCAGCCGCTCGCGGAACACCTGCCGCCGCGCGTCCTGAACCTGGTGCATCTTCTCTTCGCCCTTGGGCGTCAGGCGGATGGACTGGGCCCGCCCGTCCTGCGGATCGGCCTCCTTGTAGACCATGCCGATGCTTTCAAGGAAGGCGATCTGGCGGCTCACCGAAGGTTTGCCGACACCGATGCAGGAGGCCAGTTCGGTCAGCCGCATTGGCCCTTCCTTGCGGATGATCGACAGCAGCCCATAGGCCGCCGGCTCCATGTCCGGATGCACTTGGCGCGAGAGTTGGTGGGAGAGCGAACGGGCCCGGCGCCAGAAGATGCTCAGCTGGTGTTCCACCTGCTGGAGGGCGTTGTCCACACCGTCTCCGTTGACCGGCACCGGTGCATCGTCGGGGGTATTGCTCATGGCAACCATTCTAGAGTCCGGCCACGTGAGAGACTCTATTGGTGCGGATCAGTGACTTTTGGCGACTCATGGAAGACGAGTTCGGGAGCGGCTATGCCCGGGTACTGGCGGGCTCCCTCGTGCTTGCCGGGGTGGGCGGGCGCACGGCCGACCAGGCGTTGGCCGCCGGGCTCGAGCCGCGGAAGGTATGGCTCGCGATCTGCGAAGTCCAGGACGTCCCCGAGGAGCGCCGGCTGGGACGCGACATCAAGATCAAGGATGGGGCCCCGCATCAGTCTTGAGCCGGCCGTAGTTCCGGGCACAGTCCCGGTCCGGCCACGTGCAGTCCTGGCCCCGGCCACGGACCCAGCTTCGAAGCGGTGACACGCGCGGCCCGCTTGTTCGAATATCTGTTCGGATGGGTCTATGCTCCTTTCAGAGGAAAATTGATTCTGACGGACCTCCGCCTGTATCCGTAAACCAGTCCGATTCCGCGTGGTTTATCCACATGGCGCATGTTGCCCGCAAAAAATGTCAGCGGCCGGCACTAGCGTCGGAAGGGACAGGAAGACGGCCCTTCAGGCCAGTCCACAGCGAGAAAGCTCAGAGGTGTGAACCATGGCGGCAAACCCGGATCGTGAGAAGGCGCTCGAAGCAGCGCTTGCCCAGATCGACAAACAATTCGGCAAGGGCTCCATCATGCGCCTGGGTGACGACACCCGCGCGCCCATTGAAGTGATCCCCACCGGATCGATCGCCCTGGACGTCGCCCTGGGCATCGGCGGCCTGCCGCGCGGCCGTGTCGTGGAAATCTACGGCCCGGAATCCTCGGGTAAAACCACCGTGGCTTTGCATGCCGTGGCCAACGCACAGCGCAACGGCGGCATCGCTGCCTTCATCGATGCCGAGCACGCCCTGGACCCGGATTATGCGGCCAAGCTCGGCGTGGACACGGATGCGCTGCTCGTTTCGCAGCCGGACACCGGTGAACAGGCCCTCGAAATCATGGACATGCTGGTGGGCTCCGGCTCCCTGGACATCATCGTCATCGACTCCGTGGCGGCCCTTGTTCCGCGCGCCGAAATCGAAGGCGAAATGGGTGACTCCCACGTGGGTCTGCAGGCCCGCCTGATGAGCCAGGCCCTGCGAAAGATCACCGGCCGCCTGAGCCAGACCAAGACCACCGCCATCTTCATCAACCAGTTGCGTGAAAAGATCGGCGTGTTCTTTGGCTCCCCGGAAACCACCACCGGCGGTAAGGCCCTGAAGTTCTACGCCTCCGTGCGCATCGATGTCCGCCGCATCCAGACCCTCAAGGAGGGCTCTGACTCGGTCGGCAACCGCACCAAGGCCAAAATCGTCAAGAACAAGATGGCCCCGCCCTTCAAGGTCGCCGAGTTCGACATCATCTACGGCCAGGGCATCTCCCGCGAAGGCGGAATCATTGACATGGGTGTCGAGCACGGCATCATCAAGAAGTCGGGTTCCTGGTTCACCTATGACGGCGACCAGCTGGGCCAGGGCATGGAAAACTCGCGCCGCTTCCTGCGCGACAACCCCGAGCTCGCCCAGGAGCTGGAGCGCCTCATCAAGGAGAAGCTCGGCGTCGGCGTCAAGCCCGCGGACGGCGAGGACACCCCGAAGCTGAAGGCCGTTGACGGTTAGGCGGCAGCGCAAGTCTGCTCCGCCCGCGGAACCCTCGGCGGATTCGCCGGTCATGCAGGACGCTGAGGCCGATCCCGAGGCCGTGGCCCGGGCGATTGTCCTGCGGCAGTTGACCAACTCGCCCAAGAGCCGTCAGCAGCTCGCCCGGAAACTGGCCGAACGCAAGGTGCCCGAGGACGTCGCCGGGGCGGTGCTGGACCGCTTCGAAGAGGTCCGACTGATCAACGACTTGGACTTTGCGGAAATGTGGGTCAGGAGCCGCTCCCAAACCAGGAAACTGGCCAAGGGAGCGCTCCGCCGTGAACTGGCGGACAAGGGCATCGATCCCGACACCGCCGAGGAAGCCCTCGGGCAGCTCAGCGACGAAGACGAACAGCAGGCCGCGAGGGACCTGGTAGCACGCAAGCTGCGGAGCGGCGTGGACCTTGGCAGCCGGGAAGAACGGGACAAACACACCAGGCGGTTGGCGGCCATGCTGGCCAGGAAGGGCTACCAGCCCTCGCTGGCCTTCCGGATCGTCGGGGAAGTGCTCGACGAAGCCGGTACCCTTAACGAGTGAGTTTTACCGCTTCTCCCGCAGCCACGTCCTCCGCAGCTGAGCCCCTTGCCGTGCCCGGCGCTGTCCAGGCCACTGGCCAGTCCGCAGCCGAAGCCGCCGGCGCGGCCAGCCGTCAGCGCACCTACCAGGTCCGCACCTTCGGCTGCCAGATGAACGTCCACGACTCCGAGCGCATGGCCGGCCTGCTCGAGGACGCCGGTTACGTTCCGGCTGACGGCGGCCTGGCCGACGTCGTGGTCTTCAACACCTGCGCCGTCCGGGAGAACGCGGACAACAAGCTGTACGGCAACCTCGGCGAACTGAAGCAGGTCAAGGCCGCGCACCCGGGGATGCAGATTGCCGTCGGCGGCTGCCTCGCCCAGAAGGACCGGGACACCATCGTCCGGAAGGCACCGTGGGTGGACGCGGTGTTCGGCACCCACAACGTCGGCGCCCTTCCCGCGCTGCTGGAGCGGGCCCGCCACAATAACGAGGCCCAACTGGAGATCCTCGAATCCTTGGACGTCTTCCCGTCCACGCTGCCTACCAAGCGCGACTCCGTCTACTCGGGCTGGGTGTCGATCTCCGTGGGCTGCAACAACACCTGCACCTTCTGCATCGTGCCCTCCCTGCGCGGCAAGGAGAAGGACCGCCGGCCGGGGGAGATCCTCGCCGAAATCCAGGCCCTCGTGGACGACGGTGCCGTCGAGGTCACGCTCCTTGGCCAGAACGTCAACTCCTACGGCGTGGAATTCGGCGACCGCCTGGCCTTCTCCAAGCTGCTGCGTGCCTGCGGCGGGATCGAAGGACTCGAACGCGTGCGCTTCACCAGCCCGCACCCGGCGGCCTTCACCGACGACGTCATCGACGCCATGGCCGAAACCCCCAACGTGATGCCCCAACTGCACATGCCCCTGCAGTCCGGATCCGACAAGGTCCTCAAGGACATGCGCCGCTCGTACCGTTCCGCCAAGTTCCTGGGAATCCTCGACAAGGTCCGGGAACGGATTCCCCACGCGGCCATCACTACGGACATCATCGTGGGTTTCCCCGGTGAGACCGAGGAGGACTTCCAGGCCACGCTCGACGTCGTCGAAAAGTCCCGCTTCTCCTCGGCCTTCACCTTCCAGTACTCCAAGCGCCCGGGCACTCCGGCCGCCGAGCTGCCCGAGCAGCTTCCCAAGGCCGTCGTCCAGGAGCGCTACGACCGGCTCATCGCACTCCAGGACCGGATCGCCGCCGAAGAGAACGCCAAGCAGCTCGGCCGCAAGGTGGAGCTCCTCGTCACCGCCCAGGCGGGACGGAAGGCAGGAGAGACCCACCGCCTGTCCGGCCGCGCCGCCGATCAGCGCCTTGTGCACTTCTCGGTCCCCGACGGCGCCGAAACACCCCGCCCCGGTGACTTCGTCACCGTCACCATCACCGAAGCCGCCGCCTTCCACCTGCTCGCCGACCCCGCCGGCACGGATGACTACAGCCTGCGGCGCTCCCGGGCAGGCGACGCCTGGGACCGCTCGCAGGCCGATTCCTGCGGCGCTCCCGTGCCCGGCGCCACGGGCAAGGGCAGCAAGGCGGCAGTCTCCCTCGGGATGCCGTCGCTGCCGCTGCGCCGCAGTTGAGCATGCACAGCCCTCCGCCGGTGATAGCCGTCGTCGGGCCCACCGGTTCCGGAAAGTCCGATCTCGGCGTCCAGTTGGCGCTGGCGCTGGACGGCGAGGTGATCAACGCGGACGCCATGCAGTTCTACCGCGGCATGGATATCGGAACGGCGAAGATCAGCCTGGCCGAACGCCACGGAGTGCCGCACCACCTCCTGGACACCATGGACGTCACGGAGGAAGCGAGCGTTTCGGCGTTCCAGCAGGACTGCCGGGCGATCATCGACGACGTCCACGCCCGCGGCAAGCGTGCCATCCTGGTCGGCGGTTCTGGGCTGTACGTCCGGGCCGCCCTCGACGTGCTCGAGTTCCCCGGAACGGATCCGGCCGTCCGCAAGGAGCTCGAAGACGAAGCCGCCGAGCGCGGGCTGTCCGTGCTGATGGACCGCCTGCGCACCGTCGATCCTGTATCCGCCGGCCGCCTCGGCGACGCCCGGCGCATTATCCGGGCGCTTGAAGTGCACCGGCTCACCGGACGCCCCTTCAGTTCCTTCATGCCCATGCGCGAGTACTTCCGCCCCGCCGTGCAAATCGGGCTCGACGTCGACCGTGAACTCCTGCGCGAACGCCTCGCCGTGCGGGTACACCGCATGGTTGACGCCGGACTGCTGGAGGAGGTCCGCGCCCTCGACGCGGCCGGTCTGCGCCGTGGCAAGACCGCTTCGCGGGCGCTCGGATACGCGCAGTTCCTCAGGGTGCTCGACGGCGAATCGGACGTTGCGGCAGCGGCGGAGGAAACCATCGTGGCCACCCGGCAGTTCGCACGCCGCCAGCTCACCTGGTTCCGCGCCGACCCCCGCATCTCCTGGCTCGACTGGCAGGACCCCGGACTTGTCGAGAAGGCTGCGGAGCTGTGCTGACCGGACGCTGCTGTTCCGAGCAAACCGTGCCGGCCAAACTCTGCTGAAGGCCGAGCCCTGTTGATTTAGGTGGATGGCCGCCCGCAGGTAGCCTTGAACCATGGACGAAAGCCTCACGAACACCCTTGGCCTCAACGGACTGCCTTTTTCCAAGGGACACGGCACCGGCAACGACTTCGTCCTGATCGCCGACCCGCAGGACCGGCATGCAATCTCCCCGGAACAGGTCGCAGCGTTGTGCAACCGGCACCTGGGCATCGGCGGCGACGGGCTCATCCGCGCCGTCCCATCTCGCTTCCTGCCCGAAGGCCACGACATCCTTGCGGAGGAACCCACCGCCGAGTGGTTCATGGACTACCGCAACGGCGACGGCTCGCTGTCCGAAATGTGCGGCAACGGTGTCCGGGTCTTCGTGCACTTCCTCATCGACCAGGGCCTCGTGACCCTCGGCGCGGGCGAATCCCTGGCCATCGGAACCCGCGGCGGCGTCAAGCGGATCAGTCGCACCGCGGAGGGCTATGCCGTGGACATGGGCCCCTGGGAGTTCATCTTCCCCGAGGACGCCCGGGACAAGGCCATGGATTCCCTGGTCCACGCCAACGGCCTCGAAGTCGCCCGGCCCGCGCTCTCGGTCAGTATGGGCAACCCGCACACGGTGGTGGCACTGGCCGAACTGTCGGAACTGGAGGCCACGGAACTCTACAAGGCGCCCCAGGTGGACCCTGTCCCGCCGCACGGCACCAACGTCGAATTCGTCGTGCCGGCGGAACCATTGGTCCATGACGGCACCGGGACCATCACCATGCGCGTCCACGAACGTGGCGTGGGGGAGACCCAGTCCTGCGGCACCGGCGCCTGTGCGGCTGCCGTCGCGATCCGGCACTGGGCCGGCGACGGCGCACCGGACAACTGGAAGGTCAACGTCCCCGGCGGTGTCGTCGAGGTGCGCTTCTTCCCCGGCGCCGACGGGCGCGAGCACGTGGAGCTCAGCGGCCCTGCGGTGATTGTCGCTAGTGGTTCCCTTTCCTGACCCGCAGGATCCGGAATGACTTGGCAGTGCTTTCCCTGGTCACGGTGAACGTCTCGTCCAGTTCCTCCGCCAGCCAGCGCTGAAGGGAATCCGATCCCAGGTTCTTCTGCACCACCAGCCAAGCGTCCCCGCCCGGAGCCAGCCGCGGCAGCCACTTCAGCAGCAGCGCATGCAGTTCGGCCTTGCCGATGCGGATCGGCGGGTTCGACCAAATGGTGTCGAAGCTCACGGACGGGTCGACGTCGTCGGGCAGGCTCGCGGTGACATTGTCCAATCCCAGTGCGGCGGCGTTCTCGTTGGTGAGCGTGATGCAGCGGTCGTTGACGTCGACCGCGTAGATCTGCGCTTCCGGTGACATGAGCGCCATGGTCAGCGCGATCGGCCCCCAACCGCAGCCGATATCCAGCAGATTGCCCTGCGCGGCGGGAGCCGGCACTTCGTCCAGCAGGATCACGGTTCCCTTGTCGATACCGTCCGGGCTGAATATGCCCGGGGAGGTGTGGAGCCTGCGGGTGGCGCCTGCCAGTTCCACCGTGAGGGGCTTGCGGGGGAAGGGCCCGGCGGGGGCGTTGAAATAGTGAGCAGACTCCATAGCTTGCCAGAGTAGTTGGCGGCGCCAGCCAAAGGAAACCGCGGCACCCGGACGTGCCTGACAACGCCACCGAAGTGCCTGACAACGCCTGATAGAGTTGTATGCATGTTCTTGATCTTTGAGTAATTCAGCCCCTGCGATGCAGACAGGCCCGGCCATTCCACCCTGGAACCGCCGCGTCAGCCTTTCCGCCTTGGCATGATCCCGGTAACCGATCCGCTGCAGCGGCGTCCCCTCGAGGACACCCGCGGCGGCTGCCGGAAGCTCAACAGATCGATCCACCCGCCGCCCCGCTCCGGCCCCGCCGCAGCCGTACGCCGTTGGGGATTTCCTGTCTGGTCCTGCTCAGGCGTCAGCCCAGCGCGAAGCGCGCACCATCAGACATCAAACGGCATTATTCTGGATATGCCGAACCTCTAAGGAGACCATGACCACGCAGCAGAACACCGGAGCCGATTCCGACGCCCAGGACATGAGTCCTGAACAAATCCAGGCTGTCATCGACCGGATTCTCTCCAAGGATGTGCCGGCACCAGCGCGGGACGACGATTCCCGTGGCGTGTTCGGCAAGGCCCAGGCGATTTCCACCCTGGACGAAGAACACAGCATTTACGACGGCGAGCAGGAAGACCTGGCCGAACGCCGGGCCCTGCGCCGCACGGCTGGCCTGTCCACCGAACTCGAAGATGTCACTGAAGTCGAATACCGGCAGTTGCGCCTTGAGCGCGTTGTCCTGGCCGGGCTGTGGACCGAGGGGACCCTCGCCGACGCCGAGAACTCCCTCCGTGAGCTCGCGGCACTCGCTGAGACCGCCGGTTCCGAAGTGCTGGACGGCATCGTCCAGCGCCGCGGCAAGCCGGACCCCGGCACCTACCTCGGTTCCGGCAAGGCGCTGGAGCTGAGGGACATCGTCATGTCGACCGGCGCGGACACCGTCATCGTGGACACCGAGCTGGCGCCGTCCCAACGGCGCGGCCTGGAAGATATCGTCAAGGTCAAGGTGGTGGACCGCACCACCTTGATCCTGGACATCTTCGCGCAGCACGCAAAAAGCCGCGAAGGCAAGGCCCAGGTGGAGCTGGCCCAGCTCGAATACCTGTTGCCGCGCCTGCGTGGTTGGGGCGAATCCATGTCCCGCCAGGCCGGTGGCCAGGTGGGCGGCGCGGGAGCCGGCATGGGCTCGCGTGGTCCCGGTGAAACGAAGATCGAACTCGACCGTCGGCGCATCCGCACGCGGATGGCGAAGCTGCGGCGGGAGATCGCGGCCATGAAGCCGGCGCGCGAGACCAAGCGGGCCAACCGCCGTCGTAATGCCGTCCCGTCGGTAGCGATCGCCGGCTACACCAACGCCGGAAAGTCGTCCTTGCTCAACCGCCTCACCGATGCCGGGGTGCTGGTCGAGAACGCCCTGTTCGCCACCCTCGACCCCACCGTCCGCAAGGCACAGACCCCGGACGGGATCAGCTACACGCTGGCCGACACGGTCGGCTTCGTGCGCTCCCTGCCCACCCAGCTGGTGGAGGCTTTCCGCTCCACCCTGGAGGAAGTGGCCGACGCCGACCTGATCCTTCACGTCGTGGATGTCTCCCATCCCGATCCTGAAGGCCAGATCGCGGCAGTGCGGACCGTCTTCGCCGAGGTCGATGCCCGGAAGATCCCGGAAATCATCGTGTTGAACAAGGTGGATGCGGCCGATCCGTTCGTCGTCGAACGCCTGAAGCAGAAGGAACCGCGGCACGCTGTCGTTTCCACCCGCACCGGCCAGGGCATCGCCGAACTGCTGGAAGCCATCAGCACGTCCATCCCGCGGCCCGGTGTCCGGCTGGAGGCACTGATTCCGTACAACCGCGGCGAACTCGTCAACAAGCTGCACAAATCCGACGCCGAAATCCTCAGCTTGGAGCATGAGGAAGGCGGCACCCGGGTGGTGGCCATGGTGCACCAGAACCTGGCGGCAGAGCTCGGCGAGTTCGCCATTCATGGCTGAGCAGGAAAACGCAGTCACCGGAGGGTCCAGGGCGGAACGCACCGCCCTGGACCTCCTGGACAAGGCCGTGGCAGGCATGGGCGGGCAGAACCGCACCGGCCAGCACACCATGGCCCTCCACGTTGCCCGGGCCATCGAAAACAATGAGCACCTCCTGGTCCAGGCAGGCACCGGAACCGGCAAGTCCCTCGCCTACCTGGTCCCGCTGATAGCGCACGCGCTGGACAGCAACAAGCCCGCTTTGGTGTCCACGGCGACCCTCGCGCTGCAGAGCCAGATCGTGTCCCGCGACCTGCCCAGGCTCCTCGAAACCCTCAACCCCTTGCTGGACCGTCCGGTGGAGGTGGCGCTGGTCAAGGGCCGGGCGAACTATCTGTGCCGCCACAAGCTGGAGGGCGGATTCCCCAGCGAAGAACCTGCCGAGGGCCAGTTGTTTTCCCTCGGCGAAGACACCAGCGTCCCGCATGTGGCGGCCGCGATCGGCGGCGCCGCATCGCAGCTGGGCAAGGAAGTGCTGCGCCTGCGCGAATGGGCGGAAACCACTTCCACGGGCGACCGCGACGAACTCATGCCCGGCGTGACGGACCGTGCCTGGCGGCAAGTCTCGGTGACCTCCATGGAGTGCCTTGGTTCGCAGAAGTGCCCGCTGGCCGAGGAATGCTTCAGCGAACTCGCCCGGCAACGGGCCGCGGAGGCCGACGTCGTGGTCACCAACCACGCGATGCTCGCCGTCAGTGCCTTCGAGGGCCTGGCCGTGCTGCCGGAATACGACGTCGTGGTGGTGGACGAAGCCCATGAACTCCAGGATCGCGTCACGGGTGCTGTCTCCGGGCAACTCTCGGTGACCATGATCCACGCCGCGGCCTCCAGCGCGCGGAAGCACACAGCCATCACGGTGGACGCGCTCAACTCTGCCGCCGACCGGCTCGAACTTGCCCTGGCCGGTGCCCCCTCCGGGCTGCTGCCGAACGGGCTCAATGACGAACAGCTCGACTGCGTCGATCAGCTCCGGGAGGCCTGCCGGGCAGCGCTCTCGGACTCGAAAGGTGATTCTTCCAACGCGGTCGACGGCGGCCGGCAGCTTGCGCGTTCTCGCCTCCTGCTGATCCTGGAATTGTGCGAACGCCTGCTCGCCGCCCGTGAAAACCGTGAGGTGGTGTGGCTCTCGCGGGCCAGCACCTTCGACCCGCAGCAAGGGTATTCGGCGCCGGACGAGGGCGCCCCGGCGCTGATCAACATCGCCCCGCTGAGCGTGGCCGGGCGCTTGCGCGAAGGATTGTTCGCTGACCACACCGTGGTCCTGACATCCGCGACCCTTGCCATCGGTGCGGCATTCGAGCCGGCGGCCGGCGGCCTCGGCCTGATGGGGGAGGGCGCCCCAAGCTGGACCGGTGTGGACGTCGGCTCACCCTTCGATTACCCGAAGCAGGGGATGCTGTACGTCGCGGCGCATTTGCCTAAACCCGGGCGCGGAACCTCGCCCGAGGCCCTCGACGAACTGGAACGGCTCCTCCGTGCCTCCAAGGGCGGCGCCTTGTGCCTGTTCTCCTCACGCCGCGCGGCCGAAGAAGCGGCCGAACAAATGCGCTCCAGGCTGGATCTCTCCATCCTGTGCCAGGGCGAGTCCACCATGGCCGCCCTCGTGAAGCAGTTCGCCGGGGAAAAAGACACCTGCCTCTTCGGAACGATGTCGCTTTGGCAAGGCGTCGATGTGCCCGGCGGTTCCTGCCGGCTTGTGGTGATCGACAGGATTCCGTTTCCGCGGCCCGATGATCCGCTGATGACAGCCCGCTCACGTGCGGTGGCACAGTCCGGCGGCAACGGCTTCATGGCGGTTTCGGCCACCCATGCTGCGATCCGCCTCGCCCAGGGCGCCGGCCGGCTGATCCGCACCACGGGGGACAAGGGCGTGGTGGCAGTCCTGGACTCCAGGCTCTCCACCGAACGCTACGGCGGATTCCTGCGGGCAGCGCTGCCGCCCTTCTGGGCGACGACGGACCGCACGGTGGTCAGTGGTGCGCTCGAACGGCTGAGCGCGGGCTAGCCGCAGCGCGGCTGCCAGCGGGAGCGCGGGCTAGAGGGAACGCAGGACCGAGACGACCTTGCCCATGATTACGGCGTGGTCGCCGAGGATCGGCTCGTACTGGGTGTTCTGCGGGAGCAGCCAGGTGTGGCCGTCCCGCTGGCGGAACGTCTTGACCGTGGCTTCGTCGTCGAGCAAGGCAGCCACGATGTCGCCATTGACGGCGTCGTTCTGGCGCCGCACGACCACCCAGTCGCCGTCGCAGATTGCTGCGTCGATCATCGAATCACCGGCCACCTTGAGCATGAACAGCTCGCCGTGGCCAACCAGCTGGCGGGGCAGGGGAAGCACGTCCTCCACGGTCTGGTCGGCCAGGATCGGGCCACCGGCGGCGATGCGGCCCACGAGCGGCACCAACGCGGTGTCGCTGGCGCTGGCCAGCTCGGTCACGGCGAGGCCCCCGGTGCTCCGCAGTGAGGCAGGAGCTTCGACTCCCGGAATCTCGGCCCTGCCGTCGAGGGTCAGCGGCATGAGGACTTCCATGGCGCGCGGGCGCTTCGGATCGCGCCGCAGGTAGCCGAGCTTCTCCAGCTGGGACAGCTGGTGCGTGACGCTGGAGAGGCTGGCGAGGCCCACGGTATCGCCGATCTCGCGCATCGACGGCGGGTAGCCGTTGTCATTCACGGAACGCTGGATGGTCTCCAGGATCTTCTTCTGGCGAACGGTCAGGCCCTTGGCTGCCTTGGGCAGCTGCTGGCTCCGAGGGGAGGCCCCGTTGCCGTTGGCTCGTGCTGCCATGTGCCGCGTCCTTCCGTTCCGCCCGGGCCGTTGGCCAGGGACCGGGTCCCTAAAAAGTCAGACCCTCCTGATGCACTTCTCCCGTGCTTGTTCCTTCCTCAAACGTAGGGCAGGTGCAGGGCTTTATCAAACATTTGTTCTAGCGAGTCTCGACACCATTCGTTGATAAGTGCTAAAAATGTCGTAGCAAGGTTCGAATATGTGTTCTAAGTCAGCAGTTCAGCCGCCCCTTGATTCGAACATCGGATTCGAACGCCGGGCAACCGGGCGCTGATGGAAGAAGAGAGAATTGGCAGCCATGCGCCGGGCGGGTCCGGGTGCAGGCTTTTCACCAGGAGGGCTCAGCTCATGTCCGGCATCACCGTCACCCGCGAATTTCCCCAGGCTGTCCCCGGCCGCCTCCGCCTGACCCGTCGTGGCCGCATCGTCTTCTTCGGCATTCCGGCGATGCTCCTGCTCGCCGCGCTGCTGACCTTCGTCGGATTCCTGAACTCGCCGGCCAAGGCTGCCGATGAGGGGACTGTGCTGCGCACTACCCCGACTGTCGCCGTCACCGTGCAGGCCGGCCAGTCCTTGTGGGGGATCGCGGGAGCCGCAGCCCCGTTGCGCGATCCGCGCGATGTCATCGTGGAAATCATCCAGCTGAACAACCTGGAAGGCGGACGGATCGTCCCCGGCCAGCAGCTGTTCGTCCCCGCCGCCTGATCCCACGCGGACGCCGGGCCGCCAGTCCAAGGCAGGGCCGCAGCTGTCACAGTTTCAGGGCACCAGCGCTTGCACCTTAAACTGTCATGGTGAGTGAGCAGCTAGAGCGACTTGACCGACTTCCCCTCCGGAACAACCTCCGCGGACTGAGCCCGTACGGCGCCCCGCAGTTGGACGTTCCGATCTTGCTCAACGTCAACGAAAACACCCATGGCGTTCCTTCGGATGTCCAGGCCGCGATCACCGAGGCGGTAGCCAAGGCCGCCATGGGCCTGAACCGGTATCCCGACCGCGAATTCACGGAGCTCCGCGAAGCGCTGGCCGAATACCTCGGCCACGGCCTCACCCCGGAGAATATCTGGGCGGCCAACGGCTCCAATGAGGTCCTCCAGCAGGTCCTCCAGGCCTTCGGCGGTCCCGGGCGCACCGCCTTGGGCTTCCCGCCCACGTATTCGATGTACCCACTTCTCGCCAGCGGAACCGACACCGCCTACATCACCGGCGTCCGCGCCGAGGATTACGGGCTGGACGCCGCGTCCGCCGCTGCACAGGTCCGGGAACTGCAGCCGAACATCGTGTTCCTCTGCTCTCCGAACAACCCCACCGGCACCGGCCTTGGCCTTGACGTCGTCGAGGCCGTCTACGAAGCCGGGGAAGCAAGCCAGGCGATTGTCATTGTCGACGAGGCGTACCACGAGTTCGCCCACGACGGCACACCCAGCGCACTGACCCTGCTGCCCGGCCGGGAACGCCTCATCGTTTCGCGCACCATGAGCAAGGCCTTCGCCCTTGCCGGCGCCCGCGTGGGCTACCTGGCGGCGGCGCCCGAGGTCACCGACGCCATCCGGCTGGTCCGCCTGCCCTACCACCTCTCCGCTGTCACCCAGGCCACCGCCCTCGCAGCCCTCAGGCACCGCGAGGCTCTTATGGCCGACGTCGAGGACATCAAGGTCCAGCGCGACCGCATCGTCGACGGCCTGGCCCGCCTGGGACTGAAGCCCGCATCCTCCGACTCGAACTACGTCTTCTTTGGCGGCCTCGAAAATCCGCACGAGGTCTGGCAGGGCCTGCTCGACGCCGGCGTGCTGATCCGCGACGTCGGCATCCCCGGCCACTTACGCGTAACCGCGGGTACCGAAGCCGAAACCACGGCGTTCCTCGAAGCCCTCGAAGCCCTTCTTGACGGCCGCGCCCCGGCCCGGGCCTAGACTTTAAGCTGATCCACGTCTCCCTTCTAAGGACAATTCAATGAGCGAAAACGGCGCCACTACGGCAGCCGCCCGGACCGCACGCATGGAACGCGCTACCAGCGAGTCTTCGGTCTTCGTCGAAATCAACCTCGACGGCACCGGCGTCTCCGACATCAGCACCTCCGTGCCGTTCTACGACCACATGCTGACTGCGCTCTGTAAGCATTCGCTCATCGACATGACCGTCAAGGCCACCGGCGACACCCACATCGACGCCCACCACACGGTGGAAGACGTCGCCATCACTTTCGGCGAAGTCCTGCGCACTGCGCTCGGCAACAAGGCCGGAATCCGCCGCTTCGGCGAAGCCACCGTGCCCCTCGACGAAGCCCTGGCACACGCCGTCGTGGACGTCTCCGGTCGCCCGTACCTGGTGCACGGCGGCGAGCCCGCGGGCCAGGAGTACCACCTCATCGGAGGACACTTCACCGGTTCGCTGACCCGCCACGTTTTCGAAGCGATCACCCTGCACGCCGGCATCTGCCTGCACATGAACGTGCTGGCCGGCCGCGACCCGCACCACATCGTGGAAGCCCAGTTCAAGGCGTTCGCCCGCGCCCTCCGCGCCGCCGTGGAATCCGACCCCCGCGTGGAGGGCATCCCGTCCACCAAGGGAGCCCTGTGAGCAAGCAGATCCTCAAGGACGGCGCCGTCGTGGACCCCGACGCCGCCGGCCGCATCGTTTCGCCTGACGGCAAGCCCACCGTCACCGTCCTGGACTACGGCTCCGGGAACGTGCGCTCCGCGGTGCGCGCCCTGGAGCGGGCCGGCGCCCAGGTGACCCTCAGCGCCAAACCCGAAGACGTCCTGAACGCCGACGGCCTGCTGGTACCCGGCGTCGGCGCCTTCGAAACCGTGATGCGCGAGCTGAAGGCCGTCGATGCCATCCGCATGATCGGGCGCAGGGTTGCCGGCGGACGTCCCGTGCTCGCCATCTGCGTGGGCCTGCAGGTCCTCTTCGAAGCCGGCGTGGAGCACGGCACCGAATCCGAGGGCATGGGGGAGTGGCCAGGGAAGGTCGAACTGCTGCCCGCCCCGGTCGTCCCGCACATGGGCTGGAACACCGTGCAGGTGCCGGAAGGCTCCAAACTGTTCGCCGGCGTCGAGAACGAACGCTTCTACTTCGTGCACTCCTACGGTGTGCAGAAGTGGGAATTCGACGTCGCGCAGCCGCGGATGGCCCCGCCCATGGTCACCTGGTCCGAGCACGGCGCGCCCTTCATCGCCGCCGTGGAGAACGGTCCGCTGTGCGCCACCCAGTTCCATCCGGAGAAGTCCGGCGACGCCGGGGCACGCCTGCTGCGCAACTGGGTCGAGGGCCTGCGCCCCAAGCCCGCCGCGGCCGGCGCTCCGGAAGCCACCGACTGAAATGTGGTCGATCATCCTGATGGGCCTGGCCGGGCTGCTGATCGGTGGCGGGATTTCCTTCCACCAGCAGAAGCGGCCCCGCTGGGTTTCCATTTCCTTCTACGTGCTGGCCGCCATGTCGCTGCTGGCCGCCTACCTGCTGACCCTGCCGGGCAAGTGACGCCCGCTTCCGTCCCCAACCCCGAGGATTCCCATGGCCACCGCCCCTGAACTGCCCGTCCTGGAACTGCTGCCCGCCGTCGACATCGTGGACGGCCAGGCCGTCCGCCTCCTGCAGGGCGAGGCCGGCTCCGAAACGAGCTACGGCACCCCCCTCGAAGCCGCCCTGAACTGGCAGAACGACGGGGCCGAATGGGTGCACATGGTGGACCTCGACGCCGCCTTCGGCCGCGGGAACAATGCGGACCTCATCAGTGAGGTCGTCTCGCGGCTGGATGTCAAGGTTGAGCTGTCCGGCGGCCTGCGCGACGACGAATCCCTCGAACGTGCCCTCGGGCTCGGCGTCGCCCGTGTCAACCTCGGCACCGCCGCCCTCGAAAACCCCGAATGGACCCGCCGCGCCATCGAACGCTTCGGCGACAAGATCGCCGTCGGCCTCGACGTCCGCGGCACCACCCTGGCCGGCCGCGGCTGGACCAAGGAAGGCGGGGACCTCTGGGAGGTGCTGGCCCGCCTCGAGGACGCCGGCTGCGCACGCTACGTCGTCACCGACGTGACCAAGGACGGCACGCTGCAGGGCCCCAACGTCGAACTGCTCAAGCAGATGGTCGAAAAGACCGGCAAGCCCGTCGTCGCCTCCGGCGGCATCTCCAGCCTGGAAGACCTGCGCGTCCTGCGTGAACTGGTGCCGCTCGGCGTCGAGGGCGCGATCGTGGGCAAGGCCCTGTACGCGGGAGCCTTCACGCTTCCCGAAGCCCTGGACGTAGCCGGCCGCCGCTGATGCACGGACAGCAGGAACCGGCACCGAACGCTCCCGAAGGCGCTGCGCCCAGGCGGGAACTGCCCGGCCATATCGCCGCGGCCCTGGCCGGCGCCGGGGGAGCGAGCGACTCGGCGGGAACGCCATGGGCTGGCCGCGACCTGAGCGGCGACGCCGCGAAGATCCATAACTTCGAGGACGACGACGGCACCGCCGACGCCGGGTACCTCGCCGCCATCGAAGCCCTCCGCGAGGGCCGGGGCGGCGAAGCGGACGTGGTCCGGGCGTTGGCTACCGCACGTGTCTTCGTGCCCGTCATGGCGACCCTGGCAGAGGAAGCCGACGGGGTCGACGGACTCCATGCTGACAAGCAGGCCGACATGGCCTTGGTCACCCTGAAAGCCCCTGACGGCCGGACGGCGATGCCGGTGTTCACCTCGGCGGCCGCACTGGAATCCTGGCATCCGGAAGCCCGGCCCGTCGCCGTCTACGCCGCCCGTGCCGCGCTTTCCGCTGTTTCCGAGGGCGCCCAGTTGCTCGTCCTGGACCCGGGCTCCGAGCTGACATTCGTGGTCCGCCGCCCGGCAGTGTGGGCATTGGCACAGCAGCGCGACTGGACGCCGTCGTACCTGGATGATCAACTGGAGTCTGCTCTCGCTTCCGCGGCCAGGGAATTCCCGGCGGTGCGCCGCCTGGAAACCCGCCAGGGCGCCGGAACGGCGTCCCGAACGGGCACCGGACAGACGGTGGCCGGCGGCGGTGCCGGTCCCGAACTGCAGGTGGTGCTCTTCCTTGCCGACGGCCTCGATGCCGCCGGCCTGCAGGCGCTGCTGGGACGGCTGAACGACGCGTGGGCACAGCTTGATGTCTTCGCCGAGAACGTCGACTCGCTCGAGGTCAAGCTGCAGCGCTTCGCGCAGGAGACTGCGCCTTAGTCACGGTTGCACCGGTTCACGGGCAGCCACCCGGGGAACAAAGAGGTTGTAGCTCGTGAATTTCGCTCTCTACAGGGAGACTCTGTCCATCCGTTCGGTCAGGCAACTGCTGATCATCGGCCTGATCGCACGCATTCCGCACTCGGCGGCCGGCGTGCTCCTGACGCTGCACATCGTGCTGACGTTGAACGAGGGTTACGCGGCGGCCGGCGCCGCCGCGGCCCTGATGACCATCGGTATCGCCATCGGCGCACCCTGGCGGGGCCGTCGCGTCGACCGGGCCGGCCTCCGCAAGGCGCTCATCCCGTCGGTCGTCTCCGAGGCACTGATCTGGGCGGTTGTCCCGCACGTCAGCTACCAGTGGGTGCTGCCCCTGGTGTTCGTCGGCGGCCTTTTCAGCCTGCCTATCTTCAGCGTCATCAGGCAGTCTTTGGGGGTGCTCGTCGAAGGTGAACAGCGGCGCTCCGCCTTCGCCCTCGATTCCATCTTCACCGAACTGGTCTTCATGATCGGACCCGCGGCCGGCGCCATCGCCGCGACGAGCGGCTACTCCGCCGTTGCCCTGACGGCGGTCGGCGCCTCCGCGTCAGTGGCAGGCCTCTTCCTGATCTGGTTCAACCCGCCCACCCGCACCGAGGACACCTGCACCGCGGAGGAAAGTGCCGCACGCGCCGCGGACGATCTCGCCGCGGCCGGCGCCGCAATCGTCGCCTCGGCGGCGCATGCGCAGGAGGCTGCCTCCGAACTGGCGCCCGCCGGGTCCAGGCTGGCCCGCCTGCGCGGGCACGTCGCGCGGAACTTCGCCTGGCTGACGGTCTCCGTTGCGGCCGTGTTCGTCGTCGCGGCAGGCTCCGGCATGGTGCTCAGCGGCACCGACGTCGGCATCGTCGCGATCCTGGAACGCTCCGGGCACCAGACCGAACTCGGCATCGTCTTCTTCTTCTGGTGTGCCGCCTCCGTGATCGGCGGCGTGGTCTACGGTGCGATGCACCGGCCCGTTTCACCACTGCTGCTCCTGCTCGGCATGGCCGCACTGACCATCCCGATGGGCCTCGCCCGGGACACCTGGACCCTGGCCATCCTCTCCTTGCTGCCCGGCCTGCTGTGTGCGCCGGTGCTGTCGGCCGCCTCGGAGAAGGTCGCCGACCTCGTCGGCGAGGAACGCAGGGGAGAAGCCATGGGCTGGTACGGCTCGGCCCTGACCGCCGGCGTCGCGCTCGGCGCCCCGCTGGCGGGCGTGTTCATCGACGGCATCGGTTCCTGGGCGGGCTTCGTTTCCGTGGGCGTCGCCGGCGTCGCGCTCTGCCTCACGGGCCTGGTGCTGATGAAGATCCGCCGGGCGGCCCTGGTCCGCTAGCCGCGTTCCCAACTACAGACGACGACGGCGGCGCCCCCACCAGGGGGCGCCGCCGTCGTCGTGGTG